>NZ_JBYOJO010000008.1:0-311840 GCF_057798955.1 Cupriavidus sp. 207A1 | reverse complement strand
CGGTCATCAGCATCGGCATGAAGCGCTGGTAGTGGTGCGCGGCCACCAGCACGGCCTTGTAGCCGGCGATATTGGCCTGCGACGACAGCACGTCCATGCTCTGCGCGCGCGTGGTGCGCGGCGCGGCCTCGAGCGCGAAGGCGGTGATGTTGGCGGCCGACATGCGCGCGTTGTTCTCGGCATCGAAGGGATTGAGCATGCCCACCAGCACCGCGCCGGGCTTCATCTGCGCCAGTTCGGCGGCATCGGGTGCGCGCACCTTGAGCACCATCTGCGCGCCGAGCGCGTCGGCGGCGCTGCCGATGGTGGCGCCGACCGCCTCATACGCGCCGTCGGGCTGGCTGGCGCCCTGGCCGGCGCCGGCCTGGATCACCACCTTGTGGCCCTGGGCGACGTATTTCTTGACGGTCTCCGGAGTGGCGGCGACGCGAGTCTCGCCGGCCCGCGTCTCGCGCGGGATACCTATGTACATCTCTGTCTCCTTGGCTGATTGTGTCGGTGTTCGGCAGCGGGCGAGCGGAATACCCTCAAACGCCCTGCGCGTGGTACTAGAAAATATGCTTCATGCCCGCCGCCACGCCGGTCTGTCCCACACCTGGCGCGACCCTGGTCGCACTCGCCACGCCCAGCGTCGAGCGGCCCGCGTTGTCCATGTAGGATGCATTGACATAAAGCTCCGTGCGCTTCGACAGGGTGTACGCCGCCTGCAGCACGTAGCTGGTGGCGTCGTCAGCCGAGGCATGGGTATCCGTCCGGTAGATGCCGGCGCGCAGCGTCAGCGCCGGTTCTACCGCGTAGGCACCGCCGAGCCAGTAGAGATGGGAACGGCTGGCGGGCGCGGCTAGTCCGTTCTGCAGGAGCCGGTATCCGGCCTCGGCCGTGAAGGGGCCGCTGGTGTAGAGCAATCCTGCCGCGTAGCGGCGTTCAATATTGCCCGCCGTGACCGTGGAGGTGCCGCGGCGCTGGTCATAGGCAATGGCCAAGCCGACCTTGCCGATGGTGTATGAAGCGCCGGCACCGATCTCCTGGCCGACGCGCGGCGCGCCGGGGACTTCGCTGCCGTTGGCAATGGTCGAGTCATAGCCGGTGCTGTACAGGCCGCTGATGGTCAGTTCGCCGAAGTTGCCCGTGTACTTGATGGCATTGTCCGCCCGGCCGGCGAACTGCGCGTCGTGGGCAAGCACCGAGTAGGGCGCATAGCGGTTAGTGTCAAAGGGGATGAACAAGTCGAACAGGATATTGTTCTGGCGCCCGAGCGTGACCTTGCCCCAAGGCCCCGCGATACCGGCGAATGCCTGCCGGCCGAACAGGCGGCCGCCAAATCCGGCCATGCCAGTGTCGGTCAGGAAACCGCTCTCCAGCACAAAGATCGCGCTCATGCCAGCGCCCAGTGCCTCCTTGCCCCGCATGCCCCACCGCGATGCCGCGGTGTTGCCGGAGGTGACGCGGTACGCGGACCCCGAACCACCCGGGCCGGCATGGCTGACATACTCCACGCCGGCATCCATGACGCCGTATAGCGTGACGCTTGACTGTGCCTGTGCCGCCGCGGCAAGCAGGCATCCCACCGACGCCGCGAAGGCGCTCTTTGCTGATGTCTTCATCGTTCTCCTCCGTATCCATATTCGAGTTGTTGCCCGCGCAGGGCAGCACTCGCCGCTGGCCCCGGAACGGGCGATGCGGCGATAGCTTGGTGAGTTATGGCGCTTCAGCGGGCTGCGGTGCGTGCCACCCACGCGCTGCCTCCCCGCGGATGGAATTCCCCGCGCACTGCACCGCCGGCAGCGGCGCCCGCGCAACGGAATGGATCAGGCCAGGCGAGCCGGCGCGCGTTCGGCGCATTGCATGCCGAAGCGCTCCACGGTAAGTCCGTCCATGTCGATTTCCGGCGGCCTGCCGGATACCGCGTCGGCCACAAGCCGGCCGGTGCCGCACGCCTGTGTCCAGCCATTGGAGCCATGGCCGGCATTCAGGTAGAGGCCCTGCAGTGGTGTCGCACCGAGGATGGGCGGCCCGTCCGGCGTCATCGGACGGAGGCCGGCCCACGACGTGGCCGCGGCATGGTCGAGTCCTCGCGGAAAAAGCCGTCGCGTCAGTGTCGACAGCAGTTCCGTACGGGCCCGGCGCACCGACAAGTCGTATCCGACCAACTCGGCCATTCCCGCGACGCGCAGCTTGTCGCCCAGGCGGGTCAGCATGATCTTGTTGTGCTCGTCCATGATTGCCATGCGTGGTGCCGCGTTGGTATCGGCAATGGGGATCGTGATCGAATAGCCCTTGAGCGGATAGATCGGGATCTGCAGGCCCGCGGTAGCGAGCAGCGCGGGTGCCTGGCAACCGAGTGCCACCACGCAGGCGTCGGCCTGCCACCGATCCGTCTGCCCGCCCTGCGTGATCTCGATGCTGCGAAGGCGGCCGTGCGCATGGACCAGACGGGTCGCCGAAGCGCCATACTGAAGCGACACGCCGCGATGGGCAAGATAGGTGGCTAGGCCTGCGCAGAACTTCGCGCTGTCGCCCGAGGCATCGTCCGGCAGATGCAGGGCGCCTTGCCATGCTGCGGCAGACCCCCGCAGGGATGGTTCTAGCGCCACGGCTTCATCGCGAGTCATCATCCGCCATGGCACCTGGAACTGGCTGAGTGTGCGCGTGGCTAAGCGTGCCAGCTCGACTTCCTGGTCGGTCTCTAGCAGTTGCAGCGTGCCGTCGCGATGAAAGCCGAAGTTGAGTTCCGGCACTTCATCACGCAATGCCTGCATGCAGCGCATACTGTAGTGCGCCATGCGCTGCATGCGTGCCTTGTTGATGCCAAAGCGCTCCGCTTTGCATTCCCTGAGCCATCTGGCGAGCCAGCGCAGGCGCGCGGCATCCGGCATCATCGAGAAGCGCACCGGTGCATGCTTTTGCAGGGCCATGCGCAGCACCTTGTACGGCATGCCCGGCGACGCCCACGGGCCGGCGAAGCCGGGGCAAAGGCCCCCTGCGTTACCGAAGCTCGATCCCATCCCCGGGCCCGCCTGTCGCTCCAGCACGGTCACCTCATGGCCGTCGCGCCACAGATGGTAGGCCGCGGAGATGCCGGCAACGCCGGCCCCAAGCACTAGTACGCGCATGTCTACTGCCCCGTTCCACGGATTCAGTCGGCGGTGATGTGTGCACGATCGATGATCGCGCGATAGCGCCTGGTTTCGCTGTCGATATATTTCTCGAAGTCACCGCCATTCTTGTAGGCGCTCTCGAAGCCCAGGCCGGTCAGGCGATCCCTGATGTCCGGCGACGACATGACCCTTGCCGAGGCGCTGTCGAGCTTTTTCCTGATCCCATCGGGCAGCCTGGCCGGCGCCCACAGTCCGTACCAGGAATAGAATTCGAAGTCCTTGAATCCGGCTTCCTGCATGGTCGGGACATCCGGCAACAACGGGCTGCGCGAGCGTCCGGTCACCGCGATCGCGCGCAACTTGCCGGCCTTGACCCCGGGCAGCGACGAGAGCATGGGATCCATCATGCCCTGCGCCTGGCCGCTCATGAGGTCGGTCAGCGCCGGACCGCCGCCCTTGTACAGGGCAATCGGCACCTGCAGGTCCGCGATGCCGCTGTCGTACATGAACTGGGACAAGGCCAGGTGGCCGGCGGAGCCGTTGCCGCTGGTCGCGAAGTTGTACTGCTTGGGATTGGCTTTCACGGCGCGCGCCAGTGCCTGCGGCGAGGTCGCCGGCACCTGTGGATTCACGCTGAAGATCAGCGCACCTTGCGCGAGCATGCTGACGGCGGTGAAATCCTTGACCGCATCGAACTTGATGGTGTTCCGGTAGAGCATCGGGTTGATGTTGTGGATCGAGGCGTTGATGTAGAGGGTGTAGCCGTCAGCCGGCGCGCGGGCGACGATGCCGGCACCGACAAGGCCCGATGCACCCGGCCGGTTGTCGACAATGACGGTCTGCTTCAGCTCCTGGCCGAGCTTCATTGCGAACACGCGCGCAAGGCCGTCCACCGAGCCGCCAGGCGCATGCGGCACGACGATGGTGATGGTACGAACGGGGTAGGCGCTGTCAGGCATGGATTCCGCTTTTGCGACGCCCGCGGATGTCACGAAAGACAGGAGGAAGATGCCCATGCGTACGACGGGCACGTGGCGGGAACCGATCTGGGTGAGGGGGCGTGGTTGCATGGCCGGATCAACGTAACTTGCTGGACAAGGGAAGGCAGCGCCATCGCCTGCGGTGACGTGGGATGCGAGGCGCTGCGTTGAAATGGCTTCGGTGAAGCCGGGGGCTCAGAAGGTGCCGGGGTAAGCCGCGCCGTCGATCAGGATGTTCTGAGCGCAGATATAGCCCGCCTGCCCGGAGCAGATGAAGGCGCAGAGTGCGCCGAGCTCTTCGGGCCGGCCATAGCGGCCTGCCGGGTTGCTGGTGCCGCGTTCGTGCCAGAGTTGCTCGAAGCTCTTGCCGGTCGACTCCAGCATGCCTTCGATGTGGTGGCGCTGGGCATCGGTCGCGAACACGCCCGGGAGCAGGTTGTTGATCGTGACGTTGTGGCGAACGGTCTGTCGCGCGAGCCCCGCGACGAAGCCGACCAGGCCGGAGCGAGCGCCATTGGACAGACCCAGTTCCAGTTGCGGCGTCTTCACGCTGCGCGAGACGATATTCACGATGCGGCCGAAGCGGCGTTCGATCATGCCGTCGACGGTCCGCCGGATCATGTCGATCGGCCCGATCATCATGGCATCGATGGCGGCGTGCCAGTCTGCCGGTGTCCACTGGCGGAAATCACCGGGCGGGGCACCATCCGCGTTATTGACCAGGATATCCGGGGTAGGGCATGCCGCCAGCGCGGCGGCGCGCCCGGCGTCCGTGGTGATGTCCGCTACCACGTACCTGACATCACCCCCGGTCGCGGCGCCGATTTCCGTGGCCGCCGCGGCCAGCGTGCTCTCCGTGCGGGCAGCAATGCATACCTTCACGCCTTCCGCTGCCAGTTGCTGCGCGCAAGCGCGCCCCATGCCCTTGCTCCCGCCGAAGACGAGTGCATGGCGACCTGCAATGCCGAGTTCCATTGATCGCTCCCGGTTCGGTTCAAATGGCCTTGAGCATCGGCGACGACCAGCCGTACTTCCGGTCGAGTTCGAGTTCCTTGACGACGCGCAGGCCCCGCAGCAGGGGCTCGCCCTCCAGGCCGGTGAGCGGCTTGCGCAGTTCGCCCGAAGGCAGGCCCACCGCCTTCATCAGCGCTTTGATCGCCACCGGGTTGATGGCGGAGTAGGCGTAGTGCAGCAATTGCAGATTCCGCAGGTAGGCCTGGTGGAAGCTGGCCGCGGTGTCGGGGGATGTCCACGGACGGGAGATCTGCGCCAGCTCCGCCGGGGCGATATTGCCGGTCATGTTCGCGGTCCCATGGCCGCCCAGGCTCATGGTCGGAACGACCAGGCCAAGGTTGGGCGAGTCGCAGCACATCACGGAGACGTCCGGCGCGCCGCGCAACACTTGCGCTACCTGTCCCACCCGCGTCGTCGACTCCTTGTGGACGACATAGTTGGGGTGCTTGAAGATGCGCAGCAGGCTGTCCCAATGCAGGTCGGTCTTCACGCGCGGCGGGTTGTTGTAGATGCCCAGGGGCAGGTCGGTCTCGTCGGCCACCTCCAGGAAGTAGCTTTCGATATCGGCTTCCGGCGCGCAGATGTAGGCGGGCGCGGCGATGATGGCGCCATCCGCGCCGTTGGCCCTGGCAAAGCGCAGATAGTCCTTGGTAGTCTGCGTGTTGTTGCCGGTGCAACCATAGAACAGCTTCATCCTGCCGGTCTTCATCTTCGCGGTTTCCACGATGATCGCTTCACGCTCCTTTTGCGAGAGCATCGAGACCTCGCCCGTGGACCCCATGATCAGCACCGCCGAGGTCCCGTGGCGTTCCTGGAAATCGAGCAGTTCGCGAAACGCGCCGAAGTCCGGGCTGCCGTCCTTGGCAAAGGGGGTGATCAGGGCCACAAAGGACCCTTCAATCTTCATCTTGCTCATGTCTGTCTCCGTCGTAAATTTTGTATGGGTGCCAGGGCCGGGACGATCGGCGCAGGCAGGGTTGTCGTTCAGGTCGGGCAAGTGTGGTTGGCGTCGACGCCTTGCCTTGCCTCCCCGGTGGATTCATGCGCGGAAAGCGCCATCAGGCCGCGCTGCAGATCGTCGATCAGGTCTTGCGGGTCTTCGAGACCCACATGCAGGCGCACGGCCTGGCCTTGATAGGGCCAGCGTGCGCTGGTGAAGTGCTTTCCCGGCGTGAAAGGAATGGCCAGGCTTTCATATCCGCCCCAGGAAACTCCCAGGCCAAAGTGCTCCAGCGCGTCGACGAAGGCTGCGAGTGATCCTTTGGAATGCGAGCGCAAGATAACGGAGAACAGGCCGCAGGCACCGGTAAAGTCGCGCTTCCACAGCGCATGGCCTGGATGCGACGGCAGGGCGGGATGCAGCACCGCCTCGACTTGCGGCTGCTGCGCCAGCCATTGGGCAACGCGCAGTCCTGATTCCCAGTGGCGCTGGAGCCGGACCGCCATGGTGCGCAGGCCGCGCAGTGCCAGGTAGACGTCGTCCGGACCGGCAGTCTGACCCATGTCCTGAGTGGTCTGCTTGATCCGGGGCCAGGTATCCCGATTGCAGGTAACCACGCCAAGCATGGCATCGGAATGGCCGACGATGTACTTGGTGGCGGCCTGGATCGAAACGTCGACGCCGTGGGAGAACGGTTTGAAGTAGAGCGGCGTTGCCCAGGTGTTGTCCATGACTACCACGGCGCCATGTCGATGCGCGGCAGCACAGATTGCCGGGATGTCCTGCATGTCAAGCGTTTCCGATCCCGGCGATTCGACGTACACGACCCGCGTGTTGACCCGCAACAGTGCTTCGAACGGCGTGCCGCCGGCGGGATCGTAGGTCTCGACTTCGACGCCGAAGCGCGTCAGTACGCGCTCCAGAAAGGCGCGGGTTGGCGAATAGGCGCTGTCGGTGACCAGCACGTGGTCACCGGCCGACAGCAGTGCCGTCAGTGCCGTGCTGATGGCCGCGAGGCCGGACGGAAACACGAGCGAACGGTAACCGCCTTCCAGCGCGGCAACGGCTTCTTCCAGCGCATGGGTCGTGGGCGTGCCGTAACGACCATAGGTCGTTGCGCCAGGCTCTTCCGCAGCGCGGGCGCGCTTCATTTCCTCCCATTCGGCCATCGACCCGGCGAGAATGGTCGAGGCCCTGAAGACCGGCGTGTTGACGACCCCGCCGAACCGCTCCGGGTGGCGGCCGGCGCAAACTAACTGAGTGCTTTCTTTCATCGGATCTCCGTGGCTGAGCGGTGCGGCTTTCATGTTGGTGATTGCCGCTGGAATGTCGACCAGCTTAGGGATGCGTCCTGAGAAAATTCATCTCATTTGATCGGTGCATCCCATCCATAAGAGAAAAAAATGCTCGCGTGGCTCGCCCAACATTGGGCGCTTGCGCCGCTCGTAGCGGGCGTCTGTATCCCGGTGGAGGAGACCAACATGACAACTACGCTTGCTGCTGCCGATGTCCGCAGCCGCTTTCCAACGCTTTCGCACTGGGGTGCCTATACGGCGGTGGTGGAAGGCGGGAGACTGGTCGCGTGCGAGCCGTTTCTCGGCGACAGCGCGCCTTCACCGATCCTGCAATCCATGCCGGGGATGGTGCATTCGCCGCTGCGGATCCGTCGGCCGGCGGTGCGGCGCGGCTGGCTGCGCAAGCGCGAGCACGCGCAGCGCAGCGAGCGGGGCAACGATGACTTCGTTGAGCTGGACTGGGACACCGCGCTGGACCTGGTGGCGGGCGAACTGGCCCGAGTACGCGGCGAGTATGGCAATGCTTCCATCTTTGGCGGCTCTTACGGCTGGTCTTCCGCAGGACGCCTGCATCATGCGCGCACGCTGACGCACCGCTTTCTGTTCGCAGGCGGGGGCTGTACCACGCAGGCGGGCAATTACAGCTGGGGCGCCGCGCAATTTCTGTTGCCCCATGTGATCGGCACCTACAAGCCGGTCACGGGGAGAGTGACCGACTGGCGCAGCGTTCTTGAACACACGGAGCTGTTCATCGCCTTTGGCGGCCTGCCGTTACGCAACACCCAGATCACTTCCGGGGGCGCGGGCGCGCACAGTTCGCAGGAATGGATCGAACGCGCAAAGCGATCAGGGGTGAAGTTTGTCGTAGTCAGCCCGACGCGCGCTGACATCCCGGCCGGCCTGCAGGCCCGCTGGGTGCCCATCCGTCCCAACACTGACACCGCGCTGATGCTTGGCATGGCGCACACGCTGCTGACGCGTGGCCTGCATGCCACGGCGTTCCTGGCGCGCTATTGCGAAGGCTTTGACGCATTCGCGGCATATTTGCTGGGCCGCAACGACGGCCTGGCCAAGGACGCCCGCTGGGCGGAGTCGATCTGTGCGGTGCCTGCCGAGACCATCATCGAACTTGCCACCGAAGCAGCCCGGCAGCGCACGATGTTGAACTGCACATGGTCGTTGCAGCGCGCCCATCACGGCGAACAGCCGTACTGGGCCAGCATCGCGCTGGCCTCCATGCTGGGGCAGATCGGTCTGCCCGGCGGTGGCTTTGCGTTCGGGCATGGCTCTATCAACGGTGCCGGCACGCCCCGGCCCGACGTCGCGGCGCCGGAGATGGGCGCGGGCACCAATCCCGCGCGCAGCGCCATCCCGGTCGCGCGCATTTCGGACATGCTCCTGCACCCCGGGGAGCGCTACGACTTCAACGGCCGTGAAGGCATCTATCCGGATATACGCCTGGTGTACTGGGCCGGCGGCAACCCGTTCCACCACCACCAGGACCTCAACCGGCTGGCACGGGCCTGGCAAGTGCCGGAGACGATCGTGGTGCATGACAGCTGGTGGACGCCAACCGCGCGGCGCGCGGACATTGTCCTGCCGGCCACGACCACGCTGGAGCGCAACGACATCGGCGGCTCCTCGAGAGACCGGTACGTGCTGGCGATGCATCAGGCGCTGCCAGCCCAGTACAGCAGCCGCAACGACTTCGACATCTATCGAGACCTGGCATTGCGCGCCGGCTGCGAGTTGGCGTTCACCGAAGGCCGCGACGAATTCGCCTGGATTCGCCACATCTACGACAGTATGGTGGAACGCTGGACCGGGGCCGGCTTCGACGCGCCGCGATTTGAACAGTTCTGGGAGAAGGGGTACACCGGCTTGCCGGAGCCGGGCGCGCCGTTCGTGTTGTTCTCGGACTTCCGTGCCGATCCCGAGGGCAGTCCCCTGAGCACACCCAGCGGCAAGATCGAGCTCTACTCCCGGCGCATTGGCGAGTTCGGCTATCAGGATTGCCCTCCGCATCCGTCCTGGCTACCTCCTGCCGAATGGCTTGGCGATGCCGCAGCCCGGCGCTGGCCTTTGCACCTCATCACATCCCAGCCGGCGGATAAGCTGCACTCGCAGCTGGACGCGGGTAGCCACTCCTTGGCCATGAAGGTCCGGGGCCGGCAGGCAATCCATATGCACCCGTTGGATGCGGCGGAGCGCGGCATCGCGCAGAACGCCATCGTACGCGTGTTCAACGAGCGCGGGGCATGTCTGGCGGGGGTACGTCTGGACGATGCACTGATGCGTGGCGTTGTGGTAATGCCGACCGGTGCCTGGTTCGATGCGAGCGACGATTCGCTTGAACGCCATGGCAATCCCAACGTCCTGACGATGGACCGCGGCACCTCCCGCCTGGCCCAGGGGTGCAGCGCGCATTCCGCGCTGGTCGAGATCGCGCCGTGGTCCAACGCAGAAGCGCCGGAGGTTCGTGCCTTCGACCCGCCGCAGGTGTCGCCGCTGCCTGGCTGAAACGCATGGCGAGTGCCGTTTTCGCTCTGCGCATGGGTCTTGGGCAGAAAAGTCACTCGGCACCCCAATCGAGCTCGCAAGCATCCGCCGCTCAGTGGTGGCCGCGCTCGGGGCACTGGTTGAGCGCGGCGCGAAGCCTTGCCTGTCACACCCGGCTTCGCGCACGAGCGTCAGATTTGGGCGGCGGTCAGGAAGTTGAGTGCGCTACGCCATACTGCGACGATAGGTATCGACGGATATGGTCCGGGGAGTCGACGAAGAGCGTTTGACCGTGCACGCGAATCTCCACGCTGTCGTCCACCGGCTTGCGTCCGGCGCCGAGCACCAGAACGGGGGCGGACTGGTTTGCCTCGCCGATCAGGTCGACGATTGCTTTGCGAGGCCGCTGCGCATCGATGTATTCGACGTCGATCTGGCTGCGCAACTGCGGGAAAAAGCTAAGCAGGCCTTCGATGGCAACGGCATCGCCGCAATAGAAGGGGCCTTCCAGGCCTTGCGTAAACCCGGGGCGGAGCATCAGTAGCTTGTCTTTCACTTTCTCTCTCACTGTAGATTGAAGTTTCTGGCGGATTCTGCTCCCGTCGGGTCGCGATCCACCGAGCCAAGGATAGGGATCGCGGGTTGAATGAACTAGTGGCACGAACGACAATTTTCGTCTGGATCATGCCAAAGTGCGCCGCATAGTGATCCGCAGGGCCTGCGTGCGTCGGATACCCTCGCGGTGCGCTGCAACTGCCGCGTTTCAACGCTTGCGAGACGCGAGGCAGCTGATGCAAAATCCCGGCGAGATGGCATCAATACCTATTACTACCTGCATCGTGCCAAGGAAGGAAACGCAATCGGGCGCCAACGGGGGCCTTGTCGCGGTCGTCGTCTACGACGGCCTGAGCCTCTTCGAATTCGGCTGCGCCGTTGAAGTGTTCGGTATGCCCAGGCCGGAAATGGGGGAAGCTTGGTATCGCTTTGCGACCTGTTCGGCAGAGCTCGGGACGTTGCGCGGGCCGGGCGGCATTCAGGTCCAGGCTGACGGTGGCCTTGAACTTCTGGCGAAGGCGAAGACGATCATCATCCCGGGCTGGCGCGATATTGAAGCGGAAGTGCCAGCCGAGCTCTGCCGTGCCTTGCGAAAGGCGAACAAGCGGGGGGCGAGAATCATGTCGATCTGCACGGGTGCCTTTGTCCTGGCCGCCGCAGGATTGCTCGACGGCAAGCGCGCGACTACGCACTGGCGGCACGCGGCAATGCTAGCGGAGCGATATCCGGAAATCCGGGTAGAGGCAGATGTGCTCTACGTCGATGCCGACGATGTCCTGACGTCGGCCGGAAGTGCAGCGGGAATCGATTTGTGCCTGCACCTGATCCGCCGTGACTTTGGTCCGCGCGCAGCCAATCAGGTCGCGCGCCGACTCGTCATGCCGCCACACCGCGAAGGCGGCCAAGCGCAGTACATTGCCGAACCTGTCTCTAGACGCAGCAACGCCTCGCTGGCGCCTTTGGCTGACGCGGTGCGCACGACCTTGGACCAGGACTGGCCGATTGCCAGGATGGCAAGGCAAGCTGCAATGAGTGCCCGCACCTTCCAGCGGCACTTTGTCAGCATGATGGGAATGCCGCCCGGAGAGTGGTTGCTGATAGAACGCCTGAGCCGGGCGAGGGTGTTGCTCGAAGAGACCGATGCGTCCGTGGATGACATCGCGGTGCAAGTGGGGTTCGGCGCTGCAGCCACGTTGCGAAATCACTTCCGAAGCCGGTTTGGAACCAGTCCCGGATACTACAGGCGGCGTTTCAGCACCGCTGCGCTTCCGGGATGGCCGGTGCCGGCTTACGCGTAATCCAGGGGTAGCGCAGTGGTGTACTTGATCTGTTCCATTGCAAAGCTGGAGCTGACATCGGCGAGCTCCGCGCCCTGGATCAGTTTCTTATAGACCCGATCATAGGCCGCGATATCCGGCACTACCACGCGCAGCAGGTAATCGGTGTCGCCGGCCATCCGGTAAAGCTCGGTCACCTCCGGGATCGATGCCACCAATCCATGGAACAGCTTGATCCATTTCAGGTTGTGCTGGCTGGTACGCACTGAGACAAAGACCGTGACCCCGGCATTCAACGCGTCTGCGTCGAGCAAGGCAACCCGCTTGCGAATAATGCCGGCCTCTTCCAGCTTTTGGATGCGGCGCCAGCAAGGTGTCGAGGTCAGGCCGACGCGGTCCCCGATTTCCGTTACGGGGACGGCGGCGTCGTCCTGCAGGATGGCAAGGATTTGTATATCGTAGCGGTCCATGTCCATTAGCTGGCTGTGTCCGAGGCATGAGTAAAGTCCACGAGCACAGGATATGGAGCCGGGGTTCAACGGACTAGTGGTGCGAACGACAATTTGCGTTCATATCATGCCAAAGTGAGCCGCATGGACCGCGGCACGCCGATTCCACTGCCGCCACGCCCGGGTTGATCCCATCGTCGGACCACGGACTATGACAACTGGAGCCTCAGCCCTGTGTCCGTGATCGGATGGAAAGCGCCTCAATAGCCGATCGCGAGTCTGTCGCGCCGGCCATCGGAGCTGCCAAATGGCAGGCCACGCTGCAAAATGCTACTTCCCCAGCCATACCGCACGGCGCGCATCGAACTCCCCGCCGGCCCTGGCCAGGTGCAGCCACTGGTCGACGTACCGCTGAACACCTCGTCGCCATTCGGCAGCAGATAGCCCATCTCAGCGTACTGCAGCGGCTTGTCGGGATTGACCGCACACAGCTCGGGATGGGCCTTGCTCTGGACGATGGCTTCGGCGGCCTCGGTGAGGAAGACGTCGGCGCGGCCCTGGATGACCTCGTCGAAAATCGTCAGGTTGTCCTTGTGCATGGTCAGCCTGGCCTGGGACGACAGGTGGGTGCGGGCGAAGCGCTCGTTCCCGGGCAGGAGCGCTGGATTCGCCGTATGGGCGCCGCGCATGCCAACCCCGCGTTCCGGGCGTTGATCGAGAACACCACGGACATCTTCGTCCAGAAGATACAGGCCCTTCAGGTGCCCGGCATGCGGTTCGGCCGCGTGGTGCTGACAGGCGACGCGGCCTTTGTGCCGCGGCCGCACACCGCGGGCGGCACGGCAAAGGCGGCCGGCGACGCCGTGGCGCTCGCGCTTGCCGTTGCACAGGCGCATGGGCAGGATCTGGACGCCGCGTTGTCGGCCTGGCAGCAGGACCGCCTGGCGGAGGGCGCGAGAATGACGGCGTGGGGCATTGGCATGGGCAACCGGATCATGGGTATCGCGCACTCCTGAGCACGGCTGGCGACCGTGGCGGTGTTGTCCGTGCGATGGCAGCAGCCCCAGCCGCCGCCGTTCAGGCCGACGGCGCTGTTCCGGCGACGGCGTCTTCCAGGGGGTATGGATGCCGCTGGTGCCGGCGGCCCCGTGGAACGCTTCGGCCACGAGCAGTTCGAGTTGCCCCTTGCCCACCGATGCGTAGGACACCTTCTTCGGCACGCGTCCCGCCGCCACGTAGTCCTGCACGGTCTTGTCGGGCGAGGCGGCGGGTACGACCAGCACTATCGGCGAGCGCACCATGTAGGAAAGAAACGCCGATCAGGTCGCGGTGCGAGGCATAGGGGCAGCTTTGGGTAGAAATGCGGCTCGGTGGCGAAGCTGTCGAACACCGTGCCTACCGTATAGCCGACTCTGCGCGCAATCTGTCCCGTGCCGATGGTGCCGCCCGCGCCCGCGCGGTTGTCGATCACCACCGTCTGCGCCATCCGCGCAGGCCCACCTGGACTTGCCGCGCCACCTTGTCGACGGTGCCGCCCGCAGCATAGGGGACGACGATCGTGACCGGGTTGGCGGGCAAGCGTCTGCCCGCGTGAGGCCCGGCGACACCGCGCAGGCAAGCCTCAGCACCAGCACGGCGCATGTTTGCGCGCGCGCCCGCCCCGCATGGGAAAAGGTGGGCAGAGCAGTAGCATCATGTCAATGCCAGACCGACAAGCCGACAAAACGATCGTAAAGGTACGTCATCTTGGAACTTGTCTCCAATGTGGCGCGCGCCGGCAGCTTTTTGGCGGCGGGCAGGCGCATGGGACTGGTGGCGTCGTCGGTCGCCGCGCCAACGCCGGACTCGGTAAGGCCCGGCTTTGCCGCGGCATGGCTCAGGCCAGCGCCGGATAGTCGGTGTAGCCGACAGCCGTGCCACCGAAGAACGTGGCGGCATCGGGCGCGTTCAGCGAGGACTGGGCCCTGAGGCGACGGGGCAGGTCGGGATTGGCGATGAACGGCCGGCCGAACGCGATGATGTCGGCGCGGCCGTCGGCGATCGCCTGCTCCGCGGACTTGCCATCGTACCCGCCTGCCAGCATCAGCACGCCGCGGTATGCCGCCCGCATTGCGAGAATCATGCCGTCCCAGCGCGGATCGGCGGCCTCGTCCTTGACGGTCCCTACCATCGCCGGCTCGACCAGGTGCAAGTACGCCAGCGGCCAGTCATTGAGGCGTTGCGCGATGTAGCCGAAGGTGGCCTCTGGCGTGTCATCGCTCATGCCCATGAAGCGTCCCATCGGTGTGAGACGTGCGCCCACGCGCTGCGCCCCGATTTCCTTGGCCACGGCGTCTACCACTTCCAGCAGGAAGCGGGCGCGGTTCTCGATGCTGCCGCCATAGGCGTCGGTGCGGTGGTTGCTTTCCGAGTTGATGAACTGGTCCAGCAGGTAGCCGTTACCCGCATGGATCTCGACGCCATCCACGCCCGCGTCGATCGCGTTGCGCGCTGCCCGCCGGTAGTCCTGCACGATCGCTGCGATCGCTGCAGCGGTCAGTGCCTGCGGTGTCGGGATCTCGCTCCACACGCCGTTGCCATCCGCGTCGACGATGAAGGTCTTGCCCGGCACGGGCAGCGCGCTCGGCGCCACCGGCAGGGCGCAGCCGGGCTGGAAGGACGGGTGCGAAACGCGGCCGACATGCCAGAGCTGCAGGAAGATCCGGCCTCCTTCGGCATGCACGGCGTCCGCCACGGCGCGCCAGCCCTCGACCTGCTCGGTGCTATGGATGCCGGGCGTCCAGGCATAGCCTTGCCCCTGCTGGGAAATCTGCGTGGCCTCGGTAATGATCAGCGCCGCCGACGCACGTTGCCGGTAGTACTCCACATTCATGGCGCTGGGCACGTTGCCCGGCTGGCCGGCGCGCGAGCGCGTCAGCGGCGCCATGGCCACGCGGTGGTTCAGTTGCAGGGCCCCGATCGTGATGGGCGCGAACAGATGGGATGTCATGACAGCGACTCCTGTTGACGAATTTCGAAAAGACACGGCCTCAGCGGCGCGAAGCCAGTGCCAGCGCTGCCAGCGAGACCACGGCAAGGCCACTGCCGGCGGCGACGATGCCGGACCAGCCGAGATGCGTGTAGAGCGTGCTGGCCAGTGCCGAGCCCACCGCGCCGCCGGCAAAGATGGCGGTCATATAAAGTGCGTTCAGGCGTGCGCGGCTGGTGGCATCGAGCGCGTAGATCGCACGCTGGCCGAGCACCATGTTCATCTGCACGGAAAAGTCGAGCACGATGCCGGTCAGTGCGAGCCAGTACAGCCCACCGGAGCCGCCAACAAGTCCCGGGACAAAACTGAGGGCTGCCGCGGCCATCGCGATATATGAGGCGATGCGCGTGTGGCCCGCGTCGGCTAGGCGCCCGGCCACAGGCGCCGCGATGGCGCCCAGTGCGCCGACTAGGGCGAACACGCCGATCTGCGATTGCGACAGCCCGTAACGGCCGGCGAGTTCCAGCGGCGCGGCGGTCCAGAACAGGCTGAATGCGGCAAACAACAGCGCCTGGTACAGCGAGCGCTGGCGCAGCACGGCGAATCGCGTGAACAGGTGCCACAGCGACGCCAGCAGGCTGCCGTAGGTAGCACGATGCTGCGGCTCGCGGCGCGGCAGCGTCGTGACGATGATCGCCACCGTGGCCAGCGTCATTGCGGCGGCGATGTAGAGGACGGCGCGCCAGCCGAAGAATTCGGCCAGCATGCTGGACAGCGGCCGCGACAGCAGGATGCCGGACAGCAGCCCGGCCATGATCGTGCCCACCGTGCGGCCACGCAGCGCTTCGGGCGCCAGATGCGCAGCCAGCGGGATCAGGATCTGCACGCTGACGGAGCTCAGGCCCAGCAACAGCGATACCAGCAGGAACACATGCGGCTGTGCTGACATGGCGGCACCGACAAGGCTGATGGCCGCGGCCACGCCGCTGATGATCAGCAGGCGCCGGTTTTCATGCAGGTCGGCCAGCGGCACCAGGAAGAACAGCCCGACGGCATAGCCGATCTGGGTCAGTGACACGATCATGCTGGCGCTCTGCGCGGACAGGCCGACCGCCGGGGCAATCAGCTCGATGATCGGCTGGGCGTAGTAAAGATTGGCGACCAGCACGCCGGCGCACAGCGCGAACAGGGCGACCAGCGCGCCGGACATCGGCGCGGTTGCATGGCCGGGGCCATGCAGCGTTGGGGAGGGTGTGGATTCCATGGCTTTGTGTTTCGGGTTGCGGTGTCGAAAGCTTAGGTGCCGCCAAGGGCAATTTGAATCACAGCGACGAGCAAGTCAGCGTTGCGCGACATGCAACGCCTTCATCTCAGGGTGGCGCGTAATTATCATTGGATAATCAGAGGGTGGCCGGTGCGCATAGCAGGCGCAGCTTGGCGTGCGCTGCGTGCATGCGCTCCACAGGCTTTCCCGGTGCCGCGTGCACCGGCGCAGGAAGATCTCTCATGACAACGGCTCCGGAAGGCGGGGCAATCGGCGGCATCTCAGGACGCCTACTGCAGGAACGCCACCGCATGCAAGATCACGTTCATGACGGCCAGTGCAATCCAGCCGTACATCAGCCACAGACTTTCGTTCTCGTCCATCGCTTGCTCCGTCCAGTCCTGGTTAGAGCCATGGCGCACGTCATTGCGTCGCGGGGACCGCCTCCATGATCCGGCGACCCAGTACGATCCCCAGCGCACCAAGCGGCGGTCCGCGGGCAATTGGTCGCGCTCCCAGTGCGACAGCGCGGTATCGATATCGCCGGCGTGGCTGTCTAGCGCACGCGCTCAGCGCCAGTGCGTTGGCGGCCGCCGTGCCCGCGCAGGCGCCGGGTGGGGCCGCGCCACAAGACGCCGCGTCGCCGAGAAGCAGCACGGGGTCAACCACCATGCGCGCTGTTTCGTAGTCATGGATCAGCTGCAGAAAGGGATCGGGTGCGCGGTCACCAGGCTGGCGAGGGCGGGTGCAAGGGTGTTCAAGGGAGCCGCCTTCGATGCGCGCATCGCTCGCCACGGCACCTTCGCCAACGCCGGCGCGCACGTTGGCCTGACGTAGTCGGCCGTCAGTGCGCAGATCCAGCGGCTGGAATCCGAACTCGGCTATGCGGTGTTCGACCGCACCGGCCGCTCAGCCCGCCTGAACATAGAAGGCCGCGAAACGCTGGCGCTGGCCGAGGAACTAGTGGTGCTGTACGAGCGGATCGGCCACCAAGGGGCAGGCCGCCACACTGAAGCCGTTGCTGTTCTGACGCTACAGTAGATGCAAAACAGCCCACGAAGTCGAAAGGTTTCCGGACTTTTTCTTTTGCTGAACTCCCCCACCCTTCTTGTGGATGGCGCTAACGATGGTGTTCTCCAGGTGAGCCAGCACTGTCTGGACGGGCTTCTTGTGCATTTGGGTCTGCTCGACTAGGCGCGCCTGCAGGCTCGACTTGTTGAACGTGTCTTTGATCGGCTTCGCAATCGGGGCGCCGTTGGCACGGCCTTCTTGGCGGGAGCAGAGTCCTTTGCCGGCGCAGCCTTCTTCGCTGCAGAACAGCGCCAGCGCCGATTCTCAGTTGCCGCCCAACGGCAGGCGCCCGCGCCGTGGCGTCCCCCTGCCGCAGCTCCATCACGTTCAGCCACAACACCGCCGCCGGGGCCGCCGCGCGCCCGCGTGAAGGTTTCGGCGCCGGAGCGAATTGCCCGCGAACGCCAGCATCGCCAGCCCGGTCAGCAGCGCGGTGATTGGACAGCTGCTGGCACGACACTGCACTGGGCAAGCCCGGCCGGCTCGCGTGCGGTCGACTGCACCAGCAGACACCGCTCGGCGAGCGCGCGGCTAGTGCGGGCCCAGTGCCAATATCTTTGCTTTGGCCGCAAAGGCATTAGGCAGTGCGAAGGTCTTATCGCCCGCCGCAGCGGCCCATATTATTGGATCGGCAAAAAAAGCGGCCTCTCATCTTTGCCCAGAAAGCAATAGGTGCAATGTGCCCGCCACAAAACAAGGCAATGCAAACCGAGGTGAAGCAAATGGAGACGGCAACTGTACGCAAACAACGTTTTATGGTCCCGCTGGCGGCGCCGCCAGCGCCGGGCGTCCGGTGGCTGGCCCCGGCGCTGGCTGCCCTGGCCCTGCCCGCCGCGGCGACCGCGGCCGAGAGCTGGCCGGCCAAGCCGGTCACGCTGATCGTGCCGTTTCCCGCTGGCGGCGTGGTCGACAAGGTCGCGCGCCAGACGCAGGAGGGCCTGCGCAAGCGCCTGGACCAGTCGGTGATCATCGACAACCGCCCCGGCGCCAGCGGCACCATAAGGCAATAGCGGCACGCGCCGCACGCATGTCCCAGCCATGGCACGCCGACGCGTTCGACCGGACGGAAGGCGCTGACACCGGCGCCGCATGCGTCCACCAGTCCGACGATCTCATGTCCCGGGATGAGTGCCGGCTTGGGATGGCGCAGGTCGCCATCGACAATATGCAGGTCGGTCTGGCACACGCCGCAGGCCATCCCGGCGATGCGGACTTCGCCGGGACCGGGCTCCAGCACCGGCGGTTGACGAAGGCGCAGCGGCAGGCCGGCGCCCTCGAAGACCATCGCTCGCATGCTCTGGCTGGACATGGGGCGCAGGGCGGCGGAAGGGTTATCCTTCAATTTCGCTGCGGACCAGCAGCACGGGTTTGCTCGCTTTGGCGAGCACGCCTTCCGACACGCTGCCAATTAACAGGCGCCTGACGCCGCGACGCCCATGCGTGCCGAGCACGATCAGATCGGCGCTCCAGGCATCGGCGTCGGCAACAATGGTCGCCGAGATCTTGCCCGGCGCCACCGGCTTTTCGTCCAGTTGAAAGTGAAGGATTCAGGCATCAAGGTTCTGTACTTCATGCGCCAACTCAAGCCACGCAAGCGCTTTCGGCCTCATTGATTTGCGTCAACCTGTGGCCCGCACGCCTGCCTAGACTGCCATGGAGTCGTTCTCACGGGAGACTTCGATCATGGCCTGCGACAGCATCCTGGTACATCTTGACAGCGGCCGGCAGGCGACGCAGCGGCTTGCACTGGCCGGGCGGCTTGCGGTGACGCATAGCTGTCCGTTGATCGGCCTTTATGCAGGCTTCGTCCCCGAGCCGGCGTGGTGCTACCGGATGGAGAATGCACAGCGCTATTTCGAGGAGGACATGGCCCGCCACGAGGCGGTGCGGGAGGCGGTGCGCGGCCATTTCCTCTCCCGCACGGACGCACTGCCCGTGGCTGCGGAATGGCGCGTGCCCGAGCGCGCTTCCGTGGCGTCCGCTTTACGCGAAGCGCGCGATGCCGGGTTGCTCGTGGCGGCGCAATATGACGCTGACAGCGCAGACGGCACAGACGGGAAGCAGTTGCTGGAGGCGCTGCTGCTGGAAAGCGGCCGGCCCACGCTGGTGGTGCCGTCCTCCGGCACGTTCGAGACCCTGGGCACCCGCGCGGTGGTCGCCTGGAACGGCAGCCGCGAAGCGGCCCGCGCGCTGCACGACGCGATACCGTTCCTCGCCGGCGCGCGCGCACACATCTTGTGCGCGCACACGGCAACCGACAACGCCAGGCCCGACGCAACGCCGGTCGCGCATGCCGCGCGCCTGCTGGAGCGCCACGGTGTCGCGGTCGAGATCGAACACGGGCCCGGTGGCACCGACATGACGGTGGGTGAGCTGATCCTGACGCGCGCGTCCGACTTCGACGCAGACCTGGTCGTGATGGGCGCCTATGGGCATGGCCGGATGCGGGAACGCGTGCTGGGCGGCGTTACCAGGACGCTGCTCGACTCCATGACGGTGCCGGTGATGTTCTCGCGCTGAGCGCGCTTCGCCAGCATTTGCAGCGGCCCGGGGAGGCAAAGCACCATGGACTTCAAGACCCTTCTAGTCGACCTGACCGATGGGCCGACGCGCAAGGCCCGCATCGAAAGCGCGGCACGGCTGGCCGCGGCAACGGGCGGCAGCGTGGTGGGACTGACGGCAACCGGCACGCAACTGGAGCCATTTCGGAGTACAGGCGAAGAGGCTGGACACTATGCCGCCCTGGCACGTGAGAAGCTGCAGAGCCTGGCTGGACGGCACCATGAAGCGCTGCGCGAGGGCGTCGGCGGCGTCTCGCCAACCGTTCCAACGCGGCATGTCGTGGTTCAGGCCGAAGCGGGCTGGGCACTGGCAATGCACGGGCGCTTCGCCGATCTCGTCCTGCCCGGGCCGCCTTCTGTGCATACCGATGTCCCGGTCGGGCTGCCGGGCGTTGCCGAGTTTGTGATGCTGGAAGCCGGACGGCCCATCTTGCTGCTGCCTGGGCTGGCTGCTCCCGCACCGGAGTGCCGCATCGCGATCGCGTGGAATGGCTCGCGGGCAGCGGCCCGGGCGGTCGCAGACGCGATGCCGTGGCTCGCGCGTGCCGCGGCGGTGTCCGTCCTCGTGGTGGTGTCGGCGCACGAGGGCCGCGAGCCGCTTGCTGAAGCCTCCCATGAAAGCGACGCCAGCCACGAGAGCGGCAAGCGCCTGGTGGCGTGGCTGGCCAGCCACGGAATCGAGGCCGACCTGCACGTGGAACAGGGCGACCCGGACGAATTGCTGCCCCGGCTCGTCGCGGCCGTGCAAGCTGGCTTGCTGGTCGCGGGTGGCTATGGCCACTCGCGCTTGCGCGAACTGGTGCTGGGCGGGTCGACTCGCAGCCTGCTACGCCAGTCCGCGTTTCCGGTCTTCATGGCGCACTAACGGGTCGACGCGCGCGCCGGCGGCATTCGCTGGTGGGCGCGTCGACGAATGTGACCCATCCCACAGCACCGTTGCGCATGGTTCGGTAACCTTCGGCCATGGCGCGGTAATGCTCCCCGGCAAACGACGGGCGCCGGACCCGAGGCAGCTTAAGATGTGGCGCAAAAGGCACTATTGCCCCGGGACTTTTGCCTTGCCAGCACAAAACCTATAGTCGAATGGCTCGCTCCGCTGAATTCCGTGTAGAAAGCGGGGAGCGCGAGCGCTTTGACTGCTCGGCGGTCTGGCGGGCTTTCCGCTTGGCAGCGCGCTGGCCTGGCGACGTGGGAGGCAAGGCATGACACGCGTGATGATTGCGGACGACCATGCCGTGGTGCGCGACGGATTGCGGCATATCCTGGAACGGGCCGGGATGTTCCAGGTGGTCGGCGAAGCCGCCGACGGCTCCCAGGTACCGAAAATGGTGAGGGACTGCAGCCCGCAAGTACTGTTGCTGGATCTGTCCATGCCGGGTCGGAGCGGGCTGGAGCTCATCAGGCTGCTGCGTGCCGAAGCGCCGGCATTGCGCATCCTGGTGCTTACCATGCATGCCGAAGAGCAGTACATTGTGCGTGCCTTCCAGGCGGGAGCGGCCGGTTATCTGACCAAGGAGAGTGCGGCGACCGAACTGGTATCGGCGATCGAACAGGTCGCGCGCGGCGGCACTTACGTCAGCCAGGGCATGGCTGCCAAGCTGGCCAGTGGCATCAAGGACCAGACCGACGACCTGCCGCACCTTCGGCTGTCGGACCGGGAACTCGAAGTGTACCGGCGCCTGGTGATGGGAGAGCCCATCACGGCCATCGCTGCTGCCATGTGTGTCAGCGCAAAGACGGTCAGTACCTACAAGATGCGTCTGATGGAAAAGATGCGAATGTCGAACGAGGCCATGCTGTTGCGCTACGCGATGCGCAACCACCTGTTCGACGAAGACGCGGATCTGTAGGACCTCCACGATCCGACAGGACCACGCAGCATCAATGGCATGCGCTGGCCGCCAGCCGGTCGAGCGTGGAGCGCAGGGCTCCCAGCTCCAGGGTCCGGTCGAAGCAATAATCGCCACCTGCTTTCAGGCAGGCATGCCGAAGCGGTTGCGCCAGCGGATCGACCAGGACCACCAGTACGCAGTGCGGCAGGGCCGAGCGGATCGTCCGGATGTCGTGCAGCGCCCGCGCGCTGGCGCTGCGCAATCCGATCACCACGATGTCGGGGCGATAGTGGGTAAGGCTGGCCAGTTCGCCGCTGGCACTGGCGCCGGCTGCGATCACTCGGATGCCGGAAATGCGCGCCAGCATGCTCAGTTGCCGCGACCGCAGCGAACCCGAGGGCTCGACGAGGTACAGCGTTGGGAGGTGAGGGAGATTGGCATCGGGCATGTGACTAGTGTCGACGCTATCCGGTCCGTGCGAAATAGGTGGAGGCTGAAGCTTGAGTCAGGGCCGGAGAAGAGTCTGTCAGGATTTCCTGACAGCCTCGCTTTGACCGGGCCGGATGTGGACAGGGCACCTTGCGATGCACACCTCGAACGTTCGCAGCATTGACGGAAGTCAACCGTTACCAGGTAACATGGCCTACGCTTCATTGGCCGGCACAGCCGCGACCGGGCGGCCGCGGCGAACCAATGACACCAATGGCCATGCACCAGGACGAAAAGCCGTTGGCAGGTCGTCACACGAACTGCGCCGGGCACGGTAACCCCGGCCTGAACGGGCCGGAACACCAGACCGAGGGCCTGACCGCGGCGCAAGCGCTTGCAAGGTTAGCCGCGCTCGGGCGGAATGCACTGCCGCAATCCCGATCGCGGCCGATCGCAGCGGTATTCCTGCATCAGTTCCGCAGTCCGCTGATCTATATCCTGCTCGTCGCCACGGTGATATCCGTGGCGATGGGGCATCCAGGACGCCACATTCATTGGCGCCGTCCTGCTGCTCAACGGCATCATTGGCACCGTGGAGGAACATACGGCTGACAAGGCCACCACCGCACTGCGTAGCCTGGAGCAGCCTGTCGCGACGGTGATCCGCGATGGCGAGCAGCGGCAGATCGAGGCGGGCGAACTGGTGCCCGGCGATCTGGTCCTGCTGGAGGCGGATGGCCGCGCCCCGGCGAATCTGGTGCTGATCGAAGCCATCGAGCTGCAATGCGATGAATCGCTGCTGACGGCGGAATCCCTGCCGGTGCGCAAGGCTTGCCCGTCACGCCCGACAGGCGGCCCGCCAAGGGCGCGGCAGACGAACCGCCATGCCTCGCCTTTGCCGGGACCATAGTGATGCGTGGCCGCGGCGGGTCGGGGGCATTCTCGGGCTTCTATCCCTGGATCCTAGCGCGCTATCCGGTGGATACTGCGTGCAACCTGCTGCCGCTGTCCTTCCTGCTGGCGGAAAACGTGCAGACCGCGAACAGCCGGTCCGTGAACAGCCGGTCCGAGCATCGCTCGATGTTAAGGCTGGGATTCTTCGCCAACACGCTTCTGGTCACGAGCGTGATGGTGGCGCTGGGCGAGCACGTCAGCGCGATGTACCTGCACGGACCGAGTGACACGCTTCGCATCGCCCCCGTTACCGGCGTGACCTGGGTTGGGCTGCTGGTCCTTGCATCGATGCTTCTGGTGGCGATGGAGCTGGGCAAGCGGCTCGGGCGCAAGCGGCGCACCGCGACCCCGATGCCTGGCGACACCGGTTCAGCGCCGCCCCTGCGATGCGAGCCCGGAATGACCGGCACGGCGGCCGGGAAGCGGCTGAAACCCTAGCCAGCGCAAGGAGCGGCAAGCGTGGGCCATCTGGACCGGAATGGAATCCGGGGCGCCAGGCGTTCGAAAGGGCGCGCTTGCGCACCGACCTGCGGCCGTTCGCTCAAACGAGGGCAAGATGCAGGCTGACGCATTCGTCGCCGGGGGCGGCCTTGACGGTAAATCCGCAGCTGCGTGCCAGTGCCAGCATGGCAGCATTGTGCCGCAAGGTGGATCCCACCAGCGCGCCGGTACCTCTTGAGCGCGCGTAGCGCACCATTTTGTCGAGCAACAACTTGCCCAAGCCCTGTCCGTGGCAATCCGAGCGCACGGCAATGCCGAACTCGGCCTGTGCATTGTCCGGGTCGGCTACAGCACGCACCTCGCCCAGCATGCTGCACTGCCCCGACGCATCCGTGGTGGTGATGATGAAGACCATCTCGCGCGCATAGTCGATCTGCGTCAGGCGGGCGAGTTGGTCGTGGTCGGGTTCACGGAAGGCGCAGTAATAGCGCGCGTGGACATCCTCCGGCGTGAGCTGACGGAAGTATGCTTGGTATGATGCTTCGTCGCTTGGCCGCACCGCCCGTATGACGTAGCTGCGCCCATTGCAGGTGATGCGCTCCTCCAGCGCCTCCGGATAGGGCTGGATCGACAGTCGCGGCTCCGCTCCGGACGGGACTGCCACGGCGATGCGTGCGTCGAGCGCGATGACGCCATGGGGGCTCGCCAGCAGGGGATTAACATCGAGTTCGACGATCTCCGGGATGTCGCAAACCATGCGCGACAACTGCACCAGGACGTCGATCAGTTGCTCCCGGTTGATGCCCGGATGCCCTCTCCAGCCTTTCAGCAAGCGGCCGACGCGGGTGCGCGATATCAGGTCATGCGCGAGCAGCGCATCGAGCGGCGGCAGCGCAACAGCCGTGTCGCGGATATGCTCGGTGCCGACGCCGCCGTGCCCGAACAGCAGGACCGGTCCGAACACGCGGTCTGTCGCGACCCCGGCGATCAGTTCGAAGCTGTCGCTGTGGCTGACCATCGACTGGATGGTGAACCCGTCCAGCCGTGCCTCCGGAAGATCCTGGCGGATTCGTGCCAGCATGTCATGGCCCGCGCTGCGCACTGCGGCGGCGTCGGCGAGTCCCAGCGCTACGCCGCCAGCGGTCGATTTGTGGGTGATATCGGGGGAAAGGATCTTCAGTGCAACCGGATAGCCAAGGCCAGCGGCCTTGTGGACGGCGTCTTCGACACTGTGTGCGGTCTCGGTCGGCACCACCGGGATGCCGTAGGCAGCCAGTACTGCCTTCGCCTCTGGTTCCATCAGCATCTTTCTGCCACCGCTCAGGGCAGCGGCGACTATCCCGCGCGCCAAGACCTTGTCGGTCGGCCTCGAGGTGTCGTCGGCGGGTGGCGTGCGCATCAGCAGTTGCTGGTTTGCGTAGTACTCGCATGCCTGCAGGAAGGCGCGCACGGCTTGTTCCGGCGTCTCGAAGGTCGGCAGGCCGGCACGCTGGCACAGCTGGCGCGCCTGCTGCACCGTCTCACCGCCGAGCCACGCCGTCATCAGGGGCTTTCGCCCGGGCGGCGCGCTGACCAGCGCGGCAGCGATTTCCGCCGCTGGCACGATCGCAGTTGGGGCATGGATCATCAGCACGGCGTCGACCTCGGGGGCATCGCAAAGAATGGCGTGCGCTTCCTGGTAGCGCCGGACCGGGGCGTCGCCGATGATGTCGATGGGGTTCGCGCGTGGCCACGTCGCGGGAAGCACCTCGTCGAGCCTTGCGAGCGTCTGGTCAGAGAGGCTGGCCAGCGTGCCGCCGCCGTCCGCGAGGGCGTCGATGGCCATCACGCCGGCGCCGCCACCGTTGGTCAGGATAGCCAGCCTGGCCCCGCGCACACCGTGCAGCCGGGCCAGCATCTCGACCGCGTCGAACAGCGCCTCGGTGGTATCGATCCGCAACATGCCGGCTCGCCGGATCGCTGCGTCGTAGACGCCGTCCGTACCGGCAAGCGCGCCCGTATGGGAAGCGGCGGCGCGTGACGCCTGCGCGCTACGCCCGCCCTTGATAATCAGTACAGGCTTGCTGCGCGCCGCCGCGCGTGCCGCCGACATGAACCTGGCGCCGTGCCGGACCGCCTCGATATAGAGCAGGATGGCGCGGGTGGCGCTATCGCGGGCCAGGTAGTCGAGTACATCGGCCACATCCACGTCGGCGCTGTCGCCCAGCGAAATGAAGTGAGAGAAGCCGATCTGCCGCGATCTCGCCCAGTCAAGCACCGCCGTGGCCAGCGCGCCGGACTGGGTAGCGAATGCCAGGGTGCCTGCGATGGCCGCACCTGGCGCGAAGCTCGCATTGAGGCGTACGCCCGGAGCGATCAGGCCCAGGCAGTTCGGTCCCAGGACCCTGAGCAGGTGGGGCCGTGCTGCGTCCAGAACGGCCTGGCGCATAGCGCCGGCGGCACTGTCCGCCGGCCCCTCGAAGCCCGCGCTGAGCACAATCGCCGCGCGCGTGCCGATCGCACCGAGGGCGGCGACAAGACCTGGGATGGTGGCCGCGGGCGTACAGAGGATGGCGAGGTCGGGCGGCGCGGGCAGAGCCCCGATCGACGGATAGCAGGGCACGCCGGCGAGCGTCGCGTACTTGGGGTTGACCAGATACACCGGGCCAGTGAAGCCACTCGCCATCAGGTTGTCCAGCACCGTGGCGCCGACGCTGAGCGGCCGCCTTGTCGCCCCCACCAAAGCCACCGATCTTGGGCGAAATAGCGCATCGAGATTGCGGATTGTCATGACGGGTAGTCTGCCAGTGAACGCAGGTCGAAGTCTGGCAGAAGTCCGTCGCGGGTACCGGCGCGGCGGCTGCCGTCCCATGGCGCGGTCGTGTGCTTATAAGTTGACCAGGATGTCGTTTTCCACGGCGATCACGCCCGGCCCGGCCCACGCTGCCTCCAGCGCCGCCTCGCGTTCGGCCCAGGTGCGCAGGCTGCCGCGCAGCCGGACCACGCCGTCCTTGGCCTCGACGGCGACGTGCGCCGCATCATCCGTAGCCTGCCGCTCGATCGCCCGCTGGATGCGGTCCTTGACGTCCTGTGGCTGGACCGACGGCTGGACCACGATCGCGTTCGTCACGCCGACCACGCCGTACAGCCCCGCCACCGCGCGTTGGGCCGCCATGCGCTGGTAGTTCCAGTCAACCGTGCCAGTCAGGGTGACCGAACCATCTTCGACCATGACACGAATGCTATCAACCGGCACCATGGACGTCCACGCCAGGATATTGCTGGCCGCGCGCGCAATATCGGCGTCCGTGCGCCGGCACTCGCTGGGCAGGCGCACATCGATCTCTACCGCGATCGCCTTCACGCCTGCGACGCCCCGGACAGCATCCTCTGCCGCATACTTGGCCGCATGGCTGTCGAGGTGGCCGGTCAGCGTGACCACGCCGTCGCGGACTTGGACGCCGACCTCGGCGGCCTCGACGGCCGGATCCCAGGACAGCGCTTCCACGACACGCTGCTTGAGTTGGATATCGCCTTGCATATCGCCTGTTCCCTTCATCGCTTTGGGCCACTGGGCGCTCTGCCTCATAAGAGGCAGACGCGAGTCACGGCCTGGTTTCGAGTTGGTCAATCACTGCCGAGATGCCCGGTGCGGACCATACCGCACCCACTGCGGCGCGGCGGTCCGCCAGGGAATCGACCTCTCCCGAGAGTGTGGCCGTGCCCCCTTCCACCTTGACGGTGATGTGGTGTGCTTCGCGTGAGGCGTGCCGCTTCAAGGCGTCTTCGATCCGTCTCTCGATGTCGGGAGGCACGGCGGTGGCGTTGAGGCGAATGTTGTTGACAAGGCCGACGAGGCCCCGCAATTGGCCCACGGTACGCTCGGCCAGCCGCTTCTGATAGCCCCAGTTCACTTCTCCGGACAACGTCACCCACCCGCGCTCGACGCGGACCATGACGGCATCCGGGGGAATATGTACATGCCACTGCAGCGCTTCCCGAGCCGCTGCGGCAATGGACTCGTCCGCAAGTGCACCGGGTGCATGCACGTCCAGCTTGACGACCACCGCGCGCACGCCGGCAACGCGCTCCGCAGCGCGTTCGGCCGCCAGCTTGGCGGCGTAGCTGCCCAGATGGCCGTTAAGCGTGACGATGCCCTCGTTGACTTCAACCCCGATGGCCGCGGCGTCAATCGACGGGTCCCAGTCGAGCTCTTCGCTCACTTCCTTTTGAATCTGATGATCGGTTTTCATCTTGATCTCTTCCAGAAAGCGGGCGCCGCAATACGGCGCCGTTCATAAAAGCCACACCACATGCCGCATCACGCGTGCAACGTCGACTGGATGCTGCCTGAGCGTTCGCGTTGCAGCTCGTTGCGAATAAGCGCGGCGATCATGCCCCAGTCGGCCGCCAACGCGCCGAGCAGATCATCGAGCGAAATCACGCCGCTCACGGCTTCGTGGTCGAGAACCGCCAGGCGCCTGACGCCGTGCGACAGCATCATCTGGATCGCGTCGGTTAACGCGGCGTCCTGCGAGATGGCGACGAGCCCGCGCGTCATCACGTCGATGACCTCGGTGTGGCAGGGGTCGGAGCCGCTGGCCGCGGCACCGGTGACCATGTCCCGGTCGGTAACCATGCCGACCGCGCGCGTGCCATTGGGGGAATTTTCCGTGACGATCAGCGCGCCGACATGGCGGTCCCGCATCTGCACCGCCGCTTCCTGCAGCGTGCAAGACAGCGGTACGTGAACGGCCTTGGCGGAGCAGATATCCTGAACCCGCATGACATTCTCCTTGTCCGCGCCGCTTCAGCGGATGGTTACGCGCTGCTGCGGCGACGCTTCCTTTTTGGGTAGCACGACCCGCAGCACGCCGTCCTGGAAGCTGGCATCGATATTGTCTGTGTCGATGTTGCCGTCCAGGGTGAAGGCCCGCTGCATCGCGCCGCTATAACGCTCCTGACGAATCACGCGATCGCCTTCCTTGACCTCGGACGCCTTCTCCAGCTTGGCGGTAATCATGACCGTGCCGCGATCCACGCTGACGTTGATATCTTCCTTCTTCACGCCCGGCAAGTCCGCGGTGATGGCATAGCTGGCGTCGGATTCCGTCACGTCAACCTTGAAGGGCAGGTCGGCTTCCGCGCCCAGCCTCAGGTTGCGGAACATGCCCTGCAGCATGTCGCCAAGCGGTTCGATCGAGAACGGGTCATTGCGTCGGATATTGCTCATCGTAGTCTCCAGAAAAGCGGCAACACTGCCAGCCGGGTCCTTCTACTCTGGCAAGCGCCGGGCATTTCGACTTGTCTTGCATCAAGCCGATAGGAGATTGCGGTCGCGCTCCCGGGCAAAACCAGATGTCTGGCATACCGCCTGCCGGGGCGCCGAGGGTCCTGGTCAGCCCTGTGTCAGGGAAGCCTGACAGGACGGTCCGCAATACTGACGAATAACTCAGCGGAGCCTTCTAGGAAGGGGACGGGTGTCCACCCATACTTACGGTCAAAAGAACTTGGCACAGGTAGATGCAGACCTCCGACAGCCGGGTAACAGCGGGTCGGAACAGGATGGCCACAGTCCGGAGACAACCATGTATGAGATGCTCAGCAAGGCCGAAGTGCTTACCAACAACGCGGCTGATACCTTTGCCTCGTGCGAGCCCCGCTCGCCCGTGCTGGCGTCACGGCCTGCCGCGGCAAGCGCCGGGGCGCGCTGCGCCAGTTGCATGATGCGGCACATCTGCATGGCTGCAAGCCTGGAAGTCGATGACGTGGAGCGGCTCGACCGTGTCATGCAGGGGTGGCGGACGGTCAGGCACAACGAACGGCTGTTCCGCGCCGGCGATCCCTTCCGCAGTCTCTACGCCGTGCGGGCCGGCTCCTTCAAGACCGTTGTGACGCCGGAGCGCGGCAAGGAGCATATCTCGGGCTTTTTCATGGCCGGTGACGCCATCGGCATGGACGGCATTTGCGATGAGACGCACGCTTGCGACGCTATTGCCCTGGAGGACAGCGTGGTTTGCCTACTGCCCTACCATCTGCTCGAGGCGCTCTGCCGCGAGATCAAGCCGTTGCAGCGGCAGTTCCACCGCATGCTCAGCGCCGAGATTGTCCGGGAGGCAAACCAGATGATGCTGCTGGGCAACATGTCGGCCGAGCAGCGGGTCGCCAACTTTTTGCTCAGCATCTCCGCGCGCCATCGCGCCCGCGGCTACTCGGCCACATCTTTCGTCCTGCGCATGACTCGGGAGGACATCGGCAGCTACCTTGGCGTGACGCTCGAAACGGTGAGCCGGACCTTATCCAAGTTCCAGCACGAGGGCTTGCTGGCCGTGCAAGGCAAGTCGCTCGAGTTGTTGAACCTTGATGCGCTGGACGCGCGCTAGCCGTTCCACTGGTCCACGTGAAAGATGCAAGCGAGCCGGGCAGCAAGTAAGTCGACGCCTACGCCGGCGAAAACAACCCACGCCCGCCAAGCACTGCCTGGGGCCGATCCGATCATCATGAATCCATCGGGACTTCCCAGTGGAAGCCGCAACGGCCTTGACACGCATCAATAGCGCGGCGGTGAGCTGTCCTACGCTGAGATCAATACCTCGACTTCCCGGAGCCCCGCCATGTATCACCGCATCCTTGTTGCCATGGACGGCGGCGCCGCCTCGGAACTGGCGCTGGATCAGGCGATGGTGATTGCACAAGCCTGCGAGGCGGAAGTGGAGGTGGTCTACGTCGTCGATGATCGAAGCCCATTCATGGACGTGACAGGCCTGGATCCGGTGAGACTCGTGGAGGATCTCACCACCGCCGGCGAGAGCGTGCTTGCCGCCGCGCGGGGCCGGCTGGCCGCGGGCCATGTTCGCCATGCCACGCGGTTGCTCGGCAAGCCGATGGTACAGGGGGATATCGCCGTCACCATCGCGACAGAAGCCAACGCCTGGGGCGCGGACCTGATTGTCATGGGCACGCATGGTCGCCAGGGCGTCCGGCGTCTGGTCATGGGCAGCGTTGCGCGCGGGGTCGTCGCCGAGGCGCTCGCGCCGGTATTGCTGGTGCGGGCCCAACCAGCTTAAGCCATTGCGATTCAGGAGGGGCGTCACGCCAGTCAGCCATGTCCAAGATCGACTTCATCTGCGATGTACCGGAATATTGCCCGACTGGGCCCAGCTTGCAGTGCCCCGTGAAGGTGGACGGGGTACCGGCGGTCTATGAAATCACCGCGGAGGCGCTCGAAGACCATTTTGGCGCGCGCTCCTACCGCAGCGAAGACCTGGTGCCCGCATTCCAGCGCAACCGCCAGGACATCGAACAAGTGGCTGGATCCTTGTTCGAGATGACGGGCGCGAAGCATATCGTGCTGCACAGCGGGCATTTCCGCTTTGCGGTGTGATGGGGGCCGTTGCCATGGCGTTCCAGCCGCTGTGCCATGGTCCGTCAGGCCGCCAGGTATGGCGCACGCTTGCCGTGGCCGCATTGGCGTCGCTTTGCAGCGCCTGCACTTCAGTGCCGGATTTCTGGCGGCAGCCGAGACCGCGCGCCGTGGCGCACGTGCCAGCTGTCCCGGCTGCGGCATACCGGCTGTCCTTCGGTGGCGCATCGCTAATTGTGGTGCAGGTCGATGCCGAAGCCTTCGGCCAGCTCGCAATCTACGATGCCTGCCGCATAGGCAAAGAGCCATTCTTCGGCCCGTTTCAGGCTGGCGGGAGGGGCGGGCCAGTCCGGCGTAAAGCGTATGCCGAGACCACGGTCCGGCGCTTTGAGTTCTACCCGACCGCACAACTTGCCGGGCACGACGGTGTCCGGCAAGCATAGAACGATCTGAAATCCCTTGTACGAACATTTTGCTTCGGTCATACCCGGCCTCCGGAAGGATCAGGTGCATGCCACTTGACCGTGACTGCGGGCCCCTACGAGGCAATCATAGCCCTGGCATTGAAAGAGGTCTGCCCGTTACCTGCCGTTGAAGGTCCGGCGCCGGCCGTACGACAGAGCTTGCTTGATGGAGACAGCTGATGGACTACGCCACGATTCTGGTTCACCTGGACGCCAGCCGGCGCGTGTACCAGCGACTGCACCTTGCCACGCAACTTGCGGTGCAATACCAGTCGACGCTGGTCGGCTTGCTCGCCGTCGGCAAGCCCGATCCCGCCGGCATGCGCTATCTGGTCGATGGCGACCGCTATCTCGCTTCCTATAACGAATGGCAGTACCAAGTCGGCGAACGGGCGCGGAATGCGCTGAGGGATGCCACCGATGGGACGGCCGTTACGACGCAATGGCTGGCCCCGGACTGGGCGACCGCTGCCACGATCCAGGCCGAGTCTCGCTTGGCAGACTTGGTCGTGCTCGGACAGCATGAACCGGCTGACGAAGACGCGTACACGGAGCCGGCCTTCGTCGAATCCATCGTTCTGGAATGTGGGCGACCTGTACTGGTCGTACCGTACGCGGGATGGTTTCCCGGTATTGGCAAGACGATCCTGGTGGCCTGGAACGGGAGCCGCGAGTCTGCCCGCGCCATCGACGACGCTCTTCCGCTTCTCAGGCGTGCGGAGACGGTCAGCGTGGTGTCATGGACGCCGTCAAGCGCGCTGACATATCCATGGTTGTCGCCACCGCAATATGCGGTGGAATGGCTGGCGCGTCATGGCGTGACGGCGCAACTGCAGAGCTTTCCGGTCGACTCTGACGAGGATATCGGGCAACTGCTCCTGTCGCACGCAGCAGACCGGAATGCAGACTTGATCGTCATGGGGGCCTACGGCCATAGCCGAATCCGGGAACTGGCGCTGGGCGGCGTCACCCGGACACTACTTCAGTCGATGACCGTCCCATTGTTCATGTCGCATTAAACCGGCACCGATACAAGCGGTTTCGTTGCGCAGCGCCATCGGCAGATTGGCAGACGATGGCGCGAAGCCACGCGCGCACGCTGCAACGCATAGCCTGGAAGCCATCTCCATCAGGACGGTCGACCTGCCTCCAGTGTTTCGCGCACCGCGGCAATATGATCCCCGGCTGCACTGACGGCCATCTCCAGTTCCAGTTCGCTGCAATGCAACTCCCGGCACCAGTACTGCACCTCCAGGGGGTCCAGCAAATTGACGCGGCCCGGGTCCAGTGGCCTGGCCTCATTCTTTTCGTTGCACATGATTGGACCTCCATTCGCTGTGGTATCGCGTGATGCGCTCGCAATCCGGATAGCCGGCGGCACTACGAGGGACTCCAAGCGCGTAAGCCGAACAGGAGCAGGGCGCCTTGTGGCTACCGTAGATCGTACTCGCGCATCATTTCTGTGGTGACGGCGCGAACGGTAGTCAGGCAAGCCGCCGGTACAGCAGGAAAGCCATCGATGGTCCAGTTGCAGCCACCGTTGGTTGCCGTGTCGACACGGCGCGGCAACGGGATGCTGCAGTCGCGGAAGGCGTCGCCAAGGTCGGCGCACTCGTGCACGCGCCGCAGGATTTCGTCGCGGATCTGCTCCGCGCTGCCGAGATTCTTGATCATGTCGCAGACCCTCCAGCGGTGGTTCTGTGGTTGGAACGCCGTACCTGCGCGCTGCAACGTCACGTGCTCAGCCAGATGGCCCTGGCACCGGTATGGGTCAATCTAGACGTTGCACCCCGGATGCGGATTGCGCTGTATCAAGAGGGCCGCCGTGTGGCAAAACGCCGGCGCAAAGTCCAGAAACTGGTGCAGCCCGCAGCGGGGATCGTCGCTCAGCCTTGACGCGAATCAACGCCATCAGCGCTCTGTCACCTACCTTGTTTGTACGAGGAAACCGAAACGCCGGAAACACCAATGTGCCGCCCCACCTTTCTTCCTGCCACTGATGGCAGCCATTGCGCCGCGTCAGCGCCTGGACAAGGCCTTGCGCGGGCGCGGGCCACGCAAGCAGAAGCCTATGCGTGCGTCGTCGCAGACAGCCGTGACCTGGTTGCCAACTCAATCCAAGCCGCCTTGGCGTCGCTGCCGTCATGGGTAAGCGGGTGGTCCAGCGCGGCCCAGGCCATGCTGCGCATTGGATGGCTGCTGGCCGCGATGATGCCGCTATGGGCCTCGGCGCTCACCGGGTGCGCAATTCACTACGATCCCGGGGGCGTTGGCAACGCCGCCATGGTGCCGAATGGGGTCATGTACGCATCCGGGGGAAACGATGAGGCCGATACCAAAGCGATGCTGGCCATCGCCGACCGGTTCAATGTCCGGCTGACGATCGTGGATGCGGTACGCGGCGACCCGCTCCCGGGAACCGCCGTCTTCCTGGCCGGCAAGAGCGGGGGGGCGACCTTGCATGTCACGGAAGCGGGGCCGATGTTCTATCTTCAGCTTCCGGCAGGGGATTACCGAATTGCCATTGGCTATCAGGATTGGCTGCAGTTGACGGATATCGTCGTGGACGGACAGCCGCTGGATATGACGTTCCGCATGCCGGCGGAGGTGCCAACGGAGAACTGGCTGTTCTGCCGCAGCGAACCCGCGCAGCATGTGGTGAGTGGCAGCACGCGTCACCGCTTCGCATAGCACGTCGGACAGCGCCTCGCCGCCGGCTAGGTGAGCCGACCACGTGAAGTGGCGTGGCGCGAGAAGCACATCCAGGCAATTGATCAGCCGCACTCGCAAAAGCATGGGCGCACAAGATAAGCGCCATTGAGAGCCGGCTTTCCTTTGAGGCGGCAGAGTATCGGCTCGCCCACATATTTTGGTTGCGCTGAGAACACGCCGAGCTATATTGCTGTCAGAATCCTGCCACACGCACGCGACAGCCTGAAGTTGCCCGTATGACCGGCCAACCTTCCCCCCAAGGCAAGTTCCAGCCATTTGACAGATTACATCCTCGTGCCATCGATTTCACGATCGGCATGGGCACAGTCGCGGCGTTCATGGCACTGGCATATCTGGTGCACAAAGCGCTGCTGCGTTACTGGGAGGTTTCATCGCTGCTTGCTGTCTGGCTTGGGGCTGGAATCGGGCTGATGGTCGGACTGTTTCTGGTCCGCAGGCGTCGGGGGAGGCATCGGTCGTCCGAGAAGAGCGCAAGCCTGGAAAAAAATGAAGCGCGCATGTCGGCGATCATTCGCTCGTCAGTGGAAGCGATCATCAGCGTGGACAGCGAGCAACGCGTTGTGCTGTTCAACCCCATGGCGGAAGCACTGTTCGCCTGGCCGGCCGAACTGGCTATAGGCCGCCCCCTTGGCGATTTCATCCCCGAACGTTTTCGCGCCGCCCACGAAGAGCATGTGCGCCGGTTTGCTATCACTGGTGTCTCGGAGCGACAGATGGGTCGCCAACGCGCGCTTTTCGCCTTGAGGCGCGACGGCAGCGAGTTCCCGATTGAAGCGTCCATCTCCCAAACGGTTGAGGGCGGGACAAGATTGTTCACCGTCATGCTGCGGGACATAACCGAACGTGCGCGGGCTGACGAGGCGCTTCGTACGAGCCTGCAACGCGTGAAAGACAGCGAAGCGCGGCTGGCGGGCATCATCCGGTCGTCCATGGAGGCGATCATCACAGTCGACAGCGATCAGCGGGTCATCCTGTTTAATCCCATGGCCGAGACACTGTTCGCGTGGCCTGCCGCCGAGGCGATTGGCCGCCCGCTTGCCGACTTCATTCCTGAACGCTTCCGGCATGCCCACGAAGCGCACGTGCGCCGCTTTGGCGTGACCGGCGTGTCGGACCGCGCCATGGGACGCCAGCGCGCGCTGTACGCGTTGCGCCGTGACGGCACCGAGTTTCCGATCGAGGCCTCCATCTCGCAAATCGTCGATCAAGGCATCCGACTGTACACCGTGATGCTGCGCGATATCACCGACCGCGTACGGGCGGAGGACGCCATGCGGCGTTCGCGCGAGGCGCTGCAACACTTGTCGGACAGCATCCTCTCCACCCGTGAGGAGGAGAAGCGTCGCATTGCCCGCGAACTGCACGACGACCTCGGCCAGCGTTTGAGTGCCATGAAAATGGATCTCGCCATGCTCGGCGCCGACTTGGAGGAAGGCAAGAGCATGCAATCCCTGCTGGCGGACGTAGCGGCGATGAACATTGTGATCGACGAAACCGTGGCCTCGGTGCGGCGCATCGCCAGCGACCTGCGGCCCGCCTTGCTCGATGAGCTGGGGATGCTGCCCGCCATCGAATGGCTTGCCGGTGACTGCGCCAAGCGCTATGGGCTCTCGGTGGCTGTCGATGGGACCGATATCGAGGTGCCGGAGCAAGTGGCCATTGCCATGTTTCGTATCGTTCAGGAAGCGCTAAGCAATGTTGTCCGGCATGCCAACGCGACGGAAGTCCATATCGGCGTTGCACATGACCAGGGGCGGCTGGAGTTGCAGGTCCAGGACAATGGTGTCGGTTGGGACAAGATCGTCGAGGACGATGAGCCACGGAAATCGCTCGGACTCCTTGGTATTCGCGAGCGCGCGCGTTTGCTGGGAGGAACGGTAGACATAGACAGCGCGCCAGGAGAAGGCTTCTGTGTGGCAATCAGAATTCCCTATACAAAAAGAGAAAATCCGAAGGCGGGGCCCGCGGGTTAAGCAGACATGGCGCCGGGCATCACGTGGCTGGCGAGTCTTCGCGCAACGCATGGAAGAGCTCTTCCTCCTGGGTACAGTGCAGCCTCAGGATGGCGTCGAGCCCGTAGAGCAGCCGCTGAAGTTCCTGGATGCGGCCAGGCTCCGGGGCGTCGGGCACGGAGGCGTCGGCTATAAGCTGTAGCTGCCGGATGACGCGAAAGATCTCGCGGTGCATCGCGCTCATCGCCGCCAGTGGATCATCGCCACCGACGAGGTGCGCCAGGTGGGGGTAGAGTTGCGCATCGTCGAGCCGTTCGTGAGGCAAGAGCGTGCCGGTGAGCGCCGCACACAACTGGCGAAGTTCGGAGGCGGCAGCCTGGCCTGACAACGCCGGCACCCTTTCCGCGAGGCTGCGGATCTGCGCCATCAGCGGCGCCAGCGCAGCGTGCTCGCGGGTCAGCCGATCCGCGGCTGCAGGAGACAGGCGTTCGACGGGCGCCGCCGGATCGGCGCGCAGGGCACGCAAGGCATTGGCTATGACCAGTACGTCTATCGCTTCCTGCAGCGCAGCGCCCGCCAGTGGCGGAAGGTATCCGAATGCCGCGGCCGCCATCGCGACAAAGGACAGGCCCATTCCGGTCATGGCACTCTGCGCGGCCAGCCGGCGCGACCGGCGTGCGATGCGAATCGCGTCCACCAGCCGGTCAAGCCGGTCCACGAGCAGCACCACGTCCGCGGCCTCCGCAGAGGCCGCGGCACCGCGCGCGCCCATCGCCACGCCGACGTCGGCGGCGGCCAGCGCGGGCGCATCATTGACACCGTCGCCGACCATCAACACGATGCCATCGTGGCGCGCCGCCTGAACTTCAAGCAGCTTTTGCGCGGGCGTAAGGTCGGCATGCACCTCGGTGACGCCGAGCATGGCGCCAACGGTTTCGGCGACGTCGGGCCGGTCGCCGGTCAGCATGGCGAGCCGCCGTATCCCCACGTTGCGTAGCAGGCGCAAGGCGCGCGGAGTGTCCAGGCGAATCTGGTCCACGAACTGCAACGCGCCGACCACCACGCCATCCACCGCGACCAGCGAGACCGAGGCGCCCTCGCAGGCAGCCCGCTTCAGGATGTCCTGGCACCAGCTCGGGCCGGCGTCGCCGCCGGCTGCAAAGGCCGGCGATCCCACCGCCACCAGATGGCTGCCGACTCGACCGGAGACACCGGCACCGGCGGCTTCGGCGACGCCATACGGCAGGTCCAGCGACAGGCCCTGCTCGCGTGCCGCGATGGTGATGGCTTCGGCGGCGACATGCGAGGATGCCTGCGCCAGCGACGCGGCAAGACGCAGCGCTTCGGGTGCGGGCCAGGCAGGCACGCTTTCGATGGCGGCCAGGCGGGCCTTGCCGCTGGTCAGCGTCCCGGTCTTGTCGAAGAAGAGGATGTTTGCCTGGGACAGCGTTTCCAGCGCACCGCCGCCCTTGACCAGCACCCCGTGTCCGGCGCAGCGCGACACGCCGGATATGATCGCTACCGGTACGGCGAGAATCAGCGGGCAAGGGCTGGCGATGACCAGCACCGCCAGCGCCCGGGCGAGATCACCGCTGACAAGCCAGGCCCCCCCGGCAACAAGCAGCGTGGCGGGAACAAGCCAGAGGGCGTAGCGGTCGGCCAGCCGCGCGGCAGGCGGGCGTTCCGCGCGGGCGGAACGCACCAGCCTCGCGACACCGGCGAAGGTACTGTCCGCCGCGGTGGCCGCGGCGACCATCTCGAACGGAGCGCCGGCATTCAGCACGCTGCTGCGTACGGTCTCTCCCGTGGAGCGCTGGCGCGGCACCGACTCGCCCGTCAGTGCCGATTCGTCCACCGTGGCCGCGCCAAGCAGCGCCCCGTCGACGGGCACGACCTCGCCATGCCGGACCAGCAGGCGATCGCCGGGATGAATCGTATCGAGGCCGACCGTATGCCATTCGCCGCCGTCGAAGCGGTTGGCCGACTCGGGGGCGCGGCTGAGCAGCGCGGACATCTCACGCTGCGAACGCGCCTGCGCATAGTTCTCAATAGCCTTGCCGCTTTCGATCATCAGGGCCAGGACGGCGGCGGCGAGGAACTCGCCGAGCCCGAGTGCTAGTCCGATCGCGAGCAACGCCAGCACATCGACGCCTGCCTGCTTGCGGCGCAGCGCCTGAACGATGGCAATGGTCAGCGCAGCGGCGACGACCGCCGCACCGGATGCCAAGGTCAGCCTGGCAACCAGCGTCTGGCCGAAGCCGAACAGCAGCAAGCCAGCCGTCAGCGTACCGGCCGCAACCGGTAGCAAGCCGGGGTCGAAGTCGCGAAACCCACCATGCATGGTCCACATAACTCCCGGAAATCGGCCGCACGCCGCTGTGCGGGGTGTCCCTGTGGGGTTAGTTCAGCACGAACGCGGGCGAGATGCGACGGGCAGTCGCCAGGCCCGGCTGGCGAACGGCACCAGTCACGGCCGGGACCGTACGGAGGAGGTGCGCGCCGTTGCCACCGCATGCCGGCGCGGACACTGAATGGGTGGCGAATCCGTGCTGCGGTGCAAGCAGGCAGGCCAATGGCAGGGCCCCGGAGGCACTGCCGGCCCGGAAACTATCGCTGTGCGTCCGCCGGCTGGTTGCGCATCATGTTCCCCGGCGCCTTCATTCCGTCTCCACCCATCCCCATCCCCGAACCCATCCCCGAACCCATCCCCGAACCCGAACCCATCCCGGATTCACTCGACATCGCCTGCATCATTTCCTGCATGAGGGCCATGTGACTACCCGCCATATCGCCGCACATCGGCATCTGGGCGGATGCGGTGCCTTTCCGGGCGGTGCCATTGCGCGCCGACATGCCGCCGGGACCTCCCATTGCCATCATGTCCTTGTGCATGATCGACATGGCGTTCTGCATGACCTGATGGCGCTCCGCCAGCAGGGCCTGGCGCTCTTCGGGCGTACTGGCGCGAGACAGCCGCTCCCGGATCGCTCGCAGGTGGGCGACCTGGGCATCCAGCGCGGCATTGCCGGCAGCTCCGGGCGGCGCGCCCACAGACTTCGCTGATGACTTTTTCGGATGGTGCTGCTCGTGCTCCGCGCTCGCGGCCGGCGAAGCCGGCAAGGAGGGGGGTGCCCAGCTTATCAGGGTGACCAGGGCGAGAACGCCGGAGAGCCGATGGATGGTGAACATGGGGAACCTCCTATAAAAAAGAAATGGCCTTCCCGATTCAAGGTATGCGCTACGCACGTCACCGAATTGATTGGGATCAACAAGGGTGCCGGAGGTGACGACGTGGATGATGCGGCGAGATGCCCGTGGGGCCAGCTTGTCGACGCGGGACAAGGCTCTGCCAACGGCCGCCCAGGAGGTTTCCAGGGCTCTTGTGGTGGGCTACGTCCGCCGGCGTTTGATTTCCTTGATGGACCGCAAGGGCGAGTGCCTTTCGGCGCCGATACTGAAGAGGAAAGCGAGGCTTTGCCTGCGCCGTGGTACGCGAGGAGGTTCTTATGTCGGACAAGCTGGCAGCGACGAGCAATGATGAGCGCGTTCAAGCAATGAAGCGGCGGCTATCGAGATCAAGGCTGGTGACCGTTGGTTTTCTGCTTGTCATCGGCTACTTTCTCTGGACAGAGCACCGGGCCCATGTCATCCAGGCGCTGCCTTACCTGCTCCTGGCAGCCTGCCCGTTGATGCATCTGTTCATGCACCATGGGCACAAGCATGGTCATCACCGCGCAGAGAAGCGCGCAGGAAGGCAAAGAGACATCGATGGAGGGCGGCGATGACTGAGCAAGCGCAATACGGCTATGGGCTGTGGTCGCTGGTGATCATCAATTCTGCGGTATTCATCGTCTTCGCCTTCAGCTTTGCCAAGCCAAAGACATCTCGTGACTGGCGCTCCTTTGGCGCGTTCTCCGCGTTCATTGTTGCCCTCTTCACCGAGATGTACGGGATTCCCTTGACGATCTACCTCATGCTGCCGTGGCTTTCGGCCAGATTCCCTGGCATCGATTTCCTGTCGCACGACGCGGGTCATCTGCCCGAGATGCTGTTCGGCTGGCAAGGCAATCCGCACCTGGGGCCGTTCCATATCGCCAGCAATGTCCTTATCTTCGGCGGTTTCCTGATGTTGTCTTCAGCCTGGCGTGCTCTATACAAGGCGCAGCGGGAAGGGCGTCTGGCGACGACGGGTCTTTACGCCCACATCCGGCACCCACAGTATGTTGCGTTCATCCTCGTCATGGCCGGCTTTCTTCTGCAATGGCCGACGATTCTTACCTTGCTGATGTTCCCGGTCCTCACCTGGATGTATGTTCGCCTCGCCAGGGCGGAGGAACGGGAAGTGCTGGAGGCGTTCGGCCAGCAATATGAAGCGTACCGCAGGCGGACGCCCGGGTTCCTACCACGGATCCGAATCAGCACGATGTTCCGCGCCAGGCCTCGCTGAAGCGGCGCAACGAAGGAGGCGGCCATGAACCCCGTCAAAACCGGCATCGTACTTTCCGTCACGGTGGTGTTGTTCTATCTCTTGTGTACCCTGGTCTGGATCTCAGTCCCGGAGACGTTCATGGGTTTCATGAATGCGCTGTTTCACGGGCTCGATTTCAGCCGGATCCAGACGGGGCGGGCGTTATCCTGGTGGGATGTCGTGTATCCGGCCATCGTATTCGCGGTCTGGTTTTTCGCTGCCGGAGTCTTCTTCGCCTGGCTGCGCAACCGACTCGGAAAATGAGGATAGGCCTTCGATCACTGCCATCCGCGAGAACGGACTCAGGCGCGCAGGTAGGCGCAGAATGCCCGCCCCAGTTCGTCATCGAATTCCCGGCTCGTCAGCCGCAGCGGCCCGGGGTTGTTGACAGGCATGGATGATGCTGCCGCAGGAAAACTGGAGGACGATGCGCAGGCGCCGTTCCAGCAGCGCCCGCTCACCTCCGCCATGCCGTTGCATCAGTACCGGGGTCGCCTCTTCGATGAAATCATGCCGTCCTTCCTTGAAGCGTGGCCAGGCGGTGCCGTTGGCTTCGAGCAGGGTTGCGCGCAGGGCGCCGTGATTGCGCAACACGATGTACCGCAACTCGGCAGGCAGCGCGTGCCCCCCGGTCTCCAGCGCCCACCGTTCCTTCCTCCTTCCTCCTTCCTCCTTCACCTTCGCCAGTAAGACCTTGCAACGAGCGATGCGGGCCCTGTTGCGCCATCGCCTGCATGACGCGAAAGAACGCATCCTTGCTGTCGAAGCGTCCGTACGTCCCAGTAGTGACGCCGGCGGCGGCACAGATGTCCTGGATGGCGACGCTGTCAAGGCTACGCTGGCCCGGCACGTTGCGTCCGGCGCGTCGCTGCGGTGGTGCGACCTGCACGGCTGTAGCGCGGCGGGGTAGAGCCGGCTGCCCATCCAGCGCGGACAACGGCCGGCCATCTCGAGTACCCGATGCGACTGCGCTGGCGTCCCAATACCATGGCGTTCTGGGACAACCGCTCGACCCGGCACTACGCGATCCAGAACTACTTCCCGGTCGTACACGCGCGGCAGCCTCTGGCAGCGCCGAGCGTGCCATGATGAAACTCGTCGTCTGACGAGCGAAGCGATTTTTCCAGAGCGTGCAAATGGTGGCAAGCGATGCCGCGGAAACCATTCAGATGAGCGCCATTGCATTGCAGCGAAACCTGACCAAGCGCGACTCCGATGGAACCGCGCGCGCTGCATCTTCGTGTCGCGGAGGAGCTCGTCAACAAGGGGGAGTCTTGCGGAGGTGGCACTGCAGCTGCGTGAGTCGGTGCGGGAAGTTGATTGCGTCGGGTTTCGGGGTCCGCGGGCCGATGACAACAGTGAAACAGCGGATGCGTTCGTACAAGTTTTACCAGGCGTCTGCTAGACGGGAGCCGAGGGAGATTCCGTGATAACAGGTTTAAAAGCCCTCTGTCCGACGTTTTTCTTCGAGTTCATGCTCAACTGCGTTTCGTATATCGCGCTCGCACTGTCTCGAAAGGCTAAGACCGATCCACACCACAGCGACCGGACATGACAGCAGGAGCAGGCCGATCAACAGAGTGAGCGGCGTTATTCCAAACAAATAGACGACAGCTGCCGCGAGTAGTGTCGCAAGGGCAGCGCAAATCCAGGCCGCCGCGTGTTTCATCTCGTCTCCAGGCTGGGAATCTTTGAGCCAAGTCTTACACGCTTTAACAATGCGGAGTTGGCTACCACACTTAATGAGGACAGTGCCATGGCGGCTGCTGCAAAGATCGGGTTGAGAAGCCCAAATGCCGCGACGGGGATGCCGATGGTGTTGTAGATGAACGCCCAGAAGAGGTTCTGCTTGATTTTGCGCATCGTCGCGCGAGACAGCTCAATGGCGGCAACCACGTCACGTACGTCATCACGAATCAGAATGATGCTTCCAGTCTCCTTCGCGACATCCGAGCCGGAGCCGATGGCGATGCCGATGTCCGCCGCGGCAAGCGCCGGTGCGTCATTGACGCCGTCTCCCACCATGGCGACGACCTCGCCATGCTTCTGCAATGCATGAATGGTCTCTACCTTATCTTCCGGCATCACCTCGGCAATGACATGCGCAATGCCAACCTGCCTGGAGATTGCCTCGGCGGTGCGGCGGTTGTCGCCGCTCAGTAGCACGACCTTGATGGCGCGTGCCTTCAAAGCGGAGACGGCGTCGCTCGCCTCGGGTTTCACTGTGTCAGCCACAGCGACTACGCCCAGCAGTTGCGTGCCAGAGCCGACCAGCATGGCCGTCTTGCCATCGGCTTCGAGCTTGGCGAGCAGGGTTTCCGCCGAATCGGTCGGGATGCCCTTCCGGGCAAACAACCGCCGGTTGCCCAGCCAGACCTGCTCACCTTCGACGACACCCTGAATCCCCATGCCTGACAATGCGCTGATGCTGGCGGCTTTGGGAATGGTCAGTGCACGATCGCGTGCGGCACGCACGATCGCTTCGCCCAACGGATGCTCGGATCCGGCCTCCACGGCGGCAGCAAGCGTTAGCAAGTCGGATTCCGCTCGTCCGGAACAGGGTATCACATCGGTCAAGGTCGGCTGACCTCGCGTGATAGTCCCGGTCTTGTCAAAGACAACTGCGGTGAGCTTCTCGGCTCGCTCCAGCACTTCACCGCCGCGTATCAGGATGCCATTGTCCGCGCCCTTGCCGACGCCGACCATCAGCGCTGCGGGCGTGGCGACGCCCAGCGCGCACGGGCAGGAGATAATCAGGACGGCCACGAATGCGAGCAGTCCCTGCGGAAAATGGCCAGCGACTGTCCAGCCCACTAATGCCAGGAGCGCAACCGAAACTACCGCAGGGACGAAGTAGCCCGTAACCTGGTCCGCTAGCCTCTGAATCTGCGCGGTGCTGGCCTGGGCGTCCTCGACCATCCTGATAATCTGCGCCAGCGCAGTATCGGCTCCGATCTTTGTGGCCTCAAAGGTGAAAGCGCCACTGCGGTTGAGCGTGCCGCCAATCACAGCGGACCCGGGCTTCTTTTCCACCGGCATCGACTCCCCGGTTAGCATCGATTCGTCGACGCTGGATTGGCCATCGGTAACCTTGCCATCGGTAGCGATCTTCTCACCAGGCCGTACAACGACCGCTTCGCCAACCATGACGCTCTCAGCGGGAATTTCCATCTCGGTCCCGCCGCGAATCACGTGCGCGACGGGAGGGCGCAGGTCGAGCAGGCGTCGGACAGCGGCGGAGGACTTTTTCTTGATGATTTCCTCCATGTACTTTCCAAGCAGTACGAAGGCGATAATTACCGCAGACACCTCAAAGTAGACGTCTCTCTCTTCGACCCTGACGGGCAACCAGGATGGAAAGAACAGCACGACGACGCTGTAGAAGTAGGCGACGGACGCCCCCAGCGCAATGAGGAAGTCCATATTGATATTGCGCGTCCGGATGGCGTTCCACGCGCCCTTGTAGAAGCTCCAGCCACCAATGAACTGGACGGGCGTGACGAGAAGAAATAGCCACATCCCCCATGTGAACCATGGCAACGCGGGAATGGGGGCCCAGGTCACGAGCGTCGCGCCGGCTGCCAGTGCTAGGAAGGCGCCGGCCCGCAGCACCGCCAGCGCGAGCACGCCCGTGAGCGCAATGGTGACGCGCGTCTTCATGGCTTTCAACTCGCGCTCTGGCGACTCGAAGGTCCGAAGGCAGCTCTCGCTGCAGAAGTAGTACTTGCGGTTGCCACGCTCGGCGGACAGGGCCGTAGCCTTGTCCACCATCATTCCGCAAATGGGGTCCTTGGCGAGTTCCCTGGCGGAGCGGCCCGCCAGCGCGGGGGCCGCCGCAGGGGCAGGAGATGCGCCCGCTGGGCTCACCATGCCAGAGGGCCCAGCGGAACGACTCTTGTCAAAGGGGCGAGAAGTATACTTCGCCGGGTTCGCAAGGAATGCCTGCTCGCAGTGCGACGTGCAGAACCAATATCGCGTCTGGTCGACCTCCGCGCTGGCGGCGGCATCCCTTGGGGAAATCTCCATGCCGCAGACCGGATCACGCACGAGCGGCGGGGAAACGGCTGGGCTCGGGGCCGCCGTTGGAACTGCCGGCGGGTTGGTAACGACGGTGGGACTGGTCGGCATGCCATTCGCTCCTTGGGGCGATCAGGAGGATCTGCGGCGAAGCACTGCATTTTCATTCTGGGCGATCAGCCGATCTGCTCCTTGATTTCCATCAAGCCTTTATGGGCGGCATGACAGCTGAATGAGACAGCGCAAACGCGTGTGTCCGGCCATGCGGAACATACGAGAATGCCATGCGGCTGCTCGATTTCCTGCCGTTTCCGGCAGTTGTGCAAGGAGGGAAGCCGTGCTCTCGATGTGGCGATGGCGCGTTGAACAGCAAGCCCTTATCACCTTGCGAACGCAAGCTTTGCCTACGCCCATGTCCAGCGCTATTGGAGCGGGTGACAGGTCTTCTTGCCGCAATGGTGTGGGCGTTACGTCATGCAAGCGACAGGAGCATTCCATGGCGGCCGCCTCCCCGACGTTGCTGAGTGCGGAAACCAGCCTTTGTCAGCCCGCCGACGTTCAACGGGAACTCCGATGGCGTAGATACCGCAATTTAGGGTCTATGCGGTGCGACTGGTGATTGCCGGCGCAGGGACGGACGGGCTACCGGAAGACGTGGCATTAAGTAATCTTCACGTTTGGGGGAGGCACACGTCAACAATCTCACTTGCTCGGCGCTGGCTCCTGGCCGGCTGAGAAGAAGCCTCGCAGCTCGGAAGTTCCGCTCTGCCGGAGGACAACTCCGATGCTCGATGAAAGGTCCATGCATGCTGAACGTACAAGCCCCATGGGCAACTCGATGCGGAATGCCCGAGGCGTCCGCATAATGTGCAATACCGATCCATGGCACCCCCTTCTCGACTGCAGTGCATTGCCACGTCTAGTATCGAAGGGGAGGGCCGGATACCGCCATCAGGACACGCTGATTGTCATGTCAGCGGTGCGACGCGCGCTTTGTAGGCGTTGCCCATGGCTTGCGTAGGTAGCCATGGCACGCTTGTCAGCGCAGCCTCACGGTGCGAATTCCCCGACGATCCGGGTGGCTCCGCATGTGCCATGCCTGACAGTCTTGACGGCTACCCCAAGGGCTCGGAACGAACTGCGTCCTACAATTCTTTCCAAGCGGAGCCAGGAGGGATGAACGATGCTGTGCAAGGAAGAGGTTGCGCTGTCCATCAGGGCCATGCCTTCCTTCTTGGCCGAGCCGACCGAGATGTGTGAACACAAGGGCATCGGGCACCCGGACAGCATTTGTGACGGTGCCGTGGAAGCCGCTGCCCTGGCGCTCTGCCGTGCATACCTGGAAGCCTACGGTGTTGTTCAGCATTTTAACCTTGACAAGGCATTGCTCGTCGGCGGCATCAGCGCGCCACGGTTTGGCGGCGGCAGACGCTTGCAACCGGTACGTCTCATTGTCTCGGGCCCGGTTACTGAACTTCCATCAGCCAAGACCGAGCCTATCGTCGCAGAGGCGATTCACCAATATCTGAATACATGCATCGGCGCAGACGCCGGGCTAATCCATGTAGAGCCGATACTCCGTCCATCGGCGCCTGCCCTACGCCGTGTCATAGGCAAGCAGCGCTTGCCGTTATCGAACGACACGTCTTTCGGCGTCGGCTATGCGCCGTTCTCGGAATTGGAGTCAATGGTCCTTTCTGTTTCCTCCCTACTACGGGGAAGCCATTTTCATGACGCATTCCCGTCGGCAGGATTTGATTTCAAGGTCATGGGCAGCAGGCTTGAGGCGCACCGTCGCATGACGATCGCACTGGCGTATATCGACCGTCATGTGGTGGGCGTAGATGAGTACTTCTCATTAAAGCGGCAGGTTGCCAACTACCTCGCCGAACGTATCACGCCGGAATGCGAGGTTGTCATCAATACTTTGGACGATCCTGAGGCCAGCGAGGAAAGCCAGATCCACCTGACCGTTACCGGACTGAGCGCCGAACATGGCGATGACGGGGAGGTGGGACGCGGCAATCGCGTCAACGGGTTGATAACACCATACCGGCCGATGTCACTGGAGGCTGCCGCTGGCAAGAATCCTGCAGCGCATGTCGGCAAGGTCTATAACGTGCTCGCTAGCCAGCTGGCGCGCCGTATCGTTGCAGACGTGGCAGGGGTCGACGAAGCCGTCGTGCGCCTGCTTTCCGGGATCGGCCGTCCAATTGACCAGCCCCAGTTGGTAGCCATCAGCGTGGTAGCCGAGGGTGGGCTTTCGCCGAGCCAGGAGCGAGCAATACACGAGCTCGTTAGCCAGCAATTGGCAAGCCTGCCCGCCATGCTTATGGATCTCGCCATGGGGCACTTTAGCGTCTTCTAGGTCAGGGGGGCGTTGTGCGAGCCCGGGCTTGGGCTCCGCTACCGCGTCTGTGCCGTCGAGAGCGGAGGACAATGACGTGACTTCGACCGCGCCGCGTCGGTATAAGTATCGAGGGTGCCGGCGCGGGCTCCATCGGTAAACGTGTCCCGGCTACCTTGACTGGCGTCTTCCATATACGGGTCGGAAGTAGACGGGCCGAGCGGCCGGCTGACCGATTCTCAGGAGATGGCCTCGCCAAGTGCGCGATCCGCGCAGTCGCTGCCATCGATGGCAACGAGGATGATCTGATACATGGCAATGCCTCTTTTTTCAGCGCTAGTGGGCCGCGGTGAAGCGAGCCAATATGTGGAGCAAAGACATTGCTTCCCGCTTAGGCATGCGGAGGGTAGACCGGTTGATCCACATCAGGGGGAAGGGCAAGCGGTCGCCCCTGGTCACTTAGGTCTTCGTTGACGGGCATCAACCTGCCTGCCCTGTCAACCCTTACCTTGGAAAGGAACATAAGCCACGATCGGCAGCCATGCCGACCCGTTAGGACCATTTGTACTAGTGAAACCATGGTGACCAAATATGGGCGAAGAGATCAGACAGAAGATCCTGGCCTTGTTGAACCAACACAGGATCATGACGGTTGCCACCCTAAGGCCAGATGGCTGGCCTCAGGCAACCACTGTGGGCTATGTGAATGAGGGTCTCACGCTCTACTTTCTCTGTGGTCCGAGCAGCCAGAAGGCGGCCAACTTGGCCTTGGATGACCGTGTCTCGCTGACAATTGATCACGATACGCCAGATCTCATGGCGATTACCGGCCTCTCCATGGCGGCGCACGCGCAACGGGTGGTCGAGGCGGCGGTAGCAGAGAGAATCCTCCGGATGTTCCCATTGAAGTATCCCGAGCAGATTGCCTTGCCGGTGCCGATGCCAACCGTGGAAGACGTCCGAATATTCAGGGTGACCCCGATGGTCATTTCCGTGCTCGACTACACCAAGGGCTTCGGACATACGGATCTTGTCACCTGCTAGGGGAAATCGAGAGTCCTGTCGCCCCGGAGGTGTCCCGTGCGCAAGATAGAGGCGGTGATCCTAATGCTAGCCATTAGTCGGTGCCGCTGCGGCCAGCGCCCTTGGTGAGGCCAGTTGAGGAGTCGAATATGGCGATATTCATCATGGAAATCCGTGTCTCTATGGAGTCCCTGCAGCCGCGGTCGCTTGAGACACTGGGACGCCATCCGGCCGTGGACTGGGAGCGATTCAAGCGCCTGGTGCGGAATTTGCCGGAATTACCACCCGTGTGAGCAAGGCCGGGTGCTGCGTGGAATGGCGGCAAAGGGCCATGCCAGACTGACCTGACCGGCATGGCCGGTGAACCATGCACCTCGCCGGACCCGGCGCCCGCCGGCGACGTCGTTCTGCTTGACAGGCATCAAACCGTACGTCCTCGCCGCCGCTAATTTGGAAACACGCAAGACGACACCGAGGTCCGTATGTACCGCCGCATTCTCCTGGCCATCGATGGCAGCCGTTCATCATTGAAGGCCTTGGAGCATGCCGTGTCCTTGGCGCGGGCGACCCACGCCGAAGTCTGCGCATGTTCATCGTTGATGACAGTGACCTGTTATTCGAGGTCAGTATGGCTGACCGGCCCTGGCAGCTGGCCGACATGATTGCTTATGGCAAACAGCTGCTGGCTCATGCCGGCGGGCGCCTGAGTGCCGCCGGCGTGCGCTGGAGCAGCACGTTGGTTGAGACGGCCGGTAGTCCCGCGAAGATAAGCGAGGCCATCATCGCGGAAGCGGACCATTGGAGCGCGGACCTGATCGTCATGGGCACACACGGCCGTCGCGGCATGCAACGCATGGTGCTGGGGTCCGTCTCGGAGCACGTGGCCAGTAAGACCGTGCGCCCCGTGCTGCTCGTTCGGCGGTGGAAAGGTGGCGATCCGCGGTGACCGCTTGTCTTTCCAGCGCTTGGATATCGCAGTAGTCCTTGGGGAGTGACAAAAATGCGGGTCTCAGGAAGCCTTGGACTTGGGCTGTCATCGCTAGCGATGGCGATGGCGATTGCGATGGCCGGTTGCGCTACGCGTACCACGCCCACTGGCGCTGGCGTGCAGGTCATGGAGCAGCATGGCGTAGCATACGTGTCGGGTGGGGCTGACGAGGCGGACATGCAAAGCATGCTTGCCATCGCCGCGAGTTTCAATGTACGGCTCACGATGGTGGATGCCAGGCGCGGCAAGCCGCTGGGCGGCGCCACGGTGGTCGTGGCCAGTCAGGAAGGCCGCCCCATGCTCCATATGACGGCCAGCGGCCCGCTCTTCTACATGCGGCTCAAACCGGGCACCTATCGGCTCGCGGTCGGTTACCAGGGGCGCGACCAGATGCGCGACGTCGTCGTCGCGCGCGAGCCGCTCGAGTTGACCTTCCGGCTGCCGGTCAACACGCTCGAGGACGACTGGCTGCTCTGCGCCACGCCATGTCCGCGCAGATAATCCGGCCGCCGTGGACGTGTTGGCGCGCACCGCAAAAAGGTTCGCGGCTGTTCCGAAACATCGGAGCCGGAGGTGCAATAGGAAGCGCGCAGGGGTGCGATCAGGCTTCATTGGGGACAACCAGGCGGGCCGGCACGGCTGACCAGGGCTGGCATCCGCGAAACGGAGGCACTGAACTAAGTCCTGGATTTCCACAGCGACCCCGCCGCTCAGGACCTCACGTTCCAGCAACACGAGTGCCGGCGCTGGAGTCCTGCCCGTAAGTCTGGGGGTCTCCGCTTGGGCCCGGTAGCCGCCGCATCCTGCAGATAGCAGAAGCGTGCGCAGCCAGCGGCGGCTTGGCGACGCTGGCTGCGAGGAAGCTGCGCATTGGAGCCGCCAGCCGGCCGATCCACCATGGGGTAATCCTCGGCCGCTACTGCATGACGGGTTCGTCGTACGGTTCGGTAGTGCGCTCAGGCTGGAACAGCGCGTCGAGCGCTGCGCGGTCGACCACTTCCTTCTCAAGCAGCATTTGCGCCAGCCGGTCCAGGCGCGCGCGCTGGCTGACCAGCGTTTGGCGTGCCCGCTCGGCGGACTGGTCGAGCGTGAGCCGGATTTCCTCGTCGATGGCCTGCGCGGTGCGCTCGCTGTACTCGCGCTCCGGCCGCGACAGGACGGTCGCCGACGGCAGCAGGGCGCTGCCGGCGCGTTCATAGCACGACAGGCCGAGAGATGCACTCATGCCAAACTGGGTGATCATCTGCCGCGCCATTTCGGTGGCCCGTTCCAGGTCGTTCTGCGCGCCTGTGGAGACGTCGTCGAAGGCGATCTGCTCCGCCACGCGTCCGCCCAACAGCACATCCAGCCGGTCCAGCAACTCACTGCGGCGTAACAGGTAGCGGTCTTCGGTCGGTGTCTGCTGCGTGTAGCCGAGCGCCGAAACACCGCGGGGAATGATGGAGATGCGCGCAACCCGGTCGGCATGCCGGCGGCACTCGGCCACCAGGGCGTGGCCTGCCTCATGATAGGCAATCGACTGCTTTTCCAGTGGGATCATGACCCGATTGCGCTTCTCCAGACCGCCGACGATTCGATCCAGGGCCAGATCGAAGTCTGCATTGTCAACCGCCGGCTTGTCGTTGCGGGCGGCCAGCAGCGCCGCTTCGTTGACCAGGTTGGCGAGGTCGGCGCCGGCAAAGCCCGGAGTGCGAGCTGCCAGGTCCCGCAGATGAACTTCCGGCGCCAGCTTGACATGACGCACATGCACACCAAGGATCTGCTCGCGACCCTTCAGGTCGGGACGATCAAGCACAATATGGCGATCAAAGCGGCCGGGGCGCAGGAGCGCGGCGTCGAGGATTTCCGGCCGGTTGGTGGCGGCCATGATGATCACGCCCTTGTTGGTGTCGAATCCGTCCATCTGCACCAGCAACTGGTTGAGCGTCTGTTCGCGTTCATCCTGCCCGCCCGCCACGTTGAGGGTACGGGTCTTGCCGAGCGCGTCCAACTCATCGATGAAGATGATGCATGGTGCCTTCTGCTCGGCCTGCGCGAACAGATCGCGCACACGTGCCGCGCCGACCCCGACGAACATCTCCACGAACTCGGCGCCGCTCATGCTGAAGAACGGTACGCCGGCCTCGCCTGCCACGGCGCGTGCCAGCAAGGTCTTGCCGGTCCCCGGGGCGCCCAGCAACAGTACTCCCTTAGGAATCTTGCCGCCAAGGCGCCGGTATCGCTCGGGATTCCTGAGAAAATCCACCACCTCCACCAACTCGATCTTGGCTTCGTCAATGCCGGCAACGTCGGCGAACGTCACCCCGGTTTCCTGCTGAAGGTAAACTCGGGCCTTGCTTTTGCCAATCTCCATCAGCCCGCCAGCAGCGTTACCGATGCGGCGGAAAAACAAGCTCCAGATTGCGAAGAAGGCGAGGGCGGGCACGATCCAGGACAGTAGCATGCTCAGCCATCGGGCGTCGGCCTGTCCTGCATAGCGCACATGGGCCGCGTCCAGGTCTGCAAGCAGCCCGGGATCGCTGATGCGGGCCGTGGTAAAGCTCCGTTCCCGGCTGCCGCCGCGCTGCAGCGCCGCCGCTTGCTCAGGCGGGAGGATGGTTTGGACTCCGACTGTCTCCAGCGTGCCGCTGATCGCCGTCTCGCCGACCGTGGCGGTTCGCACCTTGCCGGCCTTGAGCAAGGATTTGAAGTCGCTGTAGGCCAGCGGCGTGACGGTTTCCGTGGAGACATAGACCTGGAGCGCCAGGGTCGTCAGGGCCGCGGCGATCAGGTACCAGAGCGAAAAACTCCGTTTGCTGCGTTCCATGAACGTAGTCAGGTAGCGGTCGGCTGTCGGCGGCGGCACGGGCCTCGTTGCGCCAGAATGCCGACTGTGGCCGAGGCTCGGGCCGCGCAGCGGAGCTCGCGGTGCGCGACGGCGGCGATGCGCCGCGGATGGAACAGATAGGTGGCTGACTTGACCAAGAAGCGTTTCAGGTCAAGCTCCTGGATTTCAGTGTTCCATACCATCGATCGAGTCCTGTGAGAGGGTTGTGCTTAGTTCAAAATAGCGACGCAATAGGGTCTGGCTGTTGATCGATATCAAGCGAGGGCGCACCGCGTGGTGGCTGGGTCGACCTGGCCGGGCACGAGGCACTATGCAAGCTACGGGCGCCGACGCTGATGATCGTTGGGGAAGCCGATGCTGAAGTACTGAAGCTCAACGCACGCGCCACCGTCTGGCCTCGAAGTGATATCCGGCGCTGGGTGGAAATGAACGCATCCGCTGGCCATACGTCGCCGGGATATCCGATCGCGAAGCGCTGTACCGCCTGCCGGCGCTGGCATGAGCAGCATCATGCTTGGATTGTTGAGGACCGACTGCCGTGGTTCATGATCAAGGCGACGTGTCTGGCAGACGCCCCGGCCAAGATGCCTAGACCGGCGCGCTGTCACGACGAGCCGGTTTCCCGACGGTCTGACACAGGATTGGCACCTCGTCTTCGTTCAGCGACATATGCTCGGCCAGCTGGCGTCGGTTAAGCCAGCCGCGCACCACTGCGCCCAACCCGGCCGAGGCGCAGTAAAGATAGGCGTTCTGGACCATGGCACCGGCGGCGGCGGCAGCAAAGGTCTCACGCAAGCCTGGCGGAACGTCTTGCATCCGGCCATGGTTGGCGACGTAGACCAGGTCCACGGGCGCCATGCCCACGAAGTCCTGGTAGCCGGTCATGCTGCGCACGTCCACCGCGCGCTTCAGCACCAGGCAATGGTGAATGGGGTCGAAGCGGTAGAGGCCTGCCGGTAACGCGGCGTAGACGTCGATCACCGCCTCGCCGTGTGGCGAAGGCGCTGTGCGGCCGCCCGCGTGGGAGCGGTTGACGCCCGCCGCGGCCCATAGCAACTCGCTCAGCTGCAGCTGCGACAACGGCTGCTCGTCAAACTCGCGGGTGCTCATGCGCTGCCAAAGCGCCCCCATTAGGGGCAGGCCGTTGGTGCGGTCCGGCTGTGGCAGGGGCATGACGCGCTCGCTCGTTCCTGAGGCGGGACGTGGCAGCAGGTCCCTGATGGGCAGGTAGGGGATACACTTGAGTTCGTTCATGGGAGGCTCCCATTCGTTGCAAGGAGCGCCGCAAGCGCTCTTCGCACGGCGCCAGCATGGAGGAATGTAGGCACTCTCCCTGACCGTGGGTTGCGCTCCGTCAAATAGCTTCGATGGAGCGCGGCTTGGCGTCGTCGGCGAACTGGGGCGCCAGACGTTGTCGCGCGCTGGCCTGACAAAGCTGTCCGGAGAAGCGACACAGGCACGCTCAGCCTCGGTCAGATGCTCCTGGACAAGCATTTGCCACGCCAGCACTTTCTCGTCGGCATCCGACGGGTCGCCGCCAGCACTGGCGCGGGCAGCGATGCGGGCGCGCAATGTCTCTGGACTCGCCTCGCAGTCGACGATGGCGAACGGCACGCCAAGGCGGCGCGCCTGGGCAGCAAAGCGTTCACGCTCGGCGCGGACCAGGAAAGTCGCGTCGGCAATCATAGGGAACCCGGCGCGGCATCCGAGCCGGCAGACGGCGAGCAGGCGTCGGTAGGCTCGCGCCGTTGCGTCAGCGGTATACCAGCCACCACAGGGCATCACGCCGCGGTGCAGACGCTTGCGCAGCGCATCGGCGCGCACACGGATCATCGATCCGGCCTCGCTCAACTGTGCGGCAATCGTAGATTTTCCGCTGCCGGACAGGCCATGCATCAGCACCATCGGCCCGCAACCGCGTCTCAGGCACGCCCATGCCAACGCCAGCAGCCGGCGCGCCTGGGCCTGATCCGACGAAACATATAAGCCCTCGGCGTGCTTCTGGCTGGCACGCTCCAGCAGCACGCGCGCGCGCACCAGGGACCGCATGGCGAGATAAAACGGTAAAACGGTCAGCGCGCCGTAGTCCCCGGATTGCTCCAGGTAGCCGTTAAGCAGCCTGTATGCCAGCGCTGCCTGTCCATGATGCAGCAGGTCCATGACGGGGAAGGCCAGGTCGCTGATGGTGTCAGTCCAGCGCAAGGCGGCGTCGAACTCCAAGCAGTCGAATGGCGTCGGCACGCCGTTCAGCAGCACGATATTGCCCAGGTGCAGGTCCCCATGGCACTCCCGCACATGGCCGTTGCGCAACCGTGCCCAGAATGCACTCGTCAGCCGGGTAGCCTCGCTGAGCGCGCGCCGGGCCACGCGGCTGGCCAAATGGCTGGCGGGTTCCAGCCGCTCGATGGCGCGTAGGCACTCTGCAAGCGTCGCGACGATGCATGCTGGCGTACCAAGGTTACCGGACGGGGCGCCAGGGGGCTGCGCCTCGTGAAAGGCAGCTATGCTGCGTGCCAGCCCATCGATGTGGCACGCCTCCAGTCGGTTCGCGGCGACTCTTGCGCTGAGCAGGTCATCCTGATCAAAGCGCTGCATACGAACCGCATGCTCTATCGGTATGCCGCTGCCGCCAATGCGGACCGAGCCGGGCGTAGGGCCTGGCACAATCGGTACCACATCGAGATACAGGGCCGGTGCGAACCGGCGGTTCAGGCGAAGTTCAGTCGTACAGTCGTCATGGCGTGCCCGCGCGGTGGAGAAGTCGACAAAGTCGAAACGCACCGCCTTGCGCACCTTGTACGCAAAATCCCCGGCAAGGAAGACAAGGGAGATATGCGTCTCCACGACCTGCACGGCCGGCGCGGGGTGAGGGTAGGCGTCGGGTTGCTGCAAGGCGGCCATCAAGTCCGCGTCACCCCATAGACGTTTCATGTCCTTGCCGTCTGTTCCCTTGCGTTATCGTGAGCTGGTTCCGCAAGCGCGGCGCCGCACATGGTCCCGGAGCCTATGCCGTCACGTCGGCAAGATCCTGTCCCACGATGCGCGTCGCGCTACAGATTACACCAACGATCGCCAGCAGTGCGCGCCACGGGTGGTGCAGCATTGCCTCCACTTGTTCGCTACGGCTCTCTCCAGACAGACACCAGCTGCAGAAGTGCTCGCAGTTGTTGGTGAGCAGGCGGTAGTCATCCTCGCCAAGTCGCTCCGTTGCGCGCCGTACGATCTCCGCGCCGACATACCTTGCTTGTGTGGCCGGCTCGACGCGAAAGCCGAACCCGCCGGCAAAACCGGCGAGGGTGATTGTCTCGACCGGGCCGCGGCGCAGGAAACCTTTGAACCCGACATAGTGCACGACCTCGCCGTTGCCGACATAGATGCCATGATGGACATAACCTAGGCGGTCCGTGTTCAGATGCGCGCCAAGAGGAATGTCCGCGGCTGTTTCCGGAGGGCGCTGTGCGTGTCCGATGTGATGTTCGTCGCTCATCGCTTTTCCCCTTGTGCCTGGTTGCGCCCGTCTATGCCTGCAGTATCGTTTTCGGCCGGAGATGCCGAAATCAGCCGGTTCCGAAAAACGTGTCGGCTTGCAGCCATGCACTTCGTACGCGCATCGCGACGGCGCTTGTCCGCCGTGCGCACAGCGTTGTCAGCGGAACCTGACAGGGCCGTTCACCCGGCGTCGGGGCGGCCGAGCCGAGAAAGCCGGGGCAGCCAGGACTTTCGATATCCGGTGCAAATGCTGATGCGCATCAAGCCACGTCGCCGGAGCACATATAGGTTAGAAGCAAGGCCAAGGCGTTAGCGCGCCGTGTAGCTGGCCGGATCTGGACTCATGTCCATGACGCTTGCCCGTCGAATACGGAGGAGGATGCGATGCAGAATATTGTGCTGGCAACCGACGGCTCGGCCTACAGCGATGCGGCAGCCCAATTCGTGGCGGGCCGAGAGCTGCTCAGGGAAAACGTGTGTGTGCATGTCGTGCACTGTGTGCCCGAGGTGTCTGGCGAGGTCAAGTCCTACATTGACAAGGAAGACATCAAAGCGTGGCATGCCGAAGAGAACGCCAGGATCATGAAGTCCGTGATCGACATCCTTGAGACGGGAGGCGTGCAAACGGTCAGCCACGGCCTGGTAGGATTCGCCCCCGAGCGCATCGTGGCATACGCCCAGTCGATCCACGCCGGGGCCATCATCATGGGCACGCATGGACGGGGCGCGTTTCTGGACGCCATCGTGGGATCGGTTGCGAGCCGCGTGATCGCGCATGCGCCGTGCCCGGTGATCCTCGTCAAGCCGAAGGCAAACCAAGCGTAGGCACGGATGGGCAGCATCATTGAGGCAGCCAGCGGTAGCGGCGCGGCGAGCGGCCGGGGGCCGTTGTTTCGGCTGCGAAACGTCGGCAAGACCTACGACATGGGCGAGATCCAGGTCCGGGCGCTGGCCGGACTCGACCTTGACCTGTTCGGCGGCGAATTCGTGGTGCTGCTGGGTGCATCGGGGAGCGGAAAGTCGACGCTGCTGAACATCCTTGGTGGCCTGGACCGGCCCAGCACCGGCACGGTGATCTACCGCGATCACGACCTTACCGTGGCGGATGACACAGATCTGACCCGCTACCGACGCGAGCATGTTGGCTTTGTCTTCCAGTTCTATAACCTGATTCCCAGCCTCACCGCGCTGGAGAACGTCGCCCTGGTCACGGAGATCGCTGTTCACCCGCTAGAGCCTCTTCGTGCGCTGGGCATGGTAGGTCTGGCGCAGCGAAAAGATCACTTCCCGGCCCAACTCTCAGGCGGCGAGCAACAGCGCGTCGCCATCGCCCGTGCTGTCGCCAAGCGCCCAGACATCCTGTTGTGCGATGAGCCTACCGGCGCGCTCGACTACAGCACGGGAAAGCTGGTGCTTGAGGTATTGGAACGGGTGAACCGAGAGCTGGGCGCCATTACCGTGGTCATCACACACAATGCCGCGATCTCGGCAATGGCCGACCGCGTTGTGCATATCAGCAGCGGAAGCATCACCAGCATTCAGCGCCATGCCACGCGGGCCAGCCCCTCGGAGCTGTCATGGTAAGCGCCACAACCAAGATGCTTGGGCGCGACCTGTGGCGGCAGCGCGGGCAGGTGGTCGCCGCCGCACTGGTGGTTGCCTGCGGCATCGCCGTGCTGGTCGGGATGCAAGGTGCCTGGCAGTCCCTGGCCATCGCACAGGAGCGCTACTACGCCGGCCACCGATTTGCCGACGTGTTCGCCAATGTCAAGCGTGCGCCGGGCGGTGTCGCCGACCAGATCCGTGCCTTGCCTGGCGTCAGGGGCGTCGAGGCGCGAATCGTACGCGACGTGACCGGCGATGTCCCAGGCTTCAGCGAGCCTGCCACGCTGCGGCTGGTCTCCTTGCCGGCCACCGGCGTGCCGGTGGCCAACGCGCTTTTCCTGGTGTATGGCAATTATCCGAACCCTGCCCGGGAGAAAGAGGTCGTTGCCAGCGCCGCGTTTGCGGGTGCAAACGGCCTTAAGGTGGGCTCCCATGTCACAGCCGTCATGAACGGGCGCGAACGGGAGCTGGAAGTGGTCGGGATTGGCATGTCGCCCGAATTTGTCTATGAAGTCGGCCAGGGCATGGTGTTCCCGGACAATCGCCGCTTCGGCGTGCTGTGGATGGGTCGCGATGCGATTGCGTCGGCGTTCGGCATGGAGGGCGCGTTCAACGATGTGGCGCTGACACTCGACGCAGGCACGGATGCCCGCCAAGTCATCGGCCAGCTAGACCGCATGCTGGCGCGCTATGGCAGCCTCGGTGCCTACGGCAGGGAGGACCAGCTTTCCCATCGATTCCTGACCGACGAGCTGGCCGAGATCGGCATCACCGCTACCTACGTGCCGGCGATGTTTCTTGGTGTGTCCGCATTTCTCCTGTACGCGCTGTTGAGCCGGCTGGTAACCATCCAGCGTGCCGAGATCGGCTTGCTGAAGGCATTCGGTTATGCCGGTCATACTGTCGCCTTCCAGTACCTGAGGTTCGCGCTTGTCACTGTCGGGGTCGGCATCGCAGCCGGGATACCGGCGGGGCTGTATCTCGGGCAGCTGCTGGTCGCCCTGTATCGGCAGTACTTTCACTTTCCGCAATTGCAGGCCGAGTTAAGTCCGCGGGCAGTCGTGCTGGCCGTGCTGGCGAGCACCGTGGCCGCAACGATCGGTGCCGGCGCGTCGGCGTGGCGCGCGAGCAGGCTGCCACCTGCCGAAGCCATGCGACCGGAACTACCCGCGGGATTCCGCGCGGGCGTGCTGGATCGCATCGGCCTGCTGCGGGCGATGCCGATCCCATTGCGGCTGATCGTACGCAACCTTGCCAGGCGGCCAGGCAAGGCCGCGCTATCGATGATAGGGATCGCCCTGGCCGTCGGACTAATGGTGGTCGGCAGGTTTGGCCTGGACGGGGTGAACCAGATTCTCGCATTGCAGTTCGGCCGGGCACAGCACGACGACGTAACGCTGATTTTCACCGATGCGCAACCCGTCGCAGCCGTCTTCGATGTGGTGCAGTTGCCTGGCATCCTGCGAGCCGAAGGCTTCCGGGTTGCGCCAGCTTGGCTACGCCACGGCCATCGCGCCAAGCGCGTGGAGCTCACGGGACTTGAAGCCAATGCGCAGCTACGCGAGGTGGTCGGCCATACCATGGGGCGCCAGCAGGTCAGCGCGGATGGACTCGTCGTCTCCGCCAGGCTCGCTGCGGCCTTGCACCTGCAAGTCGGCGACCGGGTCGAGGTGGCGTTGCTGGAGGGACGGCGCAACATCTTCACCCTGCCAGTGGCAGCGATCGTCGACGACCTGCTAGGTCTTGGTGCGTTTGTCGAACGGCGGGCATTGTCGCGGCACCTCGGCGAGAGCGCTGCCATCAGCGGCGTTCATCTGCGCATCGACACGCGGATGGCAGAGCCGTTGTATAGGCGGCTGAAGCGCCTGCCGGCGATCGGCTCCGTCGTCGTACGCAGCGCGGTGTTGGCAAGCATCCGCAATACGCTGGATCGAACCTTCGTCATTTCCAGCCTGGTTCTGGCGGGCTTTGCGTCAATCATCGTCGCCGGGGTGGTCTACAACAATATCCGCATCGCGCTCTCCGAGCGCGGCAACGAACTGGCGAGTCTGCGAGTCCTGGGCTTCTCGCTGGGTGAAGTCGCAACCATCCTGATTGGCGAACAGGCGCTGCTGACGGCCGCGGCATTGCCATTCGGCATCGCCGTAGGCTATGGCCTTTGCGCACTGCTGGTGCCGGTGTTTGATCGGGATGCCTTCCGGATTCCGCTGGTCCTGGAGCGGACCACGATCGTATTCGCCATGGTGCCCGCAGTGTGCTCCGCACTCGTGGCAGGACTGCTTGTCCTGCGGCGTCTTCAGCACCTCGATCTGGTCGCGGTGCTGAAGACGCGGGAGTAGTTTGCGATGCGCCTGTCTAGCAGTACCGCCGCCATCGTCCTCGCCGCCGTCGGGCTGATTGCTGGATTTGTCTACCTGATGACGCCGGCCCCGTTGGAAGTTGACACGGTGCAGGCAGTACGCGGATCGCTCGAGGTGACGACCAGCGAGGAAGGCGAGACCCGAAGCAAGGAGCGCTTTGTCGTAACCGCGCCGGTCAGCGGCAGGCTGATGCGCATTGGACTGCGCGAAGGCGACCTGGTCGAGGCCGGACAGGTCTTGGCCGAACTGGCGCCATTGCCACTAAGTGCCAGCGAGCAGGAGGAGGTGAGGGCGAAGGTGGCCGCCGCGCGGGCAATGCACCGGGAGGCGCTTGAACGCGTCCGGCACGCCGCCGAGGACTATGAACAGGCCCAGCGCGAGCGCCAGCGGATCGACCGCCTGGTGCGCGAGCGCTTCCTGTCGGCGCAAGCGGGCGAGCAAGCCGCGAATCTTGGAATCACTGCGGGCAATGAACTGGCAGCGGCGCAGGCACGAGCCAGCGCAGCGCTGGAGGAGGTCCGGGTGGCCGAGGCCGGCATGCTGGCATTGCGTGAGATCAAGGGCGGGTCCTCGTCCATGGTAGCGGTGACGGCCCCTGTAGCAGGGGCCGTGCTGGAACTGCCGGAACGCAGCGAACGAATCGTGAGCGCAGGCACCCCGTTGCTGACGGTCGGCGATCCGCACGACCTGGAGGTCGTGGCGGAACTGCTGTCCACCGAGGCGGTGAAGGTGCAGGCAGGGATGCCCGTCCATATTGACGGGTGGGGCGGGGAGGCGCAGGTCCGCGGTATCGTGCGGCGGGTCGAGCCGCATGCTTTCACCAAGGTCTCGGTCCTCGGCATCGAGGAAAAGCGGACCAATGTGATTATTGACGTCGTGGAACCGCCTGCACAGCTAGGCGATGGCTTTCGAGTGATCGCCAGAATCCTTCTGTGGCGGGAAGAGAATGCACTCAAGATCCCGGTCAGTTCAATCTTTCGGTGCGAGACGGCGTCATGGTGCGTATTCTCGGTCGTGAACAGCCGCGCGTCCCGGCGCGAAGTGCGAGTCGGTCACCGGAATGCGGAGGAGGCAGAATTGCTTGATCCGCTGCCTCCAGGCCTCCCGTTGATCCGTTATCCATCCAACGACCTGACGCACGGCCAGCGCGTCATCGAACGCAAGGCTCCGTAGCCCGCTGGTTCCGCGTCGGGCGCGGGGGAAGAGGGCAGCGGGGCACCGTGTTGAGCGTCCCTTCTCGTGGCAGTGTGAGCTCAAATATAAAGAAACCGGCCCACCATGGGACTCGTTCTGATCGGAGTCATGGCGCTGTTGGCGTCCGGGCTGACGTTGTTTTCCGGCTTTGGCTTGGGAACGCTCCTGATGCCCGTGTTCGCCTTGTTTTTTCCGTTGCCGCTTGCCATTGCTGCAACCGCCGTGGTGCATTTCGTCAGCAACCTCTTCAAGCTTGGGCTGATGGCCCGCCAGGCAGACTGGGGAGTCGTACTGAAGTTCAGCGTGCCCGCGGCCATGACGGCGATCCTTGGCGCCCGCGCGCTCACATTCTTTGAACAGTTGCCACCGCTCTGGCACTACACCGTCGCAGGCAAAATTTATGAAGTCACCGCGGTAAAAGCTGTCATAGGCAGTTTGATCGTGCTGTTTGCGCTGCTTGAACTATCCTCTCGCTTACAGGCGCTCGCTCTTCCAGCGCGCTGGCTTCCCGTTGGCGGGGCGCTCTCGGGGTTCTTCGGCGGGTTATCGGGAAACCAGGGTGCGCTGCGTTCGGCGTTCCTGTTGAAGGCGGGCCTGTCCAAAGATGCCTTCGTGGCGACAAGCGTTGTGTCGGCTGTGATCGTCAATGCTGCGCGCCTTGTGGCATATGGCACCACGATGCTCGCCCTCCATGCTTTCCAAGCTCGGACACTCGCATTACCGGTTGCCGTGGGAACCCTCTGCGCGTTAATCGGTGCTCTTGCAGGCAAGCGCATCCTGCAGAAGGTCACGCTGCGCACGGTGCAACTCGTTGTTGCATTCGCGATGTTGAGCATCGGTACCGGATTGGCTGTCGGCGTGCTCTAGGGAATACGGACTTCGGCTGGAAGCCCCTTTTTCTGACACGGCACCCTTTTCGGGCTTGTCGTGGGCGCGCGGGGGACGGTAGCGGCCAGCGCAGGATACGTTCCGCGTTGGCGGCAGCTGGCATGAACGCGCACTATGAGTCGAATCTTCCGTATGCCAGCGGATCAGTTCAGGATCCGATAGTCACGCATGATGCAGAATGTGAAGCGTGCCGCCAACACATATCCTGCAACGGAGAAGAGTGGTACGCCCGCGATAGCCGGTCCGACAGGATGGCTGATCAGCAATGTTGAAGCGATATACAAACTCAGGGTCACGATGGACAGCGCTACGCGTGCACCCAGGTTCTCGAGGGACCGCGCAAACTCTGGACCCTGAGTCAGCGTCAACTCAAACAGTCCTGACTTCCCCAGTCCATTATGAAGCCTGCGCGCAATGAGATCCGGCAGCTCATCGATGGTTGCCGCCAGTTCAAACGGAAGCCGCCGAGATCGTCCTGATCTCTGATCGGCAACCTCGATCTCCCCATTGCTGACATGCCTGGACAGGGCTTCGATCAGCGAGAACTCGGGCGCAATCCGCTGCAAGGTCGACTCCAGCAATAGCACCGTTCGGCAAAACACCAGCAAGTCAGAAGGCAGGCCCACCGCGCTGGACCGCCCCGCCGCGATCAGGCGGGATAGCGCATTTGCGATGGACCACTCGCGCATCGGCAAGTCGGCGAAGTCGCGCAGGAGGTCGTCTACGACTTCAAGGAAGATCCTGCGATCTGCGTGCTGCCGTATCAGGCCCATGTCTAGCCAGGCATCGACAACCCAGTCGGCATTCTGCTCTACAAACGCCGTTGCGAAGGCCACGAGTGCACGCCGAAGCCGTCTATCGATATGGCCGACAATGCCGAAATCATGGAAGCAAACGCGCAGATCCGGCATGACAAACAAGTTGCCGGGATGAGGATCGCCGTGGAAGTAGCCGATACTGAACAATTGGTGCACATAGCTATCGACGATGGTATCCGCGACAAGCATGCCTTGCTCGCCGTGGATCTCGTCGATGCGACGGCCGTGGCTAAACTCCTGGACTAGTACCGTCTCGGTCCAGAGACCATCAATTACGTCAGGTACGTAGACGGCAGGCAAATGCCGCATCGCCTCGGCAAATCGGCGGACGTTCCTCGCCTCTCGCGCCAGATCGATTTCACGCCTTAGGTTCGACCAGATTTCATCCACTACGGCAACCGGGTCAAGCGGACGCAGTGCAGGGACGAGCCGTTGGGCAATCATTGCGACGCGGCGCAACAGTCGCATGTCCGAATCGACCTGTACGCGAATATTGGGGCGTCGGATCTTGACGATGACCTCATGCCCGTCAGCGAGTGTCGCGCGATGAATTTGCGCGATTGAGGCAGCGGCCAGCGGCTTACGGTCGAAACTGGCAAATATCTCTTCGGTGCTACGCCCAAAAGCAAGTTCGATCATCCTCTCCGCCATTTCCACAGAAAACGGGGAGACATGGTCCTGAAGGCGCTCCAGGGGCCGCAGGGCGTCCTCTGGCAGCAAGTCAGCACGCAAGCTGAGGTGTTGGCCCAGCTTGACGAAGGTTGTACCAAGGTTCTGCAACAACTCTGCGAAGCGCTCGCCGGGGCTCTGATCAGTATGTGCCCAAGGGAGCTTGCGCTTGGCCAGCCACAACAGGAAGCCGGAGAATGCAGTAATGATCGTGACAGCGCGTCGCATAGAACCGGGATGCCGTCGGACAATGACGTACTGCTTTCCGGTTGGCTTGGTACGGTGTTCATCGTGCCCTTCCGTAACGCCTTGGCGTTTCCCGCGCTTCCGGACTGACGGCGCACCGGGGGAATCAGTTTCGCCGCTCACCGCGTCTCTATATCGGTTTTGAACAGTGCCAATATCGGCGCCACTGGGCTGGCGAAAGCTTGGGTCCATGGCTATGTCCCCGATGGCCCGGTATCTCCAGGTCGCGGCCAACTGTGACACATGTGGAGTTGCGAGACCACCTCGATCGCACGCGCCCTCGCTGATTGATGTTTACGCAGTGCGGCGCTGTGTAACGCACCCTCCAGCGCGACGCGAACCTCGCCGTCGCGCAGCCTCGCACATTTGTTGGCCTCGTCGGCGTCCAAAGTCTCGGGACAGAGGAGGTGATGGACTTGCTGGTGGCTCATGTGACGCCCGATGCGATTGAAACTGTTCGTTACCATTTGCCCGAAGCCCCGCCGCCACCAAATCCACCACCTCCACCCTTGAAGCTGCCACCAGATCGGCCCGATCTGCCCGAGTGGGCGCCACCCATGTGCCACCCCCCGACGTGCGGACCGCTGCCACCACCCAACAAGGTGAACGCTAAAGCAATCACGCCGGCGGAAATTGCAACGAGCAGGGTGCCAGAGAACAGCCATATCACTGCACCGACTGCGGTGCCGGTGGCAATCGCCCCGCGGAATCTCCCAAAGGCGCTTCGCAGTATGCCGGCCAGCACCAGCGTGAGTGCGAGCACGATCGGCATATATTGACTAACGGTGCCCTCATCGCCAGTCACGGCGGTTGCCGGGGCTGGCAGCGGCTCGCCGTCAACCACCTTGAGCATACCGTCAATACCTGCGGTCAGGCCGCCATAGAAGTCTCCCTGCGCGAAGTGGGGAACGATGATATCGCTGATGATGCGCTTACTTGTTGCGTCGGTGAGAACACCCTCAAGTCCATATCCCACTTCGATCCGAATTGTTCGATCGTCCTTGGCCACAATCAGCAGTGCCCCGTCATCGACGCGGTTGCGCCCGAGTTTCCACTGCTCCACGACACGAAGGGAGTATTGCTCGATAGTTTCTGGCTGGGTGCTGGGCACGACGAGGACAGACAACTGGCTTCCCTTCCGCGCTTCGAACGCTGCCAGCTTATTCTCCAGGGCTTCTCGTTGATCGTCTTTGAGCGTACTGGTAAGGTCCGTCACGCGTGCAGTCAACGCAGGGATTGTGACTTCGGGAAACCCTGTCAGCGGAAGGAATAGCGCAAGTACCAGCAATGAGATAAGCGCAGCCTTGATCGGGTTCAATTGGGACTCCGAGAACTAGCTGGCCGTCCGCCGAACTCAATCTGCGGAGGCCTGACAATACTGGTTTCGCTGATTTTGCTGCCCGAATGTATCGATAGGTCTCACAATAGCATTGGCGATTCTGAGTGTCGTCAAGCTGCGCGTGAAGGTATTGAAAGGCAAGGTGCGCACGACGCACTCAGCATTTCCACGCCATCTGTTTTGACTACCAAAGCGCCTATGCAGCCGCTTGACGAATCCAAAACCCTTCGCACAGCCCATTCACGGAATTCATCCTAGAGCGCATGGAAGTCTTCCGCTTGACTTGGCTCAACGAGTACCGACTACCGGCGGGGCCGGCAAATGCCGATAGCCGCGGGGTTCAGCCGTTCACGCTTTGTCGTGGCTCACGTAGAGGATGGGACGACTGCTGCTGGTTACGCCGGTGCAGTCCACGGAGAGTTTGTCACCTGTATTGGGCGGGGCCAGTGACGCACGGCGCAGTTAGTCAGTATGACTCCCCTGGGGCAAGGAGGGCTGGCCCGCCGTGAGGAATCAAACGCGGGTTAGCATGACTGCCAGAGCCGCACGGTGTGGACAGTGCCACACCCGGCGATTTCCAGCGCGGAGGCCAGCATGGAAAACGATATCACTTTGTATGTCGGTCTAGACGTTCATAAAGACTCGATCACGGTTGCCTATGCGCTCGGCATGGGTGAGGTGGAACAGCTTGGCAAGATCGGTACGTCGAAGGCTGATACCGACCGCTTGTGCAAGCGCCTGCAGTCCAAAGCACGCCACATCCGAATCGTCTACGAGGCCGGCCCTTGTGGCTATGGTCTTTACCGCGAGCTCACACAAAAGGGATTCGACTGCATGGTGTGTGCGCCGTCGTTGATCCCGAAAAAGCCTGGGGAACGCATCAAGACCGATCGACGCGATGCGCTCAAACTCGTGCGATCGCTGCGCGCTGGCGATCTTTCGACGGTGTACGTGCCCAGCGTGGAAGACGAAGCGTTCCGGGATTTATCACCGGGCGTGGGTTAGCACTAAAGATGATCTGAAGCGTGCTCGACAAAGGCTTAAGGCCTTTCTGCTCTCACACGGTGTTCGTTACACCGGCAAAGCCGACTGGGGCCCAGCGCACCGGCGCTGGATCAGTGCCTTTGCGTTCGACACTGTGTGGCAACAACTCGCCTTTGACGAATACCGACGTGCCATCGAGGATCGGCTCGCGCAATGCAGCCGTCTCGAAGAAGCTTTGCGCGAAGCAGTGGTCAACTGGCGCTTCTACCCAGCCATATTGGGCTTGCAGTCCATGCGCGGCGTGCAATTGACTACGGCGATAGGCATTCTCGCCGAGTTGGGCGACCTCTCGCGCTTTGCCCATCCGCGCCAACTGATGGCCTGGCTCGGCGTGACGCCCACTGAACACTCATCGGGAGAAAAACGGCGCCAGGGCAGCATCACCAAAAACGGCAATAGCTATGCAAGAAAACTACTGATCGAAGCCGCCTGGAGCTACCGGCACCCGGCACGCTTGAGCCCTCAGATCCAGCGCCGGCACGAAGGCATCCCAAAAGCCATCGTTGACCGGTCTTGGGACGCCCAGCTTCGACTGTGCCGACGCTATCGGAAACTTGCCGCTCGCGGCAAGAACCCGAACATTGCGGTGGTTGCAGTGGCTCGCGAACTGAGCGGGTTCATCTGGGACATCAGCCGGCTTGCGATGTCGCTCGCCGTACCGAAGGAGGCGCATACAACATAATCCAGCGCGAGTATCAACCTATCTGACACCTACTGTGAAGCCAGTTTCCTGAAGGCGGCGTAGCCCGGCACACGAGCAACCCGCGCGCCTGCTAGGCAACGGATTCCATCCGACTTGCGGCGTTAGATAGCGGCAGGCTCATTGGGCGGACCTCTGAAATGCGGTAGCCAACCCGCGGATATCAGCGTGATCCACCGTCGAGACTTACTGCTACGTCGCCTTCAGGAATTTGGGAACACCATGGAGTGGTCCAACTGAAACAAACCAATCTCGATTGACACGGGGAGTCATATCAGCAGGCAAGGTTGATCCATCTCAAGTCTCGCCAACGCTCAGCGCATAAGGTATGAACAGCACTCCTCGAGCGGTGCGCTGTCGCTGGTTGCAGCCATGAGTCAAAGCAGGCGGTCAGTGTTCGCGCCGCAAGGCCCGACTTGACCGGTGCTTCCCGGCTCTCGGATCCGACAACCGGAAAGCAATCGCCCACCTAGGATGCGCAGCACCACCATCACAAAGACTGTCTCGAAGGAGTGACTTATGGATCGATCTAAGTCCCACGTATACACACTGTGGTCGGTGGTGACTATCAACTCGCTCCTCTTCGCATCGCGTACCTCCAGGTTCATCCCACCCTTTGACAACGAGCAGAGGAGCCACCACCATGCGTGATAGGGGGGAACCGATTAGGCTGAGTTTTTACGGCGCGGCCGGCACGGTGACCGGTTCGAAATACCTGGTCGAGTACCAGGACAAGCGATTGCTGGTCGATTGCGGGCTGTTCCAGGGCTACAAGCAGTTACGGCTGATGAACTGGGAGCGGCTGCCGTTTAACCCAGCCATGATCGATGCTGCGGTGCTGACCCACTCTCACCTCGACCACGCCGGTGCGCTGCCGCTGCTGGTAAAGCAAGGCTTTCGAGGCGCTATTCTGGCCACGCCCTCTGCGATCGAGCTGTGTGGCCTGTTGTTGCCAGACAGTGGCAGGATTCAGGAAGAGGATGCAGCCTATGCGAACCGCCATCACACGTCGAAACACCTTCCGGCCTTGCCCCTATACACGGAGGACGACGCTCGTCGCGCGCTGGAGCAATTGCAGCGATTACCCTTCGACAGGCCTATTGAAATCTTCCCCGGTGTCACGGTAAGCCTGCGCCCTGCAGGGCATATCCTTGGAGCGGCCTCGGTCGAGCTGAAAATGGGGCAAACCACGGTGCTGTTCTCCGGGGATGTTGGACGTGCCGATGACCCAGTCATGCGCGCGCCTGCTCCGGTTCCTCACGCGGACTACATCATTGTCGAATCGACCTACGGGGACCGGCTGCATGACCCTACCGCGAACGCGCAGGCCATGCTGGGCGAGGCGATTGCGCGCACAGCACACCGTGGCGGGATGGTTGTTATTCCGGCCTTCGCGGTGGGACGCGCACAGCTGCTGCTGCACCTGATCCACAAGCTGAAGCAGCAAGGCACCATTCCCGAACTGCCCGTGTTCCTTGACAGCCCCATGGCGGTCGACGCAACCGAGATCTATCATCGCCACCATGCCGAACATACGCTGTCGCTGGAAGATTGCCTCGGTATGTACAAAGCAGCGCGCATGGTGCGCACTGCCGAAGAGTCGAAGGCGCTGGCCGGACTGACGTTCCCGGCAGTGATTGTCTCCGCCAGTGGCATGGCGACCGGGGGGCGGGTACTGCACCATCTGAAGAATCTGGCCCCCGACCGGCGCAATACCATAGTCCTGGCCGGCTACCAGGCGGGTGGAACCCGGGGCGCGCGGCTACAGGGCGGCGAACGCAGCCTCCGAATTCACGGGGAGGACATCGCCGTGCGCGCTGAGGTTATTTCCTTGCCGGGCATGTCGGCACATGCGGATGCCAACCAGCTGATCGAGTGGCTGCGCAGCGCGCCTGCTGCGCCACGCTCGGTGTTCGTCACCCATGGAGAGCCGGGGCCAGCCGATGCGATGCGCCAGCGCATTGAACGAGAACTTGGTTGGACAGCCCACGTTCCGTGGCTGGGTCAAAGCGTCGAGTTGAAAGAATGACTGGTGCGCTCCACAACGCAGGCCTCGCCGTTCGCCGCATGGGCATCGAGACGCAGCAGGAATACGTCGTTTACATGCATCGCGATTGCCATGTATGCCGATCGGAGGGCTTCACAGCGCAAACACGTGTTTCACTCTACTTGAACGAACGCTCAATCATCGCAACACTGAATGTCGTCGACCCCCCATTGCTGGAAGTGGGCGAGGCGGGGCTATCGAACAGCGCCTGGCGCGCGCTGGGGGCGGTACAGGGCGACCTCATCATGGTCGCACATGCCCCGACGCTGGACTCGATGAGCCAGGTACGCGCGAAAATCTATGGTCACCGGCTTGGTGCGCCAGCCCTTGGCTCGATTATCAGCGACGTCGCCGCCGGCCGCTACCCTGGGACGCACATCGCAGCCTTTCTCAGCGCCTGCGCGGGGGGGCGGATGGACTTGCAGGAGACAATCGACCTAACGCGGGTGATGGTAGCCGCCGGAGAGCGTCTCGACTGGGGCCATTCGCCGATCGCCGACAAGCACTGCGTAGGAGGGCTACCGGGAAACCGCACCACACCGATCGTCGTCTCGATTATTGCCGCCGCTGGCCTGACCATCCCCAAGACATCGTCGCGAGCCATCACCTCACCGGCTGGAACCGCCGATGTCATGGAGACGATGACGCCGGTGGCGCTTGGTATCGAGCAGATGCGGAAAGTTGTTCAGCGGGAGGGTGGGTGCTTTGTCTGGGGCGGATCGTTGGCGCTCAGCCCGGCGGACGATATGTTGATCCGCGTCGCGCGGCCACTCGACCTTGACAGCGATGCGCAGCTCGTGGCGTCAGTGCTGTCTAAGAAGATCGCGGCTGGCGCGACCCATTCTGTGATAGATGTGCCGGTCGGGCCGACCGCCAAGGTGCGCAGTGACGAAGACTATCGGCGCCTGAAGGAACTGCTGGAGCAGGTGGCACAGGCCTGCGGCTTAAACGTGCAGGTGGTCCGCTCGGTCGGCACGCAACCGGTGGGCCGGGGCATTGGTCCTTCGTTGGAGGCGCGCGACGTGCTGGCGGTACTTCAGGGTGCCGCGCATGCGCCGAGGGACTTGGGCGCGCGTGCCGTTGTGCTGGCCGGTGGCCTGCTGGAGTTCTGCGGCAACAGCAAGCCGGGTAGCGGTGAGGCGATCGCGCATCGCTTGCTCGCCAGCGGGGCCGCGTGGGCAAAGTTCCAGGCGATCTGCGAAGCGCAAGGGGGCTTGCGCGAGCCAACCTCGTCGCATCTGCGAGAGCCGGTGCTGGCCCAGCGCGACGGCCTTGTGCGTGCGATTGATAGCCGCCGGCTTGCCCGTGTGGCCAAGCTGGCTGGTGCGCCGACGGCGCCCGCTGCCGGGCTCGAGTTGCATGTCCGGCTTGGAGATCGGGTAGAGAAAGGCATGCCGCTATTTTTTCTGCATGCCGAAGCGCCCGGCGAGTTGAACTACGCGCTCGAATATCTGGCGAGTCACCCCCTGATCGATGTCGGGGAGCCGGGATGACTCCAGCGGTCTTGGCCATGCCGGGCAACGAAGCTAGGGTGGGGCAACTTGCCGCTGCGCTAGGCGTAGATCCTGGCCTTGCGAGGGAGCGACGGTTTTCAGATGGAGATTCCTGCTTTCCATCTCTCCCGTTAATTGGTGTACCGCCAGGCCGAGAACGCTCGAGCCCTTCAAGGGGCATTCAATCGATACCTGAGCCGCCCCTGTAGGGTCATCGCATTCCATTGCGGATTTACCGCAGTACTGCGTTGGTTGAGTCGGTACGCGCCGTAACCGCTCCCTTTTGTTGCGTAACACAGTAGCCGTACTTCAGTCATGGCCATGGTGCCTAGGAACCAGTAAGACTGGAACGGGGGAGGAGGCCAATACGCGCGCTGCTACCGAACCAAGGACCGCTGCGAGGAAAGCGCCCCGTCCGTGCGTCCCCATGACGATGACATCGGCTCGGCACGCTTCAACCAGGTCGACGATTTGGGCCGCCGGCTCACCAACGCACGAGTGTTCTGTCACGGCACAATGTGCTGCCTTCAGCAGCGGGCGAATGGCGTGAAAGGCATCTTCGGCTGCCTCGTGCGCCCACTGATCGATTTGGAGCTTCGAAAAATATGCCTGGGGCCTGCCGCTAATTTCGGGATACGCGTGGACTAGGTGAACATCCAGCGGGGTCTCGAAGAGACCGGGAGAGGTCAGTCTTCTGGCCGCGGTAATACTGTATGACGAGCCATCGCTCGGTAGCACGACAATTGTCATCCCGGCCTCCTGTTACAACGATTCAAGCTTACGAAAGCTCCTCCGTCGCTGCTTGAGGCAAGTCAAAGCCGCCGACATCGGTTTGTAGGTGGGTACGTCCCACCGGGGGATGGACAGCGTTGCGTGACGGGATAGCGGATGTGCTTTGGCGGCTTCCATGCTGCTGATTCCGCGCAGCCGCAACTCCTTGACCAGCCGGCCTGCAACGTGCCATTCATCCGCTCGACCTGGCCCTTTCCGGGCTCGAATTGGTACACAGAATGTCGATATTGAGCCCGAACAACGCGCGCCCGAACTCGATGTAGCAGCGGCCTTCACGGCTGTCCCTCGCGTCGACGCAAACGCCAGCAGCATGCACGCCGGCGCCCGGCTCGGGGCAGGCACTCGTGGTTGCTATTCGTAGCTAATTTGAGCCATGAGGTAGATCGAGAGAGAAGGACGCTGACTGTGTTTGGTTGCAGATCTGCGCACGCAGCTCCGCGAAGCGATTTTCCACATCCGCCCCGAATAGTGGGTGGATGCAAGCCGGCTCGATGGCGGTGACCTCGGCCCAGTCCATGTCGGTCAGAAACTCTGCGGCGTGCGGCATGACTTTTTTCTCCTCGGTGGACAGGTGGTTGCGGTAGTACACCAAATACATGGCGACGGCCGCTTCCAGCGCTGGCCGGGATGTGACTATGTCGTTGTCAGCTTCACGCAGGCGGGCAAGCAATTCTGCGCCGACAGCGGCGATCACGCGATGCTCCTGTAGTAGCCGATTGATGATGATCTGAATGCTGGGTACCCTTTCCGCGAGCAGGGCGTAGGCGACATCTTCGCGGGGGTGGTGTACGCAGTCTCCATATTCGCGCATGTAGTGGATGATTGTGGCCATGAGGCCGTAGTCTGGCTGCTCGCCTCGGTGGAATGTGCTGATCTGCTTCTCCAGTAGGTCTAGCAGTGAAGCGAAATAAATATGATCGGCATGCCAAGCAGCAAGTACATTCTGTCGCAAGATGGAAGGTGTGTGGGAGGATGAAGTCTCGAGTGGGGGAGCCATGGAGCCTCCTAGAAGCGTGCCGAGCAGACAAATGGCCTCGATCATATCGAGGCGCCGGAGCCCTCATTGACACGATAGTCGCCTTGCACGATTTGCGTGTGTCGCAGATCAATTCAGCCCACTCCGAGGGTAACTGGCCCTTTGGGCGATGTGTCATTCCTGCGTAATCCGGAAATGCTCTGGTCGTTTGCTCAGCCATGCAGGGGTGTGACCCAGTCCCGACCAGATCTTTAAGCTTTGGAAGTCAGTCGACTAGAGTGCCGGAACAAGACTGGCTACGAAGCGGGGATGCAAGCCAAGGCGGCTTCGACTTTTGCGCCCAGGGCCCGCTACGGCTCCCCGGTTCTTACACCGCAGCCGACTACCCGCACCGCGCAGACCTTGTACTCGGGAATCTTCGCCACCGGATCCAGCGCTGCTTGCGTCAGATTGTTCACGTTGGCGTCGCCAGGAAAGTGAAAGTTGCCGAACACCACCCCGGGCGGGACCCGGTCCGTGACTTGTGCCAGGGCCCGCATTTCGCCACGGCGCGACGCCAGCAGCAGGGGCTGGTTGTCGGCCACGCCCAGGCGCGCCGCGTCTTCTGGGCTGATCTCGAGCAGCGGTTGCGGATATAGCGCCAGCAACCCCGGCACCCGCCGGGTCATCTCGCCTGCGTGCCAGTGTGGAAGCACGCGGCCGGTAGTGAGCAGCAACGGATAGTCCGCGTCCGGCAGTTCCCGAGGGGGCAGGTATTCGGCAAGATGGAATTTCCCCTTGCCGCGACTGAAGCGTTCCTTGTGCAAGATGGGGGTGCCCGGGTGGCTCGCATCCGGCACCGGCCAGTGCAGCGCTTCGCCGCACGCGAGCCGCGCCGGAGTAATGCCAGCGTAGCTCGGGCACAGCCCGGCCACTTCGGCAAGGATGCCGTCCGGGTCGGCGTAGTCCCAGCCCGCGTGCGTTCCCGCCGGCGCTCTGCGCTGCAGCGCGAGTACGCGCCGGGCCAGCGCGCAGACGATGTCCCAGTCCGCCCTGGCATGGCCTGGCGGGTCAATGGCCTGGCGCACCCGCTGCACCCGCCTTTCCGTATTGGTGAAGGTACCGCTTTTCTCTGCCCACGCCGCACCGGGCAGCAGCACGTCGGCGAACTCAGCCGTGTCCGAGGCAAAGATCTCCTGCAGCACCACGAACTCGGCAGACTGAAGACAACGTCTGACGTGGTTGCGGTCCGGATCGGTCGCAGCCGGGTTTTCGCCGACGATGTACAAGGCTCGCAGCGTCCTCTGACCTGCCGCGCCGATCATCTCGGTCACGGTCAGGCCCGGTGCATTGCCGAACAAGGGGCGCTGGCCCCCGGCCAGCGCCCAGGCCGCGGCAAAATGCTGTCGCACGGCGGCGTCCGCCACGCCCTGGTAGCCGGGGAACACGTTCGGCAAGGCCCCCATGTCGCAGGCACCTTGCACGTTGTTCTGTCCACGTAGTGGATTGACTCCGCCGCCGGGCATGCCCACATTGCCCAGCAGCATTTGCAAATTTGCAAGCGCTAATACGTTGAGGACGCCGCTGGTATGCTGGGTGATACCCATCGCCCAGACCACCGCCATCGGCTTGGCGTGGGCCAGCAAGGATGCGGCGCGGACCAGGTCCGCTTCCGTCACGCCGGTGATCCCGGCCACCCGCGCCGGCTCGTATGCCGCCAGGCTCTGGTGCCAGGCCTCGAAGCCTTCGGTGCGCTGCGCGATGAACTGGGCGTCGTGCCAGCCGTTGGCAAGCATGACATGCATGAGGCCGTTGAGCAGTGCCACGTCGGTGCCGGGCCGGTGACGCAGGTGCAGGGCGGCCAACTCGGTCAGGCCGATGGCGCGCGGGTCGGCCACCACCATCTGCAGCCCGCGACTGCGCACTGCCTGGCGCAGCATCGTGCCGAATACGGGGTGCTGCTCGGTGGGATTCGAGCCGATGAGGAGGACCGCGGCCGCCTCTCCGGCGACGTCCGCCAGCGTGTTGCTCATGGCGCCCGAGCCGTAAGCCATGGCAAGGCCCGCGACCGTAGATGCATGGCACAAGCGAGCGCAATGGTCTACGTTGTGTGTACCCAGTACCTGGCGCGCCAGCTTCTGCAGGAGGAAGTTCTCCTCGTTGGTGCATTTTGCGGAGGCCAGGATGCCAACGGCGTCAGCGCCGGACTCCACCCCGATGGCGGCGAAGCGCCGTGCCACGACCTCCAGCGCGTCGTCCCAACCGACAGCGATCCACTCTCCGCGGGCCTGGTCGGGCGCCCGGATGCCGCCTTCCAGCAGAGTCCGCCGCACCAGCGGCTGCTGCAGCCGCGTATCGTCGTGCACGAAGCCATAGCCATAGCGCCCCTTGACACACAGATGGATGCCGTTGACTGGCGCACGCGGGTTGGAAACCACGCGCGCAATCTTCTCCTCGCGTACCTCCAGGTCGAAGCTGCAGCCCACGCCGCAATACGGACAGACTGTCGTGACCTTGCGCGCTGGCGCATCAGCGTTTTGCAGCAGCGAGCTCCTGTCCGCCAGCGCTCCCGAAGGACAAACCGCCGCGCATGCCCCGCAGGACTCGCAGCGCGCCTCCAGCATGGTGGTATCGGTGCCCGCCACCAGGCGGGACGATTCGCCGCGGCCGGCCACGCCCCACACGAAACGTCCCTGAACGTCGGCGCAAGCGCGCACGCAGCGGGTGCAGAGGATGCACTTGTTGAGATCGACCCGGATGAAGGGATGGGGATCGGCATCGACGGCAAAGCGCGTTGCGGTGGACGCGCTCACCGGCCGGCTTGCCCCGTATTGCCGCACCCAGCGCATGAACTCGGAGTCCCGCTCAGGCCCGGCCTCGTCGTCATAGCGCAAGAGCAGCATCTCCAGCACCGCGCGCCGCGCCTGCACGATACGCGGTGTGGTGGTGCGTACCACCATGCCGGACCGGGCCGGTAGTGTACAGGCGGCCACGAGGTTATCCACGCCATCGATCTCGACCAGGCAGAGGCGACAAGAGCCGACCGGGGCGAGGTCACGATGGTGGCACAACGCTGGGATCTCAATGCCGTTGGCATGGGCTGCTTCGAGCACGCTTTGGCCGGGCGCCGCACAGACCGCTGCGCCGTCAATCGTCAGACTCAGCATTCGCGGTATTGGGTACGGATCTGGCCAGCGGCGCATCGGCCTGCCGTGCCGCCGGCCGCAGGTAGATCGTGTAATAGACCAGTGCCACCAGCACGCTGCCACCGACCAGGTTGCCGGCGATCACCAGGCCCAGGTTGCGGGCGAGATCCTCCCACCCCAGCGGCGCGCCCAACAGCATCGCCAGCGGGAAGTAATACATGTTGGCAATGGAGTGCTCGAAGCCGGCGGCCACGAAGGCGGTGATCGGGAACACGATGGCCACTGCCTTGTCCGCCAGGCTTCGACCTGCCAGCCCCATCCACACCGCCATGCACACAAGCACGTTGCACAGCACGCCACGGAAAAAAGCCTCGGTTGCCGAAAGCGCGGCCTTGGTCGTGGCGATGGCGATGACGGTACTGCCAACGGCACCGGCATTCATGGCGGCGTGGCCCGAAATCCAGACCAGCAGCGCCAGCCCGAGCGCGCCGACGAAGTTGGCCACGCAGACCACTACCCAGTTGCGCAGCACCTCGCGTGTGCTTACGCATCCGCTTGCCCAGGCCATGGCGAGCAGGTTGTTGCCGGTAAATAGTTCGGCCCCCGCCACCGTCACCAGGACCAGACCCAGCGAGAACGCCAGCCCTCCCAGCAGTCGGCTTGCGGCGAAGCCGAGCGAGGCATCGCTGGTCACCAGAGCGAACATCAGCGCGCCCAGGCCGATAAACGCGCCCGCCAGCATGCCCAGCATCGCCAGCGTCAGCAGCGGCATGCGCGCCTTGGCGACGCAAAACTGGTTGACCCGCTCCGCGATCTGCCGGGGTGAGTACACGTCCAGGCCGGAAATTGCTGCCGATGTCATGGCGACCTCAGCGATGTGTTGACTGTTCCTGGACTCTAGTACGCCAGACCGGCCGCTGTTTGATCCGGCGCAAAAACGGCAGCGTCGCCTGGCTCGACAAGTGACCGATGATGCCCTGACATGCGCTGAGCCTGTTGATTCACTTCGCCATGGTCTGGCGCTTGACGCCCCCTCGCCCACAAAGGCTATGCTTGGCATGGCGGCGGAGTCGCGGCGGAGACTCGCAACAAGTCCGCGCAAGTCCCTGGTTACCGCGTGCGCGCAAGCATGGGACGCTCGGACAAAAACAAAGAGAACCGTTATGAAAAAAAATGCGGCGACGGAAGGTGGTGGCGTTTCCTGGCATAGCCTCACCGTAACGAGCGCTCTGGGTCAGTTGGATACCTCCACCACAGGCCTGAACCCGGGCGAAGCGGAGGCGCGACTTACGGATTTCGGGCTCAATCGCTTGCCAGCGGCGCCGCGTCGCAGCGCAGCAGTTCGTCTTCTGTTGCAGTTTCATAATGTCCTGATCTACGTACTGATTGGCTCCGCCGCGATCACTGCGTTTCTCGGCCACTGGCTTGATACCGGCGTCATCCTGGCAGTCGTCATTGCCAACGCCGCGATCGGATTCATCCAGGAAGGCAAGGCGGAAAAGGCCATGGAAGCGATCCGGCTCATGCTAGCACCACGGGCCAACGTGATTCGCGGCGGCGAACGTATCAGCATAGAAGGCGAGCGCCTCGTTCCCGGCGACATCGTGCTGCTCGAGGCGGGTGACAAAGTGGCTGCCGATTTGCGCCTTGTTACCGCGCACGGATTGCTGGCGCAGGAGGCCATCCTCACCGGGGAATCGGTGCCCGTTGAAAAGCGATGCGATCCCGTCATGTCCGATGCCCCGCTCGGCGATCGCGCGTGCATGGCGTTCTCCGGGACGCTGGTGGCCAGCGGCCAGGGTAAAGGTGTGGTTGTGGCGACCGGCGCTCGAACCGAGATCGGGCATATCAGCGGCCTGCTTGCCGAGGTGGAAACGCTGACCACACCCCTGGTGAAGCAGATGACCGCTTTTGCCAGATGGCTGACCCTCTTCATCCTGCTGATCGCGGCCTTGTTGATTGCATATGGATATTTCGTCGGCCACCACGACTTCGGCGAGATGTTCATGGCGGTGGTAGGCGTGTCGGTGGCTGCGATTCCAGAGGGTCTTCCGGCGGTATTGACTATCACGCTCGCCGTGGGGGTGCAGGCGATGGCGCGGTGCAACGCCATCGTCCGCCGTCTGCCTGCCATCGAGACGCTTGGCTCCGTGTCGGTCATATGCACCGACAAGACCGGTACGTTGACACGAAACGAAATGATGGTGACGTCCGTACTGACCTGCCAACATCGATTTGTGCTCGAGGGGGACGGATACGCCCCTGAGGGGGCGCTAAAGCTCGAGGAGGTTCAGGTATCCCCGCTTGAACACCATGTGCTGGAGGAACTTGCCCGTGCTGCCGCGCTGTGCAACGACGCGGGTCTCCATCAGAAGGACGGCATCTGGCAAGTGGAAGGCGACCCCATGGAAGGTGCCTTGCTGGTCTTTTCCGAAAAAATGGACGTCGATGCGCGCTGCCAGAATGCGGTCTGGGCCCGCACTGACGCCATCCCGTTCGATGCAAAGCACCGGTTCATGGCCACGCTTAACCACGATCACCACGGCCATGCCTTTGTATTTGTCAAAGGCGCGCCCGAGCAGATACTCGCCATGTGCAGGAACCAGCGCGGGCCAGACGGGATGACCGAGCCACTGGATGTCGCTTACTGGAACGCAGGCGCCGAGCATATTGCCACCCAGGGACAGCGCGTGCTAGCCCTGGCATCAAGGCCAGTAGCGCCCACGCAAACCATTCTTGAACATGCTGATGTAGCCGGCACGCTGACCATGCTTGGGATGGTCGGGATGATGGACCCACCGCGCGCCGAAGCCATTGCCGCAGTCGCGGAGTGCCACGCAGCCGGGATCCGCGTCAAGATGATCACGGGTGATCATGCCAAGACCGCCGCGGCGATCGCCACGCAGATCGGGCTGCGCAACCCTGACACTGTACTGACGGGGGCTGATCTCGGCGCCATGGACGATATCGTACTGCGCCAAGCTGCGTTGCATTGCGACATCTTTGCCCGCACCAGCCCGGAAGACAAGCTGCGGTTGGTGATGGCGCTGCAATCGCATGACATGACAGTTGCCATGACCGGCGACGGCGTCAACGACGCTCCCGCGTTGAAGCGCGCAGATGCCGGGATCGCCATGGGGAAGAAGGGCTCAGAAGCGGCCAAGGACGCTGCCGAACTGGTATTGGCGGATGACAACTTTGCCTCCATTGTCGCCGCTGTACGCGAAGGCCGCACCGTCTACGACAATCTCAAGAAGGTTATCAGCTGGACCTTGCCGACCAATGCCGGTGAATCCTTGACCATCGTGGTGGCGTTGCTCTTTGGTTTGACACTACCTATCACGCCCGTGCAGATCCTCTGGATCAATCTCATCACGGCCATCACGCTGGGCCTGGCACTGGCGTTCGAGCCCACCGAGGCAGACACGATGCGCCGCCCACCCCGACGGCGGACGGAGCCGCTCTTGAATGGTGTCCTGGTGTGGCATATCGTGCTGGTTTCCGTGCTCTTTCTGTGCGGGGTCTACGGTATCTATTCGTACGCGATGGACCGCGGCTATTCGCTGGAACTGGCACGTACGCTCGCAGTGAACACGTTGGTCGTGATGGAGATTTTCCATCTTTTCTTCATTCGCAACTTTTACACCACCTCGTTGAACTGGAAAGCGGTTCGTGGCACAAAGGTCGTGTGGCTTGTGGTAGCGATTGTCGTCCTGGCACAGTTTGCTATTACCTACCTTCCTGTACTGCAAGCCGTATTTGCCACAGAAGCCGTGCCGTTTTGGGACGGCGTGCTGGTGATCCTTATCGGCGTTGCATTGTTCGCAATCGTCGAGACAGAAAAACAGATACGGCTTCACCTACGTGAAGTCAACATGCATGACACACCCGTTGGGAAGGTAAGGGATTGAGGTTCGCTTCCTAGATGAAAATCGTCCAATTGGGTTTCATCGACCATGGCTAGTGAGCCTACGCGATCGGAATTCGCGTCAAGACATCGACGAGCGCAGGCCTCGGCCCCCCCTCACACGCATCTACGCGATAGTGTGTTTTCCAAAGCGATGCGGTGACCAACCGCCCGGGATTTCACTAAAAGCTCTTCGGCTCGCCGGCCGCGACCCCAATAAGTAAAATATACCTAAAACGCCATTTCCTAGAACGATTTGAAGTGTCGGCGCGCCCGCTACCTTAAAAAAATGTCGGCACGGGCGTGCTTTTTGTGCGAGGTCGAGGGTTTTCGTAAAACGGTGGTGCCTCGGGCTTGTACCGAAGGTACGACAGCTTCAAGTTGTTGATCAGCTCGAGGGTCCGACCTAGCCTGGGCCGCGGGCCGAGATGTGCGATCTCGCCCGGCGCATGCCTCGAGCGCCGATCTGCACGCCCCCGCGGGATAGCCTGTCAAGCCACGCCGAAAAACAATCGCAATCGGGTCCGATTCGGCATTGACGCTAATGAGCCTTTTCCAGCACTGGTCAAGATCGAAGTGTCCGGAGTGGTGTCTGCCTTACAAGGTCCTTAATGTCGGTTTATCGCATTCCGCTACGGACGTCCTGCAAGATCTCGTCGAAAGCGTCAACGCGGATTAGTCCCAACCGGGGAAACTCTAAATCGACGATGACATAGAGTGTCATCGTCAGCGTGGCCACGAAGAAAACTGCATGCAACCAGTTTCGAGGACCGCGACTCGCCATGCCATAGCCGGCGAACAGCGCTCCGATGCCGCAAAGCACAAACAACATCCCAAAGATCACGCTCGGTGGATGTTCCTTTGTTGCAGCGAGGCGGGTTGACGCCGTATCGAATGCTGCATTGAGCGCGGGTAAGAGAAGCATCGACGCGGCGGTACTACCAGTTCGCTGAGATTCCTCTATGGGGTCCCCTTGATTCCCGCGCAGTTTACCAGGGTAGCCACCCCTAGCATCCATGCGGGTTTCCGGGCGATACCCACCTGAAACCCCAATCAAATCAGTCACTTGCTGACTGGTCTATATCCCACGTCTTTCCACCGCTAGCGCCTCCCTTCAGGCCGCTTCCCTGCGGTCCGCGGTGCTTCGACGGTTGTTTCGGCAAGATAATAAAAGTTATCCGTCTTGCCTATTCAAAATCCATGCAAAGATAGCTTACATAACGTTAGTAGCGTACGTAAGATAGCTTGGAAATCACGCTCGGAAGACGCCATGCCCCGCTTCGCCGCCACGCCCGAACAGGATCCGCGCCACCGTGCTGGCCATGCTGACCGAGGCCGGCGACGCGGCCCCGCCCACTGCCGCGCGCTTCCGCCGCGTGGTGTCGGTGCGCAAGCTACGCGCGCGCCTGGGCGGCGGCGACCCGGCGACGCTGTCGCGCACGCTCAACGCCATCGAGGCCGAGGTGGTACGCGCGGGCCTGGCCGACCTGGCGCTGCCCGAGATTCCCGTCGAGATCGCCGAACAGATGAGCGCGCTGTGGCAGGCCGCGGTGGCGGTGCAGCTCGACGAGGTGGTGCGCCTCAAGCGCGAGGCGCAGTCGGCGGTCGAGGCCGCGCAGGCCGCGCGCGCCGACGCTGAGCTGCGCATCGAGCTGCTGCGCCAGGAACTGACGGAGACCCGCCAGGTCCTCGCCACGCGCGACACCGCACTGGCCGAAGCGCGCGCCGCCCAGGCTGCGGCAATCGCGCGCGCCAATGAGCAGGCCGCGCGCCGTGGCGAACTGGAGGCGGAGCTGGCGGCGGCGCAGGAACGAGCCATGACTGGCGAGCGCGCCCACGCCGAGGCGGTCGCCACCATCCAGGCGCGCTACGAGGCGCTGTCCAAGCAGCTACTACAGGAAACCGCGCACCAGCGCGATGCGGTGCAGGCCGAGCGCGCCCAACTGGCCTCCCAGCTCAAGTTCGCCGAGCGGCGCCTCGCCGCGCTGGAGCAGGAACGCGAGCGGATCGGCGCGGACCTGGCCAGCGAGCGGGCCGCGCGCCAGACCGCCGCCGGTGAGGCGAGCGCGCTCAAGGCCGTCACCGCCTGCCAGCGTGCCCAGCTCGACGAGCTGCTGCGCGCGACCTTAGCCGCCGCGCCGAAGCCGCGCGCGCCCAAGTCGACGGGCAAGCCGGCTGGCAAGCGGGCCGCCAAGCCATGAAGCCGGCCGACTGGATCGACACGGCGGCGGTGCCGCCGCGCCCGCTGCCCGCCGGCGTCGACGCGGCGCTCGTCTACCTGGCCGACGCGCTGGGGCACCCGGTCTACGTGCACTGGACGCTCGCGCGCGTCAAGCGCCGCTACGGGTCGCTCGCCGAGGCCAAGGCCGCGCAGCCGGCCGTGCTCAAGCTGCTGCTCGCCCACGATGGCGCGATCGAGTACTGGGAGCGCGGACGCCTGCGCACGGTACCGGCAGGCGAAGCGCCCAGCCCAGAGACGGTGCTGACCCGGCTGCTGCACACGCACCGGCGCCACTTCCGGTCCGCCGCCTCCTCAGAGAAGGAAGCAGCGGTGCCGGCGGCTGCGAAGGCTACGGGGCTGGTCGCAGCGAATCCGTGGCTGGTCACCCAGGGCCCTGCCGAGCACGCGTGGCTCGCGCGCGCCGGCCGCTTCGCCCAGCCGCATGCCGCCACCAACACGCTCGGAGCCGCCGACGACGCCCAGGCGCTGGCGCTCTTCCTGCGCGACCGCACCGGGCGCTCACCGCACACGCTGCGCGCCTATGGCGCCGAATTGCGCCGCCTGATGCGCTGGTGCGACGCGCGCCAGCTCGGCCCGCTGTCCGACCTCACGCGCCAGCAACTACTCGCCTACCGGCACGCGTTGCAGCACGGCGAGCGCGGCGCGGAGGCCGCCTCGACGCCCCTGTCGGAGGCCACCCGCACACGCGCGCTGGCGGTGGTGGCGAGCCTTTACCGCTACTGGTACGACACCGGCTGCCTGCACGCCAACCCGGCCGCCGGCTTGTCCGCCGGCAGCCGCGCGCGGGCCGGCTTCGCGCCGACACGGCTGATCCCGCAGGCGCTGCTGGCAGCGTGCGACGCGTGGCTCGATGCGCCGGAGCCTAACGTCGCCAACACGCTGTCGGCACAGCGGCGGCGCGCGATCTGGGCGCTGTACCGCTATAGCGGGGTGCGCCTCGCAGAACTGGCCTGGTCGGCCGAGACTGGCTTGCCAAGACTGGAGGCGGAGGCGCCCGGTCGCTGGACGCTCTATGTCTGCGGCAAGGGGGGCAAGACGCGAGCCATCCCGCTGCCGACCCAGTGCGTGGCGGTGCTGCGCGCCTACCGGCGGGCCCGCGGCCTGCCGGCCGAGCCGCCGCCGCACGAGGCGCTGCTGGTGATCCACGGCAACAAGGGCGAAGCGCTGCAGCAGGCAGGCCTGTACCGGGAGGTCAAAGCGATCTTTGCCGCCGTGGCCGATGGCTTGCAGGCACGCGAGCCGGTGCAGGCGCTCTTATTGCGTGCGGCGTCGCCGCACTGGCTGCGTCACGCCTATGCGCGTACGCTGGTGGTCGACCACCAGGTGCCGCTGCCCGCCGCCCAGGCCCTGCTCGGGCACGCCTCAGTGCAGACCACCGCGGCCTACGCCCGGACAGACCTGAGCCAACTGCGGACCTTTGTTGATGCCACGTTTACTGACGATGTGCCGTAGCGATCTGTCGGACCGGCGTATCGCTAGTCTCTCATGGCAGCTCAATCCCGAGCGCGGCATAGAAAGTCGCAGCTCGCGCTAGCGGGCCGCGGCCGGTTGCTGCCCACCCTTGCTGTAGCTGCATAGCAGGCCCGTCACGCGTGCCAGCCTGACGACCGGGTCATGGCCTTCCGCAGTGGCTTGCGATTTGCGCGCCGCGGACGGCTTCTCAGTCCGGTAGGGGGACTATGGATTGAGATCGTTGGCTCGTCGCCCTGGCCACCGGCGGATCAGTTGTGCAGGTGACGCGGCGCCTTCTCGACCCGAAACAGATGGCTCAGAACGACCCTTCCCGGCCATCCTGTTGCTCTAGACTGAACGGCTCATCTCCTCCAACAAGCGGACGCTCGTTGCCGAGGCGCCAAGCGGCAAATCGTGATGGTGCACGCGCTCAAGCTTCGAATGGCCATGCAGAAGCTGATTGCCCGGAGGTTCTAGGTTCGTCGAAAGATCAGTGATGCGCGCTTCAATCCGTTGTGACGATCGAGAGGAGCGGGGCTAATGCCATTGTCGCGAAAAGCGAGAGCGCAGGGAGATCTGCGCCCGTGTACCAGTCGGCCCGGTGCAGCAAGTTGAGTGATCCAATGGTCTTCCCGTTCCAGCGAAGTGGCATATTGACTGCGCTCTCGCAGCCGAGGGATCGGATCAGCTCGTGATCAGGGAACGCGGCTTTTATTTCGTGATAGTTGCGGCAAATGCGCGGCCGGCCTGCAACGATCACTTCGTCATAAAAGGCGCCCCGCCGAACGATGGGCTTGCTGCCTCCAAGCGGATAAGCCTGTGGCTGGTTTGTATAGATGCGTCGGTTCTCCGAGCGCCCCCAGTTGATGAGCAAGACTGTAAATAACCTGTGCCCAATCGTTGCGGCAAGCGCCTGGTCCAACGCGCCTAGTCCGCTTTCAGGCTGGTTGTGCGCCGCTATTCCGTCGGCGACGCGACTCAGCCCGGACATGAGGTCGCCCCTTTCGCGCTCACTTTCTGACTGTGCGGTCCCTGGATAGGCTGGGGAGCCGAGCGCTGCAGCGCCTGTAAGAAGTAGGGTTCTGCGGTCCATGTTCCATCCTGCGAGCTGGTTGACGATTTGCTCGAATGTACCATATGGTACATGAATCCGTGAAGCCTCTCATTGTTGAGAGCATTCCAGCCTGCGGCTGATTCGGCATCGGCACAGCGGGCCACCATGCCAGGTACAGGGGGCGGATAACGTAGAATCTTTGCCAGCCACACACGTCCCTGGTTTGCGGACGGCGTACCAGCACAATCCTTCCATGCCGAAATTCAAAGCCATTGCCATCGACCGGTCAGCCAGTGAGCAGGCCATCCAATTGCTGGACGCCGCCACTGAACACGTCCTTGCCAACGGCCTGGGCGACTTGTCCCTTCGCAGCGTCGCAGACGGTTTGGGCACCAGCCACCGGATGCTGATCTACTACTTCGGTTCGGCCGACGGTTTCTGGCAGGCGCTGCTGCACCGGATCCGGCATGCAGAGCAGGGGGCGCGCCAACGCGTGATCGTCGATGGCATGGATCCCAAGGCCGCGATGGAGGCCGCCTGGGAACGCTATTCCGCGCAGAGTTACCTCCCGATCATGCAGCTCCTGTTCGAGATCTATGGCAAGGCCATCCGGGATCGCGAGCGCTTCAGCGGCTTTCTGGAAGACGTCGTCGGCAGCTGGACCGCCATGCTCGCCGAACGCTTCCAGCAGAGCATGGGATTCAGCGAGGCTGAGGCCAGTCTGCGCGCGCGTGTCGAAGTCGCGACCATGCGTGGGCTGCTGCTGGATCTGGTCACCACCGGCGACCGCAAGGGCACCACGGCTGCGCTGAAGTACTTCGCCAGCATGATGGCAACGCCACCCCGTTCCAACAAGACCGGCAAGTAAATCCCGCCTCGCTGGTGAATTCAGTGTAAACCCCGATTTCGCCCGTGCGTGTACCACGTGGTACATTGCGCTCACGCCTTGGCAGTCAGGGCGTCTTGGTGAACGATTCAGGGTGAAATATGGACCGGCGACAACTACTGGCCTGGGCGGCCGGTACCGCGGTGGCGATGACGCTGCCGGGTATTGGGCAGGCTGAAAACTTTCCTTCTAAACCCGTGCGGCTGGTGGTGCCGCAGGCCGGCGGCACCGGCAATGACGTGCTGGCACGCGCACTGGCGGAAAAGCTGGGGCAGGCCTGGAAGCAGCCCGTCGTGGTGGAGAACAAGCCGGGCGCCAACGGCACGCTGGCGATCAGCTATGTGCTGGGCCAGCCGGCCGATGGCTACACGCTGTTCTTTGCCGGTGTTTCCAACCTCAGCTTCAATCCTTTCCTGTATCCGAAGCTGCCATACAGCCCGACCAGGGATCTGACAGGTGTAGCGATGCTTGCGAATTCGCCGTTCGTGTTCGTCGCAGCGCCATCGCTCAAGGTCGACAGCTTCCAGGATTTCGTTCGCATGGCCAAGGCGCGTCCGGGCGAGATCAGCTTTGCGTCGGGCGGCATCGGTAATTCCACGCATCTGGCGATGGAATTGGTCGCGGAGCGCACGGGGGTCAAGATGCAGCATGTGCCCTTCAACGGCCCCGGTGGCTCTACCAGTCTGATGAACGGGCAGACGCCGGTGATGATGAATGTCATTGCCGGGGTGCAGTCATTCATTGTCGGCAAGAAGCTGGTGCCGCTGGCCGTCACCGGCGACAAGCGCCAACCTGTGTTGCCAACGGTGCCGACCTTCAAGGAACTCGGCTACGACGTGCAGGTGCCAGGGTGGTATGCGATTGTTGCCCGCTCCGGCACGCCGGCAAGCGTAATCCAGAAGGTCAATGCCGACATCAATCATGTTCTGGACGACCCGCAGTTCAAGGAGAAACTCGGCTTCCAGTTCCTCGATGGGATCAAGGGGCCGCCGTCCGAGGTGGAACGCTACATGAAGCGCGATGCGGATACCTGGGGCCCGATCATCCGGCGCCTGAACATTTCCCTCTGAGAGCCTGCCATGCCACATCTGACCAAGGCGGTACACGAATCCCGGCTGTCGGCCATGCATCGGCTGATGGACCGGCTGCGCGTCGACGCGCTGGTGTTCGGCACGCCCGACTTCTTCCAATATGCAACCAACTTCCAGCTCGACGTCTGGCCGTGGGAGCGGCCCGTGTTCGTGGTGGTGCCGCGCAACGGCGAGACCTTCGCGGTGATGAACGAGCTGTCGACCAATCACATGCGCTTTGCCACGGAGAAGGGCACGGTCTGGATGACTGACGTGACCTATTATTCCGAGCATCCGCGCGTCTCGAACCGGTTGCCACTGCCGTCGCAGTTGCCGGAGGTCGTTGCCGCACTGCTGGGTGCGAAAGGGTTGGGTATGTCGCGGATTGCGGTCGACGTCCAGCATCCCATCCTCGCCGGGGCACAGCGCTATCTGCCAGAACTGACACTGCGTCCGTCGCTGGCGGAATTGCGCAGCCTGCGCTGGGTCAAGCATGCGGAAGAGTTGCAGGTCATGCGCGACCTGGGTGCACTGACGGATTGGGTGCAGGACCGCTATAGGGAAAACATCCGCCCCGGCCGCCTGGTCCAGGAACTGGATCACGCGATGGCAGCGCTGATGGTCGAAGAGGCGGCGCGCCGCTTTCCGGGCGAGGACTTCGACATCCTGAAATGCTGGACCCTCACCGGCCCCGCCTCGGCCTCACCGCACGGCGACGGCGCCGCGTGCGGGTCGCGTATTGCCAAAGGCGACACCATCGTCAACCTCGTGCTGCCGCGGCTGAATGGCCTCTATGTCGAGAACGAACGCACGTGGTTCTGCGGCCAGCCCGGCGACGAGCAGTCACGGCTCTACCAGGTCGCGGCACGGGCCACCGACGCCGCGGTTGCCGCGGCCGTGCCGGGCAAGCCCGTCTGCGACATGGACGCGGCGGCGCAGGCGGTGATCGAGGCAGCCGGCTGCGGGCAGCATGTGTTCCACCGTACCGGCCACGCCGTCGGGCTGATGCTGCATGAGTATCCGGAAGACATGGCCTTCAATACCCGCCCGCTTCTGGCAGGGGAGGTGTACTCGTCGGAGCCAGGATTGTACGTCTACGGATTGGGCGGCTTCCGGCTGGATGACACCGTCATTGTCGGCGACAAGCCGGAAGTAATTATCAAGACGCCGAAGACGCTGGAGTACGCGACTATCAGAATCTAAGGGACTGAAACCTTTCCCAGTACCCTTCGGTGAGACAGTGGCTTTCCTCGCTAAGCCACTTCTCCAAGCCAGGTCGCTCGACACAGTAGCGTAGCGGGATGGCGCCACTCGCATACGATCTCTAGTATGTGATGGTTTGAGGCCAAAGTCGTTTTCAGAAAGTTGGGGGATGCGGTGCAACAGGCAGAGAGTCACGTGTGAAAATTCGTGGTTTCAGCGGCCGACCATGCATTTTTCGGAGTGCGCAGGCCGGCTCAGGGGCGCTAGTGCCCATAGGGCTGGCAATCCTTGAGTGGCTGCTTTCCGGGCCGCTGTCCGGTCATACGCTGAATGACGGAAATTGGCCGGTGGAGCCACTGCCCGGCGCCGCATTTCAAGCAGACTTCATCGGTCAGAGTACACGCGCCAGGTTTTGTACCTCTCTATCCGAAAAAGGTTGGGCTATGCAGTGCGCCACCGTGACAGTGGGCCCGGTGTGCTTGTCGCACTCGGCAGCAGCCGATGGGCGTGGCGTGCAATCGGGAAGTCGAAAGTGCCGCGCAAGTTGATGCCATCCAAGCGAGTCGGTGCAATCTGGCGCAGATCTTCGGCACGCATGGCTTCGCCACCGATGGCCTCAATCGCGTCCAGCGCGCGCTGCATGTGCAGCTTGTTCCAGGCCATCACGGCATTGGACAGCAAAGTCAGGGCCGACGACACCGCAGCCAGCGACGCATCATGCCGGGTCAGTTCGATTGGAATCTTGCCGTAGTGGATGGCCCGCTGCACCGTGTGGACCGCCTTGCCACGGTTCAAGGCATGCTGCATCTCATGGCGGAAGGCGCGATTGGTGAAGTAGTCGATCAGGAAGATCGTGCGAAACAGTCGGCCGAGATGAACGCCGGCTTCATAGACGGGCTGACCCCTCGCCGCCGCGCCAAAGCGCGTGAGCGCCTGGACGGCGGTGCATTGCCCGCTCTGCACCGATGCCGCAATGCGGACCAGTTCGTCCCAGGCGCGTTCGATTAGATCCAGCCGGACATCCGAGTCCGTCACCGCAGCCAATTCCGCCCGTACATCGTGGTCCCTGGGCACATGGAGACGGCGGTCGCGCAGATGCGCTAGCCGTGGACAAAGATCAAAGCCTAGTAGCCGGGACAGGCTCATGGCGAAGTCGGTAAAGCCATGGGTATCGACCGCCAGCTGCGCCACGTCTTCCGAGCCACTCTGGCGGATGACGCCCTCGATGGTTGCGCCGGCCTGCCGCTCGTTTAGCAGTATCGGCTGGTCATAGAAGATGCCCCAGCGGTCGCGGACATGCGCGTACATGCCGATCGATGCCGTGCGTCGGCGCGGATCGGCCCGTGGCCCGCCAGACCGTGCGCGTGGTCTCCAGCGACATCATGTCCGACGACGCCAGATCGGCGCGTCCCCAGTGCTGAGCGATCGGGTGCTGGTGCATGAAGACCAGGACAGCATCGGCGGCCTGGCGCAGTTTGCGCTCGTCTGCGATGCGATGCATCATCTGCGCGGATCGCGCTGGGCGACAACTCCGGCACCATGCGTGCGAGGTCTGCCGCCGACATCGACGTGCCGTGCGCCAGCACCGCGGCGTAGACCATCAGCAGCTCAGTGCGAGAATGCGGTTCCCGGCCCAGCAGGAGCCAGCTGAAGTGCGTGCTGCTGTCAATCTCCAGCAGGATTTCCGGCAATTGCCCACCGGGGTGCCGCTCGAACAGCGCGCGTCGCAGCGCCTCCACGGAGGCTTCCGGTTTCATTGCCGTGAGCGGATCGATATGGATCGCGCTATCGATTTTCAGTTCGCCACGCTGGACAGCGTCGCGCAGCCTGGCGAGCCCCGCATCCAAATGTGCCACGACGGGCTCGAGGAATGTCTTGGCGTCCTGCGGCGGCTTGAGGTGGCCGTAGAAGTGATTACGTCGGGCTTGCCAAGCCTCGTTGGAAATTAGTAGGGCCGCCTGGCTACGGTAGGCGAAGCTGTGGTCCAGGAAGACCGAGCCATTACGCAGCGCCACCCGCAGGGCAAACAGCGTCCCCCATTCGAAGGCGGCCAAGGCTCGCTTGCGATCCTGGCCCTCCAATGCTGGCTGCCAGGCGCGTTCCAATCGAATCGTCACCTTATCGGGCAGCCAGTCGGCCTTGCGCGCATAGAGCTTGCGAAGCACCTCCATGGCCTCGATCACCGGGTGGGCCGACTGGGCGGCGAATGGCAGGCGAACCAGCCTGCCCAGCATGGCCCTGGCTTGCCGGTGTCGTGACAGGAGTTGTGCGCGGATCAGACTGGCTCGGCTTGGCAGATTCTGGGAGGTCGCCGCATCGGCTAGGGCGCCCAATTGCTGGCAAAGGGCCTCTCGTGTCAGCGTCTCGTCGGCAACCAGCGCCTTGACCGCAGCGGCGAATTCCCGCAGCTTGACGCCAGGATCAGGCCGGCCGGCGTCGATCAGGCGTCCTGCATCGTTGATGGACTTGCGAATCCAGTGCCGCAGCATGGACGACAGCTGATCCGTGGCCGCACACAATGCATAGCGCAAGAAGCATGCGGCTTCCAAGCGGCGGGACTGTTGCGCAACCCGCTTGCTGACTGACGCCGGGCGATTCGCACAACGCCGCGCGTAGTGGCGAACCACTGCCTCATTCCAGACCACCGGCCAGCCTTGGTGGACGCCCAACTGGTACAGCCGGTCGATCTTGTCAAACAGCTCGCCCATCTGATGCGTGGAATTGCGCAGCGGAACCGCCCACAGCCATTGCTGGAGGCTAGTGCGATCGCCTGACGGCCGAGGGAGCAAGTTGCCCCACGCGTCGAGAGAGGCCTCGCCGTAGGCTTGCATCAGCGCTTCAGCCAGCGCTGCCTCGCAGGCCTCCACCGCCTGACTAATCAGCCGCTTCAGCGCCCTGTCGTGCGGGATCAGGATGCGATGCTCGTACAGCCAACGTTTCAGTTCGTGCAGCGGATCACTGCGGCTCGGTTGGCCTGCCAGGCGCTCCTTGAGCCAGCGCGTCACGTAACGCCGCTGATGCTCGGCCATCGGGCTGAACCCGAGGGCTTGATAGGCCAGCATCTGGTGGTCCACCAGAGTATCTGTGCGCCCGTCATAGAGCGCGCCCAGCGTGCCCATATCAGGCGGCGTGATGCCGAGTTGCGCGCCAACATGGGCCCAAAGGAATTTGGGTACCTGCTTGTAGGCATCGAGAGTGCGCCCAGTCATGCGGACAAAGCCGATGTGGACGGCACAGGCCAGGCGGTACAGATGGCTGCGCCGCGTGTCGATCAGGGCCCGCTCCTTGGCGGAAAACGTGAAGAATGTGGCAAGCTCGAACTCGCTGAGTTCGCGCGGAATCTGCCGCATGCCCAGATACGCCAGCTGCCAGTGATCCATCGCGCTCTCCAAGCGTGAGACGGACCGCCAGACAGCAACTAATTGATTTACATGGGTATTTTGCCGGTCGTCGCCCGGAAACCCGCATGGATGCTAGGGATCGCTATCCTGGTAAATTGCAGCAAAATCAAGGAGACTCCATCCTTCCATTGCCGTCGGCAAGGTAGGTAAAGGTTTGCGCAACATATGCGCCGGATACCGTCAGGTCTTCGCGCCGCGCCGCCGCCATATCAGTCGACCGCGGTCTGTGGACTCTGCGGACACAGTGCGGAAGCGCTGCGGCTGATTTCTTAAGAAAGGCTGACAACCCCGGAGATACCGGGGAAGGGAGGGGCCGACTCCGCCCGCCGCTTTGTGCCTCGTTGCGAGGCCTTTCACTCGGGCATGCTAGCGGCGTAGCCTGCGGGGCAGCACCAAGCTGAAACGGGCGATTCGGTCCCATGCACCATAGCGCCCTTCGATGCGTCCCAAAGGGAGGCTAGCCAAGATCCGGCGCACAGCTTCAGTGGTCACGTTGATGTCGCGGCGCTCGCGCAGCTTCTCGGCCGCCAGGGTCAGGCCGAAGTCGGCATAGTGTTCCCGAAGCCAGCCTAGCGCTGCTGCTTCGCGCTCGCCAGTCAGGCGGTTGTCGTTGGGTCGGCCGCGCTTGCGCGAGATTAGCCTGGCTGAGCCTTCCAGCCGGTAGCGCTCCAGTACCGCCGCCGTTGCCGGTCAGTGATCTCCAACCGTTCGGTGGTCACGCCAGGCTGCAACTGACCATCCATGACCCCTGAACGGTCTTGGGCCTGTCTATCTCGCGCATGCTTACTGTAATGACCTCCCAACGCGCGCGTCAATAAACTTGGGAAACAGGGAGCGGCGAGCGGAAACGTCAGGCCATCTCTAGCACCAAGTTGCGATAGATGTCCCGTGCCGCCTCCAGCTGTTCTAGCGCGATCGATTCATCGATGGTGTGAGCGTCCTCCTCGCACCCCGGGCCCAGCCCTATGGTAGGGATTCCGCGGCGACCGGCCGATTCGGAGCCATTGGTGCAGAACGCCCAGCTTCCGATCTGCGGCGAGCGCCCGGCTTGCGCGATGGCACGCACCGCGGCTTGCACGAACGGTGTACTTTCCGGTTGCTGCCATGCTGGCAGCCAGCGGGTTGGCCGCGCGGATTCACCGGTAAAGGTCCGCACCTCCTCGTCGGAGACGGCCAGTGCGAAGCCCTCCACGCCCTTGTTGCGCAGGCAAGCTTCAATCTGGCCAAGAATGTCCTCGCGGGTCTCACCGTCCAGTGTGCGGCGGTCGAAGCGGATGGTGGCTGATGTGGGGATCATCGAGATCGACGGATAAGGCGACGATACGATGTCCGTCGGGACCAGCAACGCGGCTCCAAGGACCGGATCGGCCGGCAGTTGCAGGCCCTGCAGCGCCGTCAGCGCACGCGCGGCGGCGAGCAGCGGATTGACGCCGAGGTGCGGCGTTGCCGCATGCGCGGGTTTGCCGTGGAAGGTGAGCTGGATTTCGAGTCGGCCCTTCTGTCCTGTCTTGACCTGCAGTTTCGATGGCTCGCAGATGACCACCGCCGCAGGCTCGCAGCGGCCCAGCACAGAGGCCAGCGCGTGCCCTTCGATGACTTCCTCCAGCACGTTGGCGGACACCGCGATGCGCCTGCGCAGCGGCCGTTCACGCGCCGCCGCTGCCACGCCGCAGATGGCTGCGGCGATGCCGCCCTTCATGTCGGTGCTGCCGCGTCCGTACAGCCGGCCATCGTGGATGGTGCCGCCGAATGGGTCGTAGCGCCACGTACCTGTGACCGGTACCACGTCCATATGGCCGTCGAAGAGCAGTGCCACGTCCGCGTCCTCGGGGCCGATCAGACCAATCACGCTGCCGTTGCGGTCCGTCGTCACCGACGTGAAGCCGGCTTCGGCCATGCGCCGCGAAAGGAACGCGGCGAGGTCGCCCTCTTGTCCGGACAGGCTGGGAATGCGCACCATCTCGCGCGTCAGCGCGGTGACATCGCTGAGATTGCCTACGGGATCAATCATGTTAGTGTTTCCCTTGTTATCAGCGGCTGACCAGCGCGGCCGGCACGCGCAACACTAGCAGCGCGCCGAGCACGGTGAAGGAGGCGAGGAAGTACATGCCCCAGTCGGTCGAGCCGGTCAGGTCCTTGATCCAGCCGATCGCATAGGGGCTGGCAAAGGCGGCGAGGCCGGCGAAGGAATTGATCGCCGCAATGCCGGCCGCCGCGCTGCGCCCTTCGAGGAAAGCAGTTGGCAGGCTCCAGAACAGCGGCGAGCAGACCATGCACCCGGCCGCCGCTACCGACAGCATCGCGACCGCGAACGCAGGGTTATGGCTAAACATCGTGCTAAGCGCCAGGCCGGTGCCGCCGACGAGAAAGGGAATGACCATGTGCCAGCGGCGCTCCCGCGTCTTGTCGGAATGCCGGCATACCAGGATCATCGACACCACCGCGAATGCATTCGGGATCGCTGTCAGCAGGCCGACGTCAAGCAGCGAGACCACGCCCGTCGAGCGGATCACCGACGGAATCCAGAACGCCAGGCCGGACAGGCTGGAGACCGTGCAATAGCAGATTAGCGCCATATGGATCACGCGGCGGTCGCGGAACAGCTTGAGCAACGATACATGCTCGGTCTTGTTTGCTTTTTCCGCCGCGATGTTATGCGCCAGGCGGTGCTTCTCGGCCGCGCCTAGCCAGCGTGCCTCGGCGGGGCTGTCATCCAGGTACCAAAGCACGGCAAGACCCAGCACTACAGACGGAATCGCCTCGAGCAGGAACATCCATTGCCAGCCGGCAATGCCGTAGTGCTGGTGCATACTCTCCATGATCCAGCCGGACAGCGGGCCGCCAAGAATGCCGGCCACCGGCACCGCGGTCATGAAGACCGCGATCACCTGGCCGCGGCGATGCGACGGAAACCAGTAGGTGAGGTACAGGATGATGCCGGGATAAAAGCCGGCCTCGGCGGCGCCCAGCAGGAAGCGCAGGATGTAGAACTGCGTCGGCGTTTTGGTCAGCGCCATGGCGGCCGAGATGCAGGCCCACAGGATCATGATGCGCGCCAGGGTCTTCTTGGCGCCAATGCGGTGCATCAACACGTTGCTCGGCACCTCGAACAGAAAGTAGCCGATGAAGAAGATGCCGGCGCCCAGGCCGTACACCGTGTCGCTGAATTTCAGCTGGTCCAGCATCTGCAGCTTGGCGAAGCCGACGTTGACGCGGTCCAGGAAGGCTGCCACGTAGCAGGCCATCAGGAAGGGCAGCAGTCGCCAGGCCACCTTGCGGTAGAGCGCGTTGTCGTGCGCGGCCATGGTGTCCGACGTCGTGTCAGGAGCTGCGGCCGGGGCGTGCAGCGCCGGCGCGGAATGCAGGGAATCGCTCACAATGTTCCTCCTTTGGATTTGGTGAGACAACAACGCCCCCTGCGGGCGCCCACGGGCGCCTGCATGTTCTTTTTATGTCGACTAGGGAAGGGGGCGGAAAGGTGCGCCGGCTACGCAGCGGCTAGCGCTTGCGGCGGCGTGGCGCCCCGCTGGCTGGTGATGCGGCCGTAGGCTTCGGGGCGGCGGTGCCGTTCGAAGTTGAAGGTTGTGGTCTTGTATGACTGGCACAGGTCGAGGTCGCAGCGCGCAATGGCCAGCTCGTCGCCCTTGGTCGAGCAGGCCGCGACGATCTCGCCCGACGGCGCGATGATGCAGGTGCCGCCGATCATCTCGCAGCCTTCTTCCTTGCCGGCCTTTGCCACGCCAACCACCCAGGTGCCGTTCTGGTAGGCGCCGGCCTGCATCACCAGGTGGTTGTGGAACATCGACAGGTCATCGTGCTCCGGCGCGGGCGGGTTGTGCACGGGCGTGTTGTAGCCCAGCAGGATCATTTCTGCGCCTTGCAGGCCCATCACGCGATAGGTCTCCGACCAGCGGCGGTCGTTGCACAGCGCCATGCCCATGACGCCGCCGAATCCCTGCCAGACGCCGAAGTCGTTGCCCGGCTCGAAGTAGCGCTTTTCCAGGTGCTGGAAGGCGCGCCACGGCTCGTGCTGGTCGTGGCCGGGGAGATGCACCTTGCGGTATTTGCCGATGATCCTGCCATCGCGGCCGACGAGGATGGCGGTGTTGTAGCGCCGTTCCGCGCCGCCCTCGAGCGCCAGTTCCGCATAGCCGAGGTAAAAGCCGATGCCGAGCTGCGCGGCGGTGTCGAACAGGATGCGCGTCTCGGGACCGGGCATCTCGCGCTCGTAGAAGGCGTTGAGGGCTTCCGGGTCTTCCATGTACCAGCGCGGAAAGAAGGTAGTCAGCGCGAGTTCGGGGAACACCACGAGGTGGCAGCCCATCTCGTGGGCATGGTGCAGGTGGGCCAGCAGGCGGGCGACGACGTCGCGCCGCGAGTCGCTGCGCTGGATCGGGCCGAGTTGGGCTGCGGCGACGTGGACGAAGCGGGACATGAGTGTAGGTCTCCTGTTATGCGGGGGAATGTCAGGCGGCAAGTTCGAGCATTAGGTCGAGCAGCACGTCGGCGCCGGCCTGGATGTCGCGGTCATGGGTCAGTTCGGCCACGTTGTGCGACAGGCCGGCCACGCTCGGCACGAAGATCATGCCGGCGGGACACATGCGGGCAAGTATTTGGGCGTCGTGCCCGGCGCCGCTCGGCATGCGCCGCACGCTGTGTCCATGCCGGCGCGCGATGGCTTCGACGCGGTCGACCATGCCGGCGTCGAACGCCACCGGTGCGAAGTCGGCCAGCGTGCGCTGGCTGAGGCGAACGCCTTCCGCCTGCGCCACCTCCTGCGCATAGCCCAGCGTGCGCTGCACCGCATGCTCCAGCACGGAGCCATCGGTATTGCGCAGGTCGACCGTGAACACCGCGCGGTTCGGGATCACGTTGACGAGGTTAGGGAAGCACTGCACCTGCCCGACGGTTGCAAGCTGCGCGCCGCCCAGCTCGCGCGACAGGTCGCGCACGAAGCAGGCGACGCGCGCGGCGACCAGGCCGGCATCGTGGCGCAGCCCCATCGGCGTGGTGCCGGCATGGTTGGACGTGCCCGCTACGGTGAACTCGGTCCAGTGGATGCCCTGCACGCCGGTGACCGCGCCGATGGTGATGTTCTCGTGCTCAAGCACCGGGCCCTGCTCGACATGCAGTTCTACAAAGGCATGCACGCGGTTGCGGTCCACTGGCGCCGGGCCGGCATAACCGATCCGGGAAAGGTTCTCGCCAACCGTGGTGCCGTCGATGCCCCGCGTATCCAGCGCCTGTTGCAGCGGCAGGTCGCCCTGGAACACCAGGCTGCCCATCATGTCGGGGGCAAAGCGCGCGCCTTCCTCGTTGGTGAAGAAGGCAACTGCCAGCGGACGGCGCGTGACGATGCCGGCATCGTCCAGTGCGGCCATCACTTCCAGGCCGGCGAGCACGCCGAGATTGCCGTCATAGCGCCCGCCGGTGCGTACGGTGTCGATATGCGAGCCGGTCATCACCGGCGGCAGGTCTTCGCGGCCGGCGCGTACGCCGACCACGTTGCCGATGCCGTCGATGCTGACCGCCAGTCCCAGCTCGCGCATCCACGACACTACCAGGTCGCGCCCGGCGCGGTCTTCGTCGGTCAGTGCGAGCCGGCAGACTCCGCCTCCATCGATGGCGCCGACTTCGCCGAGCAAGGCGATGCGGCGCAGCAGCCGAGACACGTCGATGCGCGCGGTCCGTGCAAGGTCAAGCGTCGCGTTCACGCTGCCTTCCTCACGTCTTCCGGCAGGCGGCCGACGATGCGCCGGTACAGCGCCACATCGGTTGCGCCTTCGCTGCCGAACACCAGCACGCGGCTCGCCGCGCTTAGGCCAAGCTGTTCACGCACGGCAGGGTCGGCCATAGCGCCAAGGCAGCCGGCTAGCCCGGCCACTGCCGATTCGCCGGCGACAATTGGGGCATCGCCATAGCGACTGTCGGCCAGCAGGCGCACGCTTTCCAGCGCTGAGGTATCGTCGATGGTCAGGAAGGCATGTGCGCCCGGATGCAGCACTTCCCACGCCAGCAGTGAGACTTCGCCGCAGGCGAGCCCGGCCATCACCGTGTCGAGGTCGCCATGAACGGCCACCGGCTTGCCAGCGCGCGCGCTTTCATACAGGCAGGCGGCCTTGTCCGGCTCGACGACGATAAAGCGGGGGCGCTTGTCGCCGAGCGTTTCCCAGAAGTGCGCGCACACGGCGGCGGCAAGACCGCCCACGCCGCCTTGCAGAAACACGTGGGTCGGCAGCTGGCCGTCTGGCAATTGGCGCAGCGCCTCGTCCGCCATCACCGCGTAGCCCTGCATCACGTCCTTGGGCACTTCCATATAGCCTTCATAGGAGGTGTCGGACACCACGAAGCGCCCCAGCCGTGCCGCATCCTCGGCCGCCTGGCGCACCGAGTCGTCGTAATTGCCGGCGGTGCGGACCACCTGCGCGCCGTATTGCTCGATGGCGACCTTGCGGCCTTCGCTGACGGTGGCGTGGATATAGATCACGCACTGGCAGCCAAAACGCTGCGCGCCCCAGGCCACGGAGCGGCCGTGGTTGCCGTCAGTGGCGCAGGTGACCGTGATATCGCGCACCGCGTCGGCATAGCGGCCCGCCAGCAGGTCATCAACCGACACGTCGCCCACGCCGAGCCGGATGCCGATCTCGCGCAGCAGCAGGCGGCTGACCGCGTAGGCACCGCCCAGCGCCTTGAAGCTGCCCAATCCGAAACGGTCCCCTTCGTCCTTGTAGAGGATCTGTGCGACACCGGCGGCGTGCGCTAAGCCATCGAGGGCGACCAGCGGCGTTGGTGCGTAGCCGGGCCAGCGGCGGATCTGCTCGGCGGCGCGGACAAACGCTTCGCCGCCGAGCACGGCTTGCTGTCGCGCGCCATAGGGCGCGCCGGGCGTGGCAGCCGGGTTTAGCGCGCACTGCAGCTTCAGGTGGGGGAGCGGGTGGTTCAAGACAGTCTCCTAAAGTGAGTTCTAGCGATGTAAGTCGCCGTAGTGGTCATGTAGCGATTCGATTTCCTCGAGCCGCTCGCGCGCCGCGTCGCCGAGGATCAGCGCGAGGCTTGTGCAAAGGTGGTTGATCAGGCTGACGGCCGCGACATAGGAGTCGAACACCGCCGCGCCGTGGTTGACGCAGCGAAGCACCACGTCGGAGCGCGCCGGCAGGTCGGTCGCGCTGGGGTCGGTCAGGATCACGACCTTGGCGCCGACGCGGTTGGCGTGGGCCACCATGGGCCACAGCAAAGTCACGCGCCGGCGAAAATCCATGACCAGCAGCACGTCGTCGGCGCCGAGGTCGGCCAGGTCTTCGGCAAGGTTCAGCCCAGCGCCCGGCGCCAGCGTCACGCCCTGCCGCAACTGGGTCAGCAGCGCCCACGCGTATTGCGCCAGTACGCGGCCGTTGCGGAAGCCGGCAATAATCACCCGCCTGGCGTCGGCGAACAGGGCGACCGCGCGCTCGACATCGGCCTGGTTCAGACGGTCGAAGGTCTGGGCGAGGTTCTGCAAGTCGTTGGTGAGATGGCGCGCCAGCGGCGCATGTTCGTCGGCGGGGGCTTGCACGCCGGCCAGCTCGTACAGCGGCGAGCCGCGATCGGCCTCGTCACGCAGCAGGGCGCGGACTTCGTTGAAGTTCTCGTAACCGAGGCGGCGGAAAAAGCGGCCGGCAGTGGCCTTGGATACGCCAGCCTTCTGCGCCAGCTCGGTGGCCGAGTAGGCGGCAAGGTTGCCTATGCATTCCAGAGTCACGGCGGCCAGGCGGCGCTCGCTTTCAGTGAGCTGGTCGTTTAGCCCGAGGATCTTGTCTTGCAACGATGAGGTCATAATTTGGTCCGAATGAAACTTCGGTTTCAGAAATATAGGGCTATGAAACTATTGTGTCAAATAAAATTCAGCATGAAACACGAGTTTCATCCAGATTGTCGCGTACTGGGTGCGCCGGGGCGAGAGTGGTGACTCTCTCACCCCTTTGTTACAAATGCGGCTCGCGTGGCACTTCAGCCCACATCCTGGCCCGCCCGTAGCGTGATACGCCCCAGGCACCCAAGTTGGCAGCCGAGTACATCAGCTGCGTCAACCGCATCAGCCGTCAATTGCATTCCCGCGAGGGCACAACGCGAGCATGTCGAAGCGCTGCATGATCCTGCGCACTGCGCCATGGTGCTCAGGTCCCGGCGGCCAGGGTCATGCCGAAGTCTGCGTAGCTGTCGCCAATCATCCTGCGGACAAGCGATTCCAGCCGGGAGAGCTGGCGGTTGCTATCACAACCGCGCTTGCGCGAGCCCAGGCCGAAGGGACCGCCCTCACGGTAGGGCAGTACCAGACGTTCCACCTGACGGCACGCCTACAACAAGACCACAACGAAACAGGCTCGCTCTGCAGTCGAATATCAACAACAACTGGTCGCGATCAAAGCGCTCGTTTGTGACAATACGCGCCCGGCAGAAGTCCGACTTGCAGGAGATTGGGACACTGCTTGGGGAGCTACAGGCCGAGACTCCCTCACACCAGGGAGGGCGCCCGCTATCACGAAAACATAACCAACGCAATTAGCGTATGACCCGTTGGCGGAGATTGCCCCAAGAAAGAACAATGTTTTCGCGGCGTTCAATCGCCATTCTGTTTCAGTCCTGTACACGACATCAGCTGCCAAAGTTGCCAGCGTAGATGTTGGGCAATAAAGCCCGAACTGGTCCCTAACCCGGACCGGTTCGGGCTTTTTTTTTGTGCCTCTTGCTGCCATTTTTCAAAGCGGATGACCGGGTCCGAGGGCGCAGCTTTGCCTGCAGGAATGATGGATCGTAGCGATGCGTGTTAGAGCGCCGGGTTCAACGTGGATTTTTCCATTCCTAAAGGAGCATCGACATGAGACACGGAGACATTTCCAGCAGCAACGACTGTGTAGGCGTGGCAGTGGTCAACTACAAAATGCCTCGCCTGCACACCAAGGCGGAAGTGCTGGACAACTGCCGGAGCATCGCCGACATGGTGATGGGCATAAAGCAGGGCCTGCCCGGCATGGATCTGGTGATTTTTCCCGAGTATTCCACGCACGGCATCATGTACGACGCCAAAGAGATGTACGACACTGCTTCGGCCATCCCGGGCGCGGAAACCGAGATCTTCGCCGCCGCCTGCCGCAAAGCCAATGTGTGGGGCGTGTTTTCGCTGACCGGCGAGCGGCATGAGCAGCATCCCGACAAGGCTCCCTACAACACCCTGATCCTGATGAACAACCAGGGCGAGATCGTGCAGAAGTACCGCAAGATCATGCCCTGGGTGCCGATCGAAGGCTGGTATCCCGGCGATTGCACATACGTTAGCGAAGGCCCTAAGGGGATGAAGATCAGCCTTATCATCTGCGACGACGGCAACTACCCCGAGATCTGGCGAGACTGCGCCATGCGCGGCGCCGAGCTGATCATTCGCTGCCAGGGCTACATGTACCCCGCCAAGGAGCAGCAGATCCTGGTTTCCAAGGCGATGGCATTCATGAACAACACCTATGTCGCGGTAGCGAATGCCGCAGGTTTCGACGGGGTGTATTCGTACTTTGGGCACTCGGCCATCATCGGCTTCGACGGCCGCACGCTGGGCGAGACAGGCGAGGAGGAAATGGGCATCCAATATGCTGAGCTGTCCAAGAGCCTGATCCGCGACGCGCGCAAGAACGGTCAGTCGCAAAACCATCTCTTCAAGCTGGTGCACCGCGGCTACACCGGCACCATCAACTCGGGCGACGGAGACCGGGGCGTTGCCGCCTGCCCGTACAGCTTCTACAGCCAGTGGGTCAACGATCCCGAGGGCACACGTGAGATGGTCGAGTCGTTCACCCGTACCACGGTGGGTACGCCAGAATGTCCCATCAACGGCATTCCCAACGAGGCGCCCCGGCACCGCTAAGCCAGCCCAGGCCCCGGCAGACTTGCATTTTCCGGGGCCAAATCTCAACTCGCAAAAGGGGCATTCATCATGCTGGGTGTGGCACTGTTTTTTATTGGAGCGGTTCTGATCGTCAACGGCGTTGGGCTTACCGGTCGCATCGAGGGCAAGGACGTCGCCCCCTTTAATCTGCTGGTGGGCTTGCTGGCGCTGTTCATCAATGGCCTGGGGCTGTACCGCGCGGCCGCAACGCCGGACTTCTTTGCAACGGCCGGCGGTCTTTTGTTCGCCTTCACCTACCTGTTCCTGGCTGTGGTGCAGTGGTGGGCGCTGAAAGGCGTGGGGCTGGGCTGGTACTGCCTGTTCGTAGCGGCCAGCGCACTGGCTTTTGCCGCCGCCGCGGGCGACGTTCGCTTGATCGTCATGTGGCTTCTATGGGCCAGCCTGTGGTTTTTCTTCTTTCTCGCGCTGGGGCTGGGCAAGTCGCTGCGATTCCTGCCCCGTTACACGATAGTGGTCGGTATCGCGACGTGCTGGGTGCCGGGACTGCTGATGTTGATGGGGAGGTGGTGATGAATAGGTACGCACAAGGCTTCTTGCGCGCGAGCGCGGAACGCTCGGATCCGCTGGCGGAATACCGCATCGAAAAGGAGCCCTATTACCGTCCGAACGGCAACGAGCGAGAACTCTACGAGCAGGCTTACCGCCATCGCATGCCGCTCATCCTCAAAGGGCCTACGGGCTGCGGCAAGACCCGGTTCGTGGAGCACATGGCATGGATCCTGAACCGCCCGTTGATCACACTCGCCTGTAACGAGGACATGACAGCTTCGGATCTGGTGGGCCGATATTTGCTGGATGCCGACGGCACCGCATGGCACGATGGTCCGCTCACCATGGCGGTGCGGTATGGCGGTATTTGCTACCTGGACGAAGTGGTAGAGGCACGCCAGGACACGACGGTGGTGATCCATCCGATGACGGATGCCCGGCGTACCTTGCCGCTGGACAAAAAGGGCGAAGTGGTGCATGCGCACCCCGATTTCCAGTTGGTGGTGTCCTACAACCCCGGCTACCAAAGCAGCGCGAAAGACATGAAGCCGTCCACCCGCCAGCGGTTCGCGGCGCTGGAGTTCGACTACCCGGCTGCTGACATCGAGGCCGACATCGTGGCGCACGAGTCAGGGATCGCGCCCGAGTATGCGCACAGGCTCGTGGCCCTGGCCCACAGCACACGCGAGCTAAGAAACCGCGGTCTGGATGAAGGCGCCTCCACCCGCATGCTGATCTATGCCGGACAGTTGATGCGCAACGGCGTTTCTGCGCAGGACAGTTGCGAAATGACGATCATCCGGGCGCTCACCGATGATCCGGATACCACCCAGGCACTGCGTCAGTTGACCCATGCCCAGTTCGGCGCTTGACGTGCGACATATGGTTACGCGCCCAGCATCCAGTCGTAGCTTTCAGGGCCGGCCGCCGTGCAAAAATTCGCAGGCCTTGCCGTCCGCATGGCCCTTGGATGACAAGACGCAGCCTTGGCATCGCCTGAGCATGCTCGCTTGCGGTCTGGCGCTGCAGCCCGTCAGCGCACAACCGCTGCAGATGAGGGAGGCGCCGGCTTCGCCCTCAGGCGCGCCCAAGCCGCCTCCCTCACGTGCCGTGCTAGTAGCAGGCCACGGGCGCGCGGGGCAGGTCATGCCAGGCTTGCTGGTGCCGCCGATGGTGGATGGCGCGCCAGCACACCGGGAGGCAGGCTTGCAGGAAGCCATGGTGGCGCATGCCACAGCGCATCTGCGCTACTCACCCGCAGGCCAGCCGGGCAGCGCACTCAAGCCCATGGGGCAGGCCGTGGTTTCGGCCATCGAGGATGCGCGGGTCGAGCGCCTGTTGATATTGGCCTATCCGGGTGTGCGCTGTTGGTTCGAGGCGCATCTGTGCGCCGAGCCCGAACCGTCAGACCTCACCTTTCCTGCCTTCATGGCGCGACTGGACCGTATCCTCTTACTGCGCGCCAGTAGCAGCGGCAGCCATTGGGTGAACAAGGCTCGCGATCTGTTCGAGCAAACTGCGAGCAGGCATGGCCTGGAAGACTACGCTGCTTTCCGGGCCATCGCTTCGATTCTGGCCAATGACCTGGGCCAGATGCGTGTGCGGATGGAACCGCAGCACTACTGCGTGCCGACTCCCTACCGGGATGACAACAGCTATCTGTGGCAACACCCAGAGTCCCAGCCGGGTGATGATGCGACGCTGTCGCTGCAACAGCCCGCTGCCACGCCGCCTCCCGCGGGCGTCGCGCCGGTCGGGCAGCCCGTCCAAGCAGTCGCGCCCCAGGAGTTCGCGCTGGCGCGCTATACCTATCCCGAGTGGGATCGGAGGATCCAGCGGATGAAGACCGACTGGTGCACCGTGATCGAGAAGCTGCCGGCCTGGCAGGGCCAGGATGCCGCGCCGGCAGGCGGGCTGCCAGCGGCGCACAAGATTGGCGGCATGCTGCTGCCGCATGCTCGCCGTCTTGACCGGCGCTATCGGCAACGCCGCCAATGGGAAGGCGACGATGTGGATCTTAACGCCGCGATCGAAGTGCATGTGAGCCGGCGGCTGAATCTGCGGCCAGATCCGCGCCTGTTCTTGCGGGCCGGCCGCGGCCCGCGGCCCACCAGCCTGCTGGTTCTGCTAGACGTATCGGCGTCGGTCAACGATCTGGCCGCCGACGGCCTGAGCCTGTTGGACATCGAAAAACAAGCTGCTCTTCTGTTGGCGCAGTCCGCGACGAAGGGCATCGACCGGCTCGCCATCCACGCGTTCTCGTCGAATACCCGGGCCGAGGTGAACTACTACCGCCTTCTGGACTTCGGACAGCCCTGCACGCCGGCAGTCGCTACCACGGTCAGTGCACTACTGGGGCGCTATTCCACGCGCATGGGGGCGGCGCTGCGACATGCCAGCAGCCTGCTGCAATCCGAACCCGACGGCCGGCGAACGATGCTGATCATCACCGATGGTGCGCCGTCGGACATCGATGTGCATGACCGCCAGTACCTCGTCGAGGATGCGCGGCAGGCGGTACTGCATGCGCGGCATGCCGGCATACGCATCTGCTGCCTGGCGGTGGATCCCCATGCCGATGACTATGTGCGCCATATTTTCGGCTGGCGCAACTTCGGCATTGCCGATGATGCGCAACACCTGCCGCAGCGGCTGGCTCACATGAGCGCGCGGCTGGCGGCAGGCCGCTAGGTAATGGCGCGCAGCAGCGGTACGTCATGGCCCCGATTTGAAGTAATCTGGCGTGCGACCGCGATGGATTGCGACAAGCACATCGATTCGCCATGCCAGCGGCACGGACAGGAGACAAACCTTGGCACAGACTGATCCCATACGCATCGGCATCCTTTACTCGGAAACCGGCGCCACTTCCACCATTGGCCAATCGCAGCTGCAGGGTGCCCTGCTGGCCATCGACGAAATCAATGGCGCGGGCGGCTTGCTGGGCCGGGAACTGGTTCCCGTGTGCTACGACCCCGCATCCACGCCTGGCCGCTATGCCGAGCTGGCCGAGCAGCTCATCGTGCGCGACGGCATCAATGTGATCTTTGGCTGCTACATGTCCAGCAGCCGTAAGGCTGTGATTCCCGTGGTGGAAAAATGGAACAAGCTGCTCTTCTACCCCACACTGTACGAAGGCTTCGAGTTCTCGGGCAACGTCATCTACACCGGCGCAGCGCCCAACCAGAACAGCGTGCAATTGGCAGACTTCATGACCAGTAATTTCGGCGCGCGAGTTTACCTAATCGGCTCCGACTACATCTATCCCTACGAGTCCAACCGCATCATGCGCGAACTGGTGATGCAATACCCCGACAGCGAGATCCTGGGTGAGTATTACCTGCCGCTCGACGCGACCGAGCGCGACTATCGCACCATCATGGAAGACATCCGCAGCAAGCAACCGGATTTCATTTTCTCCACCGTCGTCGGCGACTCCACCGCCAGCCTGTACCGGGCCTATGCCGATGCAGGCTTCAACCCAAAGACCATGCCGATCGCCAGTCTCACTACTTCCGAGGCGGAGATTGCACAGATGGGCTATGACGTGGCCAATGGCCATTTCACAGCGGCGCCATATTTCCAGTCCATCGACTCACCCACCAATCACAGTTGCCTGACCCATCTTCGCAAGCGACTCGGCGACCATTGCCGGCCCAACCTGTGCTGGGAAGCTGCCTACTTCCAGACGTATCTGTTTGCGAATGCGTTTTGCCAGGTGGGCAGTGACAACATCAGCGAACTGTTGCCTCACCTGCTGGGCAGCGAGTTCAATGCCCCCCAGGGCCGTGTGCGGGTGGACCCCGGCAATCACCATACCTGGCTGTATCCGCGCGTGGGCCGGGCCAATGCGCAAGGCGGCTTCACCATTGTGCGGCAGGCTACGCGGCCCGTTTCGCCGGATCCTTATCTGGTCACCCATTCGCTTGGCGACTGGACGGCAAAGCTCGATACCTTGGAGGCCTGAGCGTGGATCAACATCCCTCCCACAGTGCCGCGCCGCAAAATACGGGCAAGCGTCACCAGGGAAAGCGGCCCCTGTTGCACGCCACGCCGCCCCAGCTCAGGGAACTGCGCCTGTTGAAGGTGGTTGTCATCCATCCCGATGATGCTGACAGCCGGCTGCTTACCCAGCAGTTGCAGCGCATCGGCTGCCAAGTACAGACCATCTGGCCTCCAGTGCAAAGCCTGCCCGACGCGACCGATATCGTGTTCATGGTGGTGCGGCCCGACTATCTGCACCTTCGCCTTGGCTGGGTCGACGGGGAGCACGCGCCCACCCTCATCGCCATCGTGAACTACGAAAACCCAACCATTGTCTCGGCGGTGCTCGACCTTAAGGTGCAAGCCGTTTTGCCATCGCCCATCCGCTCATTTGGTTTGCTCTCCACCTTGGTGGTGGCTCGCAAAGCGCACAAGGAAAGTTGCCAGCAACAGCGGCGCATTGCCAAACTGCAGACCAAGCTGCTGGGACAGCGGCGGGTTGCCGAAGCCAAGGCCATCCTGATGCGCACCCACCAGGTGAGCGAGGATGAAGCCTATGATCTGCTACGCGAACAAGCCATGAACAAGCGAAACTCCATTGAGGACGTCTCCGAGGCAATCGTGCAAGCGAGCGAACTACTCTCGATGAAGAAAAGGGATCAGCCACATAATGGATAGCGCAATTCCTGCCGTGTCCTGGTTGGGAAACAGACGGTCATAGGAGGCCAGCTAGAGTTTCCGGGTGCGGAGCAGGTGTGGCTGATGATGGCCGTGCCCAAGCGGCGCGCATCGCGCGCCGAGACCTTGCCGGCGAAGAAGACCCAGGCATGCGCGCCCTGGCCGGAACGGGAAATCTCCAGCGCGACTGGCACACCAAGTTCACTGCAGGACTGCACGAAGGCACCGGCATCGTCCCGCCACTCGGACTCATCGAAATCGGCGGCGAGGAAATAGCAGGTGTTGTCTTCCATCAGCGGATAGATGCCCACCGTGTGCTCACCGGTCAAATGATTGTAGATGACCTGATCAGAGAGCGGGATCAGCAATCGGTTGCCGCAGTCGCCGCACTTGATGCGCGGTTTCTCGCAGACGCCGGTGCGCCATTCGTTGGCGCAAGCCGGCGCGTAGCCGGACTTGCCGGTGGATTTGCTCTCCCAGCGGATCGGGTAGGCATCCGTGCGGCCGCGAAACAGCTGGCGAAACAGCGCCACCTTGTCGACCGTGGAAAGGTGCCGTTGTTCCGTCTCCTGAACGGCAGGCGCGGCTTCCTTCGGCGGCAAGCGCCAGTCGATGCCATGCGCTTCCAGCAGCGCGATCAGGCGGGCGTTCTCGGTTTGCAGCGCGGCGAACGAATTACGATCAGCCATCGATGCCATACTCGGCCAGCAATGCATCCATGTCATCGCCCACCCTGTAGCCGAAACTGTCTTGTTCCGACGTGCCGCATTCACGGAACGTGTCAGCCGCGTTATTGCGTTTGCGCGTAGCCACTCTTGTCATCATCCTCTCATAGTCGCTGGTTGGATTGCCATTGAGTGGACGAACAATCGTCACCGGTTCCTTCAACACCCACCGCCGGGGCGGTCAGAAGCTAGGGCCGGCCCGAGCATCACACGGACCGCGAAGACGTAAGCATCCTGACGTACGCCGGCAAGTCCAAGCACTGGTAGCCGGCGGCCGTCAGCACCCGAGCCTCTTCGTCAGAAAAGACCGGAGAGAACAGCGCCTTGGTCAACGTCCACCCTTTCACCCGGCGTCCTTCCTTTGTCGACATGAATCGCTCGATGTGTCGCTCAAATTCAGAAAGCGAGGACCGGATGTGCTTGCTCGCACTGCGCTTACACGAGCCGAAGCGGATGCGCCGCGCGTCCTCGTCGAGTGCGACGATGTCGATTTCGATCGCGTTCTGTTCGTCTCGCGGCCGATTCCAGTACCCCAGCTCGATCGAGGTCAGCGAGAAATCGCCGACGCCCTTTCGCGAGCACTCTACGTGCAACTGACGAATCAGTTTCTCGAATGCGTATCCCTCGTGCCCGTGGAGCCGAGGGAGCGTCAGATCGATCGCTTTCGATAGCGGGCGCATGCGGGAAGCGTCCCTCGCCGGCTTCACGACCCACAGCCACGCCTGCAAAAAGTTGTCTGTGATGTAATAGCGGGCATTGCGGCTCTTGCTCTCCGAGAACACCGGGTGGCGCTTGTCGACCATATGGTAATTCTCGACCAAGCGTTTGACTGTGACTTTCAACGACGCTTCGTCTTCATCCCGCAGCAGTGTGCCGACCAATTGCCCGTGGCTCGAGCCTGGATGTTCCGCGAGAAAGTTTAAGACTGAGAGGAGTCTGCCCTTCACCTCACGGAGGAAGGATGTGTCTGCCTCTTCGGCCAGAGGACTGCCTTCGCGAAGGAACATCCGCTCGAGCAAGGCTTCCTGAAACCGGGCGCCCACCTGAAACAGGCCTTGGTCATACGCGTCCCGATAGAACTTGGGAACGCCCTCGAAGAAGCCCCAGAGCGTGAGCCAATGTTGCGGATCGCGGATATCGTGTGCCCGGTACACCTCGATTAAGTCCTCAAAATCCCAGTGCTGCAGATCGATGGTCGCAGTGAGCCGCCCAAAGAGCGGCGCACCCTTGTCGTCGAGTAGAGCGCTCATTTCCGACTGCAGGGAGCCAAGGACAAACAGTCCACCCCCGTGCGTATCGCGCAACCGGTCAACTTGCTCCTGCAGGAAGGAGTTGAAGGCGTAGAGCCTCGCCTGCGTGAAATACTGGAATTCGTCCAACACGACGATTAGGCCACGACGGCATAGATGACCGATTACGCCGGCCATCGAGGCGAAATCAGTGACTTGAGGGGCCAATGCATTGGCGATCTCGGATTCGCAGTCTTCCAGCGCCCGGCGGAACCCAGCCGCCACATCTCGCTCGTCCGAGTCTGGTATTTGCATGTAAACCATCCTGGCGAGTAGCGACGGTTCGCTTTTGGATAGCTCACGCAGCAGGGTCGTCTTGCCAATGCGTCGTCGGCCTTGGATGCGGCAAAAGAACCAGTATGGGCCATGGACAATCCGGTCCAGCGTCTCCAACGTGCCCATCCGTCCGTAGAATTCCCAAGCCATTATGGTATCTAGTTTTTAGTTACATCGAAGTATCTTAACGCGTGAATGCCCGCAAAGCTAGGTAGGAGATGGCTTTCGGGCGACGGAAATCAGCTCCCTCAACGGAGGGGGTGACCTCCGGAAACGCGCAAATTTCGATTTTTACTGTAAGATACACGCATGTATCTTACAACTAAATGACTAATAAGTATTTTGTGCGCTACCGCAATTGTGCAAAATGCAACGGGCTCGAAAGTGCCTCAGGAGCCACGCCCACCATGACGCACTATGGTTGCGCCCCTCAAAGAGAGCCAGGACTTCGGCCCTTACGTGCGAGCAGAGGTGGCGCCGCACGGTAAGCCACGCTGACGATAGCGCCTGCTTCGATTCCAGCCATACCGCCGATAGAGGCCGTTGGGATGCTGCCCGATCCGATCGCAAAGCGCCGGCTCCAGCCCATTGAAGAAGGCGCTGACTTGCGCCGCTGTGTGCCAATGCCGCCGATGGTTTCCTGCAACTCCGGCAGTGCCGTGCCTTCCCGATGGGGATGTACAGGTCGACGTATTCGGTTCGTATCGTGTCGCGAAGTGATTCGCCTCTCGAGCACAGCTTGTTGATTATAATTTCACGATCACGAAACAATAATAAAAGCCTGTCGGAACAAGTCCGAATGCCACGACCACTCCCTGATTCGACGCCTCCATCGCGCGCAACCATCCGTACCATTCAGCAACTGGGCGACCGGATCCGAGCTACTCGGGCCGGGGACGGGATGCCCATTGACCAGGCGGCAAGGAGTTGCGGTGTCTCGGTTGGCATGCTGTCTAAGTTAGAGAATGGCAAAGGTGTTAATTTTGAGCATGTCCTGCGTGCACTGGACGGACTGGGTTTGACAATGCTGGTCGTGCCCAAAGCGCATGCAGGTTTGCTTGAGATGGCGGCGACACATGCGCTCACAACGGATGACTCAGCAACTTGGGAATAGCATGCCCGCAGATTGGCGTCGGCAGCCCGGCTGCCCGAAAGCGAATGCGCTCTAAAGGGGCCGGGGCTCCATCCAAAGCTTCTGTGTGACGATTGCGGTGCATGTCAGGCGGCTTGCGCAATCACTGATTGCCACACGCGGAAGCCTGTGGGCATGAAGATCGAACTCCGAGGCGCTGTTTGGGAGAGACTCTTTCCTCATGCTTTCACGTTAAGGCGGAAACCGCAGCCGAGGTCGTTGCCAAGAAGCTTTACCACCGCGGGGACCGGGCCACGGCACGGGATCTCTTCGACCTCTGCGTCGTGGTCGAAAAGGAGCCAACGGCGCTGGTGCGCCTGCTGCGCCGTTATTGCTTCGGCACGCGGCCACGTTTGTTAGTCAGGTCCAAGCCGGGCCACCCATCATGCGCGAGCAGTTTGACCGGATACAGCGCATCAGCTTCGATCGGAGCTTCGTTGACTGTGTCGAGCTGGCAGGGGATTTTCTAGACTCCCTGGAGAAAAACTGACGCCGCGCTGCTGACGCTGTGGGACAGAGAGCACCGGTAAGCCTCAGCATTAGACCGAAAGCAGCGTGCTTTTGCGATCTCTTACCCAACGCTAAGTGCTTTATAGAGCATGTTTCGCATAATAATAATTATGTTAAATATGGTGGGCGGTGCGCTGCTCGGTACTATGCTCCCTCAACCCGCAGTGGACCGCAAGACAGCGACTCACGGCTTGCGGGCCTTTTGGTCGCCGTCGAATTTGACGACTGTGCGGTCTACAAGCATCATTTGCCTTCGAATCGGCGGTTATTTGGCTGATCACTGAATTGGAATTCCACCATGATGAATGTCATGACCATCGGCGGCTACAAGGCCGTCCTCTTGTTCGACACGGAATCGGCAAAGTTTCGCGGCCAGTTTGTTGGTTTGACAAGCGAAGTAGTGTTCGAGGGCACTGACATTGCTGCGCTACAACACGCCGGCGAGCTGGAGTTAGAGGCATTCTTAGCTGAATGCGAGCACAGCGGTGCGACCCCCGCTCAAGCGTTCACGGGTAAGCTCGCGCTAAACATCCCTACCAAGCTTCATGAAGCTGCGGCCGTCATAGCGACGGCGAATGGGGTTACCGTCGAGCAGTGGGTTACTGAGGTGTTAGAGGCTGCGGCTTCATCGGTCATTGGGCCGCTTCAATAGGACCAGCGATTTCGATGGTGCCCCCATGCACCAATCACGCAGCCGGCGGCCAGCGCCACCAATGGGGCTGGAACTCTGGATAGGACACCCAGTTGAGCCGGTCCGGGGCAAAGGCAGGACGTTGATCGTCTTTTCTGGACACAGTGAGTTCCCGCCGAAAGGTAGTTCGGTTCATTCATCTCAGTTCGGACCCATATTCCTGTCGCCAAGAATCGTGATGGCTCGGATTTATCGGTGAACGGCTTTACCTCTGTCGGCCAAGCGGATGGCTCGTTCATTCAGGTGGCCTCGAATCACTACCTAGCACAATGCGCCTCTCAATCCAGTATCCTTTGCTTTAGAGCAATCTCTCACGCTTTGGCGATGCTGCCTAGGAAGGAACGCAAATGACTACCTATGCACAGCAATCCAACTGGCGTGAGATTCAGAATTTTCTCCCTTCCGAATTTCAGTTGACTGAGGCGAATGAGCCCAAAGAGGAATGGTGGGCATGGCGGGATCATCGCATTCACCTCGATTGCTATCGCAACGCCGCAGCGCCGTTGAAAGTCATTCTTCTCCATGGCCTGGGGACCAACGGCCGGCAGATGTCAACGATTATCGGCGCACCACTTGCGAGTTGCGGCCTCGAAACCATTGCCATCGACATGCCGGAGTACGGCCTGACGGAGGTCGGCCGCGGCAAGCTGATCAGGTACGACGACTGGGTGCAGGCCGGCAGCGACCTGGTTGATGCGGAGTCGGCAAAGGACGACCGCCCCATCGTGCTTTACGGATTAAGCGCGGGAGGCTTGGAGGCTTACCACATCGCGTCGAAAAATCGGAAGGTAAAAGGTATCGTGGGGATGACGTTCTTCGATCCGCGCATTCAACAGGTGCGTGACGAGACCGCGACCAGCTGGTTCATGAGCCGCGTGGGAAGTTACTTTGCAGAAGTGACTGCGCGCACGGCGTTCAGTGGATTTCGCCTCCCTATCGCCGGCATTAGCAAAATGCGGGCGTTAGTCAACAACAAGGCCGCATTAAGGGTCTGCTTGGCTGACAAGACCTCTGCCGGCAAGTGGGTGACGATGGGGTTCATGGCCAGCTACATCAATTACGTGCCGGCGGTGGATCCAGAGAACTTCGACGTCTGCCCTATCTTGCTGACCCAGCCGGAGCAGGACCACTGGACGCCATTGCATCTGAGCGACCTGTTTCTCAAGCGGATTCGACATGCGCCCGTGAAAGTCGTGATGCTGCAGAACGCGGGACACTATCCACTTGAGCAACCTGGATTGAGCCAGATGGTTAGCGCGATTCATGACTTTTGCCTTCATGTTATTGCCAATGCGCGTCTTCGCGTCTGACAGGGCGCCTCGTAACAATCGCGAAGCGCCATATTTGCATTGTTGCCTTAGAGAGGTCCCGTCTCTATCCGAATTCCCGATTTTTTTACCCAGTGCGGTGCGTTGAGAATTGTCGAATTGGGAACAATATGACATAAACGGTCCCTTCGCTTCCTATCTCTGGAAGCGCTGCGGCGGCACCGCCGCAGGCCGCTTCACCTTCAGCCAGTCGCGCGAGCGCTCCCCCGCTCGGTAGGTAGAGCCCGAGCGCTTCCCCGCAATTCCCTCCAAGCTCAGCGTCAGTGCATGGCCGTACAGCCAAACGCCATCTTCGACGCTTTCCACATAGAGCAGCTCGGGCGGCTCTCAGCCAAAGCCTCCGCAGCGCGGCCTTGCGCGGCTCGATCGCCTGCTCTCGTAGGTTTCTCCCCTTGCCGACCAACAGGTCGAAGACGCAATACGCTACGGGGTCAGCGCCGCGGTACCAGCCTCTGCGCCTGGCGCGCGTGCAGTCGCTCGAAATCGCTCTTGCCGATGTCGTCGAGCACGCAAACCTCGCCGTCAATGATGTTGCCGGCGGGCAGCGTGGCCAAGGCTTCGATAAGCTCAGGGAACCAGACGGTGGTGTTTGCCCCATTGCGGGAATTCAGCCGCGGCGAGTCGCCGGTAGTGGCCAGCAGTCGGTAACCGTCGTTTTTTTTAGGTACTTCAGCAATTGTTGCCTTTCAATGCCGTCCATGCCGCGCGTCCCCGACAGCGAACCGCCGGATTTGGCCAGTTGCGGACCTTCCAACCAGGCTTACATAAATAATTGATGGTCTGCTCCGCAATGGATTACCGACATCCGTGGGTGAACGATGCTTGGCCCGTAAAAGGAGTAAGCGAAATTCTATTTCCGTCACCTCTTTGTAGGCGCTCAAGAGGAGGCCCCCTGTTTGGAGCCCGCACGGCTTCGAGTGCCGACCCACCAAAATGCTATGGAACTCCCGCCCGTCTTGGCCACTAAGGCTGGCAACTATGGAGGGCGACGTTTTGCACACGTGGGTGCGTCTGGCATTGACAGCGATATCACAGCATTGTTGCCTCACGGACTCGTCGCGGATGTCGGTCTCGCTCTGCACTCCGTGGAAATCAGTGCGGTGAGCCATGATCTCAACGGAGTGCAGGATGGCTGCGTGGGCACAATTTTCCGCCCGTGGCCGAGTTGGCCATTGGTGCATGCCGGACCATGGAAATCGGCCCGGCCACTAACGGTCATCCAGCTTATGGCAATTCAGTTGCTGCTCTTATTGGGCGTCGACATCTTTCTCATGGCTTCATCGATCGCCTTCTTCATGCTGAGGGTGTCGGCAGCCTGCCGTGGTGGATAGTCTTCCAGGGTCTTCAGGTGCGCCTGGAGAAACGGCACGCTCGCCGACGGCGCCCAAAGTTTCTGTGCAACAAAGCGCCGGCCCGCATAGCCCCATTCGTGCGATTCAGGATCCATTTTTTCCAAAGGGTCCATCAGCAGATTAAAGATGTACGGCGCACTCGGATATACCTTCGAGTTGAACCAGCTACCATCCTTTTTGACCCCGACATGCATCTTCCACGCATCGACGCGCATCGCCATCAGGTCTGTTTCGTCATAGTAGAAGACCTCGCGCCGCGCCGATTGATCGGTCTTGCCCATCCAGTAATCGAGATTGTTGTAGCCATCCAAGTGCACCTTGTAACGGCTGCCTCCCATACGTGTGCCCTTGAGCATGTCATCCTTGAGATTTGGCAACCCAGCCGCAGCAGCCAGGGTGACAAACAGGTCTTCGTGGCTCTGGATGCCATTGAAGTCCGTGCCCGGAGCAATCTTGCCAGGCCAGCGAATCAGGCACGGTACTCGGACCCCCCCTTCCCATGTGGTGCCCTTCTCTCCGCGGAAAGGCGCGTAGCCGCCGTCCGGCCACATCATCAGTTCATTGCCATTATCGGTGGTGTAGACGACGATGGTGTTGTCGGCAACGCCCATTTCCTTCAGCTTTGTCAGAATGCGTCCGACGTGCTCGTCATGCTCAATCATCCTGGCGCGCACCACGTCCTGCTCCGCGCGTCCTTCGGAAACCGCTTTCTGCACATACTGCTGTTGCGGATGCGACCAGATGTGGATCGCGGTGGCGTTGAACCAGAGGAAGAATGGCTTGCTGTCCTTGCCGACCCGGTCCATCCAGTTAAGCGTGTGCTGCAGCACCTCGGCGTCGAAGGTTTCCATGCGCTTGCGCGTGAGCGGGCCGGTATTTTCGATCCGTTGCTTGCCGACGCGGCCGAACTTCGGATCGGTTGTGGAATCGTCCTGTGTGGTAGCCCAGGCATGCAGTACTCCGCGTGGTCCAAACTTCTTCAGGTATTCCGGGTTGCGCTGACCTGGATAGTCAAGCTCCTCCGGTTCTTCTTCTGCATTCAGGTGGTACAGGTTCCCAAACCATTCGTCGAATCCATGTACTGTAGGTAGGAACTCGTTACGGTCGCCTAGGTGATTTTTGCCAAACTGGGCAGTCGCATAGCCTTGCGACTTCAACACTTCGGCCAGCGTAGGGTCTTCCTTCTGGATGCCGCGCGTGGATCCAGGAATGCCGATAGTCGTCATGCCGGTGCGTATCGGCATCTGGCCCGTGATGAAAGCCGCCCGCCCCGCAGTGCAACTGGGTTGGCCGTAATGGTCGGTGAATAACCCGCCTTCGCGGGCAAGGCTATCGATATTGGGTGTTCGGCCCATGATGCCGTGTGCGTAGGCACCGACATTCCACATGCCAATGTCGTCACCGAAGATAACAACAATGTTTGGCTTTGTGGCCGGAGTCTGGGCAAAAGCCAGTGCGGGGATCATCACCGCCAGCGCAATCAGAATGCTTACGGAGGCATAGTGCCATGCCGTATGGCTCATTCGGGTGACGTAGTTTCCCTGATTCATGGCTTCCTCCGAGCGCGCGCTTGGGTGTTCTTGGTTATTGGCCGGAGTTCGGTTTCCGGAGCTGCGGCCAATCCAGCCTCTACTATGCTGGTGCGATCCCCAAGTGAATTCTTTCGATAGGCGAATAAAAAGATGTCGCCGCCAGGCGATGCGGTGCGACCCCGGGTGGAGCAGGCTTACGGAATTCCACCCGAGCAGGATCATCGGATCCACGCAGACGGTGCGCTATGCCACGTCTGAACGCCGACCTGCCCTTATGCGCGATCCAAAATGGAATTCATCAACGATGGCCCCGGCAAGCCGGTTGGCATTTATCGCCAGATCGGGGCGCCGCCCGATTCTTGCCCTTGGCAATTCGGTCGGCGACTTCCATATGCTGGAGTACACCACCAGCGGAGACGGGCGCCGATGGGCCATTTTGGTTCACCATGATGATGCGGAGCGGGAGTTCGTCTATGACGCGCTTCAAAGATCGGAAAGCTTGTTATCAGCATGAAGCAAGATTGGCAGCAAATCTATCCATCGCAGGCCGCAATTGACGCGAGGGAGAATTCGTTCGACTTTCTCCTCATGGCGCCTAAGCCGGCACTCCATTTCAATTCCCGGGAAAGCGCGATGACCGTAGAGCAGCCTAAAGCCGCCATTGGCCAACCCGGATTCGAACGGCAGCGATGGGTCGACAACAGCCCTCCGACTTCTGGCCCCAAATGTGCATCTCGGCGACTATGGTCGGCGAGCCGCATACCGATTCTTGAATTGTCGTTTTCCTTCGAAGTTTCAACCAATTCCAACCCGGAATGTCGTTGTTGTTCGCAAGATCGTCCAGATCCACCGAGCAACACTGCCGAACGCTTTCGGTTCCTAAGCTTCAGCCCCCCTCGTTCCCGTCCGCGCCGGATGGCACATCGTTCAGCTCATAGCTGGTGCTTCGCCCACCCCCGACCGCCTTACGTAGGACGCCGCGCTCAACTAGGTCGTTGATGTCCCGCAGTGCCGTATCACTGGAGCACTTGGCAATGGCCGCCCACTTGCTGCTCGTGAGCTTGCCTTCGAAACCGTCCAGCAGCCGGTTCAAAACCTTTACCTGCCGAGCATTGAGTGCCTGCATTCCCCAGTGGTGCCAGAAGCGCGCTTTGGCCAGTACTTCGTCGAGCGTGACCTGCGCCTGGTCTACCGCGCGGTGCAGCGTTTCGAAGAACCACGACAACCACGGCGTGACGTCCATCGAATCCTTCTGAGTGCGTTCGAGGATGTCGTAGTATGCCTTGCGCTCGCGCTGTATCTGCGCTGACAGGCTGTAGAAGCGTTGTGGACTGCCATCTGCCCGCGCAAGCATCAGGTCGCCGATGGCGCGCGCGATACGGCCATTGCCGTCGTCAAACGGGTGCAGCGTGACGAACCACAGGTGTGCAAGCCCTGCGCGGATCAGCGGCGGGTCGGTGGGCGCCGCGTTGACCCAATCGATGAATCGCCCCGTCTCTGCCGCCAGATGATCGGCGGGCGGCGCCTCAAAATGGACGCGTTGCCGGCTGATCGGGCCGGAAACCACTTGCATGGGTCCGGCTGAATCGTCTCGCCATTGGGCGACGTTGATTTTTGACAGGCCGGAGTAACCTGTGGGGAACAGCGCCGCGTGCCAGCCGAAAAGGCGCTCCTTCGAGACTGGCGCATGGCTGTTTGCAGTCGCGTCGAGCACCATGTCGACCACCCCTTCAACGTGACGATCCACGGGCGCCAGCGCGCCGATGTCGACACCCAGCCTGCGCGCGATAGATGAGCGCACCGAATACACGTTGAGCTGCTCACCCTCGATCTCACTTGTCTTGACCACGTCGTTTGTCAGCGCCGCAAGGCAAGCCTGATCCCGCAGCCCCATACCGAGGTCCGCCAACCGCCCCATCAGCATGCCTTGGGCTCGGCTGACCTCAGCCATGGGCCAAGCCAGGGAACTCAGGTCGTACCGCCAAACGGGCCAGTCTGGAGCCTGCCAGACATAGGTGTATTCGCTGCGATTCATGCGGAGATTATGCCCTGCATTGGCCGCAAGGGCAACTTAATCGCCGCATGACATGCGGTGAATGGCACCGCTATACACCGCAGGCGCCCCACAAGCCGGGAAAACTAGCATGCCGCTTTCGTGCGCCGGCGCAACCCTCTATTTGCTACACGGTGCCCGGAACGTCGGCGAAGCTGGCCAGCGCTCGATGCTTCGGGCTGAGCGCTGCCAATCCAGATCACTCGACACGGCGACCTGCAAACGTTATCGGAAGCGCGGGCCATGGAAGCGGCGTTCGCTGCGTCGCCGGCGTTGCGCCGTCCGGTGCCGGATCTGGCATCGCTGAAACCCGCCCAGCCGGAGCTGCGCTCGATTGTCACGGCGCCGCCGTCAGCGGCAGCCGCGCAGCAAGGCGGCGGCCTCCCAGCGGTTTGAGCCGGCCCGACGGTATTCGTTGCCCCATCATAAATGGGCGGAGCGGGAGAATCCGAGCCGTGCCTCCCGCCCCAGGGTCCCGCAAGCACCGGGTCGATACGATCAGGTTCACGAAACCACGCAGAATTATCCCTTCCAGCATTTCCCTCCTTCGCGCCCAGCCGCGAATCATCGCTGCCCCAGGCCTGCGGGCGCGAAATGACCGCAGCCACCCCCGGCTGACGTGCACCCCGCAAGAATGATGCTGTGACCACTCACGCGTCCGTGTGCGGTGGCACACAGCGCTTCCAAGTCTCCCTGTTGCGAAGCTTCCCCTTGACCTGCTTTCCCTCAGCGTCTATAAATTCACCATCCAGATGGATGGCATATGGATGTCGTATGGAAGGTTTGAGCCCCAACGATCACATCGACGCAGACGCTTGGCAATAACAAACCCGATGAGCAAACCAAAGCCCGGTGACACGGAAAAAATCACGATCAACCTCGGCCCGGTGGACCTGGGGCAGATCGACCTGCTGGTGGAAGAAGGCTTTTATTCGAATCGGACTGACCTGATCCGGACCGCCATTCGCAACCAGTTGGCCATGCACGCCCAGGCCATACAGGAAACGGTGACGCGCCGGGCCCTTGTCCTCGGACTCCAGCATTTCACCCGCCGCGACCTGGAGGCCGCGCGCGCGGCCAACGAGAAGCTCGACATCCATGTCCTCGGACTGGCGAGCATCGCCTCGGATGTCAGCCCGGAACTGGCCCTGGCAACGATTGAATCGATTGTGGTGCTCGGCGCCTTTCATGCCCCCGCGGCAGTCAAGACTGCGCTCGCCGGGCGAATACGGTAGTAAGCGCACTAGTAACGCGCGGTAGTAACGCGGCAATGCCGCCGCGCCCTGGCTCGCCAGGTTTGCCTGGAAACAAGTATGAGAATGAATGATGCCTTCCTCGCTTCGATGCGAGAAGCCATGCACTTGCTGCAGACCGCGGGCCCGCTCGAGGCCACCGAGGCTATCCAGCGTGCGCTGCGCGAGCAAGCGTCGATGGGCGCGGCGGTCGCCCCGTCGTCCCCCTCCGCTCCCATGCCCGCACAGGTGGTCGAACGCCTGCTCACCGATGCCCGCGTGCAGGCCCGCCCGGCCGATGCCGCCGGAAGCGCCGACAACGCAGCCTCCCCGGCATCCGCGCGCGGCACTCACTCGCTACGCCCGGACGTCAGGCAAGCGTCCCGGCAGGATGTCGGACATTTCAGCCAGCACACGTTCGTGAACCGGGCGGGATCCCGCGCGTACAAGCTTTACGTGCCCGCTGGCCGTCAGGCCGAGCCGATGCCGCTGGTCGTGATGCTGCACGGTTGCACGCAGGATGCCAACGATTTCGCGGCCGGCACCCAGATGAACACCCTTGCCGACATGCTTGGCTTCGTGGTGCTGTATCCGGTCCAGGCCACCGCGGACAATCCGTCGAAATGCTGGAACTGGTTCCGGCCCGGCGACCAGCAGGCCGGCAAGGGAGAACCGTCCATCATTGCCGGCATGGTGCGCGAGGTGATCGCCAGCCACGGCATCGACGCAAGGCGCGTCTATGTTGCCGGCCTGTCCGCAGGCGGCGCGATGGCCGCGGTGCTGATCCAGCGCTATCCGGAGTTGTTCGCGGCGGCCGGCGTGCATTCCGGTCTGCCCGCCGGGTCCGCGCATGACCTGCCCTCGGCGCTGGGCGCGATGAAGGGCGGCAAGGGGCTAGGCCGGTCCAGGTCAGGCGCGGTGCCGCCTGCCTCCACCGCGCGGCCTCTCATCGTGTTCCACGGCGATGCGGACCATACGGTGCATCCGTCGAACGGCGACCGTCTTGTTGCGCCATTCAGGAGCGATCACGTGCGCCAGCTGACCGAACGCAGGAACGTCGCCGGCGGCCATGACTACACGCGGCAAAGAATCACCACGCCCGCTGGCGTCAATGTTGAATACTGGGTCATCCATGGCGCCGGGCACGCCTGGGCGGGCGGTAGCCCCCAGGGCAGCTATACCGATCCGAAGGGGCCGGATGCCAGTGCGGAAATGGTGCGGTTCTTTCTCGCCAATCCGCTGCCGGGCTGAGCCGGCGCAAGCCCGCGCGCCGGTTGCCCGGCCGGCCAGTACCTGAGCCGGCGTCCGTCGGCCGGCATCCGCGGCCTGGGCCGAGGGTTGCTGCGGCTGGCGCCCTGGCTGATGAAAGCGTTGTCGGTCGCCGGAACGGCGGCGATGTTCCTGCTGGGCGGCGGCATCCTGATGTAGCGTGAATCTGGGTCTAATCTGACTGTCTCGAACTCATAGTTCCCTACAGCGAGTGCGATGCCACTCATCGTCATCTCTAGCCATACTATGCCGATTCTGCAATTGGTCATGCATCGACTCACAGCGGATCAACATTAATCTCGCCGGTTCTTCTTGCGCGTCAGCAACGTCAGGCGCTGCGTCACTCCGCAGATATACTTGTCGGGAAACGATGGCGGCGACCACGATAAGGGCGCCCACGCAGAAGGTCTGGGCCGCAAATCGAAGGTATCGTGGCATAGAAGCGCGCACTGGACAGAAGGTGATTTGTTGGCGAGACTACACGAAGATGCCGCGCATCGCAGCTACGTCCGTTGCAGGATTGACACCGCCCTTGGTTTCGCCGTAGCGAGGACCGGACTGCGCCGTCTGTAACACCACACCGGGCCTGATAAGCATGCCAAAGACAATCGCGCCCCTTCCGTGTGGCCAGTACTGGGCCACGCCACACGCGCCCTTCCCGCTGGACGGTCCGAACGGGCATGACGAAGTTTTCCCTGGAGCCCATTGCGTCAGCGACGGCAAATGGGTCACCTTCTATAAGAACGGGCATGAGGTATGGGCATGCAATGCCATGTATGCCGCTGCTCATTTCGACTTTGCTCCCGTTTCGAGCGGCTGTTCATCGGTCGCTGACTGATGCTGTTGGGGGAAGAATAGGATGGCTTGGCTTGCTCTCCAGCGCGAAACTCGATGTCCAGCGGATGCAGATTGCCCGTGCGGTAGAGCGACCAGAAACCTGCAGAGCGTCACAATTTTGCCGAGGCGCTGCCCTGGAGGCAGAATCAGCCTACGAAACTCAGTTTAATTGAGGCATTAGCAATGCTGAGGTCATCGTATCCTGACAGGGCTGTCCTGCTACCGCCCGCGCCGCCTCTCAATGGTGAGCGCGGGATTTTTTCGTAGAAGCTAACGCGACGTTTGCCCGGGCAGCCGATTGAGCGGATACTGACAGTGGGTAGCCGTAGACGGCTATTCAACTTCTTCATGGACGCTTCCGGCGCCGCTCGTCTCGATGGCGCCGGTCTTTTTACAGCAGAAGAAATCGTTGGTCCGGCGTCCATGTAACCCCTAGCTCAATGCAGCGCCTGGAACTATCAGCCGGACCAGTAACTGACCCGTTGGGCGATACCGTCATTCCTGCGGAATCCGGAAACGCTCAGGCCGCTTGCCCAGCCATGCAGGGGTCCGGCCGCGTCCCGACCAAGTTTTTCCGCTTTTTGGGTCCATGTACTTGGGTGGCAGGGGCGCCTTTTCCGCAACGGCAGACGAACTACCAGCCGGCCGTCCCCTGCGGCGTCGTGGCGCTATGTCTTCTGGCGTAAGCTCATATCGAAGCATCAGTTCCCTAATCTGCTCGATGACGCCCGGTACCTCGTTAGCGCGCGCCGCGACAATCTGAGCCTCCAATGCTTGCTTCCGCTCCATTAGTTCTTCATACGTTGCCATCCTTGACTCCTATATTGAGCTACGCATGTTTTTATACGCATTTCTAAGATAAGCAGAAAGCTGTGGGGTACTGCAACCTCCCACCTGGTACGCATGCCCGTTACTGATCCGATCTCTTGGCACTAACAGCCTGCCGCTAGTTTCGGAAAAGCGGAGCCCCTGCAGCTGCGCAGGGGTCGGAATCCATCCGTCGAGTCGTGCGTCGAACGAACTTATGCTTCTTCAGCGATCAAAAACCGGTTTGGATTTTTACCTAGCCATGCCGGTGCGCGGCCTCGACCGGACCAAGTTTTTCCGGTTTTGGGGTCGCGATACTTCGGAGGTAGCTCGGATTTCGACTTGCTTGCACCGCTGCCTGCCGGGCGTCCGCGGCGGCGCTTGGTAATGTCGTCGACTGTCAGGTCATACTCTGCCATCAAAGTTTGGATCTGCTCGATGACTCCTGCAACTTCATTGGCGCGCACTTCTTCGAGGTGGGCTTCGAGCGCCTGCTTTTGTGCCATCAATTCCTTGTATGTAGCCATACGATTCATCCTTTCTGGTCTAGGTCAGCGAACAAATAGTCTAAAAGCGATAAAACTGAAATGTACAACAGCGCTCACCTTATCACATACGCACAAAGTCAATAGGAAAAACAAAAACTCAGCGCGTCAATGTGGGCTGGGGGGAATGCCGCAGCCGTGTAAGCGGACCCGAGCCGCTATCCTTTGTGATCCAGAAGCCTATTGGTTGCAATGAAAGCTTGCCTGTGCTGTCATGGATCCCTTTGCGCGCCCAGCTCTGGCATCTCTTCGCCGCATCGCAACACGTCAGTTGCTTGATCTTTACGACAAGACCGCTTAGCTTAGAACGCGGTGAGCGCCCTCCGCGCGTCTTAGCACCGCCCTGTCCCCGCTTTTCTCTTACTTCCGTGCATACAATCCACGGATAGCAGTCGTAGTTCCCTTTTGGATCAGATAAAGGAGGCCGACATGCTTAGTCCTCATGAAATTGCCGCGCTGCTCTTACTTGGTGACACACAAGATATCGATGACCTAGAGCCCGAGCAGCTGGATGGCTTGCTGGTGCACAAGTTGGTTACGATGGAGCACGGCACCTGCCCTCGCCTGACGAGTCAGGGGCATTCGATGATTGAGATGGTGCGCCGCATTCGGTGAGCGTTGGGGCTGCACCTGCGGGAACCACGGCAATTCCGCAGTCACTTGGAAGTAGTCGGCTGCGGACCGGTTGGCTATGACGCGAAGAGCCATTCAGTTCGTACGCGGTCCCGTTGAGTGGCCTGACAACGCCCTTAGCACCCTATCAAACGGATCGAACTTTATTCCGACGGAAGTTGATCGCCTTTGGACATGGAATGGTGGGCCTCCCGTGAGTCGAACACGGCACCAACGGATTATGAGTCCGCTGCTCTAACCAGGCATGAGCTAGAGGCCCAATAAAACGGAAGCAGAAACAGCTTGCGCCATGCGCAGCAATTTGCGTTCCGTAGCGATGCAGGGCCAGCGCCCCGCATCTTTCGGTACTGGACTAGTTGGCACTGTCACATGCCAGCCGAGGCAATTAATCAGGCCGCCACTGCAGGCGATGCCGCCGGCGCAACCGCCTTCTTTGCGGGGGCGCGCCTTTTCGTCGCGGCTTTCACTGTGGCCGCTTTCGGAGCCGCTTTTTTGATAGCGACCTTATTGCCGGGCACTGCCTTTTTTGCAGTCGGCTTCTTGGCAGCCACCTTACCAGCCCTTACCTTCTTTGCGCTGACGGCCTTCGCTTTTTTTGCAGCCGCCTTGTCCTTTGCCGCTTGCTTTTCAAAGCGAGCGGCAGCCTTTGCGTCCTCCGTTGCCTTGGTGACCTCCCGCTTTGCTGCTTCGATTGCCTTCTTCGTGTCGGCGCGCAGCTTCAGCAAACGCTTTTTAGCGGCCAGCGCTTCGCGCGCGAGCACGCTGGCCTTCTTTGTCGGCACGGTAACCTTCTTTGCGGCAGGCTTGCGCTTGGAGACCGTATTTCCCGGGGTTGTCGATTTATTTGCTGCGACCATGTTGATTGTTCATAGTATTGTGGAGTGCGGAGTATAACCTCACACGCTGGACACAATGGAATCTATCTACACTTTGTCGTTGTGATCTGTTCTCGGTAAGCCATGTAACGGTACGGCATATCCCGTTCGTTGCCGAACGGTCCGCTCGCCGAGATGATGGTCTTTTGTCGAAACAACAACGACGTCAAGCATGCTCTGACTTCTCCTTGCATCCCTCCCGCTTCAGCTGTCGGACTCGGCCCTAGCGATAAAATATCAGGATGGAAAGGGCATCCTGTACACGCATGATCGATACTGCCCAGCGGGCTTTGCCAGAGGCAAACGCATAAACTTGTCAGGGTACTCGACCCCTCTCATCTCGGACGTTCAACGCGACAAGGAAATACGTCGCCTCGCGCACGCTCAAGACGCTGGCTTGGAACAACTCATCACTGTTGCATGGCGACGTAATCGCGGTGCTAACGGCGCTCAAGGCGGAGATGGGACAAGATCTGCAGATTATCGGCAGCGCAAACCTGATCCAGGCGCTGAGGGCGGCATCTCTGATTGACGAGTACAACGTGTGACTTTCCCCGTAGTATTGGGCCGCGCCAAGCGGTTGTTCGAAGCCGGCGCGACGCCCGGCGGACTGCGGCTCGTAGCTTCGGAAGCCTCGACCACCGGCGTCGTGATGAGCACTTACGTGCCGACTGGCGATGTCCCGCTTGGATCGTTTGCTCAGGCCGCGCCGAGCGCAAAGGAAGTTGGAAGGCGCATGAAGGTTTCGCACGAGGCGGACTGATGCGGTTCCATACAAATTTCTCGACACCATGCGCACATTGCCCCTCTTCTATCGGGCACATGGGCTAGGGCTGCTTGGCCACGCTGTAGGCATTGCCCTTGCCATGACTATAGGGAGACTCCGCTTTCAACCGTTGGCCCTGCGAAGCGCCCAGGCACCTGTCCTATGCGCTTCGGGAGTTCGGTCATCAGAGTCGAGCGAGGGGGCGCGCCACTGCCGAGCGGCCACTACTGGGCCACGCCGCATCGCGTCGACGGTTGATAGAGGATCTTTCGAGAACGAAGAGACATGTGCCTCCCCCCTGCAACAAAGTCGTGACGCCCGCCTCAGCATCTCCACATGCTCCAGCGGTGGTGAAGCCGCTTAGGAGCACTTCGGGACCGACGTGGTCAAGAAATACTCTATTGAAGCTGTCGCAGAGAAGGAGAAGAGGGAATGTGCCACCAAGGGCCATATTTTCTCCAGCTCGAACGTCGCGATTCAGATGACTCGGGCTGCGAGCGGCAAGATGCCGAATTTCGTGCAAAGACTGAAACCCAACCGCTGCGGTTTAGCTCTCAGTCACAAATGATTACAATCTCGTAAGCGCGATGTCGATATGCTTGCGGGCGCCCGCGGCTAGTGCTGATGGGCGCATAACGAGGAGAGAGTAAGTGAAGAAGATTCGCGCACTGGGCCTACTGGCATCGGCAGTGACGCTATGGAGCTGTGTTAGCACGGCGCTCGCGCAACACGTGACAGGTGGTATGGGCGAGTCGATCCATATCGGTGCGTTTGGCGCGAGACCGGAGAGCCGTCTTACGGGGACCATTTTGCCGAAGAAACCCTCGGACAAGACACTGCGCGCGCGCGATGCCGAAATGTCTGAAGGGAATGCACGGCGCGCAAGGCCCACCTTGCCGGGGAAGCATCTGCGTTAAATCGGGATCGCCTAACTCCATCCCATGGCCAAATAGTGTCGCCATGGCGCTGCAGCAGTCGAGCCGCTTTAACGTAACCGTTATCGTGCCTATCGCTGCGTCACTGTAACGCCGGCGTTGGTCTGGCCCCGCACGCTGGGAGAGCAACGGTAGTGGTATGACAGTACCCGGTGAGGGGGGTCTTTTGAGGGAACGCTACATACAACGCGACATGGCCTTGGTGCGCTGTCGTTTGCCACATGATCCCAGAGCTTTGCCATTCTGCTCAGAGGCACACCCTGCTTTCCCCTAGCCAGAACCGCTTTGCCTCATTCTGATCGCGTCTTTCGTCCCGTCCGCGCGTCCGTCGCATTGCGCCAGACGTGGTCCATACCTCAATAGCCACGTGCTGGGTCGATGATGTTGTCCGGCAATCCACCGGCGGAAACCCGAATAATATTCTCCGCAATCTGTCTTGCCGCAGACGACGGAATCGCCACCGAAGCCAGGTGGGGTGTGATCAGCACATTGGGCATGCTCCACAGCGGATCCCCGGCAGGCAACGGTTCGCGCTCGAAGACGTCCAGGGTTGCCCCGCCGATGTGGCCGCTTTGGAGCAGGTCCGTAAGCGCAGCCTGATCGACCAGGGCGCCCCGCGCAACATTGATGAAGGCCGCGCCTCGCGGCAGCCGCTCGAGTCGCGCCCGATCCAGGATGCCGGCCGTTTGCGGCGTGAGTGGCAGCATCACGACGACAATGTCCGCCTGTCCGATGACGGTGTCGAGCGTTTCCAGTCCGGCAAAGCATTCCACGCCTTCGATCCGCGCCGGGCTGCGCGACCAGCCGATCACCTTGAACCCCTGGCGCTCCAGTTCGTGGGCCGCTTTCGCGCCCAGCTGACCGAGCCCCAGAACCGCAACGCGGATGTCTTCCGGAGAACGTGGATGACGGTAGGCCCATTCACCCCGCCGCTGCGCCTGCTCGAAGTAGGGAATGTCACGGGCGTGCCGCAGCACAGAGAACAGCACGTACCCCGCCATCATGCGCGCCATCTGCGGGTCCGTGAGCCGTGTGATCGGAATGCCTTGGGGAAGATCCTGCCGCTGGACCAGTGAATCAACCCCTGCGCCCAGATTTACGATCAGGCGCAGGTTCGTCATTTCGGCAAAGAAATTTTCCGGCGGTTTCCAGGCGAGCGCGTAGTGAACGTCGGCCGGCCGGGTGATTTCGCTGGAGTGAATGACCTTCAGGTTCGGGAGCTGGGCCTGGAGCGCGCGCTTCCACTTGTCGAAATCGTCGAAGGCGCTGTAAAAGGCCAGCGCGCCCGAGGGAGTGTCTTCAGAGATTGGCATCTTGGCAACTGCATTGAGAATGATGGCAAGGACGGCAGCGAAAGTACATCTTGCTACCGTTCCGCGTGCGCGCGGGAAATTAGGCCGCTGTTCTGCCCTTCTGCACCAGCCGCGTGACGGCCTCGATGGCAAATTCGTAGCCGTCTCCGCCCAGCCCGGCGATCACGCCATCCGCCACCTTTGAAATGTAGGAGTGGTGGCGGAACGGCTCGCGCTTCCAGATGTTGCTCATATGGGTTTCGATGATCCTGCCGGGGAAAGACAGCAAGGCATCGAGGATCGGAATCGAGGAGTAGGTCAGGCCGGCCGCATTGATGATGATGCCGTCCGCCACGCCACGCGCTTCCTGGATCCAGTCGACCAGCTGTCCCTCGTAGTTCGACTGCAGGAAGCGCAGGTCGGCATTCAGGGACGCGGCCTTCTGCTCGCATCGTGACTGCAGCACCGGAAAGCTGTCACTGCCGTACGTCTTGTTGGCGTCCAGGCCATAGAGATTGGCGTTGGGGCCGTTCAGGAACCAGATGGTGATCTTCTCGCTCATGTTCTGACCTCTCTATCTCAACCTTCGTGGGGGCGCGTGGCCTGCATGGCCGGCAGGTTTTGGAAAGCCTCATTCCAGCGTGCCGCGTTGCGACATTGGGCGCGCCAGTCGAATTCGGGAAACCGGAAATCCAGATACCCCAGAGCGCACCCGATGGTGATTTCACCGATGGTGGGCTGTTCTTCCGCCAGCTCCGGTGCGATGGCGTCGATTGACTCGAGGCAGGCGCTGACTTTCGTCAGCAGCGCTTCGCGCCACGTGGGCCACTGGACTTCCTCGGGGCGCGCCGTCCGTTCGTAGCGCGCGAGCAGCGCGGCGTCGAGCAGGCCATCGCCGAGCGCCTGACGGGTCAGGGCCGCCCAGCGCGCTGGGCCGGAGGCGGGAAAGATATTCGCGGCGTCTGCCCGGCTGGCCAGGTACTCGCAAATCACCCGGCTGTCATAGATGGCCTGGCCATTTTCCAGGATCAGCGTCGGAACTTTGGCGAGCGGGTTGTGGGCCGCGATGCGCGGGTCGCGCCGCACCGGATGGGCGGCGCTGTCCAGCAGCTCGATCGATTCGGCCTGGCCCGTCAGGTGCGCGCAGACCATGACCTTGCGCACGAATGGCGAGGTCGGAGCGAAAAGAAGTTTCAGCATGCTTTATTGGATTCTAGGGGATCAGGACCAGCTTGCCGAAGACCTTGCCGCTTTCCAGCATCTGGTGGGACGCGACCGCCTCCGCGAGCGGGAAGGTGGCATGGATGCGCGGCTTGACCCGTCCGTTTTTCAGCAGCGGGATGACATGGCGGGCAAGGCTCTGGGCCATCCGGGTCTTTTCGTAATGGCTCTGCGGGCGCATGGTGGACGAGTGCAGGCTCACCTGGCGCTGCATCAGCGTCAGCAGTTCGACATTGACCGCCGAGCCCTGCATGAAGGACAGGCTGACATGGCGGCCGCCGAAGGCCATGGCGGCAAGATTGCGGCGGACATAGTCGCCGCCGACGATGTCGATGACCACGTCGACCCCGCGCCCATCGGTGTAGTCCAGGCAGGCCTTGGTGAAATCGGTGGTGGGCCAGCAGATCGTCGCATCGGCGCCCATGACGCGCAGTTCCGGAAAACGGCTTTCGTCGTTGTCCGTGGCGATGACGGTTGCGCCGGCGACATGCGCCATCCGGATCGCGAGCGTGCCGATACCGCCGGCTGCGCCGTGGACCAGGACTGTTTCGCCCATGGTCAGGCGACCCAGCTCGAACAGGTTGTGCCACACGGTGAACAGCCCCTCGGGCAAGGCGGCTGCCTCGACATCGGAAAGCGTGCCGGGAACGATGAAGGACTGATCGACCGGCGCCGTACACCATGGCGCATAGCCGCCGCCGGGCACCAGGCTCATCAGCCGCTGACCGATCAGCTGGCTGTCCACACCGGGACCGCAGGCGACCACTTCGCCGCAGACTTCCAGGCCGAGCACGTCGGTGACGCCGGGCGCGGGCTTGGCGATACCTTGACGCTGCATGATGTCGGGCCGGTTGACGCCGGCGGCAAGCACGCGCAGCAGGACTTCGCCAGCACCGGGCTCGGGCATGGGGCGCTCGGCCAGCGTTAGCACACCGGCGTCGCCGGGTTCACGGGCGATGATGGCTTGCATGGAACGGGGAAGACTGGTCATGTGTGTGTTATCTCAGGCGGCGTTGTCTGACGCGTTGTGTCATGCCTTCGCGTTGCGCGCTTGCATCTGTGCTTACGTCCGCTTGTGCGGACTGAAAATGCTGACGCCCTCATCGGGCAGCGCAAGTCCCGCGACCGAGCCGATGGGCCATTGCTGCATGGCGCCCAGGCCTGCACTGCGCACCGTGACGACCTGACGGGCCGTCATCGGAATGTCCACGTCGATGAACGTATTGATGTGATCGCCCTGGTAGACGTGATTGATCACCGTGCCGCTCAACACCGATCCCGAATGCAGATTCTCAAGCCTGATGTGCTCCGGGCGCACGTACACGTCCAGCCTTTCCCCGTCGTGCGATGCGTCGGCCAGGCGGGCATGCGGGACGCTGATGAGCCCCGAGCCCAGGCGCAGTTGCACATCCGTTGCCGTCTGGCCGTGATAATGCGCCGGCAGGATGTTCACGTCGCCCAGGAAGGACGCCACGAACGGGTCTTGCGGGTTCTGATACAGCTCGGCCGGCGACGCGATCTGGCGAATGGTGCCGTTCGACATCACCGCGATCCGGTCTGACATGGCCAGCGCCTCGCCCTGGTCGTGGGTGACGAATACCGTGGTCAGGCGCAAGCGGCGCTGGATTTCCCGGATCTCTACCTGCATGGAGCCGCGCAGGTTCTTGTCCAGGGCCGAGAAGGGCTCGTCCAGCAGCAGTACCTTGGGCTGGATCACCAGCGCCCGCGCCAGCGCCACGCGCTGCTGCTGGCCGCCCGAGAGTTCGCGCGGCTTGCGGTGCCCTAGGCCGCCCAGCTTCACCAGGTCCATCACCTGCTTCACGCGCTGTGCGATTTCGTCCTTGCCCACGCCCCGCATGCGCAGGCCATAGCCGATATTGCGCTCGACGGTCATATGGGGAAAGAGCGCGTAGTTCTGGAAGACGATGCCGATCTGCCGCTTGTGCGGCGGCTCGCAGGTCACCGGCTGACCATCGATGAAAATCTCGCCGGTGTCGGCTTCCGCAAAGCCGGCGATGAGATTGAGGAGCGTCGTCTTGCCGCAGCCGGACGGGCCCAGCAGGGTGAGGAATTCCCCGCGCCGTATCTTCAGCGAGAGCTCGTGCAGCACGGTGTGGTCGTGATACTTCTTGACCACCCGCTCCAGGCTGACTGCGGTATCGGGCTGTGCGTGGCGTTGCTGTGCGGCAGGCTCGGAGTTGGCTACGTTCATGGCTGTACGGAGATTGAGGAGTAGGCCGTGCTCCAGGCTTGGGCCCAATGACATCGAGGCCGAGCTGGTACTGGCAAGCAGGATAAGGCAAACAGCCAGTATCGGGACTTTGCCGAAACTGATGCGGTCCCTCGGAAAAAACGAAATGCCCGTTCCCAAGCGCAGGCGGCGCGGATGCGATGGCCGGTAACGCCTTGTGGTGCGCGGGTTCGGGGGGCGGTGCGGCCCCCTTCTGCCGGCGCTTTACTTTTTCCTAAGTCCTGAGTTTGAAAAACGTGATTTTCAAACGATGTGGGCTTCACCAAACTGGCCACCGTCGATGAGCGATGTCTCCAGGGCGCCAGTACGGCCCTGCTGTCGAAGCTTCCGTGCCGGGGCGACTGACCGGGGCGATTATTCTTAGGAAATTCAAATGTCAGTGGAAAAAATCAACACCGTGGTGGTCGGTGCTGGCCAGGCGGGCATCGCGATGAGTGAGCATCTCGCGCACATGGGTGTGCAGCATGTCGTGCTGGAACGCAGCCGCATCGCAGAACGCTGGCGCTCGGAACGTTGGGATTCTCTGGTCGCGAATGGACCGGCCTGGCATGACCGTTTTCCCGGGATGAAGTTCGAAGGCATTTCGCCGGAGACCTTTCCGTCAAAAGAGCGCATGGCCCAGTATTTCGAGAGCTATGCCGCCATGCTGAAGGCGCCGGTCCGTACCGGCGTGGAAGTCAGGCAGGTGGAACGGCATCGAGGGCGTCCCGGTTTCAGGGTGACGACCTCCGACGGCATCATCGAGGCAAACAACGTCGTTGCCGCAACCGGCCCGTTCCAGACGCCGGCCTATCCGAAGATCGTGCCTGAGAGCGAAAAGATCCGGCAGCTGCATTCCTCGGCCTACAAGAATCCGGGCCAGCTGGCCGAAGGCGGAGTGCTCGTGGTGGGCGCGGGTGCTTCCGGCTCACAGATCGCCGAAGAGCTGCGCCAGGCCGGCAAGACGGTTTATCTCTCGGTCGGCGAGCATTACCGCCCGCCGCGCGCGTACCGTGGCCGTGACTACTGCTGGTGGCTAGGCGCACTCGGGCTGTGGGATGAAGTGAGGATCCGGCCCAAGAAAGCGCACGTCGCTTTCGCCGTAAGCGGCTATGAAGGCGGCAAGACCGTCGATTTCCGGCGCCTGGCGCACGCGGGCATCAACCTGGTCGGCCTGACCCAGGCCTACAACGATGGCGTCATGACGTTCGAGCCAGGCCTGCCCGAGAACATCGCCGAAGGCGACCGTGCCTACTTCGATGTACTGCGCGAAGCGGATGCCTACATCGAAGAGAACGGCCTGCCGTTCCCGCCGGAACCCGACGCCTGGGAGCTGCTGCCGGACCCGGAATGCCTCAAGCACCCGATTCTCAGCCTCGACCTGGCTGAAGCCGGCATCACCACGATTCTCTGGGCGACCGGTTTCAAGTTCGATTTCAACTGGCTGAACGTGAAGAATGCCTTCGACGAGAAGGGAGACCCGTTCCACAAGCGCGGCATCTCCGCGGAAAGCGGCATCTATTTCCTGGGCCTGCCGAATCTGGTCAACCGGGCGTCGTCCTTCATCTATGGCGTCTGGCACGATGCGAAATACATCGCTGACCATATCGTGCTCCAGAACGGATATATGACGTATGAGCGGTCTTGAGCCTGTTGCTCGAGGCTGCACGGTGACCTGTCATTGGTAACGAGGTTGCATGCGCGAGCTGCCGGATCGGGTGATCCGGCAGCTTTTTTTTTTTAAGGGAGCTCCCATGACCGAGATCACGTGCGTTGAAGACCTGCGCCGGCTGGCGAGAAGGCGCGTGCCGCGCATGTTCTATGACTATGTCGACGGCGGTTCGTGGACCGAATATACCTACCGTGCCAACGAGGCGGATTTTCAGCGTATCGAATTCCGCCAGCGCGTGGCAGTAGACATTACCGAGCGCAGCACCGCCAGCACAATGGTGGGCCAGCCGGTCAGCATGCCGGTGGCGATCGCGCCCACCGGGCTGACCGGCATGCAGCACGCCGATGGAGAAATCCTGGCCGCGCGGGCGGCGAAGCGGCACGGCATCCCGTTCACCTTGTCCACCATGAGCATCTGCCCGATCGAGGCGGTGGCAGAAGCGACCGGGTGCCATCCGTTCTGGTTCCAGCTGTATGTGCTGCGCGACCGCGCGTTTGTCGAAAGCCTGATCGAACGTGCCAGGAATGCCAATTGTTCGGCGCTGGTGGTCACGATGGATCTGCAGGTCTTCGGCCAGCGGCACAAGGACAAGAAGAACGGCCTGTCCACGCCGCCCAGGCCGACGCTGCGCAACCTTGTGAACATGGCGAGCAAGCCGCGCTGGTGCATGGGCATGCTGGGTACCAGACACCGTCAGTTCGGCAATATCGTCGGGCATGCCAGGGGCGTCGACAATATCGGGTCGCTGGTGGAGTGGACTCGGGAACAGTTCGATCCGCGCCTGTCCTGGCAGGATGTCGAATGGATCAAGAAGCGGTGGGATGGGAAGCTGATCGTCAAGGGCATCCAGGACCCGGAGGATGCGCGACTGGCGGTGGCAAGCGGCGCCGATGCCATCATCGTGTCCAACCATGGCGGGCGCCAGCTGGACGGGGCCGCGTCATCGATCTCCACATTGCCGCGCATCGTGGAAGCGGTCGGGGATCGGGTGGAAGTCCATATGGATGGTGGCATCCGCTCGGGCCAGGATGTGCTCAAGGCCATCGCGCTCGGGGCGCGTGGCACGTATATCGGTCGCGCCATGATGTATGGCCTGGGCGCCTTTGGCGAGCCAGGCGTGACCATGGCCTTGAACATCATTCAGAACGAGCTCGATCTCTCCATGGCGTTTTGCGGCAAGACGGATATCCAGTCGGTCGACCGCAGCATCCTGCTGACTTCATTCTGATAGCGCCCGTGAGACGTCCGGGCCGAGGCCGGCCAGGACGCCGGGACTTATTGACAGAGAAACTCGACGAGGCCGCCCAGCATGCGGTCGCAGGCTTCGATCTGCGCCAGCTCCACATACTCGTCGGCCTTGTGTGCGACTTCAATGCTTCCGGGCCCGCAGATCAGCACTGGCGTTTCGGTCCAGCTCTGCTGGAACAATCCACCCTCGCTGCCATAGTCCACCCTGGCGCATGGGGTGCCCGCGGGGAGCAGCGAAGCGAGCAGGCCGACAGCAGGCGAATCCTCGCGCGTGTTCAGGCTGGGATAGCTGTTCGTCATCTGAATGTCTGGTAACGGCGCCGCAGGATCCAGCGCCTCGTTCTTGACGCGCTCGGCCAGGCGCTCCAGCACGCGCTTCAGGATCTCCTCGGGCTTATCTTCCGAGACGTTGCGAATTTCGAAACTGACTTCGCATTCGCTGGGCACGATGTTCAAGGCGCGGCCGCCGTGGATGACGCCGGCGTGGACCGTGCTGTAGGGCACGCCGTAGCCCTCCTCGCGCGGGCCGCTTTGCGCCAGTTCACCCTGCACGTCCCGCAGGGATGCGACGAGGTCGCTGGCCATGTGGATGGCGTTGAAGAACCTGGGCGCCAGGCCTGAGTGGCCGGCCTGGCCACAGCAGACCGCCCGGTAGGCAGCCTTGCCCTTGTGACCGGTGCCGATCCGCATCAGGGTCGGCTCACCGACAATGCACAGGTAGGGTGCGGGAAGGCTGCTCTCCAGGCGGCGCAGCAGGTGGCGCACGCCAACGCAACCGATTTCCTCATCGAAGGACAGCGCCAGCTGCAAGGGGCGCTGGAGCGGCTCCCGGGCGGCTGCCACCATGGCGGTGACGGCGCAGGCCACGAAGCCTTTCATGTCCGCTGTGCCACGTCCGTAGATGCGGCCATCCCGGTGCGTTGCCTCAAAAGGGGGCGAAGTCCAGGGCTGGCCTTCCACCGGCACCACATCGGTATGGCCGGAGAGCAGCACGCCCGGAACGCCCACCGGACCAACCGTCGCAAACAGATTGGAGCGGCCGGGATCCTGTGGGTCGGGCGCGAGCATCGATTCGATGCCGGCTTCCGCCAGGATGTCCCGGACCTTGTGGATGAGCGCGATGTTTGGCGTCAGGGAAACCGATGCGAAAGAAACGAGCGTTTCCAGGAGAGAGACGCTAGCGGAGGAGGCTTGATTTTCCATCTCTGGCTTTTCTTGACGGGCCATTGCCGAACACGGCATGACCGATGCAGCTGGCGCTTCAGGACGCCGCTTTCAGCGGCGCTGCTATATGGGGATCGAAGAAACTTGGAGCGCTCATTCCGGGGATATATTGGTCGGAGATATAAGCACGGCAGCGTTCCATGAAGATCCTCGTCAATCTTGACTGTTTCATCGGTTTGTAAGTCGCCAGGCCGAGCAACATGGGCCGATGGGTACCGGCAAGGCGGACCCGCACCAAGCGCTTTCCATCGAGCGACTGATCGGATTTGGGGCGCACATTGAAGAGTGCGTAGCCAATGCCGTTGGCGACCATGGACCGGACCACTTCCGTGGACTGGGAACGCGCCGCGATGTTCGGCGTCACACCGGCCTTTTCAAACAGGGAGGTGAAATAGTCCCGGCTCATCGGCATATCGAGCAGGACGTAGGGTTCGGGCGCCAGCTCTTCGAAGGAAACGACCTTCTGCTGCGCCAGCGGATGGACCTCGCTCACCAGCACATAGGGCGGCATCGTCGCCAGGCTCTCGAACTGGATGTCATCGTCAAGGTGCAGGTCGTAGGTGATCGCCAGGTCAATCTCGAGCGCATGGAGCTTGTTCATCAAGACCTCCTGATCGCCTTCGATCATCTGCAGCTCGATTTTCTTGAACGCGCGCGCAAAGCCGAAGATGACCTCGGGCGCAATCATGGCCGTGAGCGACTGGAAGCTTCCCACTCGCAAGGTGCCCTGGATGACGTCGCTCGAATCGGAGGCGATTTCATAGAGTTGGGACGACCGTCCGAGCATGTCTTCGCAATGATGCAGGACCAGCTTGCCGATGGTGGTCAGGCCAATGCCCTTGGAAGGATGACGCACGAACAACTGCACGCCCAGTTCGGCCTCGATATGGGCGATCGCTGCGGAGATCGAGGGCGAGGAGATGTGGATTTGCGTCGACGCAGCGGCGATGCTGCCGTGCTTCGCCGTTGCGACGAAATACTCCATCTGGCGCAGGGAAATGCGATTGAGCATGTCGAGATCGGGAAAAGGGGAACGGCCCAGTGTACTGGAGAAGGTTTGCCCTTTCGAGTGCCGGCCGCTTACCCGGCGGTGCCACGCTGCATTCGATGCGTCGGACTGGTCACAGGTCTCCGGGAACGCCAAAGCTGGGCGCCGCACGGGGATCGAGCGCCCGCTTGACATAGTCCTTCAGCTGCGGCGCATAAACCTGCCAGGCGGCATAGAGAGCCCCGACCGGATCGCTTTCTATCCAGTCCAGGCGCAGATCCACGACAGGCCAGTCTTGTGCGTCGTACACCAACAGGCCTGCCGAATGCACCGGGCCCTCCTCGCCGCCGGCGGCCTGGCCGGCGAGCATGGCCTGCATCAGCCGTTCCGCGAGCGCGCCTTCGGCCTGCTCGAAGGCCGACAGCATGGCCTTGGGCACTTCACGCGTCGCCAGCATGTTGCCCGCGCATGCGGCATGGGTGCCGACCACGCTTGCCAGGGTGCCCAGCGCCCTGGCACCCGTGAATACCACTGGCGGGTTGTGCGCATCGATGGCCATGAGCTGGCGATACTCGATATGGGGGCGCTTCTGCAGCTCTGCGAGGGCGCGTTCCGGCGTCAGGCCGCTGGCCATCAGGTCCAGGGCAAGGGGCCCCAGGTCCGGGTCGGTAATATTCTGGCTCGCGGCGGCGCCGATCCCTCTGCGGCCGCGGATGCAGCGCGAGGCAACCGCCGGTGACGAGGACGCCACGGCGGCGCCGAACTGGCCGGTGGCGGGGCACCGTGCAATGATGGAAAAGGTCATGGCGGGCTCAGTCGGGGATGACAGCGGTGGCGTCGATCTCTACCAGCCACTCGGGGCGGGCCAGAGCCGATACGACGATGCCGGTCGAGACCGGGAAGACACCCTTCAGCCAGCGGCCAACGACGCGATAGACCGCCTCGCGGTAGCGCGGGTCGATGATGTAGATCGTGATCTTGCAGATGTCCTCGAGCTCGCCGCCGGCTTCCCTGAGCAGCATCGCGATATTGGCCATGGCCTGCTCCGCCTGTCCGGCGACGTCCCCGATGCACACGCTCTCCGAGGTGTCGAGGTTCTGGCCGATCTGCCCTCGCAGAAAAACGGTACTGCCTCGCGCGACAACGGCCTGGCAAAGGTCGTTGTCCAGATTCTGTTCCGGGTAGGTGACTTTGGTGTTGAAGGTGCGGATGCGGGTATGCTTCATGGTCGATTCGGATCGATTCGGCAGGTGGCGGGAGATTGGGGGCGATGCACCCGACTCCATGGTCAGGTGCAGCCGCCGGCGGCGCCATTTGTATTTTCCTGCCGGCCGTTTAGGAATTTCCGAATACCACCCCACCTCACACGGCCGCTAACCTGCTCCAGACGGCGGAACCATCCACACCCCCATCAGGAAATGTGAGGCACCCCTACGAAAAAGCCGACTTGGCCGCCTGGTACGACTTTCACATCATAGGCTCCGTAACTTGAAGTCATTGCGCCAGCGTGGTTGCGTCAGCAACGCGGCGCTGCTTGTGATTGCATTTCCCGGTGGCACCTTCCGGCGTATTTCCAGTTCTATCAGACGTTATTTTTTCGATTGGGGGTTAGTAAATGACGATTCGCAAGCTTTTGGCACTTTGCGCGCTCTCCGCCACGCTTGGCAGTACCGCGGCATGGGCCCAGGAAGCCTTGGTGGTGAGCACATGGGGCGGCAGTTTCCGCGACCTCATCGATGAAAGCATCGGCAAGGAGTTCACACGGCAAACCGGCGTGCCGGTCAAGTACATCACGGGCGGCACCATCGACCGCCTGAACAAGGCCAAGCTTGCCTCCAAGCCCGAGAGCGACGTTACCTTCACGACTTCCCACGTCGGCTGGCTCTACGCCAACGGCAATCTCTTTGAAAAGCTGGATACGAGCAAGATTCCGAATTACAAGCATCTGGTCGAGCGCGCCAAGATCAGCCCGTATCACATCGGCAGCTGGGCCTATGTCTATACCATCGGTTATCGCGCCGACCTGGTGCCGCCCAGCGTCAAGTTCGAGAGCTGGAACGACCTGTGGAGCCCGGCCCTGAAAGGCAAGATTGGCGTGCCTGACTTCGATCCGAGCCATGTGGTCGCGGTTTCGGCCATGCTGTCGGGTGGCGATGCGCAAAGCTGGGAAAAGGGGCAGGACAAGCTCAAGGCGCTAAAGCCCAACTTCAAGGCGTTCTATACCAATGACGCCAATGCGCAGCAGTTGATCGCCACCGGCGAAACGCCCGTGCAGGTCATCCTGTCGATCAACGCCTATCACATGATCAGCCAGGGTGTGCCCGTCAAGTTGGTCACGCCAAAGGAAGGCGCTGTGCTCGGCATCGATACCATGGCCATCACGAAGGGCTCCACCAAGGCCGATCTGGCCTACAAGTTCATGAACATCGCCTTGTCCCCGGACGTCCAGTCGAAGATCGTGGCCTTGAAGAAGGCCAGCCCCGTCGTCGACGACGCCAAGGTTTCGCCTGAAGACGCCAAGCTGCCCGGCGTGTTCACGACGAAGGAGCAGTGGGACAAGGCCATCCTCGTGGACCACAAGCTGCGCGCCGAGAAGACGGCGGAATGGCGCAAGTGGTTCACTGAAAACGTCATGAACTGAACCCGCCAGCAAGAGTATGGAGGGAGGGTCGGCGCGGCCATGCACCGCGCCGATCCTCCCTCGCCGATTGAGCATCTGGAATAAGGTCTAAGAATGCGCCCCGATCCACGAGCCTGGTTGGTCTCCCCGGCAGTACTTGTCGCGCTGTGCATCGCAGTATCGTTGATTGCGGTCCTGCAGTTCAGCTTCCGGGCGTATGTGCCCGGCTCCCTCGAGGTCGGTGGATTTACGTTCGCCAATTTCAACGACCTGACCAAGTCGATTTATCTCGACGCGTTCTCCAACACCTTGTGGCTGAGCGTCGAGACGACCGTGTTTTCGCTGCTCGTTGCGTACCCGCTGGCCTATGCCCTGGTGCGCGTCAGGAGCCGGGCGCTCAAGTCCTTTATCCTCGTGGTGTCCATTACGCCCCTGTTTCTGGGGGAAATCGTCCGGACCTACTCCTGGATCGCCGTCCTGGGCAGCAATGGCTTCATCAATGGCACGCTGCGAAAGTTCGGCCTGATCGACTGGCCACTGGAACTCATGTTCACCCACCTGGGCGTGCTGGTCGCGCTGGTGCACGTGACGATTCCCGTCGTGGTGCTGATGCTTGCCACGGCAATTTCGCATATCGACCGCGACTACGAAAAAGCCGCCCAGAGCCTGGGTGCCGGCCCGGTCAGGACCTTCCTCACGGTCACGCTGCCGCTTTCGATGCCGGGTATCCTGGCTGGCATCACAACTGCGTTCGCCTGGACCTTCAGCGCCTTCGCGACGCCTCAGATGATTGGCGGAGGCCGCGTGCCGACGGTCTCGACGCTGGTGTACCAGCTTGGCTTCGCTTCCATGAACTTCCCGCTGGCGGCCAGCCTTAGTGTGATGGGCTTGCTGCTGACGGCCGCAGCGCTCTTTTCCCTGGGGCTGTTCACCAGGCGACTGAAAGCCGTGGGAGGACACTAACATGAGAATCAAAAGCGCTCTGCCCTTGCCGCTGCGTGTCGCAGGCCCGCTGCTCGTCGCCATCCTGCTTGCGTTCGTGCTGCTGCCGGTCGTGGTGGTGACGATCGCCGCCTTCAACGAAAAGGCGATCATCACGTTCCCGCCTGAATCCTATTCGCTGACATGGTTCGCACGCGTCTTCAGTTATCCGGATTTCCAGGATGGATTCCGCGCCAGCCTCGTCATCACCGGATGGTCCTCGTTCATTGCGCTGGTGATCGGGACCTGCCTGTCGATTGCCGTCAAACGGCTGGAGTTTCCCGGCAAGCAGACGCTGCTGGCCATCCTGCATTCTCCGCTCGTGGTGCCGCACTTCACGCTGGGGTTGGGCCTACTCATCCTGGTGTCACAGGCCTCCATACACCGCTCATATGACGTCGTCATCCTGTGTCACGTGATGCTGGTGCTGCCGTTCGTGCTGAAGAGCGTCTATGTTTCCATGGAAAACCTGGACGCAAGGCTGGAACAGGCGGCAGCAAGCCTCGGTGCGTCGCCGCTCAAGGTGCTTTTCACGATTACGATTCCGCTGCTCGCGCCGGGGCTCTTTGGCGGCTGGTTGTTTGCGGCGATCATGTCGTTCAGTGAATTCACCGCATCCCTTTTTGTCACAACGCAAGACACGCAGACCCTGCCCGTTTCTATGTACAACTATGTCCGGGAGTTTGCCGATCCGACGCTGGCCGCACTGTCAGTCGTCTATATTGCCGTGACCGCTAGCGTGCTTGCCTTTGCGAACTATTTTCTCGGCTTGGGGAAAATCCTCAATATCGAGGAAGGGCATTGACAGGGCATGCGCTGCTAAAAGCCTGCTGGCGGTATGTAGCCAGCAGGCCGGACCACATCGTGGCATCCGCCCATCTGAGAATCCTGCAGACGGCCATGGGGCATCAGCCTTTGGCGTAAGCAGCCCTGTAATTTTCAAGGCAGCTACCCAAAGGAGCTATAAGAATCTTGGTCGAAATACGTGCTAGCGGTCTCCGCATCCTCAGGCACCACAGGCGGTGTTATCTTTCCCAGTTTTTGGCAGGAGCATTGCATTAACACGGAGGACAGCTCCGTCCTCAGCAATCATAGTGAAGCGATTTCGAAAGACGGCTGGCCTGCCCTTTAGAGCCACTCAGGCCTGGATAGGGGCCGAAGTCCGCTGAAGCGGGTCTTGCGGCGCCTCGAAGCACGCACTTCAGGGCGGCGTCTCACATGGAATAGCGTTACCCTCCCGGGGGCTGGACAGGTCTCTTAGATTGAAGCGGCCTTCCGCGGAGGAAGCCATCTGGCTACAGTCCTGTTTGCCTTTGTAGCGGATACTGGCTCCGGGAGCGATAGTCGAACCTGCAATCGACTTTTGACTCGGCACGACCCACTGCGTACAGGCTCCTTGGAGGCCGCAAGCTCACTATCACCGGCGGCGTGATGTATGCATCTCATTGTTCAACGTATGTGAAGGTTGATGCCCAATCCGTTACAGAGCGTAAGTGTTCACTGAACTAGTCAGAGTATGGGTTTTTGACTAGAATACTGGACATATGCCAGCCTTTACCGATGCCACCTCCGTTCTTGAGCGCCACTTGCTCCTGCAACTGGGCGATCGCATCAAACGCCTGCGAAAGGCGCAGGGCCTTGGCACGGTCGAGATGGCCAAGCGCGTCGGCATCTCCCGGACGACTCTCGCTGCCGTTGAGGCAGGCGACCCCGCGCCGACCATGGGCACATATCTGCGTGTCATGTCCGCGCTGGGGGTTGCCGGTGACCTTGCCCTGTTAGTCAGCGATACGTTTCAACCGGCGCCGGCGAACTCTGCGGCCGCCTCATCGAAGCGCGCCATACCGCAGGTCCAGGTTCGGGTCAGGACGGATCCGGGCAGTCATGAGGCTCAGGACTTGCAGAGCATGGCGCTGCACAAGGAAGCGATCCGCCTGATTCAGGACGACCCCGCGCTACTGGACCGGGCACGAGAAGTCCTCAGACGATGGCGCGCGCAGGGAGACTCGCGGTCTGATTCTCTCTGGTCCGAGTGGGAAACGATTCTCGCGAAACAGTCGTGGCGCAAAGCGCTTGGCCGAACTCGGCGTGCCCAAGAGTTGCGCCAAGCGTCTCCTTTGCCCACGCTTTTACCAGATGCCCTTCGCCAAGAAGTGCTAGCACAGATTCAGGCCTTAAAAAAAGGCGTTGTCCTTGCGAACCAGGCATGAAGCGGGAGGATCTGGAGCACATCATTCGAGCTGCTGCCGACATCACGAATGAATATGAGTTCGTTGTCGTTGGCAGTCAGTCCATCCTGGGGCTCATCCCGAATCCCCCGGCGGTTTTCACGATGTCCGCAGAGGCCGACATCTATCCGCTCAATGCTACCCACAAGGCGGATGCGATCGACGCGGCGATTGGCGAAGGCTTCCGCCCTGCGTCAACAGAATTTATAGCGACCAAAAATGCCGGACGCGCCTTGTCCCAAACAGCCCTGCTTCACTCGAGGGGACGGGCTTGTCGGCCAGGGGCAGCCATTCGCACTAGTCGAAGGAACGTCCCCTATTGCTGAATCATCGGCCATTCATCACCTTAGAATTCTGGACGATTATCAACCCACCAAAGAATTGCCCGGAGCCAGTGGGGCTACGGTCATCGTTCAGCCCCGCGTGCACGCGAAACGGGTTGTCAGGTAGGTGGCCCGAGCAGTCTGCGATGTCCCCCTTCGGCAAGGGACTCATCGGAATCGTCCCATTTTTTGTCGCAGTGGTGTCGGCCATAGTAGTCGACCTTGATAGCAACAGCGCTGTCACATGAAGGCCTAAAGTTACTTGGCCGATCTGTGACCGGAGATCAGCTTACTTGACGGCCCGCCAGGCGTCGGTCGCTCAACCCTCAACGCCCGGTATGTTGCCTCCGCAACGAACCGTGTCCTCAGGACGGCAGTCGTGTTCAGCTATTGTTTTGCGCTGCTGCCATCGGAGCTGGCACTCCCGCTAATCCATAACAGACTCATGCTACCTAGCAATGCCAGCGCAACAACCGGAAGTAGTGCAAGTCGGTAGCTACCCCGTCGCAGTCTTATCAGGCCCACCAGCGAGACCATTCCGCTACCGACAATTCGATGCCGCATTGATACCAGCCAGCATTGCCGCAGCGGAGCCGGAATCGAACCAACCCGACGAAAGTGTCCACAGACCTTTGAAAGAGTACGCGCCGCACGGCGCTAGGCTCAAGCCCAGCTGCGTAGCGGCAAGGGGCGAGCCACCATCTTCCCCAGCAGTCCCACGGCGATACGGGCCAGAGGGATGGCCTTATCCCAGCGGCGCTCGCTGGTCTTGTCGGAATGCGACCCCAGAGCACCCCACGATGCAGCCAGCCGGTACGGCACCGCGTTGATCAGGCCGGTTTCGAACGTCGACAATCCAAACGTCAGTTGCGGCTTGCAGATTCAACCGCTCAACGCAACAGCTTGATGGAATCGTTCAGCCGGTGTATCGAAGTTTAGTGTCTTGCCCGCGCGTTCACTGTACAGGCGTTGTGCCAGCGAGGTCTCGTCGAGCCATTTGGCAAGCTACGGCCGGTCGGTCAGCGCGAACAGGCAGGCGATGCCGAGCAATACCGTGGGTAATGCTTCGAGGAGGAGTAGCCATTGCCAGCCATTCAGGCCCAGAAAGCCCTGCACATGCAGCAACGCCGGCGACAGCGGCGATCCGACTTCGTTCCAACGTTTGCCAAACAGGCACAAACCACCGTCCCGCGTACAGACACTTTAGTAGATCGCCACGTTTGCCCTGACCAGTTGCAATCGGATGATCCCGTTTGGCGACGCTTTCGGCCGATCGCACGGCTTTCACGTGAGCGACGCGGCGGACGATTCCTCGACTCCGATCCTCTGACTACAACGGGTAGCAGCATTGGGGCGTCGCTAACCTGGGGCACCGAATTGCTCTGCTCTGAGCATGCGACGCCGCCGAAAGACCATGTTCACGTTCAGACTGTGTTCCAGCGCCAGCTTTGAAGCCGACACGCCTGGCACGCACGCAGCTTCTGCAAGTCTTAGCTTCAGTTCGATCGGGTGATTGCGGCTGCCATGCATGCGGCCACCACGCTTTCCACAGTCTCCAAAGTAGTCCCCGCCAGATTCTGATGGGAACTACTCTGGATAGATTTCCTCTCGCGTCTACACGGCCATCAGCGGACGGTTACGGGCCGCTATCCACGAGGTGAAGCTCGTGGTATTCCGCGGTGACTCTATCACCCGTGTGGCCATACATGGGTTGGTTAAGAAAATTGCTGCTTATTACGGAATATGCCTTCGCTGAAGCGCCACGCCCTGGTCAATTAGCCTTTCGATTTGTGAATCGGTAAGGCCTGCCTCACGCAACACCTCCACCGTGCTGGCGCCGATCTCTTGCGGCGCCTCACGGTACGTTGCCGGCGTGCGGCTTAGTTTGACAGGAGAGGCGACCGACTTGAAGTTGCCGATTTCTGCCACCATGCCACGGTGCGCGGTATGCGGGTGGTTCAGCGCCTCGACCACGTTGTGGATGACACCGCACGGCACGCCAACCGCCACCAAGCGCTCGAACAGCGACTGCGCTTCGAAGCAGCTGAAGGCTGCCTCAAGATCACGCTTAAGATCAAACCGATGCACGGCTCGCTGAGCATTTGTAGCGTAGCGTATATCAACCGCCAGTTCAGTGCGGTCCACCGCTTCGCACAGCCGCTGAAACTGGCCGTTGTTGCCGACTGCGAGATAGATGGGCTCTGTGGCGGTCACATAGGTATCGTAGGGTGCGATGTTCGGATGGCCATTGCCGGACCGCATTGGAGCCTTGGCGGTGAATAGTGTGTTGATGGAGTGTGGGTATAGCGAAAATAGAGCGTTGTCGTACAGAGCCGACTCGATGGACTGTCCCCTACCGCTGCGCTCACGCTCATGCAAGGCCAGCAACACACCAATCACGGCGCTCAACCCGGTCGTCACGTCGACGATCGGCACCCCGACACGCGTGGCCGTGCCATCCGGGTCACCGTTGATGCTCATGATGCCACCGAGCGCCTGCACCGCGGCATCGTAGCCGGGCAGCCCGCCGAGCGGCCCTGTCGCACCGAAGCCGGTGACACGGCAATGGATGAGCTTCGGAAAGCGTGTGGAGAGCACGTCGTCATAGCCCATCTCCCAACGCTCCAGCGTGCCAACCTTGAAGTTTTCAATCAGCACATCCGCGTCAGCAAGCAATCGCATCAGCACTGCGCGTCCCTCTGGCAATGCCAAGTCGAGGCATACCGTGCGTTTGTTACGATTGATGCCGGCGAAGTACGACGCCATCCCAGCCTCATTGAATGGGGGGCCCCAGGTACGCGTCTCATCGCCCATCGGACCCTCTACCTTAATCACGTTTGCCCCATGATCTCCGAGAATTTGCGCGCACAAGGGACCGCCAAGTACCCGTGAGAGATCCACGACCTTCACGCCGTCCAGTGATGCCATTGTTCCGTGCCTCCTGAATGTTGTTCGACGCTTTTGTTCAATTCGCCGCCAACGGCGGCAGTTCGGCTCCCACGTTCCAGCGCGCTGGCCGGCGCTCCCGCGCCGCTGTCACGCCTTCCACCGCCTCCGAACGCATTTGCTGTGCAAACTTGATCGAGGCGGCATCGAGGTAGTTTTCCAATGCCTTGTGCGACTCGGCTGACAGCGAGCGAGCCTGTGTCAGCAGGGACTTGGTCAAGACACTGGCCGCGGGTGCCGTGGCCACGACGAATTCCAGAACTTCCTGCACGCGCGCTGGTAGTGCCTCCTCAGATTGTGCAAGGTAGTCCAGCAAGCCGATGCGGTGCGCCTCCACTCCATTGATCCGTTCACCGGTGAGCATGAGGCGGCGCGCAACCTGAACGCCAACGCGTGCGCTGACGAAAGGGAGGATTTGCCCGGGCACCAGACCAATACCTGCCTCCGGGAACCCGAACCGTGTGCCGGGAGAACCGACGGAGATGTCCACCGCGCATACCAGGCCAGCACCACCGCCCATGGCGGCCCCATGCACACTCGCTACCGTAACCTTCGACGACCGAGTGAGCCGGGACAGGAACTCGCCATAGCGACGGTTGCCAACCGCAATCGGGTCCTGGCCATCCGCGCCAGGCTTCACTGCCAGGCGGTCCGCGATATTGCCGAGATCTCCACCAGCACTGAAGGCCTTGCCTGCCGCGGTGAAGAGAATGACCCGTACGTCATCCATCTGTTCGGCCCGGTCAACCGCCTTTGCCAATGCGGCAACCATGTCGGCACCCAGTGGATTCCTCGCATCGGATCGGTTAAGCTCGATGCGAAAAACTGCGCCGTGAACGCCAGTGCGAACGAATGGCGCCGCCGCGGCGGCAGACCGGCCTGCAGCTTCGATGGGTGTGGGGGATACGCTGGAAGTCACGCTGTTCAATCCTGAAGGTTAATGTTAGGAATCAACGCCTCTTGCAAGCCGAGGCCGCAACGTTATTCGACATGAGCTTTCGCAACCTTGACATCGGCCTGCTTCGCACCTTTGTTGCCGTGGCGGAAAAAGAAAACTTCGCTGTGGCGGCGGAACAGGTTTTCCGTACCCAGGCCGCCGTGTCCCAGCAGATGCAGAAACTGGAGGCCGCGCTCGACTGCGAATTGTTCGAGCGTGTCGGGCGCAGCAAGCGTCTTACCATGGCGGGCAGCAGACTTCTCGACTACGCGCGTCGCATCGTCGGCCTGAACGATGAGGCCTATCGCGCCATGACCCAGAGAGCCTTCGACGAGCCTGTGAAAGTCGGAGCTTGTGCTGACGCCGTCGACTCGTTGATTCCCGAGTACCTGAAGATGTGTGCCGAGGTTTTTCCCGGTCTGCGCGTGGACATCCAGGTTGGCCGCCGCCGTTGGCTGACCTCGTCCCTGCGCCGGGGCGAGATTGACCTGGTCGTCATGCTTGATCCGGTGCCGAATCCGGAGTTCGATCAGGTCGTGCTGCGCACCTCTCCCGTCACCTGGATCGCCGGCGCGCGGTATCACCATCAGCCCGGCGCGCCGGTACCGCTTGTGCTCATCGAAAGAGATTGCCCGTTCCACAGCATGGCAATCAAGTCCCTGTCGGAAGCCAGCATCCCCTGGCGTATTGCCTTCCAGACCTCGACGCTGGCAGGTATTCGGGCTGCATTGCGAGCGGGCATGGGGATCACGCCTCGCACCGTAGAGATGCTGGCCCCGGACCTGAAAGTCCTGGACCCTCACTCGGGCATGCCAGCGCTGCCGACCATCAGCTACCGGCTTTATGCGCGCACCGGCAGGCTTAGCGAGAGCGCACTGAGCATCAGCCGCCTGATTTCGCCGCGCTGAACGAGCTACGGGCTTCATGGCTGCTGCATCCCTGCGTCGACGATGATTTTTCCCCAAAGCCTGGTGTCGCGCCGCTGCAGCTCCTGCAGATGCGTCGGCGCGACCTTGGCCGGAATCAGCCCCTTGCCCACCAGGAACTGGCGTCCGCTGGACGAGTCGAGCGTTTCCGCGATCCAGCGCGACAACAGCCTGGCCACGGGCTGGGGGGTCGACGCGTTGGCGCTCCAGATGGCGATCCACGAACTGACGTCGAAGTCCGGGAAGCCGCTTTCCGCCAGCGTCGGCACATCGGGCAATGACGGCGCGCGTTCGGCGCTGGAGATCGCCAGGGCGCGCACCGTGCCAGCCTGGATCTGCGGCAGCGCCGTGACCATGTCGCACAGGTAGTAGTCGAACTGGCCGCCGATCAGGTCGGTCATCGCTTGGCTGCTGTTCTTGTAAGGAACGTTCACCGCCTTGACACCCGCTCGCTGCTTGAACAGTTCACCGGTGATGCGGCCACCCACGTTGGCGCTCGCAAAGGACAGCGAACTGCTCTCCTTCCTCGCCAATGCCAGGAACTCCTTGAACGTCGCCGCTTGAACCCGCTTGGGATTCACGAGCAGCACGAACGGGGTACTGGCCATGGTCGCCAATGGCGTAAAGTCGGCTTCCGGGTCGTACGGAAGCTTGCGGTAGATGGTGGCATTTGCCGCGTGTGTCGATGAACCGGACACCAGCAGCGTGTACGCATCAGGGGCGGCTCGGACCGCGGTCTCCGCCGCAATGTTGCCGTCGGCGCCGACCTTGTTTTCCACGATCACGGGCTTACCGGCACGCCTGGAGAGTCCGTCGCCCACGAAACGGGCGATACTGTCCGAGGCACCGCCCGCGCCATAGGCAACGATGATGCGCACGGGCTTGTCGAGGCGTTCGGTGCCGGCAGCGGGCGATGGCTGGGCGATGGCTGCGGCGCCCCAAAGGAGGGCAGCCAGGCCGATCACCACGGCCGCGCCATACTGTTGCCGAGGACGCCGCCGCGCATTGCTCTGAGCCTGCCAGGCTGATGGGTAAATCGCTTGCATCACTCGTGTCTCCTGGTTCGTTGTGTGTCGCGAAGTGCCTGCCGCCCGGTCAGCGAGCGGCGGCTGCTTCCCGGCTCCCTTCGGGCAACAGCTCTGCCGGGCATTCGATTTCCATGTCCAGCAGCATCTGTGCGTAGCACTTTCCCAGCGGATCGGAACGCAGGCTGCAGGAGCCACCGCCGCCCAGTGCCTTTTCCAGTACGAAGTTGAAGGCGCCGATTTCCGGAAGTTCGTACCGTGTCACCGGTCCTTCAATCAAGTGCGCAAAGTAGTCGCGTACCCGCTCCGCCGTCGCCTGTGCGGTGACCACCGGCAGCCAGGCGGGGTCCCGCACCATCAATCCGATATTGGCGTCGTTGCCTTTGTCACCGCTGCGCCCGACCGCCAGCGTGCCAAGCGAAATACGCACCAGGCTGCGCACGTCCTGTCGTTGTGCATCCCCAGCCAATGTGACGGGCACGTGCGCAGTGATTGCCGGCCGCTCCGAGGACGTGCCCCCCGCTGGCACCTCCACGGTTGTCGCCGGCTCGTCGGCCATCTTCCATTGCACCGTCACTTCCTGCTTGGGAAGCAGGAACGAGACCGTGCGGATCACGCTCTGGATATCGGAACGTCCGCCGAAATGGCTGCGCGTACCCGGCCCCATCGATGTGCCGGCTGACGCCGCCTCCTTCTGCAGGAAAGCCAACGCCTGCCGGTCATTGTGCTGGGCGGCAATGCGCAGCACCACTTCGCGGCTGTCCCGCACGCGGCGGTGCGGCCCGTACATGGATTCAGCGCCCAGCAGTTCCACCAGGGTGTCGCTGTAGTCGGCGTGGCCGCTCCTGGCCATCAGGGTGCGGCTGCGCGCAAGCAGGGCCTGCGCCGTGCGCTCGGCCTTCTCCAGCGCCCGCTGCCCGCGAATCGCCATCATCAGCGCAATCTGGTAACCCTGCTGGTAGGTGGCGGTCACCTTGTAGCAATCGCTGGGCGCCCTCCCCCGCGCGCCGCTGACGCGCACCCGCCCGCCGCTGGCCTCGAAGCCCGGCAGATCCTCGATCCGGACTTCGGAGAAGTCGCAGATGACATCGGGCAGCGCATATGCCTTCGGGTCACCGATCTCGTAGAGCAATTGCTCGCCCACGGTCTGGCGCGTCACCAGCCCGCCCGCGTCGCCCGGCTGGTAGAGTTCGAACACGCCGTCGGCGGTCATGCGGACCAGCGGATATCCGATGTTGGTCCAGTCCGGCACGCGCTCCCAGTCCGTGAACAGCCCACCCGTGGCCTGCGCGCCGCACTCCACCAGATGGCCGGCAAGGCTGCCCTGCGCCAGCCGGTCGTAGTCCTGCATTGACCACCCGAACTCGTGGATGGCGATCCCGAGCAGCGCGGCGCTATCCACGCAGCGGCCGGTGACGACGATGTCCGCGCCGGCGTCCAGTGCCTGGGCGATGGGCAGGGCGCCGAGGTAGGCGTTGGCTGACATCAGCCGGGGAAGCCCGGCATCGGCCTCGTCGCCGGGCCAGGGCAGGAAGCTTTCCTGAAGTGCCAGCACGTCGTCGCCGGACACGATAGCGACCTTAAGGTCCAGTCCTTGCTCTCGCGCCAGGGCAAGGATGGCATCGCGGCAGCCCGCCGGGTTAAGGCCGCCTGCGTTGGACACCAGGCGCACCCCACGCTGCTTCAGCGCTTGCAGGTTGGGCTTCAGCGCCGCGCTGACGAAATCCGTGGCATAGCCCAGTTCCGGCGCACGAAGGCGCGCGCGCTGAAGGATCGCCATGGTGGTTTCGGCGAGGTAGTCGAAGACGAGGTAGCCCAGTCCCGGCTCCTGCAGCAGTTGCGGGACGGCGATCTGCGAGTCGCCCCAGAATCCCGATGCGCCACCAATGACGATCGCGCGGCCGGATTTTGCGTTCTGGACCATTCATGCTCTCCTGTAGTGTGTCTGGACGCGTCCGCGGCGTTGCCCCCGCGTGTCCGCCCTGCATCCCGGCTTCCGCGCGCTCAGGCCGCGCCCCCGGCTTCGGCCTTTTCCGCTTCGACGCCCACGCCGACTTCGATCAGCACCTGGCCCGCATTGAGCTGCATGCCCTCCCGGGCAAGCACGCGCACGATGCGCCCCGTGCCCGGCGCGGCCAGCGGCATTTCCATCTTCATCGACTCCAGCACGAGCAGAGTCTGGCCGCGCTCGACGGCGTCGCCCTCGGCGACCATGACGGCAACCACGCGCCCGCTCATCGGCGCCCGTACGCTGCCGCCGAGGGATTCGCCGTCGCTCGCCAGGAAGCGCGCCAGCCGCCGGAACACGAAGGTGTCCGCGCCATCCTGCAGCCACCATTCGTCGCGTCGGGGCGAGCTGCACATCAGCTGGCGGTACACGCCATCGACCGCAAGCCCGAGCGTGCCGCCATGTCCGCCGGCCGAGCTCCCGGTCGGCTCCCAATGCACATTGGCAACGCTGCAGGCGGGCTCTGCCTCGCGCGCTTGCGCATCCGTCGCCTTGCGCGCGGGGGTCGGATCGCCCGATCGGAAACGGATGACGACTTCGCCCTGGTCCGCCGATGGCCGCAGTTCCACCGCGCTGGCCGTCCCTTGCGCCGCGGCGCCTGCGCCGCTTATGTGCGTGGCATCCATGAGCCACAGCGCCCGCGTTTGCGCCGGGCCGGCCGGCAGCCGCTGCATGCCGGACGCGCCGCGGCCGACCGCGCCCGACAGCAGCAAGGCCGCCGCGGCACGTACATGCACCGACGGCTGCGCGCGCCACGCCGGACCGCCCATGTCTTCGCCAGCCAGAAAATCCGTGGTGACCTCGCCGGCCACGAAGCGCGGATGGCGCAGGCAGCGCGAAAGCAGGCCAAGGTTGGTTCGGACACCCAGCAGCGCCGTGCGCTCGCAGGCACGGACCAGGCGGCCAATGCTCTGTTCGCGCGTCTCGCCCCAGGACATGATCTTCGCGACCATCGAGTCGTAATCGGACCCGATCTCCATGCCGCCGCGCAGCGCGCAGTCAACGCGGATGTCGGGCGCCGGGCGCCAGACATCGACGCGGCCCACCTGGGGCAGGAAGCCCACGGCGGGGTCCTCCGCGCACAGCCGCACCTCGATGGCATGGCCGCGCATGCGCACATCCTCCTGCCCGAACGCGAGCGGCTCGCCCTGGGCGATGCGCAGTTGCTGCTCCACCAGGTCAAGCCCGGTGACCAACTCCGTCACGCCGTGCTCGACCTGCAGCCGCGTGTTCATCTCCATGAAATAGAAGCGGCCCTTTCCATCCAGCAGGAATTCGAGGGTGCCGGCGCCGGTGTAGCCAATGGCCTCGCAGGCGCGCACCGCGACCTCTCCCATCGCCTGGCGCAGCCCGGCGTTCACCGCGGGCGAAGGCGCTTCCTCGATGACCTTCTGGAAGCGTCGCTGTGTCGAACAGTCGCGCTCGCCCAGGTGCAGGCAACGGCCATGCTCGTCGCACAGCACCTGGATCTCGATATGTCTTCCGCGCTCGATGGCGCGCTCGATGATGATCTCGTCAGAGCCGAACGCGCCCGCCGCCTCGGAGCGCGCCTGTCGCAGCGCCGCCTGCAAGGCGGTGGCATCGCGCACGACCCGCATGCCACGGCCGCCCCCGCCCGCCGCGGCCTTCAGGATGACCGGCAAGCCGATGCGCTCGACCGCGGCGAGGGCCGCCTCGTCGGTGGCACAGCCCTGTTCCCCCGGCACCGTCGGCACGCCGGCCTCTTGCATGGCCAGCTTTGCCTGGGCCTTGTTGCCCATCAAGGCAATGACGTCTGCCGAGGGTCCGACGAAGGTCAGGCCCGCATCGGCGACCGCCCGCGCGAACTCCGCGTTCTCGGACAGGAAGCCGTAGCCCGGATGTATCGCCTGGGCGCCGGTGCGCCGGCATGCCTCGATCAGCGCATGGCCATTCCGATAGCTGCGGGCGGCGTCGGCCGGTCCGAGGCGCACGGCCAGGTCGGCCTCGCGCACGTGGAGGCTGCCGGCATCGGCGTCCGAATAGACGGCGACCGTGCGCAAGCCGAGCTTGCGCGCGCTGCGCAGGACCCGCAGCGCGATTTCTCCCCGGTTGGCGACCAGCAAGGTGTCGAAGCGCATGTGATTCTCCCCTGATCAGGCCGCCCGCTTCGGCAGGATTCCCATGTGCTTGCAGATGATGGTCAGCATGATCTCGTCGGCGCCGCCGCCGATGGAGATCAGGCGCAGGTCGCGCCAGGCGCGCGACACGCGGTTATCCCAGGTGAAACCCATGCCTCCCCAGTACTGCAGGCAGGAATCGGTCACCTCCCGGCACAGGCGGCCGGCCTTGAGCTTGGCCATGGAGGCCAGCTCGGTCATGTCGCCGCCGGACATATGCACCTGGGCCGCGCGGTAGATGACCGAGCGCAGCAGTTCGACTTCCGTCTTCAGTTCGGCCAGCCGGAAATGGACCACCTGGTTGTCCAGGATCGAACGCCCGAACGCCTTGCGCTCACGGGTGTACTCGATGGTCTCGTTGATCGCATTGGTGAGCGCGGTGACCCGGCGGGTGGCGCCGCTGAGGCGCTCCTCCTGGAACTGGCGCATCTGGTAGGTGAAGCCCATGCCTTCTTCCCCGATGCGATAGCGCTGGGGCACCCGAACGTCGTCGAAGAATACCTGGGCGGTATCGGAAGACCACATGCCGACCTTTTTGATCTTGTTCATCGTGATGCCGGGACGCAGCTTACCGTTCTCCTTCAGCGGCAGGCAGATCAGCGACTTGTTGCGGTGGACATCGCCCTCGCTGGTATTCGCCAGCAGGCACATCCAGTCGGCCTGCAGCCCGTTCGTGATCCACATCTTGGAGCCGTTGATCACATAGTCGGAGCCATCCTTGCGCGCCGTGGTCTTCAGCGATGCCACGTCCGAACCGGCCCCGGCTTCTGACACGCCCAGGCACACCACGAAATCTCCCGCAACGGTCGGCTTGAGAAAGGTCTCCCGCAACTCGTCCGAGCCGAATCGTGCCAGCGCCGGCGTGGCCATGTCGGTCTGCACGGCGATGGCCATGCCGACGCCGCCCGCGCTGATGCCGCCGATGGCCTCGCAGAATGCAATCTCGTAGGAGTAGTCCAGCCCCATGCCGCCGAATTCCACGGGCTTGTTCACGCCGAGATAGCCCGCCGAGCCGAGCTTCTTGAACACTTCGTGCGCGGGAAAGATTTCGTCAGCCTCCCATTTTTCGACAAACGGTTCGATCTCCCGGTCGATCAGCCTGCGTACGCTGTCCTGCAGCGCGATGTGTTCGGGGGTCATCATGGGTGGTGTCTCCTTGTGTTTTCGAAGGGATGGGGCGCAGGCCGCTTGCCAGACATGCGGCCTCAGGCGGTGCGCACCCGCCGCTGTGCTTAGAGGCGGGCGACGCCGAATTGCATCGGCTGTACGGCGCGCTGCCTGGCCTGTGCCACCGTGGCGAGCGCCATGCCGAGCCACGAGCGCGTGTCCCTCGGGTCGATGATCCCGTCATCGAGCAGCATGCTGCTGGTGTGGATGGCACTGGACTGGCGTTCAAACGTCGCGACGATGTCGCGGCTCTCGGCTTCGATCGCCGCTTCGTCGACGGGGCGCCCGCTGCGGCGCGCGGCGTTCTCGGCGACCAGGCGCATGGTCATGGCGGCCTGCTCGCCGCCCATGACGGCAGTGCGCGCATTCGGCCACGAGAATAGGAAGTCCGGGCGGAACGCGCGCCCGCACATGCCATAGTTGCCGGCGCCGAAGGACGAGCCGCACAACACGGTCAGGCGCGGCACCGGCGCGTTGGACAGTGCCTGGATCAGCTTGGCGCCGTGCTTGATCATCCCTGCCTGCTCATGCTCGCGCCCGACCATGAAGCCGGTGATGTTCTGCAGGAAGACAAGCGGCCGGCCCAGCTGGACGCACGACTGGATGAACTGCGCCGCCTTGGTCGACCCGTCGCAGTCGAGCGGCCCGTTGTTGCTCAGGACCCCAACCTCGTGCCCCTGGATGCGGGCGTGGCCGCAGACCGTGTGGACCCCGTACATTGCCTTGAACTCCCTGAAGCGCGATCCATCGACGATGCGTGCAATCACTGCGCGCATGTCGACCGGCGTGCGGGTGTCGGCCGGCATCAGTCCCAGCAGATCCTCGGCGGACTCGAGCGGCTCGTCCCAGCTCTCGCCGCCCGGTGCATCGCGCCAGCCGATCGTGTCCATCACCTCGCGCAGGCGGGCAATGCCATCAAGGTCGTTGTCGGCCACGTGGTCCGCGAGGCCCGAGACGCTGGCGTGCATGTCGGCGCCGCCGAGTTCCTCGTCGGTGGCCTCTTCGCCGGTCGCGGCGCGCAACAGCGAAGGGCCGGCCAGGTATGCATGGGCCTGGCGCCGAACCATGATGACGTGGTCGGACAGCCCCGGCAGGTAGGCGCCCCCGGCCGCCGAAGATCCATGGATGAGAGACACGACCGGCACGCCGGCTGCGGACAGCCGCGCCAGGTTGTAGAACATGCCGCCACCCACGACAAAGCGTTCGACCCGATACTTGCGCAGGTTGCCGCCCGCGCTTTCCACCAACTGGACAAACGGCAGCTTCTGGGCGAGCGCAATTTCCTGCGCCCGAATCAGCTTCTGGCCGGTCAGCGCCTGCATCGCGCCGGCGCTGATGCCCGAATCGTTCACGGCGACCATGCAACGCACGCCTTCGATGAAGCCAATGCCGACAATGAGTGCGGCGCCGGGTACGCTGGTGGACGGGTCCGGATTCTCGATCCCGCAATAGCCGCAAAGGGTCATGAGTTCGTAAAACGGCCGGTCGGCGTCCAGCAGGTGCGCGAGCCGCTCGCGTGGCAGTAGCTTGCCTCGCGCGTGGAATGCGTCTGCCGCGCTTGCGGACTTGCTGACCGCCCGTTGCTCCAGCTCGCGCACTTGGCTCAGCATAGCCAGCATGTGCTCGCGGTTGCGTTCTGCTGCGGACACCGTAGCGCGCAAGCCCGGAATCGATGCCGCTTGAGTGAAACTGTTTTCGTCCATTTTCTGCCTTTATGACATCCTTTTTTGCTGGCTGGTACGAGAGTTCGAAGCAGGTCTGATGACTGGATGATGATCTGCCTGCACCAGGAGTTCCAGTTAGAAATCCCTCCGGATTTAATAAGAGAATCTTATGTGTCGACGACATGCGCGGGAGCGACGGCATCGCACGCATCGGCGCGGCGAATCAGGTGCTGTGACTGAGGTGTGCGTGGAAAGCAAGAAGGACTGCCCAAGCGCAGAATCACCCAGGGCAGTGGCGACGCGAGACGGTCGCAGCCGCACGCGGCGGTTGCGAATACCGGAACGCCGCAGGAAGCAACAGCAATAGTCAGGTCGCTTTCCAGGCGTCGCCAGGTTGGCCGGTGCCGATTGCGGCCATGATCTCGCCAGTGTGCTGGCCGCGCCGTGGAATCGCGCCCGCCGCCATGGCCTTGCCATCGAAACGCGGCGCGGGCGCAGCCTGCAGATGGCCCTCCGCCTGGAAGTAGACACCTCGCGCGGCCAGGTGCGGATGCCCGGCGGCCTCTTCCGGGCTCAGCACCGGGCCGAAACACACGTCGGTGTTTTCCAGCAGTGCGCACCATTGCGCGCGCGTCTTGGTGGCAAAGAGTTCCTCAAAGTGCCTATGCAGCTCGGTCCAACGCTCGCGGTCCCATTGCCGGGCGAAACGCGGATCCTCGGTCAGCCCTAATTTTTCCAGCAGCAACGCGTAGAACTGCGGCTCGATCGAGCCGAGCGTGACGAACTTGCCGTCCGCGCAGCGATAGGTCGAATAGAAATGAGAGGCATCGTGGATATTGTTGCCGCGCTCGCCGGTGATGAAGCCCTTGCGGGCCGTCGACAGCAGCAACTGCAGCATATGGGCCGAGCCATCGACGATCGATGCGTCGACGACGGTGCCCTTGCCCGTGGCGCGGGCATTGAGGATGCCCGAAAGCAATCCCACTGCCAGGTACAACGCACCGCCGCCGACATCGCCTACCACCGTGATGGCCGATGATGGTGGCTCAACGGGCCCGCCCTGGTAATACATCGCGCCGGAGAGCGAAATGTAGTTGTTGTCGTGCCCGGCCGCCTGTGCCAGCGGACCGGTCTGGCCCCACCCCGTCATGCGCCCGTAGACAAGACGCGGGTTGCGCGCCAGGCAAACGTCCGGGCCCAGGCCCAGCCGCTCCATGACGCCCGGACGCATGCCCTCGATCAGCGCATCGGCATCCTGGACCAGCGCCAGCACGAGCTCGCGACCCTCGGCCGTCTTCAGGTCGGCGACCACTGAACGCTTGCCCCGGTTCAGCACATAGCCGTCCGCGGACGGCGCTGCGCCGTTGGCCGGCGTGGCGCGCTCCACCGCGATGACGTCGGCGCCGAGATCGGCAAGGTGCATCGCGCAGAACGGGCCCGGGCCGATTCCGCAAATCTCGACGACTTTTACACCGGAAAGCATGGGCAGTTCTCCTCAATCAGCATGAAGGTGGAGGTTTGGGACTGTATTTCGGAGCCTTTCCGCAGGGGCCTTGCCACGCCAGTCTCGCCCGAAACGACAGGGAGTCCTGGCGGGCGGTATCCTTCAGTCAAGCGTGATGCGCGCCTCGCTGGCGATCCGTCCCCAGATCTCCGCATCGCGCCGCATCAGCTTCAGGAACGCCTCGGGCTCCAGCGTTCCCGGCTCCAGTCCCAGCTCGCGAATCGCGGTCTGCATCGCGGGCCTGGCCAGGATGGTCAGCACCGCGGTGGCAAGCTTGTCCCGCACCGGCTTCGGCGTGGCCGCGGGCACGAACAGGCCGTACCAGCCGTTGGGCTCGTAATCGCGATAGCCCAGTTCGGTGAACGTCGGCGCGTCCGGCAGCAGCTGCAGCCGACGCTCGCCCGTCACGGCCAGCACCCTGATCTTCGGCGAGCTGAGCGCGGCCTTGCTGCTGGCCACATCCACAAACCCCGAGCTCACCTGCCCGCCGAGCAGGTCCTGGGCCAGCGGCGAGCCGCCCTTGTAGGCAACATGGGTCAGGTCCACCTTCGCCTGCATGCGCAGCAACTCGCCGTGCATGTGGGAGGAGGTCCCGTTGCCATAGGAGCCGTAGCTGAACTTGCCTGGCCTGGCCCTGGCCTCGGCCACCAGCTCCCCCACGCTGCCGACGCCGGACGATACCGGCGCGACGAACACGTCCGAGGAGAGCGCCAGGCGCGCCAGCGGAGCCAGGTCGCGGAATGTATCGTAGGGCAGTGACTTGTACACGCCCTGCAATTGCACCAGCGGCGTCGCGCCCAACAGCAGCGTATAGCCGTCCGGCGCGGCCTTTGCCACCACCCCTGTGCCGATCGTGCCGCTGGCACCCGGCTTGTTCTCGACCACCACCGGCTTGCCCCACATCGCCGTCAGCTCGCGGCCGAGCAGGCGGGCCAGGGTGTCGGATCCGCCGCCGGCCGGGAATGGCACGACCAGCCGGATGGGCTTCTGCGGATAGGCGAAACCATCGAGTGCATGACTCAGGCCCGGCAGCGCTGCGAAGCAGGCGATCGCAAGCAGCGCGGCCCGCCGCCGCGGTGAAGTGATAACAGCCATGGACGTCTCCTCGGATCAGGATCGGGTCAGTCGATCAGTTCGAACTGCGGCAGGCTCACGTCTTCGCTCGCCTTCTCGAACACCACGCGCACCCGCTTGCCGATGGCGACGGCCTCGGGCGGTGCGTTGATGATGTTCGCCATCATCCGCACGCCCTCGTCCAGTTCGACGATGGCAACCACATAGGGCAGCCGCGCCTTCATGAAGGCGTTGGGGGCACGGTGGTTGACCGTAAAGGTGTAGATCGAGCCGAATGCGGAGACCTCGGCCCATTCCACCTGGTCCGACCCGCACGCCACGCACAGAGTGCGCGGATAGAACTGGCGGTGGCCGCAGGCGCGGCAGCCTTGCACCACAAGGCGGCCCTGCGCCGCGGCTTGCCAGTAGCCTGCGGTGATCTCAGTGGGACGCGGCAGGGGACGTTGTGCTTCGCTCATGCTTCAGACTCCGAGGATCATGGTGGTGTTGCAGGAGAAGACGAGTCCCGGCGCATGGCACAGCGCCAGTTCGGCGCCGGGCAACTGCCGCTCGCCGCACTCGCCGCGCAGCTGGCGCACGGCCTCGATCAGCACGAACATGCCGAACATGCCCGGATGCCCGTAGGACAGTCCGCCGCCCGAGGTGTTGATCGGGAAGCGGCCACCCGGCCCCAGCGCGCCGTCGGCGACAAACGCCCCGCCCTCGCCACGCTGGCAGAAGCCGAGTTCTTCCAGCGACTGGATGACGCCAATGGTGAAGTGGTCGTAGATCTGCACCACGTCGATATCGTCGCGGGTCACGCCGGCCATGCGGAACGCTTCATCCGCCGTCTGAGCAACGCGGGTGTCGAGCCAGTCGGCCGTATTGAAGGGGGTGTAGTGGTGCGAGAAGGTCTCGGCCGCGCCCATCACGTAGACAGGCTTCGACTTCAGGTCGCGTGCACGATCGGCGGAGGTGATGATCAGCGCGCCACCGCCATCGGTGACGAGGCAGCAATCGCGCGTACGCAGCGGCGATGCGATGACGGGCGACGTCATGACCTCTTCAATGCTGGTTTCCTCCCTTCGGTACGCCTTGGGATTGAGCTGTGCCCAGCGCCGCGCCGCCACTGCCACCTCGGCAAGGTCCCTGGTCGTGGTGCCGTAGCGATGCATGTGCAACTGGGCTACCATCGCGTAATAGCCGATCGGGCTGAGCTGGCCATAGGGCGCGATGAACTGTCCACGCGGTGAGTCCGGTGTATCCGCGGCGACGGCGCCACTCTTGCGCGAGCCGTCGGACAGTTGCGTACTGCCATAGGTCACCAGCGCCACCGAACACATGCCGGCGGCAATGGCCGCCATCGCATGACGGATGTGCATCAGGTTGGACATGCCACCGACGTTGCTGGAGTCGACGTACCGTGGCTGGATGCCGAGGTATTCGGCCAGCTGCACGGTGGCAAAGCGGTCATCGGTATGCGCGAACACGGCATCCACATCGCGCAGCGACAGCCCCGCGTCCTGCAGGGCCAGCCGCGCGGCCTGCGCCTGCAACTCCAGTGCCGTCTTGCCGGGCACCTTGCCCAGGTCGGATTCCGCGGCACCGACGATGGCGACCGAGCGAGAAAGGTTCTTGGTCATGGTGAATTCAGAGTGCACGCGCGATGACTTCGCGCATGATTTCGGCCGAACCGCCGTAGATCCGGTTCGGGCGCACGTCGGTGTAGGCACGGGCGATGGGGTATTCGCGCATATAGCCGTAGCCGCCAAAGAACTGCATCAGGTCATCGATGGCGCGCGTGGCCTCGCCGGCCCAGAATTTGGCCATGGCAGCGCCATCCGGCGTCAGCGTGCCGGCCAGGTATTGTTCAAGGCAGCTGTCGACGAAGGCACGCGTGGCACACGCATGCGTCTTGATTTCGGCCAGGCGGAAGCGAATGAACTGGTTGTCGATCAGCGCCTTGTCGAAGGCACGGCGTTCCTTGACATGCGCAATGGTCCAGTCAAGCGCCACCTCCAGCGCCACGGCGCAACGCAAGGCGATCAGCAGGCGCTCACGCACCAGCCCGCTCATGGCGTAGCCGAAGCCGGCATTGCGCTCCCCGACCAGCATGTCGTCCGGCACGAAGACGTCCTCAAAGAAGAGTTCAGCGGTGTCCTGGGCTTTCTGGCCGATCTTGTCCAACAGACGGCCGCGGCTGAAACCGGGGCTGGTGGTGTCGACCCAGAACAGGCTGATGCCGCGCGCACCGGCGGCCGGCTCTGTCTTGGCGAATACCAGCACACGGTCAGCGTGGTAGCCATTGGTGATAAAGGTCTTCTGGCCGTTGAGCCGGTAACCACCATCCACCTTGACAGCGCTGGTGCGGATGGCCTTCAGGTCACTGCCAGCCCCCGGCTCGGTCATCGCGATCGATCCAACCACATCGCCGCTGGCCATGCGCGGCAGGAACTCATGCTTCTGCGCCTCGGTGCCGAATTCCAGCAGGTACGGCGCGACGTTCTCCGAGTGCGTGGTGAACCCGGTCACGCCGCTGGCCAGGGCCCGGGCGATCTCTTCCACCACGATGGCGCTGTGCAGGAAGTCACCGCCGGCACCGCCGTAGGCTTCGGGCAAGCCGGGGCACAGCAGGCCGTGGGCGCCGGCATCGCGCCAGAGATCCCGCGGAACCAGGCCGGCGGCTTCCCATTCGGCGTGTCCGGGCATGACCTTGTCAGCCAGGAAACGGGCGACGCTGTCGCGGTACATCTCGTGCTCCGGCGCGAACATCTTGCGCGGCGCGTGATAGCTGGCTTCTTGTCGGGACATGGCATCAGTTGCGCTCAATGCGCGATTCGGTTTTCGGTTGGCCAGTAGCTGGCCTTGACGGCGCGCTTGAGCAGCTTGCCGGTTTCGGTGCGCGGCAGCGCCGCGACGAAATCGACCGAGCGCGGGCATTTGATCGGGGAGATCCTGCTGCGGCAAAGCGCGATCAGTTCTTCGGCCAGGACCGGCGACGCCCGCTCAGGCTCGTGCAACTGGACCACCGCCTTCACTTCCTCGCCGAATTCGGTATTCGGCACGCCGACCACTGCCACGTCGAAGACCGCCGGATGGCTCATCAGCACATTCTCGGATTCCTGTGGATAGATGTTGACACCGCCCGAGACAATGGTGTTGGCAAGGCGGTCCGTGAGGTAAAGGAAGCCATCGGCATCGACGTAGCCAACGTCTCCATAGGTGGCCCACCCACGGTCGTTATAGACCTGCCGGGTTTTCTCCGGGTCATTGTGGTAGGCAAAGGTTCCGCCGCCGGAGAAGTAGACCACGCCGGTCTGGCCCTGCGGCACTTCATTGCCATCGTCGCCGACGATGTGTACCTGTCCGAACTCGGGCCGTCCGACCGACCCCTTGTGCGCAAGCCATTCCATTGAGTCCAGCGAGGTGCGACCGACCAGTTCGGTGCCGCTGTAGAACTCATAGAGGATCGGCCCCCACCAGTCGATCATCTGCTGTTTGACCGAAATCGGACACGGCGCGGCGGCGTGGATCGCATAGCGCATAGTGGACAAGTCGAAGCGCTCGCGCTCCGCGGCAGTCAGTCGCAGCAAACGCACGAACATGGTCGGCACCCACTGGCTATGTGTCACGCCGTAGCGCGCGATCGCATCCAGCGCCGCCAGCGGCTCGAACTTCTCCATCAGGATCGAGGTGCCACCGGCGCGCATCGTGGCCATGTTCCAGCGCACCGGGGCAGTGTGATAGAACGGCGCGGTCGACAGATAGACCGTGTCGCGGTCCAGCGATTTCCAGCCCAGGCGAGCATCGTCACCGGTGCGGAAGAAAGCGTTGGCGCCTTGCAGTGGACGCTTGATGCCCTTGGGCGTGCCCGTGGTGCCGGACGAATATGAGAAGTCAGTTCCCTCCACCGTGCGCGGCAACGTGACATCGGCCGGCATCTGCTCCATCCACGCTTCATAGTTGCTGTAGCCCGGCTCGCTCCCATCCAGAAGCACGCGCGTGACCCGAAGCGATGCCAGCGCGCCGGGGGCAAGGTCGCCAAGGGTCTGCGCCGAGCAGAACAGTACCCGGGCGCCACAGTCCTGCACGATGTACTCCACCTCATCGGCTTTCAGGTGACGGCTGATCGTGGTGTAGTACAAGCCGATCCGGTGCGCGGCCCAAAGGATCTCAAAATAGCGGACATGGTTCTCCAGCAGCACGGCAATGCCGTCGCCCTCGCGCAGACCAGCAGCCAGCAGTGCGGCAGCGCACCGGCGCGAACGCTGCTCCAGTTCGGCCCACGTCACCGCCTGGCCGGACGGCACCATGCGGTAGGCAACCCGGTCGGGCGTGGCACGGGCGAATTGCTCGATTACGGACATCTTGACTCCTTGATTACGGATGCAGGTCGGCGACGCCGTGGCTCAGCACCACCACATTGCGCTCGTCGGCGAGCGCACGGAACCGGACCTGCCCTTCGCCGCGCCACATCTCCACGCGCAGCGTTTCACCAGGCACGAATGGCGATGAAAAGCGCACCGAAAGGCTGGCCAGGCGCGATGGATCCCCACCGCAAGCCTGCTTCAGCAGCGCCCGGCATGCCATGCCGTAAGTGCAAAGGCCATGCAGGATCGGCCGCTCGAAGCCTGCCTGCCGGGCGGCAGCGGGCAGTACGTGGATGGGATTGCGATCGCCATTGAGGCGGTACAGCAAGGCCGCTGAAGGCAGGGTCGGCATCGACATGATCATGTCAGGCGCGCGCTCCGGCACCGCCGGCAATGGCTCGGGCGGTGCATCGCCGGGCGTGGCGGCGCAGGCAAAGCCACCATCAGCCCGGCAGAACGACACATGCTCGACGGTCGCCAGCAACTCGCCGCTGGCCTGGTCCTCGATGCGCCGCTCAGTGACCACCAGCGCGCCCTTGCCGGCGCCCTTGTCCACCACGCGGCTGACGCGCGTCTGGCTGCGTACTGCGCCAGACGCCGCGGGCACTGCAAAAAAGCGCATCCGGTGCTCGCCGTGGAGGATCTGCAGCCAGTCGATGCCCGTGCCCGGGTCACTTGCCCATGCACCTGGCGCGCCGACGGTGGCGAGGAAGGTGGGCACCACGCTCAGTCCTTCCTCAAAGACAAAGGGCAAGTCCGCCTCGTCCATCGGATCGGTGCCAAAGCCGAGGCTCAGCGCATAGCGAATATTGTCATTCGCCGCATAGTTGGAAATCTGGTCAAAAAACGCCCAAGAGCGCAGGCGGTGATAGTCGATGGCCATCGCTGCGTACCTCCGTTCTCAGACCGGATCCCAGGAAAAGACCTCGGGCGAGCGCTCCAACGGCGTGAACGCGCGCTTCACCGCCGGCACGGCATGCTCCGCCAGCGTCTCCAGCGTCCAGCCTTCGGCGCGATGCACCGACGCCACCGGGCGCGGCTGGCTCATGACGATCAGCTCATTGCCGCGCACGGCCAGCACCTGGCCATTGACGTCCGCCGAAGCATCGCCGGATAGGAACGCTGCAACAGGGGCAACCTGCTCCGGCTTCATCGCCTGCATCCGCTCAAGGCGCTTCTTCTCGGCCTCGGTTTCGCTGGGCAGCGTGCCGATCAGGCGACTCCATGCGAATGGTGCAATACAGTTGGAACGGACATTGAAGCGGGCCATGTCCAGCGCGATGGATTTCGACAGCGCCACGATGCCAAGCTTGGCGGCGGCGTAGTTGGCCTGCCCGAAATTGCCGACCAGGCCGGTGGCGGAGGTCATGTGGACGTAGGTGCCGCTTTGCTGCTCTTTGAAATAAGGCGCCGCCGCACGGCTGACAAAGTAAGCGCCTCCCAGGTGCACATCCAGTACCGCCTGCCATTCAGCGGTGCTCATCCTGTGGAAGATGCGGTCGCGCAGGATGCCGGCGTTGTTGATTACGCCATCGATGCGACCGAACTCGCGGATGGCGGTATCGACAATGGCCTGCGCGCTCTCGGCAGTCGCGACCGAATCGGTGTTCGCCGCGGCCTTTCCGCCGGCTGCACGGATCTCGTCAACCACCTTCTGGGCTGGTCCGGCATCGCTGCCCTCGCCGCTGCCGCTGGAGCCCAGGTCGTTGACGACCACCCTGGCGCCCTGCGCGCCCAGCAGCATGGCAATGGCACGGCCGATGCCATTGCCGGCTCCGGTGACGACGATGACTTTGTCCTTGAAGTTGTTTTGCATGGCGTTGTCTGCGAGAAGAGAGTGATGAATTTGTTCGGGCTTACTCGGGCTTGATGTTCCCGTCCTTGATGACCTGCTCCCAGCGGGTTTTTTCGGCGCGCACGAAGCTGTCGAACTGCCGCGTCGACCCGCCCGCCGCCGTACCGCCCTGCTGCGCCAGCTTCTCGCGCAGCGCAGGATCTGCCAGCGCCTTGTTGACGGCAGCGTTCAATGCCTGCACTACCGCGGGCGGGGTCCTGGACGAGACAAAGAGACCGAGCCAGACCGAAACGTCGAAGTCGCGGTAACCGGATTCGGCCATGGTCGGCGTATCGGGGAGTTCCGGGGCACGCTGTTTGGTCGTGACGGCAAGCGCACGTAGCTTGCCTGCGCGCACCAGCGGCAGTGCGGTGATGAGGTTATCCACCATGAAATCGACTTGCCCTGCCACTAGATCGGTCAGCGCCGGCGAAGCGCCCCGATAGATCACGTCGACGGCGGTAATGCCCGCGCGCTGCTTCAGCAGGTCCCCGGCGAGATGGCCTGAAGAGCCGCTCGTCGATACGGCCATGGACAAGCCGTTGGGGCGCGTCTTGGCATAAGCCGCAAGCTCGGCAATGGTCTTGACCGGCAGTTTCGGGTTAACTACAACGACGTCCGGCATCGTCAGCACATGCGCCACCGGTGCGAAGTCCTCGAACTTGTAAGGCAGCTTGTCGTGCAATGCGTAGTTGGCCGCATTGGGGCCAAGGCTGCCCATCACCAGCGTGTGGCCGTCCGGTTCCGCGCGCAGCATGGCCTGCATCCCGATCACGCCGCCCGCGCCAGGCAGGTTCTCCACGACGACGGGCTGCCCCAGCTGCTCAGACAGCGTCTTGCCGAGCAGGCGGCTGGTCAGGTCAAGGATGCCGCCGGGCGAACTTGGCGCGATCAGGCGCAAAGGACGCTTGGCCTGGAAGGTCTCGGGGGCCGGGTTGGCGAATGCAAGGCCCGAGGTGGACACGACAGCGAGGCAGGCTAGCGCCTGGCAAAGAAAACGCCGCTTCATGGTTGTCTCCTGTTTAATTATTTTTCGGACATTTGTGTCCGCCTGGCGGTCATTATCGCCCGTTTTTTCGAACTTTAAGTCCGAGCTTGCTACAATGTCAACCTGAAATCAGACCCTCCCACGAACATGACTACTGCCGACAACGATGGCTTCGTACGCTCTTTTGCCCGCGGACTGGCCGTTATCCACGCGCTGGGGCGCAGCGGCACGCACACCGTTGCCAGCATCACGGCATCCACTGGCCTGCCGCGGACCGTGGTGCGCCGGATCCTGCTCACGCTGTGCGAGCTGGGCTATGCGGCGGAATCCGAAACGCGGGGTTTTCGCCTGACGCCGAAGATCCTTACCCTCGGCATGACCTATCTGACCTCGCTGCCCTTCTGGGGACACGCGCAACGCGCGCTGGAAACCCTGTGGACGCAGGTCACCGAGTCATGCGGCATGTGTGTGTTCGACGGGCACGATGCGGTATATGTCCTGCGCATTCCGTCGCTGAAGATCCGCTCACTGGGACTTGGCGTGGGCAGCCATGTGCCGGCCTTCGCCACGGCACCAGGCCGGGCGGTGCTAGGATTCCAGACCACAGAATTTCTCTCGCAGTTTCTCGACGAGGCCTCCCTGCGCGCCTACACGGACCGCACCGTGCACGACAAGGCGGCATTGCTTGAAGCGTTCGCCGCCGTGCGCCGCGATGGCTATGCGTGGGTGGATGGAGAATTCGACCAGCACATCGCAGGCCTCGCAGTACCGGTACGCGACGAACACCACAACGTGGTGGCATCGATCAGCGTCAACCTGCCCTCGGGCGAAGTCACGAGGGAGGAAGCGGTGAAGCGCTTCCTGCCGCCCTTGCGAGCGGCCGCGGAACAGTTGACCGGCCTGGCGCCGGCATTCCTGAGCCCAGTCGTGGTGCCCACGCAGCGTGAAGCAGCGGTCAGCATGCAAGCTTGAGCAAGGCTGCATGCCAGCAGACGCCTACTTCCAGTGTTGCTTGCGAAGCTCGTGCTTGAGCACCTTGCCGACGCTCGACAAAGGCAACGCCTCCACGAATTCGACGCTGCGGGGGACCTTGTAGCTGGCAATGCGTTCTCGGCAGTGGGACTGGATCGTCTCCAATGTCGCACTGGCTCCCTGCCTGAGCACGATCACCGCATGCACGGACTCGCCCCATTTTTCATGTGGTACGCCAATGACCGCCGACTGCGCGACCGCGGGATGGCTCGCCAGCGCCGCCTCGACCTCCGCCGAGTAGACGTTCTCCCCGCCGGAAATGATCATGTCCTTGATGCGGTCGCACAGGAACACGAAGCCGTCCTCATCCATGTAGCCGCCGTCGCCGGTATGCATCCAGCCGTTGCGGATGGCCGCGGCGGTCTGCTCGGGCTGGTTCCAGTAGCCCAGCATCACCCCGGGTCCGCGCACCGCGATCTCGCCGACCGTGCCGCGTGGCACCTCTCTGCCCTCTGGATCGACGATCCTGACCTCGGTCGTAAATGCCGGCCTGCCCACCGAGCGCATGCGGCCGTTGGCCAGCGACTCCTCGTTGTGGTATTCCGGCCCCAGCATGGTCGCCACCGGCGACAACTCCGTCATGCCGTAGCCCTGGCTGAACCTGGCCTCCGGGAACGCGGCCTGCGCACGCTGCAGCAGCGACAGCGACATCGGTGACGCGCCATAGCGCAGCGCGCGCAGCGACGCAAAGTTCAGTTCCGCGGCACGCGCCGGATTCTGGTCCAGCCAGTCCAGGCACATCTGGATCAGGGTCGGCGCCAGCACCACGTCCGTGACCTCGTCCTGCGCGACGGTTTCCATGGCGCGGCCCGGATCGAACAAAGCCATCGGGACATGCGTCCCGTTGGCCAGGAATCCATTGTTGATTGCAGAGAGACACGCCAGGTGGAACATCGGCATGACGTGCAGGAAGGTCCCGCCGATGGTCGTCGTGCCCGCCATCAGGCTGTTGGTCGACGACGAGACCAGATTGGCATGGCTAAGCATCACGCCTTTCGGAAAGCCCGTGGTGCCGCCGGTATAGAAGATGCCGGCAAGGTCGTCGCCCCGGCGCAGGCGGTCTTCCATTGGCGGGTTTTCGGCAATCAGCGCCTCGTACGGGATCATGCCCGGCGGCGCCTCGCCATCACCCGCATAGATGACGTGGCGCAGGCCCTTGCTGTCGGCCGCCACCCTGACGGCTACCGTCTTGAAATTGTCGTCGACGATCAGCACCGATGTGCTCGAATCCTCGAACGAGTAGAGAATCTCCGCGGCGCTCCAGCGGATGTTGACCGGATTCAGCACGCCGCCGGCCCATGGCACGGCCATGTAGTACTCGATATAGCGCGCCGAGTTCAGCGAGAACATCGCGACGCGGTCGCCGTCCTGCACGCCCAGCTTGCGCAGCCCCGCAGCCAGCCGCGCGACGCGCGCCCCCAGCCCGGCATAGGTCAGACTGCGGCCCATGTAGCGCACCGCTTCGGCATTGGGTCGCTGCTGCATGGAGCGGTGCAGCGCCTGAGTCATGTACATGTCGTGGTCTCCTTCGTCCGCCGCGTGCCCTGGCGGTGCAGGCCGCTGCGTCCGCAAACGCGCGACTCTTGTGTTGTTGTCGCTGCCGGCTGCAAGCGCCCGCCGATTCGCGGGCGGATCGGGCACAGGGCAGTTGCACCGGCCTTCCGACTCTTTTGACTCTTCCGACTCAGAAGTTGGCGCCCGGGCCGCCGCCGCAGTAGAGCACCTGGCCCGACAGGAAGTTTGACTCCGGCGTGCACAGCAGATACACCGCTCCCGCCGCCTCTTCCGCTTTGCCGGCACGGCCCAGCGCGATTACGCGGCTGGCATTGTCCAGCATCGCCTGCTGCACGCCCACTTTGATCTCCCGGCCTTCGATGCTGACCGTCTTCGACTGGTCGCCGGCCAGCGCCTGCGTCAATCGCGTTTCGATCAGGCCGAAAGCAACCGCGTTCACATTGACCTTCAGGCGGCCCCATTCCTTCGCCAGCGTCTTTGTCAGGCCGAGGATGCCGGCCTTGGCAGTCGAATAGTTCGACTGGCCGGCGTTGCCGCCGGCGGCGCCCGACGAGATGTTCACGATTTTCCGGAACACCTCCCGCCCTTCGGCGGCCTCGGCCTTGGCGGCAGCCGAAATGACCGGCTGGGCCGCCCGCAGGATGCGGAACGGCGCGGTCAGGTGGCAGTCGATAATGGCATACCACTGCTCGTCGGTCATCTTCTGGATCACGTTGTCCCAGGTGTAGCCGGCGTTGTTGACGATGATGTCGATGCCGTTGAAGTGCTTCACCGCGGTGCCCACCAGCCGATCGGCAAAGTCGGTGGCGGTCACGCTGCCGACGCAGGACACCGCCTCGCCGCCTTGCGACCGGATCAGATCGACGACTTCGTTGGCCGGTTCGGCATCGAGGTCGTTCACCACCACGCGCGCGCCCTCGGACGCCAGCTTCAGGGCCACCTCACGGCCGATGCCTCGGCCCGAGCCGGTGACTATGGCAGACTTGCCTGCGAGCTTGCTCATGCTTTCCTCCCTGGTTACAGGTATCTGGTTTTCCGGATTCAGCTCAGCGCCACGGTGGCTTCGCCCACCAGCTTGTCTTCGCCGTACTGATTGGTGCACTTCAGCGCCACCTTCACGCGCTTTTCGCCGTCGATCTCGAACTTCTCGACGATTTCGCCCTTGCAGGTCGGCTGGTTGCCGAGGTGCGTGATGCCGGTGAAGCGGATCGACAGGTTGCGCAACGTGGACTGCGGCGCCCAGCCGGTCAGCAGCCGGCCCAGGTAGGCGGCCGACAGCATGCCGTGCGCGAACACGTCCGGCATGCGCGACTTGCGCGCGAAGTCGAGATCGATGTGGATCGGGTTGTGATCGCCGGAAGCGCCGGCGTACAGGGCCAGCGTGGTGCGGTTGATCGCCGGCAGCGCCAGCGCGGGCAGCTTGTCGCCCACCTTCACGTCGCTATAGCGGGGTGCTTGCATGGTTCTGTTCTCCTTGCCGGTGCTCAGCCACGGCGTTCCACGAGAGTGCTGCGCATGTCGCCGACGTGCTCGCCGGCCTGGTTGGTCACGCGGGTGGTACTGACCACGAAGTGCAGCGCCCCGCCCTTCTTGTCATAGACGTCGCTGACCGTCGTGGTGAAATGGAGCGTATCGCCGGCGTAGGCCATGCGGTGATAGTCAAAGGCCTGCTCGGCATGCAGGATGCGGCCGAGGTCCAGTTGCAGCACCTTCATGCGGTCAATGCCGGAAACGGCCGACACATCGCTGTTCAGGCACATGAAAAATGTAGGCGGCACCGGCAGCGAGCGGTGGCCCGCATCATGGGCCGCGGCGTCGTCGGTATAGACCGGGTTGGTTTCGCCGGTTGCCTTGGCGAAGAAGCGCAGGCGCCCCTTCTCCACCTCGATGGATCCCTTGCCGAGATCCATCCCGATCATGCTTTTGTCAGCCATCTCATCTCCTCTCGATAGTCGGGCAATGCACGGACCGAACGGCTGCCCCCGGATCCGGTTCAGCCGCGGCCGTACATCGTCACCACGCAGGCGCCGCCGAGGCCGAGGTTGTGCTGCAGCGCCAGCTTAGCGCCTTCAACCTGGGTCGGGCCGGCGGTGCCGCGGATCTGGCGGGTCAGCTCGAAGCACTGCGCAAGGCCCGTGGCGCCCAGCGGATGGCCCTTCGAAAGCAGGCCGCCCGACGGGTTGACCACCACCTTGCCGCCGTAAGTGTTGTCACCGTCCAGCACCATCTTCTCGGCCTCGCCGACCCTGGCAAAGCCAAGCGATTCGTAGGTCAGCAATTCGTTCTGCGCGAAGCAATCGTGCAGTTCGCAAACCTGGATGTCGGACGGGCCGACACCGGTCTGCTCGTACACGGAGTTCGCGCCCGCCTCGGCCATATGGAAGCCCACCAGGCCGATCATCGACGGCGGATCAAAGCTCGGCGCGACGTCGGTGGTCAGCGACTGGGCGAGGATGCGGACGCCGGTGCGCAGGTTGTGCTTCTTCGCAAACGCCTCCGTGCAGATAATGGCGGCGGCGGCGCCGCAGGTTGGCGGACAGGCCATCGAGCGCGTCATCACCCCAGGCCACATCACTTTCTCGTTCATCACATCCTCTTCCGTGACGACGGTACGGAACACGGCCAGCGGGTTATTGGCCGCGTGACGGCTGGCCTTGGCGCGAATCTTTGCGAATGTCTCCAGCCTGGTGCCGTACCGCTGCATGTGCTCGCGGCCTGCGCCGCCGAACAATGTCAGCGCGCGCGGCACGCCGGCTTCGAGCGCGTCCTGCACCATGGGTGCAGCGATATTGGTGAACTCGATCATCGCCGCCTCGCGGTCGGTCCAGGCACTCTTCAGCGGGCCCGGCTGCATGAACTCGAAGCCGAGCGCCAGCGCGCATTCCACCGCGCCGCTCTCGACCGCCTGGCGCGCCAGGAACAGGGCGGTCGAGCCGGTCGAGCAGTTGTTGTTGACGTTGACAATGGGAATGCCGGTCACCCCTACCTTGTACAGCGCCGCCTGGCCGCAGGTCGAGTCGCCATAGACGTAACCGACATAGGCCTGCTGGATCTTGTCGTACGAGAGGCCGGCATCCTCCAGCGCCAGTCTGGCGGCATTGGCGCCCATCACGGCGTACGGGTCGCTCTGGCCTGGTTTCCTGAACGGGATCATGCCGACGCCGGCGACTACCACGTGCTTGGTCATTCCTTGTCTCCTTGCATAGCGGCGGGAATTACAGCTTCCGCGAAATCAGTTCGCGCATGACCTCGTTGGACCCACCGTAGACTCGGGCCACGCGCATGTCGACGAAAGCACGGGCGATTGGGTACTCAAGCATGTAGCCGTAGCCACCGTGCAACTGCGTCATATCGTCGATGCATCTCCACAGGACTTCGGTGGCATGCAGTTTGGCGATGGCGGCTTCTTCTCCCGTGAGACGACGCCGCATGTGCTCGCCGAGGTAGTAATCCACCATCGTGCGCAAGGACACCGCCTGTGCCTTGACATCGGCGAGCTTGAACCGGGTGTTCTGGAAGTCCCAGACCGTCTGCCCGAAGGCCTGGCGGTCCTTGACGTACTCGATGGTCTGCTCCAGCAGGCGCTCGAGCTTGGCGGCAGCGGAGACGGCGATGATGAAGCGTTCCTGGGCCAGGTCGTGCATCAGGTAGCCGAAGCCCTTATTCTCCTCGCCGAGCAGGTTGCCAGCCGGCACCCGGACGTTGTCGAAGAACAGTTCGGCGGTGTCCTGGGAGTGCATGCCGACCTTCTGCAGCTTGCGGCCGCGGCGGAAGCCCTCGCGATTGGTTTCGACCATGATCAGGCTGATGCCCTTGGCGCCGGCCGACGGGTCGGTCTTGCACACCACCATCACCATGTCGGAGATGAAGCCGTTCGAGATGAAGGTCTTGCTGCCGTTGATGACCCATTCGTCGCCATCCCGCACTGCAGTGGTACGGCAGGCTTTCACGTCCGAGCCGCCACCAGGCTCGGTAATGGCAACGGCCAGCACGGTCTCGCCAGAGCAGACGCCGGGCAGCCACGCCTGCTTCTGCGCTTCGGTACCCAGCCGGACGATGTACGGCGCAACGATATCGGAGTGAAGCCCGAAGGAAATACTGCAGCCGACATAGGCCATTTCCTCGGCGATGATGGCCGCGTGCCCGAAGTCGCCGCCTCCACCGCCGTATTCCACCGGCAGCCCCGTGCACAGCAAGCCTTCGCGGCCAGCCTTGATCCAGGTCGCGCGGTCTACGATACCGTCCTCCCACCACTGCTCTTGGCGCGACAGGCATTCACGCTCCAGGAACCGGCGCACCGTGGTTCGGAACTGCTCATGATCTTCACGATAGACACTACGAACGACCTGCACGAAGACTCCCCCCTGTTCGGCGTTGGATGGCGCCGACCGGCTGAGATATCTGACCGGTCCGCGGTGAGTCAATGATGGGTCTCGGGCCACCCCCTGCCCCCTCCCCGAATTGGGTAGTCCATCCGATGAAAACCGGAAGGGATCACGAAAGCGCTGACGCGCCGTCAGCGCGACTGGCCTGCCCCTTGCATCGAGGCGTCGGCTTCGACATCCCGCAGCAACGCCACGGCTTCGTCGCGGCAGGTGACGCCCAGCTTGATGAAGATGTTCTTCAGATGCCACTTCACCGTCTCCGGGGAGACGGACAGGGTGCGTGCCACCATCTTGTTCGACATCGCCTGCGAGATCAGCTTCAGCACCTCGGCCTCGCGCTCGCTCAGGGTCAGGACCGGCGAAGCGCGGCGTACAGCGCCGGGCGGCACCACGCGAGCGCGCCATCGCTCCGACGCTTCGAGCAGGCGTCTCGCAAAGAAGGCAAGGACAGGGTCGAACACCTGCGCCTGAAGCGCCTCCTGGATGAGCCTCGCACCATGGGGGGCGGCGTCTAGCAAGCTGCGCACCAGTCCGAACCGCTGGCCGTAACGCAGCGCCTCGCGCAGACGCTCGTACGCAACGCGTGCATTGCCGCGCCCGCGCTCGGCAACCGCACACTGCATCAGCACGATCGCAAGGTATCGGCCGCGCGAGGCCAGCTTCCCACTCTCCAGCAATGGCGTCAGATGCGACAAGGCACCATCGTAGTCATGGCGATGCAGGCACAATCCGCTCACGGCCAGTGTCGCGACAAAGTCAACGCTCCACGTTGCGGCGTGGCGTGTGCCATCACCGGCCAGCGCCTGCGCTCGGGCGACGGCTGCCTCGGCCGGATCGAGTTCCCCCTCGAGCAGCAGCCAGCGCGAGCGGACGCCAAGGGCAATCACCAGAAGGCGGTCAAGGCTGTGCCGAACCGCGTAGTCTTCCAGGCGGTCCAGGTACGCCACGGACTCCAGGCTCCGTCCCGCCACCCGGTGAGCCTGGGCGAGCATCTGCAGCGCGCGCAGCACGGCATCGGGCACCGACACCGCTTCGAGTCGCTCTATCCGCTTCTCCAGCAGTTTGCAGACGGCTTCGATCTCGTTGAGCTCGTACAACGTTTCGCTCAGCAACACCGCAGCCATGTGTGCGGCGCCCACGTAGATGCCGCCCAGTTGCTCGGCTTCGTGCAGGACCTGGCGGAATACCGGCTCGGCTTCCAGGCACCGTCCTTCAATCGACAGGCTGAGGCCGGCGAAGCAGCGCCCCACGAGGCTGCTGACCATCGCGCCACCTTGCTCGGTGCTGTCGGCCAGCACCTCCCTGGCGCGCTCATATTCGCCGCGGTGCATGTGAATCCAGCCCACGACATTGCCACGCGTGGTCAGCATGAAATCGTCCGCGTCCGGCGGCACGCGCTCGAGCTCCGGCAGTAGCACCGTCGCGGCACTGATGTCGTCCCGCATCAGCGCCAGTCCGCCTCGCAATACCGTCACCGCATACCGTTCACGCTCGCCGAGGGTGGCTGCCTTCAGGGCCAGCTGCTCGATAGCCTGTTCTGCGGCAGCGAGGTGGCGCGACCGGAGATCGATGTGCGCCTGCATGGTCTGCAGCACAAAGTACGACTCGACCAGCCCGGCGGGCAGCGAACGGAGCAACCGGGTCAGCCGGCCGAGACCATCTCGCGCAAGCAGCTCCGAAGCCCGCGCCAGAATCACATCCGCCGCGGCGCCCGCCTCCCCGGCGAGCACCGCGTGCGCCACCGCCTCCTCGACGTAGTCGCGCTGCTCGAACCAACGCCAGGCTGCGGCATGGAGCGCGCGCTGCCGTTCTTCCGGCATGGCGGCGACGCGCGCGAGCAGGACTTCCCGCAGCAAAGGGTGAAGGCGATACCAGCTCTCCTGGTCATGGTCACTCACCTGGATCAGGAACAGATTGCTGCTGTCGAGCCTGACCAGACGCGTCATCATGCGTGCCACCGCGCGCGGCTCGCCCACCAGGGTCGCGCACAGGTGCGCGCTGAAGCGGTCGCAGATGGCCGCGCAGGTCAGTAGTTTCTGGTCGTCGGCATCCAGCTGACTCAGCACCTCGCGGTCGAAGTACTGCGCGAACGTGCCGGCATCGCGCAGCGCAGTGGGCGAAAAGCCGGCCCCACGCTTGGCCTTGATGTCGAGGGCAAACAATTGCAGGCCGGCAATCCAGCCATCGGTCAGCTCATGCAGCTGCCTGGCTTCGCGCGGACTGACCACGCCGAGCTGCTCGCGCAGATATGCCTCGGACTCCACCGGGTTAAAACGCAGATCGCGAAAATCGAACACACTTAGCAAGCCTTGCGCATGCATGCGGGCCAGTGAAAGTGAAAGCCGGTTACGCGAACAGAGAACCACGTGCAAGTGCGGTGGCGCGTAGTCGAGCAGCCATTGCAGGGCTTGCCAGATGCGCACGTCCTCGATGTGGTGGACGTCGTCGAGCATCAGCACCAGGTCGCGCGGCTGAGTGGCAATCGCCTCGATCAGCGTCACCACCCAGCTTTCGGCCGCAGAGAAATCGCCACGGACTCCGACAAGACCGGCAGCCTTCTGCGCAATATCGGCGTTCACCAGCGCGATGCTGGCAAGCAGACAGTCGAAGAAGCGGACGGGATCATTGTCCTCTTCTTCCAGCGAGAACCAAGCCACGTCAAAACCCAGCGCAACCAATCCCTGACGCCATGCGACCAGCGCCGACGTCTTGCCGCATCCGGCCGGCCCCTGCACCACCACACATCGCCGATGCCGCGCGTCGAGCAGCCTGTGAACCAGCGCTTCGCGGGCCAGCAGCCGCCGGGCCGGGCGCGGCGGCGTCAGCTTCGTACCGGCAATCGGCTCGGGCGGGCTCTTGGGTACGTTTGGCAATTGCGTCGACCCTGGATAAATGGGGGCATGTATCCGTTGCGCAGAACTCACTGCTCACGCAGGGCACTTAGCGAATGGGACATTATAAGGCCCGGGGCAAGGCCGTGGCGTTCGACGACAACTGAGGGTCGGTGGCAACAAGAAACCGGGGGTAATCAGCCCTCGGTGTACAACTGGCCTATGCAGCCAACAACGCAACCCAGCGGATGGTCAAGTAGCAAAGTCCGACGCACCCGAACTTGCGAGCAAGCGCAGCATCGCAGGCCAGGCCGAATGGCCGACGAGCCGCCCTTCCGGGTGAAATACTTTGGCCGTCATCTGACACAACTCCCGGGCAGGGAGACGCAGGTTCCCGGACATGTGCATGGCATCCACCTGTACCTTGCAAGCTATTTCGAGCCAGTAGCAACGATTGAAGGCTTCCGGGACCGTGGGCCCGACCACCAGCATGCCATGGTTTCGCAGGACCAGAACCTCATTGCTGCCGAGATCGCGTTGCAAACGTTCTTCTTCATCGCGGTTGAGCACCGGGCCTTCATAGTCGTGATATCCGACATAACCCTCGAAGCGCATCGCGGTCTGGGTCAGAGGCAGCAATCCTGCCTCCAGCGAAGAAACCGCCATGCCGGCACGCGTATGGGTGTGAATCACGCATCCCACGTCTTCACGGGCTTTGTGCACCGAGGTATGGATGATCGCCCCGGCGGGATTTACAACGTAACCGAGTTCATTCTCCGGCTGAAGAACGACTTCGCCGCTCATGTCGATCGTGATCAGATTCGAAGCGGTAATCTCCGAGTAAAGGTAGCCGTACGCGTTGATGAGAAGATGATCCGTTCCTGGAATGCGGGCGGATATATGGTTGTAGATCATGTCCGTCATGCCATACAGACTCATCAGCCGATAGCATGCAGCCAGTTCCACGCGCATTTCCCACTCTTCACAAGAAACCACTTGCCTGACCTGGGAGATAGGAATTTTCATTTTCTTGGGGGGTGACAAGTAGAAGTACCGTCAAGGCAGGGAAACCAGGCAACTCAATCGAGCATGGCTACCTGTACATCGCGGCTGCCCTGATATGGGTTCCGGCCATGCCAGGTCTCGAGATTGTCGAGAATCATGACATCCCCATCCAGCCAGGGCCAGGCGCGCGTGCGCTGATCCAGGAAGTGCTCGAAGTGCTGCACGTCTTCCAGTGTCAGTGGCTCGCCGTTACCCAAGAATGTCCCGGTCGGGTGCTTCTGGGAGGCCCGGATACTCTCGACAAGCTCGGCATCCAGGCCTTCGCTGACGGTAACGGTGTTGTAGGAATGAAGATTGGACCGATACAGGAGTTGGCCAGTCTTCGGATGCGCGGCGGCAGCTCCGGTGCGGTTTATCACGGTGAGGCCGCCGTCTTCGTTCCACAACGGCTCGAGTCCCTTGGACCGGCAGACCTCTTCGACTTCAGCCGGGTCATCGGTCTCGAAGGCGAGATTCCAGCCGCGCAGGTCCATGTGAGGCACGGCTGCGTCCAGCGCCGCGGTGCGCGGGGCGTAGTTGCGCACGGTCATGATGCCGTGTTCCTCGAGCTTCTTGCGCAAAGGCTGCGGCAGGCTCTCCAGCAGGCCTCTAACGTCACCAATGATGGTCTCTCCGCCGATATCAGCGGCCTTTTTGCTGAAGAAGGCAATGCGTAACGGGTAGTCCCTGAGGTAAGCCATTTCCGAATGCAGCCGCAGTCGCACAGCGCGGTCGAGGCGCGTCGCCTCCATCACCTGCCCCTCGACTCGCATGCGAGGGGCCACGCCACCCTTGTAGTCGCCATGAAAGGTCGGGAAGAGCGCCATGAGCGCGGCGAAGTGTGCGGTTTCCGAGATGGGGAAGCCTCGCAGGACAATGCCGCCATACTCGCAAATCAATGCATCCAGCGTCGGGCGGCATTCCTTTGCCCACTGAAGAAACCTTTCACGCTCCTTGAGCGCGTCGGATGCGGGCTCGATGAATAGTGGCGGGGTACCGGGCTCGAAGGCGTTGCAGCGAACCAGTTCGCCAAGCTCTCGGACGATCACGGTCTTCCTAACAGCGTTCATCATTTCTCCAAGTATCAGATCAAAAGACAGTCGATCCTATTTTTCCTCTGTCACGTTGCCAAATTTCCTGATGTAACCCTGCCATTCCGAATACTCGGATTTCAGGCTATTCATCGTTTGCTCTGGCGTGGTACTGATCAGCCTGACGCCAAGTGCCGCAGTCGCTTCCGCTGTCTTCGGGTCATTGATGGCCAGAGCCATGTCCTGCGCCAGCTGATCGACAATCTTGCGAGGCGTTGACTCGCGAACGAAATACGACATCCCAGACATCCTGTCGCCACCCTGGTACCCCAGCTCCCGGAATGTCGGAACCTGTGGCAGGGATTGCCATCGACTGGTCCCGGTTACGGCAACCACCCAAGCTCCTCCTGAGTTCACTGCCTTATGCGCACCGGAAACACTCATCAGGCCGGACGTCACATGACCACCTACGATGTTCGTGATCATTTGCGCCTCCCCCGAAACCGGAATATGAATAAGGTTGATCCCGATTGAGGCCTTGAGTTGCTCCCCGAGATATTGGGTGGAGCTGCCGCTTCCGTGCGAGGCGAAGCTGTATTCGGGATGTTTGCGTGCCTCATCGAAAAATGAAACGGCATCGCGGGAGCGGGTAGTGTTGCTGGCAACCAGCACTACCGGGGTTCTGAATACCTCGGTAACGGGTATGAAATCGCTGAGAGTCTTGTATCCAGGGTTGCCGCGGAGCAGCTCGGTGGAAATCATCACGGCCGGAGAATTCATGAGGATGGTATATCCATCCGCAGGCTGCCGATGCACATAGACCGTGCCGATTGCACCTCCCGCGCCGGGACGGTTTTCCACAATCACAGGCTTCCCCCAACGCGCACTGAGTCGCGCCGCAATTGCGCGGGAGATGACATCGCCGCTGCCACCGGCGGCGAACGGTATCACCAGGGTGACGGGCTTGTCCGGGAACGCGTGACTCTGGCCTGCCGAGAATATGGAACAGCTCATCAGTACAACCCTAAGCATCCATTGCAAAGACATCGATCTCCCTCCTGTAATTGATATATTTTTAAAATCAATAATTGCTTGTTTCCATTGATAATTTACTGAAAAGAGATCGACAAATCTGCCCTGCGAGACCGGGGCGCAAGGGTGAGGCGGTGATCCGGGGGGAAACAAGGGCGCAAGGGTTCCCACCCCTGCCGGTCAAGGCATCTCCAGATTTTCCTTGGAGGTTGCAGGCCTTGTTGGCAATGATGGCTGCGGCGGACACCTCCCTACCCCCCCATAAATGGGTGGCTGGCAGCGATGGAAAGGGCTACGCAGCACAACGCCAGGGCAAATCAGGTCCTGCGCATTACCCTAGGGTGCAGTACCACATCCGCGTTCATGGATGAGCAGTTACGTGCCCTGGCCGTCACGAATTTCGAACAAGTGGGCTAGAGTTCGGTCGGCAAAGCCCGTCCATTCCCCGATTGGCCAGCACCTTGCCAGCCGTGACCTATCGATGTGACTGTCCCATCCGGATGCGCAGCGGCAATTGCGTGCCGCCCGAGGCTGGCCACCACACGGCTGTAATGCGTCATTCAGATGAACAATCACCAGTGGCAGCTACCTGGCCAGAAGCGGACATCTGCCTTCAATCTGACGACCGGCGGCTCAGGGTCGCAAGGAGACAAACGGGTGGGCGGGAATCTCGCCGTTCACAAAAATCCATTTCATGAAGTTTATGGATCGGCGCTAACCGCGGTACCTGCCCAATGCTTTGGAGGATTGTCTCGCTAGGAGTCAGTCAGTCCGCCGCCCCGGCTACAGTGTCTCGCCTGACCGCGCTAGGCGTTCGACGTCCAATCGTCATCGGTCGGCGCTAGGGCAATTTGATTGGCCGTCAGATAGGGGCCCAATTCGGGAAAGTCGAGCAGCGGAGTTGGGGTACTTGCTGGCACCAGTCGTGCACGGTCATCGAAAATCGCGACGCTGGGCTCGCCCGCCAGGCGCGAGTGAAAATACAGCCCGTCGATCCGAGGAAATGCCGCATGCAATGCCGAACTCCACAGGTTCGGGCCAAGGTAGTCGGTGACCGAAAACACTCGAGCGTCCATGCCAAGGGCGGTCAGCGCACCGGTAAGATCCGCGAGCACGAGAGGCCGAGGATTGGCCAAGGCGAGCCTGCAAACACATCGGCTGCTCAGTTCATGCTCATCGAGCATTAGCGGCAGACGTTGCCCCTGGAAGCGCTCGCGAATGACTGCTTCAGCCATGCACGCGGCAAAGCTCGGAGCCGCATAGAGGACGCCGAACTCGCCGCCTGCCGCATCGAACCGGTAGTGGGTTACGCCCGGCGCGCGGCGATTGTAGTAAATGGGGTCCAGATGCACGCGATGGATCCGCCAGAGCGCTATCCTCTCGATATCGAGTGTCTTTGTGGCAAGCCTTCGGTCGGCCAGGTCGGCCGGCGGCAGCGGGCAACCCAACTCTTCTGCGCTAAAGGTCATGCGGCGCCCTGCTCATCGCGGTACCGCGCGTCGACGAGCTTCACAACGGCGTCTATCGGGGCCACTGCGTCGGCGATCCAATCCGCCGGCGTGCGCCCGCCTAGGCTTTCTTGCGGGCGATGCAGAAAGTTGTGGATGACCCAACTGCTCGCTCCCGCCGCCACGAACGGCGCAAGCACAGCGGCCAGCCGCTCGGAATCGACGTGGAACTGCCACGACGGATAGCGAAACCCGCGCTCGCGCCCCGGCAACACGAGTGCGTAGAGCCGCCCCCCCTGGCGGTCCTGGTTGATGGCGCGGTCCGAACGTCCTGCATAAAGCGCGGCGTCCTTAAGGGACAGGTTTTCCGGCTGCTCCCACTCCCGTGCGGCTGCCAGTCGACCACGTTCGCGCGCCGCCTGCAACGGATCGGAATGTGCGGTCTCGCCCGTATGTGCGACAGGCTCTCCGGCAGCAACAGAACGACGTTGGCGGAACGGACGATTCGGCTTCGCAAAGATGCGAACGATCCTGCCAAGTGCAGCATCCAGTTCGTGCTGGACTTCGACGGACAAGGCGACCTCCCGCGACGCGTCGTTGACGAGAGCCACGGCGGTCTCAACTAGCTCACTGGGCGTGGCGTGTTGCGACTCGCGTGCTGCTGAGGTGGTCGCCCGCCGAGCGCGGACCCGGCTAATCGAAACCTGGGTAGATTCGAATCGAACCGGGCCGGCAGCGAAACGCGCGCGAAGAGAAATACGGCGGGGAATGGTCATGAAGCCATTCTAGTTCATGAAGTTCATGACGCCAACCGAATTCTGGCGTCCAGCGTAGGTCGGATGGCGCGAATGTGCATCGACAAGCACATTATTTGCTTCCACGCGCGCTATCGAGCCAAGGTGCGATGCGTCCCGCGTTGGCCGAGTCACACAGAGGAAGGAGCCCTTTTCCTGCTCAGTTCGCGCAGCTTTGCGCGGGCCCGCACTATGTCCATGCCCTTTCTCGCACTCGATATTCGGAATTGCCGATCCGCCAACTGCCGGCCAGCAGCGCCCCAGTCTCTGCACCTGGTTTTCCACGTCCAAGTCTGATGCACCGTTTTCGCTTGCTGACGAAACGCGACAAGGCAGCGTTATCGGACCTTATTTTCGTCCCTATGGGAAGTTGAAGGCACTGCCGGCCATGGCGGCTGACGACCTGGCCTCTTCCGCCCTGCGTCAACAGAATTTATAGCGACCAAAAATGCCGGACGCGCCTTGTCGCAAACAGCCCTGCTTCACTCGAGGGGACGGTGCTTGTCGGCCAAGTCCTGCCGTTCGCCTGCCCTCTCAGCCAGACATTCGAATGTCGGCTCTGTTCAGCTACGAGACGCTGGCCTGCGCAGTGACCGCGGGTTTTCCGTCCGAAGTTGCCGCTTCCATGTCAAAGTCGGGCGAAGCGCTGCTAGAAGATCTGATTCCGCTCGTGGCAGTGCCGGAGTTCAAGGTGCCTATGCCTGGCGTTCCTGTCACGGGCCTCGCTGGTCTTCTTCCACGCCGCGCCGATGTCGTGGCCGGCCGCCTGCAGGCGGAAGTCGGGGGCTTACTCGTTGTCGCCCTTGTCGTTGGGCAGGAGCTTGACCTTGACGTTGAGCGTCAAGGTGCGAAGCGTGTCGGTGAAACCGTCTTTGTCTGCGGTGAAAGTGCCGATGTTCATGATGCGTTCTCCTTTCGGTTGAACAAGGTTCGCGCCAATCGCATCCTTGTTGTGATCCGGCCGGCGGGGGACGGGCCGGCTGCACCGCTTGCGGCCGCAACGCAGTGGAAGACCGGGAGGCGAAAAGAATTTGTCTCACGAGGAATGCGCGCAGCGCAGGGGAAATTGTTTTCGCCGGACTGTTGAGTCGTGAAGTCCGAGGCGCAGCCGTGCCCCCGCCAGGATTCACACAAGACAAGGACGCCATGGGCCGACCAACTCCGAAAGGAGTCGTGGCCGACTCGGCATCCCTGCTGCATAGCTTCACCGACTTACACCCTGGCGCGGGCGAGGTCCATCCCCGCAACGACAGATGAGAACGTCCCGGCCGCATGCGGCAGCGCCATGTTTGAGGCTCGACGTGGAACCTCCATGGGCAAGGCCGCGAAGTATGTCGGGGAACCATCCTTCGTGACAGGTGAGCGGTGTACCGCCAGCGTCACAGCACGTTTTCGAACAACCTGCCGCAGCAAACCGGGGCGCAGTCCCGAGCCCAGCGCATTGCGGTGAGGCGTCTCCGGGCCAGCCCCTTCTAAAGGCAAGCGACTGCCCGCAGAACCGCAGGCGCGGCTGGATTGAAACCGAATGGCCGTGACGCTATCGGCGGCACGGGGCGGCGGCGCTTGCGCCGACACGCCCAAGGTATCCAAGCTGGGTAGGACAGCGGCGGAAACGACCTCAAGCGATCGCCTGCGTAGGCTCGAACCAGCATTGGCACTGAGCCAAGTACCTAGTCAACCCAACCACGAAGCAGTGCCGACTTGACATCCCATTTAGGGATTTATACTATTCATCCCTAACAGGGATAAATCATGCAACTCCTCGGCACATCCAGGCTAGAGAACTTCATGCAAGAGCGCGAGGATTCCCGCGCGCCCTTCGATGCTTGGCGCCTGGAAGTCGAGGAAGCGCAGTGGGCTGGACCGGACGATGTACAAGCGCGATATGCCGACGCGTTTGTCCAACCCGACCGAGTAGTGTTCAGCATCAAGAATCTATACAAGATTGATGTGAAAGCTAGATTCAAGCACGGAGTTCTGCTGATCGAGAAGGTCTGGATGGCCACCACATCCAAGCCGGCTCGCAGTTCCGCCAAGAGCGCAGCCCTCAGGAGCAAGGCATGACGCATATGGTCCGCATACTGAAGAGCGATCAGGAGCTTGAAGCCGCACTGCAGCGCATGGCCACGTTGATGGAGCAGGAGTTGTTGCCCGGCTCCGAAGACGAGGCAGAGTTCGAGTTGCTGAAACTGGTCATCAGCGATTACGAGTCCAAGCGGGTTGCCCGCCCAGTCGTCACACCTCTACAAGCCATTGAATTCCGGATGGAGCAACAGCGGTTGACCCGCAAGGATCTTGAGCCTTATATCGGCTCTCAGTCCAAGGTTTCGGAGGTGCTGTCTGGCAAGCGCCCTCTGAGCCTCCAAATGATCCGTCGTTTGCACGATGGCTTGGGCATTCCTGCCCAAGCCCTGCTCGGCTCGTCCAAAAATTTGAAGGGTGACGCCATAGACGAGGAAGCTGATTACGCCTACGACAAATTTCCCCTGAAGGAGATGCGCGAGCGCGGTCTGCTGAAAAGCGATACCAAGGACAAGGCACGGGAGCAGGTGCGCGCATTTCTGCAGCGCGTCGCGCAGTTGGATGTTGAGCCCGCACTGCTGCGAGCTCCCCTGCATCAAAGCGGCGCACGCACCATGGATACCTACGCGCTGCTGATTTGGCGAGCGGTCGTCGTGGACAAGGCGCATTGCAACCCTCCGCAGGGCATCTACCGGGCAGACTCCATCACGCCAACCTGGCTTCGCGACCTGGCCAAGCTGTCGCGCTTCGAGCGTGGTCCGCTGCTCGCCCAGGAGTATCTGAGTCAACACGGCATCTGCCTCGTGATCGAGCCGCCTTTCAAGAAAACTTACCTTGATGGCTGCGCCATGCTGGATGGCGACCGTCCGATTATCGGGCTGACCCTGCGCCATGATCGGCTCGACAACTTCTGGTTCGCACTGCTGCACGAGGTGGTGCATGTACAAAAGCATCTGACTTCGGCCTGCCGCTTCATCGCAGACAACCTGGATGACAAGGGCCGCGCCGGGCAGGCCCAAGAAGATGAGGCAGATGCTGGTGCTCGTGATGCGCTGATCCCACCGGAATTCTGGTCGAAAGCAAAAGTTCGGGATACCCACGATGCCGAAGACGCCAAGGCATTAGCCAGTCAGGCAGGCGTGCATCCGTGCATCGTGGCTGGCCGAATGCGCTATGAAACGGGCAACTGGCGTTTGCTGAGCGGGCTCATCACTGAGGCAGGCTCCGTGAAGGCTTGCTTCTCGGAGCGGGGGCAATGAATGCTGCCATTTCCAACCCAACAAAAACGGAGGACCGAATGACGAGCCAGAAATAGAAAACGGCCGAATACCGAAGCACCCGGCCGCTGGGTGACGAGCTTGTGACTCGCCGGATTGGCGTCTGCGATTGTCCATTGCCCGTTTCCTCCAGTCAAGTGTGCATTCGGTTGCCGGCCAGGTCAGCCGGCCACATCCGCCACAGCTTGCCAACGGCTTGCCACGGCATATCTCAATGCCCATTAACTGGAATAACACCTTGGGTAACGAAAACCTGAACCAACGCAGCCGCGACGACGACAAAAGCGGCCAGGACAAGAACGACAAGCTTGTCACCATCTACGTCGAGGCCAAGCCTTACCAATGGCCGAAGAACGAGCCGATCTCGTACGCACAAGTCGTGCGGCTTGAAGTACCGGATTACACCCCTCAATCCAATATCACCTACTCGGTGAAATGGACTCGTGGTAATGGCGAAAAGCCGGAAGGCATTTTGGTCCCTGGCGCATCCGTAAAGGTGAAAGATGGCATCCGTTTCACAGTTTCAGAAACTGGTCAGTCGTAACCAGGACCTGGCCAAGCTGGTCGAGAAGGGTTATGCGGTCACCTTTGACGGTGGCTGGATGATCCTGCGGGATATTCCCTACCTCGACCAGCAAGGCGTGCTGCACTGGGGCGCCATTGCGACCAAGCTGGTGCCTGTCGATGCAACCGGTCTGGTGACTCAGGAGGACCATACCATCCTGTTCGCAGGGAGCCATCCCTGCGGCCTGGATGGTCTGCCGATTCCACTGATCGATGCTGGCTCACACCAGTTGCAGCTGTCTAGCGCGTGTGTGGATGTCGTGGTGCAGAGGCGCTTCTCTAACAAGCCTCGCGTGGCGGGCGTCCTGCAGAGCTTCGACAATTTCTACGACAAGATAGAGAGTTACGTGGGCATCATCGCGGGCCCGGCGATGACCGCCCACAACGCGAACCCTTTGACGTTCAAGTCGGTTGAAGACGCGCCGGAGCCCTCCGTGTTTCGCTACCAGGACAGTCTGACATCCAAGGCGGAGATTTCCGATCTCTCACGCAAGCTGCATGATGACGTCATCGCCATCATTGGTCTAGGGGGAACCGGCGCCTATATCTTGGACTACATGGCGAAAACCCCGGTTCGCGAAATCCGCGGCTTTGACGGAGACGCCTTCCATATCCACAACGCTTATCGGTCACCCGGCAAGCTGGATGAAGCGGAGCTGGGCCAATCCAAGGCTGCCGTCTATCAGGGCCGCTATGCGAGCTTCCGCGACGGAGTTCAACTGGTGCCGCACTATGTCGACTCTGATTCTGGCAAGTCATTCGAAGGCGTCACCTTCGCCTTTGTGTGCGTTGACCAGGGGTCGTCTCGGGCGGAGATCTTCGATCTGCTGATAAGCCTCGGCATTCCGTTCATTGATGTCGGGATGGGATTGAAGCGGGCAGGAGGGCCGTTGAGCGGAATGTTGCGCGCCACCTACTTCGCCCCAGAACGGGCGCAGGAGATGCGAGGCAAGGGTTTAGCGGAGATGCATGATGGCCCGGAAAATCTATACCGTACAAACGTGCAGATCGCCGAGCTCAATGCGTTCAACGCGGCTCTGGCCGTGATGCGCTACAAGCAACTGCGCGGGTTCTATACGGAGGCTGATCCCCTGTGTCATCTGCTCTTCGACTTGGCTGATCTAAAAATCGTGGGGCAGACCGACCATGAGATTTGAGGTCCAGCACGTTGAAGTCATGCCACAAAACCTCCAGCCCGGCATCCTGTATGTTTCGATGGAGTTCGAAACGGCACACCATCTCTGTGCATGCGGCTGCGGACACAAGATCCGTACACCCTTGAGTCCCGCCGAATGGGAAGTACAGGAAACACCGCAAGGTGTGACGCTGCGTCCATCGATAGGCAGTTGGCAACTACCCTGTCGGTCCCACTACCTGATTCAGCGAGGTCAGGTGGTGTGGGCCGATCAGTGGAGCGATGCGCAGATTGTCAGAGGTAGAGCCCGAGACCAGCAACGGCTTCAAACCTATCTGGACAGCCGGCATCACAAGCGTCCTGGTTGGTGGAGCAGGCTTCTGCAATGGCTGGGCATCCGCAGTTGATGCAGCGAACTGCAGGCCTTTGACACCGGGTGCGGCGATCGCCGCGCCCGGATTTTCTCGCGTCAAATGGCCCGTCGGTGACCGTGGGCGAACCTAGCGCAATGACGGTAGCGGCACGTCGGTAGGGCCGCAGTGACTCCTTTATGAGCGGGTACGAACGACAGCGGCGCGCTCGGCGGTTTCTTCAAGTAGGCAAGTAAGCTCGACTGAAAGGCCGCTCCGCATTGCAAAGCTGCCGCTGTACACCCGGCGATAGAACCGTCCGCTTCGGGTCGGTCAGCGCCCGTCTGCGGCACAGGTGTCGAGGCACGCGTTGCACGCCCGACTGACAGAGTCATCAGCGAAGATCTGCAGGCGAGCAAACTGATCCTCCCTTCGTTCGAAAGGAGATGATCATGGAGACGTCCAATTCACCCGCAACGCCGCGGGCGCCGTGGAATAAGGGGAAGCTCACCGGACAAAAGCCGCCGCTGAAGCTCTGCGAGATCTGGGCCATCCGGACAAGGCTGCAGATGTCGTCAAACCTTCGTGAGCTCGCACTGTTCAATCTTGCGATCGATAGCAAGCTTCGAGCGTGCGATCTCACAAGGCTATGCGTACGAGACGTTTGTCAGGGCAGCCGCGTTAGTGCCCGAGCGATGGTGATCCAGCAGAAGACGCATAGACCGGCTCAGTTCGAGATTACGGAGCAGACCCGCTCAAGCCTTGAGGCATGGATTGCCCATCGCGGTTTGCGCTCGTCGGATGCTCTTTTTCCAAGCCGGATTCGCGCCTCAGCCCATCTGTCCACCCGCCAGTATGCCCAGCTTGTACATCGGTGGATCGCGTCCATTGGCCTAGACGACACAGCGTACGGCACCCACACTATGCGGCGGACCAGGCATCCCTTATCTATCGCAGAACCAAGAACCTTCGCGCAGTGCAATTGCTGCTGGGCCACACGAAGCTGGAGAGCACGGTTGCCAGCCAGAAAGCGACGGCCGGGCCTTCAGACTGAATTGCCGAAGCTCTGAGACAGCGGACGGGTTCACTATGTGGAGCTTGCCGGACTATCGATAGCGAGTTTCTGTTTCGATTGCTCCAGTCGCGCCCTTCAAGTCAACCCAACCTCACCAGATTCAGCGCGGCCAGCGGTCCTCCAGGAAACTGGTGCTGCCTTCCGCCCGCATCGAGCGAACCGAGATCGATGCCGAAAAACCCGAGGCGATCGATCAACCTGGCCACCTCGGCTTTGGCGTTCGCATCGTCACCCGACATGAACATCACGCGGCGGCCACCTTCGGCTTGCGGGTCGCCGGCAACCAGCGCGGGCTGCAGGTGATTGAACGCCTTCACAACCCGCGCGCCGGGCACCAGGCCTGCAAACACTGCGCTCGAGGAGCGGCCATGCAGGTCCGCGGGGCGAAACAGCGGCGCCTCGATTGGATTGTTGGCATCGACGACAATGCGCCCGCCAAAGTCCGGCAACTCGCCCAGCGCCTGCGACAGCTTCGACCAGTTCACGGCCACCAGCACGATCTCCTGCGCTGCGGCTTCCTCGCGCGTGCCAGGGCGAATCGAAGGCCCGATTGCTTTCACGGCATCGCGCAGCGTTTCAGGCCCGCGGCTGTTGGCCAAGACCGCGTGAATGCCCTGGCGTGCCAGCGCCGTGGCGAACGCAGTACCTATTGCGCCCGCACCGATGATGCCGATGGTCTTTCCGTAGCTTGCTTCCATGACGTACTCCTGCTTCAGGCGGTGAAGCCGCCATCGGCAACGATCTCAGCACCGGTGACGAAGGTTGCGTCCGGACCGGCGAGGAACGCAACCACGCCGGCAATCTCATGTGGCTGCCCGTATCGGCCCAGGGCAATGCCGGGCCCGACGATCTCGCTGACCGGGCCGCCGGCGGGATTCATATCGGTGTCGGTCGGGCCGGGGAGGACCGTGTTGACCGTGATGCCTTTCGGCCCCAGGTCGCGCACCAGGCTGCGATTGAAGCCTGCGATCGCACCCTTGGTCAGCGTGTAGACCGATGCGGTGGGAAACGCCGCGTAGCGCGCCATCGACGAACCGATGTGAATCACCCGCCCGCCCGTCTTCATATGGCGCACGGCTTCCTGCGTGGCCACGAATACGCCGGTCACGTTCACAGCAATCATGCGCTCGTAGGTGTCGAACGCGATGTCCTCGATGGCACCTCCCAGGCCCAGGCCGGCGTTGTTGACGAGGATGTCGAGACCACCGAAGGTGTCGACCGTTGCTGCCACGGCCCGGCGCACCGCGGCTGCGTCGCCGGCGTCCGCGGCGAGCGCGATGGCGCGGCCGCCGGCTGCTTCGATCTCGCTCACTACCGTGGCGGCCTTGTCCGGTGAGGCACTGTAGGTCAGCGCCACAACGGCACCGTCGGCAGCCAGGCGGCGGGCGATGGCAGCGCCGATGGAGCGCGAACCGCCAGTAACAAGGGCGATCTTGCCGGCCAGGGGAAGCGTCTGTTGAGTCATTTCTTTCTCCGTTGGGGTGAATCAGAAGGTGTGAACGGAGTATGGTTGTCCGATTGCGCGATGATTAGTGATGAATGACTTAAATCATTTTCAAGCAATCGTGTAAGCTTTGCTGGATGGAAACCCTCGCCAACCTCGAATCCTTTGTGCGCAGCGCCGAAACCGGCAGCTTTTCTGCGGCGGGTCGTCGAATGGCCCTGACGCCCGCTGCCGTCAGCCGCAACGTGGCGATCCTCGAGCGCAATCTGGGCGTGCGACTGTTTCAGCGCTCGACACGCAAGCTAACCCTTACCGAGGCTGGCGAACGCTTCCTGGCCTCCATCGGCGGCAACCTCGATGCACTGCAAGCCGCCATCGCCGCCATGTCGAACGACCACGGCGAACCGGCCGGCGTGCTGAAAGTCAGCCTGGCGCCGTCGTTCGGCGTGGCTTACGTGATGCCGTTGCTCCCTGATTTCCTGCAGCGTTACCCCGCGATCCGCCCGGAATGGCATTTCGAGAATCGCGCCATCGACTTGATTGCCGAGGGCTTCGACGCAGCCATAGGCGGAGGCTTCGAACTGGCGCCGGGTCTTGTGTCGCGCCCACTGGCACCCGCGCATATCGTCGCGGTGGCGTCGCCTGCGTATCTGCGGGAACGCACGCTGCCTGCCGATCCGGCCATGCTGAACGTCATGGACGGCATCGTCATGCGCTCCGGGCGCACCGGACGCACGCGCCACTGGACCATGCGCGATGCCGCCGGCAACGAGGTTGCCGCGACCATGCAAGAACGCATTGTCGTCAGCGACCCGGCCGCCATGCGGGAAGCTGCGCTGCTGGGTCTGGGCGTGGCACTGCTGGCGGTACCCGATGTGCTGCCATGGATCGAACGTGGCGAACTCGTACGCGTACTTCCGCGCTGGTACGCCGACGCCGGCGCCATTTCGTTGTACTACCCTACGCGCACCCTTATGCCCGGCAAGACACGCGCATTCATCGACCACGTTGTGGAAGCCTTCCGCCGCAATGGACTAGCGCAGCGACTGGCAGGCAGCCTCGGCCTTTAGCGTTGTATAACGCGGCACGCCGTTTCGACGACCGCTCTGGCCCAAACCTGAGTCACTCGCCTAGCTTTAACGTAGGGCAGGAGTGGGTCGGAAAGAGCCGCTGGATAGGAGATGGCACGTTCTTGCGGCGCTCTGGGGGGTGCTAACTTGCGCAAAGGCACCGTGCCGGTATCAAGGCAGAGAATCAACCCTCCAGCCTGCCGAAAGGCCAGCACCCGAGAGTGGCCTTTTCGTGAACGGCGGCCGCCATGATTGGCGAACCGGTTCTTAGACGTTGCGAGACAGCTTGAACCTGCAACCGGGATAGTTCAGGCAACCCCAGAATGCGCCAGCTGGCCCTTTCCGCTCCACCATCTTGATTCCGCAGGCCGCGCATGTCGGCGTGCGGTAGTCCCCCCGAAACGCCTGCTTCAGCAACGTCGCTTGCTTGTATTGATCGAGTGCGCGAATCCGTTCGACAATTCCCGCACCATCAAGCAATTGAATGCCGGCTCGCTCCGCCGACTCCTGCACCGGTCGCCCGACATAGCCGGACAACGACCAGAAAACGCCCCGACGCACCTTGTATTCGTGCATGACCCCGGCAAGCGCACGGACCTGTTCCACCTTCACCGGCTTGCGCCATGCCTTGCATTGGACCACGGCCACCGGACCGTCCCGGCCAGCCTTGTACAAGGTTGCGTCGATGCCGCCATCGGGACCATGGGGCACGGTCTTGACGGTGAATCCCATCGCCTCGTAGTACCCAACACAAAGCAGCTCAAATCGCTTCCACTCCAGCTGCCGGAGGGCATCGAGCGTCCAACTATTGATTTCCGGCTTTTCCGCTAAGGGGACTGTGCGCGACGGCGGGCCAACGTCCTCCCTTGACTCGACGGATTCCCCGGAGGATTGAGGCGACTTCCACCGCGACGACGATCGACTAGCGCGGGAGGTCCGTGCTCTCACGGGGAATTCTTGCTGCCTTGCACCTTCCCTACCCCGCGCACGGATGTATGACAGCACCCCCAGGAAGCAGAACATGGCGGCGGGAACCCAGGCTAACGACTGGCTTAACACGGCAATGCCCGTCAACAATGGGCGCGATCCGAATATCGCTGGGACGACCCCGCGCAACACAATGTAGGCACCCACGGCCAGCGCTGCAGAGACCCACCACGGCGCATCGATCAATATCTCGCTAAGCGACGGCTCCTTCCTTCTGCGACCCATTTCTCTACCTGTTGTTGTTATTCACTGCATCCCGCGCCATCCCCCTACCGGCAAATCTACTCGATCTGACACACTCAACGGGTTGCAAGGAGCCAACACCCCACCGACTACGGGTGGCGGAGCCGCCCGCTCATACCCGGTAACTTCACGGATGCCGCCATCGTTTCGCTTGACGGCATCCCTTACACTGCAGCCTTCGCGCAACACCAGACAAAAACCATGAGAAAAGCAGGTCGGGTCAAGACGTGGCATGCAGACAAGGGCTTTGGTTTTATCAACGTCCACGCGGACACGAAGGATGTGTTTTTTCACATCACCGCCCTACAAGCGCGTGCCGTGACGCCAAGGCCTGGCGACCGCGTGAGCTTCGAGCTCGGCAAAGGCCGGGACGGCCGGCTACAAGCCCTGAACGTTGCCATCGTCGGTGCACCGCAGGCGCGGTCAGACGCGAGTCTTTGGCCGGTGTTCGCGGGTCTCGCGGCGCTGGGGTTCATCGCCGGCGGCGCCCTGCTGGGATATTTTCCCCACCAGGCCGGCTTGGTCAGCCTCGTGGCGAGCCTCATCACGTTCTTCGCCTATGGCGACGACAAGACGCGGGCGAGCCGGCATACGTGGCGCACGCCCGAGACCACCCTGCACCTGCTGGCACTCTGCGGCGGTTGGCCGGGCGCGCTCGCCGCCCAGCACCTGCTGCGACACAAGAATCGCAAGCGGGCGTTTCAGGCGACGTTCTGGGGCACTGTCGTCGTGAACATTGGCGCGATGGTGCTTTGGCGAGCCGTCATGGCGACCTGAGAACAGGAAAGCCGAAGGCCGCGGTGAGCCATGTCCCGGCAAATTTCGGCTTACGAGCGTTATGTTCAATTCCACGCATTCGGTGCAGGGCCTCCCTGATCCGTCCACGCAAGCGTGACGGCCTGATCAAATTGGGACGGTGCCGAGCGAGCAGTGCGTCTTCTTCAGGGGTAAAGCCATTGTTTAGGTCCGCCGCAGACTCCCCTGGCATTGTCCCCGGCAAGGCTTGACTGGGCAAGCGAAGGCAAGACCAGGCGGTCTAAGTATGTCTGCGCTACACGAAACGTGGCCGCAAAGCGGGCTAGGCAGGGGGCGCTATGGGCAACAGCGGCTGGACCATCCCCATTCAGGCCAACTACGCACGTTGGCAGCGAGCACGGCTGACCCGCATTGCATCTCTTGCGGCCTAATTCCTTGCATGCGCCGTGCACCACCTGTGGTCCGGCCCGCTCATCAGCTACGACATTCTGGAGTCAATTGATCTCGGCCAATCACGGTAAGATCTTTCCGAGGCGTAGGAACTACGATTCCCTTGTTAAAACTCTTTGGGGCCGCTGCAAGTCGTACAAAGCTTGTTGCACCTACAGCATGCCAAACGACATACGCGTCTGAAATAGCGGCCTGACCTGTTCCTGAAAGCTCACAGAACGCTACGTCGATCCCATAGAGCTTAGCGTACCCCGCTATCCTGGCTCGCTCCGAGTCGGAGATCACCACCGCTTCACCAGGCAGCGACCGAACCCCAAGCATGCTCATCGTCACGTTAAGTAGAGCTGGCCGCGTACCTACAGCTGCCATTACAAGCACTCCCCCAATTATCAACACTCCAAGTCGCCACGAAATCCGCTTGCCGTCGACAGGTATGACTCCAAAGGCCATTACGAGAAAGCCGCCGAACAGGACAAAGAAGCCCATGGTCTCAGCGAGTCGTATGTCAGCTCGTGCGTCGGTCGTAATCGCGACGAGCAGAAACACGGAAAAGCACAAGGGCGAAGCAGCATAGATAATGGGACCAGATCGCAATTGCTCCACGAACTTTGCCTGCGATTTTCCCCTGAGCCGTTGGAACGCGTTTCCCAGTTTCAACATCATGCAAATGATCCACAGCGAAGCAGCTGCTCCATAGAACGTGCCGACAATCGAAACGAAGCCGAAGCTGACCAAGCACCAAATCAAGAAGACGCTGTCTCCCAAGGCGACGTTTTCAGGAAGTACCCCTTCGCCTATGCAGTAGACCATCATCAACAATCCACCGGCAGCCACGGCGATTTTGAAGACTAGTCCCGATGTAGTGTGCCAGTACTCTAAACTATCCTTCTGTGGTAAGTGCATTTGTAATCTTTCTCCATAGGCCTTATCTCTGTAGAACGACTGCCACCAGAAGATCTGAACCCTCACAAAGAAGGGTGACGTGCTGGCGTGCGACAACCGCGAACGAATTTAGGAAAGCAGATATCCAGATCTGCAGAGCCAAGCGGCAATCGCAGAACCTGGCTCTTTCCGCGCTAGCACCCAACGTAAATATGGAGAGCATCACCGACGCCTGGACTGCTTCGCTGAGGCTCTTCGCAGCTAAGGAAAGCGTATGAGGATTGGGCGCTGGGCAAGTTGGAATGGGCGACTGCGGTAAGATGGACAGCGGTCAGGAATATGCAGCCGCTTATCAGTGCATATGAGACTTCGCGACCTCTATGCACGACGAATCATGATTCGTGGTCGTTGACTTCGCGGACTACGGTGTGATAATCGCAATACCTAATATTTTGGAATATCCATAAATTTTTTATAATTCCGTTGAAAACAGTCGGCAATTGCGTGACAAGTATTGACAGATATTTCTGAGTTTTTCGGAGCCGCCTTCGATAACGGGTACCACATCCCGCGGTTAGTTACGAATGCTGCGAGCAGCCCTAACGAATCGATGTCACTCGACTTCGTCAGACGTCCGAAGGAGCGCGAGAGGAGATCTCCTGCCAACATATCGGTAAAAACTTCGCGCGGCGGACTTACACGTCCGTCGCTGTCCAAAACTTCCGTAACAAGGGCGCGCCTCCAGTTTTCGATCGGGCTATCATCTGAAACCACCAGATGGCCAACAGCAACGTAGGGGAAACCATGTTTCAAAAGAGATTTCGCCTGTGAGAAGCCAAATTCGTTAGGTGATTTTCCCTGTTTTTTGAAACTTGCCCTGACGGCCTTGAACTCGATCGCCAAAGCTTCGGATGCTATCAACTGGTCTCCCTCGTACGGAATCACCAGGAGATCAATGTCGCCGGGAAAAATCATGTCCGGCAATACCTCGGCAGAGGGAACCGATCCCGCTATCATTACACCGCCCTTAACACCCATTTCGTTGAAACGGACCGGCAGGAGCCCGCGGTAGCATTCTCCAAAAAGCTGCCGATCACATACTAGACGGGCTACAAGCGCTACTTCGTCATTTTTTTCTACGAGCCCTTTCGGCAGCCTGATAGCGGCATCGCCGTGACGCAGAAGCTTCGGTCGATTCCTCATTGGCACCAGAACATCATGCATACGCGCTACTCCGGGAACGGCGAATAGTGATTCTAACGGTACTCGGCTAATGCCGAATCGAGATATGGTTCGCATCTCGATGGACATCTAAGGCTCCACAGTCCGACGCAGCATCCGTCAGGGTGCCGCGCGGATCAGCCGGGCTTGGCTCGTCGCCTGCGCCTGGGGCGCCTCGGCCAACTGCGCGGACTGTGGCCACTTCGTCCTGTGCCGCCTCGGTTTCGTCCGGGGCAATGTCACGCTCGGCGTCTGCGGCCGCTGGCCGCGTAGCGGGCTGCCTCGCAGCCGGGCAGCTTGCCGGTGGCGGCCTCGTTGGCCGCCTGCCTTATGGTCTGCACCGCTCCGGCCGCGATTTCCATCAACGCATTCGGCAGATCGGGATAGTCATGGTGACGCGCGTGCGTCCGCGCAGTTCCTGCCAGAACGCATCCGGCCGCTCCTTCATCAGGGCTCAACGTCAACTCGAGACTGGCCTCCCACCACCTGAAGCACGTTACCTTCTGCGTCACCTGCCGCGGAATGCCGTTGTATGTCAGCCTGCCCAGCCTTGCCCTTGTGGACGGCCGTAACGGTGAGATTTTCGCTCCTCGACGCGTACGGCTGCTTGTTGGGTATTCCCGACCTATTGATAGATAAGCCCCTTCCCTGTGGTCCGCGTTCGCACCGAGGACCATGGCGGCCTCCTCGACGGCCACGACATATCACTATCGGCACCGCTTTCGAGCAATGGGCGGAGGTTTTCAAGCCCGTCATATCGGCAGGCGACGGGCCGGCACCCGGGTTATGAGCCCGACAAGCTGCCAACTGCTCCACCGCGCGGGGACGCAATATACAAGGGTTAGCAGCACCTGGATACCCCTCCCGCGCGGATTGCTCAGCGGGTCATATTGGGCCGAGCGCCGCCACCCTACCGGGTGCCTTCTCGCTCATAGCGATATCAGATTGTGCGGACAGGATCGGGCGCTACTTCACAGTTTACAACTACAGTTCAGCGATCATCGCGGGGCGGCACAGATCCATGGGAGACAAATAATCCTTGCCGCCACAAACGAGTTTCCATGCATGGAAGATCGCCTTCTCCACAGTCATTACGTACTCCTGGGCCTCAAGGGCGGAGACTGCAGTAGATCCAGGTCGATGGACAAGCTGATTGCGCTTTTCTACCCCTTTGGATATCGTTTTCAGATGCGGAGACCGTTCGCCAAGGTACGCCGCCAAGACTTCTCCGTAGAGCTTATTAAGAGGGGGCGAAGGTAGATTGTTAAGCAATACTTCTGCCTCTGGCCTCGCAGAGATCAGGATTTCCTTGATGCAAAGCTCCGCCGCAATCGTTGCATCTACCCACCTGTATTTTGGGTTTCGCTCAGCCTTTGCTCGATGCAGATACGTCATTCCGACGAGGGGCACCATACCATCGACAACTGCCTCTTGCAGATGCTTCGCGGCGCCGTCTCGCAGGGGGAGGATTTGGCCAATTGATACAACCCCACCTATCCACGAAGGAAATCGCGCCCAGGGCCCCAAAGATCCCGACTTTCTCCATTGAATGGAAACGCCTGCTAGAGCCCCCTCAGGAATTGCTTCGTCCCTAGAAATGATGTACTTCCAAATCATGAGCACGGACTCAGCGGTCTCGCGAATATTCTCGCTGAGGGAGATCAGCAATTGTGGATAGGTATCGCGAACGCTCATCGCTGGTGTGGCTGTCAACCGATCTACGATCTCCTCCGTGAATCCGATACCGTTCAAACGCACAGCGCATTGTCGATTGTCAAAATCGAGATCAACATTTGCAACCATTTCTCCTCTGAACCGCGCTTTGATTGTTGCGCTTCCAGATAGAGTGGCCTGGGGGGCTATCGCAATGCCAAATGTCGCGATAATGTCGAGGGGAATCATTTCTTATCTAAAAAGCTAATTGGGTATGAGTTCATTCTACCCAAATCCATGGCTCTGCACTCAGCATGCTGGTCAGGCAAACCTTTGATGTTCCTTGACCACCGCCTGGATTTCGACCATTGCCTTCAGCGTCTTGCCAATCTCCTGCGTTGCGCGCGCGATGGCCAGTTGCAGTGCGCTTGCCAGCTTGTATCGACTCCGCAGCCTGCGGCACATGTGTGCGCTGCGCTTCCCAGATGTAGTACAGGCGCAGCACGTCCTCGTCGAACGGCATCATCCTGGCCCAGGCCTTCTCCACTTCCGCGGCATCCTTCAAGTTGGCTGAGGTAACGGATGCCGATCAAGAGTGCACAGATTCTCCTCCGCCATTCTCGCCGTAGTAGGCAACGATCTTCCCATTTGCGATCCCATTTGACGCACAATCGTCGCAGGTTCGCAAGGGAACGGAAAGCGTCCCCCGGACAGCGCCTGGCCTGGTCTCGCTTCTCGCGACGCAGTGCCGCCTGACCTACCGGCTTGCGTTACCGTTGTCCTATGGCAACTTCGTGGGGCGGCTTCGGCACGCAAGCCTCGTACATGCAAATTCCAGTAACAGTGCTGCCGGAACCGCGAAGGGAAAACTATCGTACGGCGCGTCTGGACACATCGATCAGTACCTACGAAAACCTGCTTCAAGGCGACAAGCCGCGCAGCGTACAAATCCCGTGGCCACTCGGGCTGGCGGTTAAATATGGCTCCCAGATCAGACTGGGAAAGGCTGCGTCGCTATTTGTGCTCGGCCGGTCTGCAGGGCGCGGACCTTAAAGGGCTACAGGCTGACCTCGACGACGCGCGGGCCAAGGGTACGGGCAAGAGCGGAAAGCCGGAAGGATGGCTCGGAAAGCTGATAGGCAAGGCAAGCACTGGAGCAGTCACGGTCGGTGTCGAAGTGGCCGCTGCAGGAATTGCCAAGGCGATGCGGGATACCTCGGCCTGACCTGATGGTTTCGCGGTACCTACTGCCCGATGCCGCGGTGCTCGCGGCACGGACTGTAGTCTACTTCTTCCCGCACTTCCGGCTGCACGGTGGACAACTCTCAGCTGCAGCTGCCCTTATTGTCGCGCCGGAAACCTACCCTAATTCCAGCATTTCGACACATGCCAGGGGGTCTTCTCGGCTCATTATCGCCAGCGCAAGGTTTGCTTTGACGACGAGTTCGAGAGGCCTGAGATCCTGAACGTAGTGGCCATGGGTGATGCGATCCATTCCAGCGCCCGCGAGTTTCGCTGCGGTGCGCAAACTTGCTGAAAGCGCAACACTGTCGAGTCGTCCATCATGCAAAATGAGGTTGCGCTGGCGGTAGAGGCGGTGAAACGACTCTCCAATTGCATCTCGAATGATCTGAAGTTCACGCTTTGGATTAGCAAACAGCTTACTTAGGCGTGCGACGGCGGCTTGATCACGCATCCCTCGAGAATACACGGTCCTCTCGGAACAACTCTTTGACACCCACTCCTCGGGAGTCATTCTTGATCGGCATGGCACTCGTTGAGCCCTTCACCCACAGAAATGGCACACGATTCAGAGGCTCTCCCGTTGCGATTAACGCCCGGGCGGCATAGCGGTCCGATTCATTCCGGGCAGCCCTGGCGGCGCCAACCACATCGCGCGCACTCACTCTTAGTACCATTGCAACCGGAGCCCGCACGCCTGCCGTATCGAAGTTTTGCTCCTTAAGCCAAGCGATGACTGCGGGACCCTGCAACCAGTTGGAAGGAATGCCATTTGGTAGTGTCGGCATGCTGGCAAAGGCGAGCAGGACCTCAAACTCTCGCCAACTGCTCACTACCATCTCGGCCTGAATTGCGTCGCAAAGTTGAGGCAGCGTGATCGGAGGCTCGACATTCACGCGAGCCTTGATGAAATCGTGCAGATATTGGCCGGCGAATCCCTCATCAAGAAGGTAGGCGGCAACACTGCGCGCAAAATGCTCCACTTCGAAGTTTCCGGCATGGACAACCCGTCCCCATCGCGCGAGATAGTCCGCTGATACCCGCGCGGAGAGGTCTCTAATGCCGAAATGCGCCGCCCCCTCGGCTCGGGGAACCTGTTGGACCTGTTGGCGTAGGAAGGTCTTCTCGTCTTCTGTAAAGGCAGGGTGCACTCCCACGCGCTTTTGCAGCGAGGACGCCATCCTTTTTAGCGCAGCGTCACTGAGGTGCCCTTGCTGCATTGCGACGCACGCCTCATATAGCTCTTCCATGGCCAGCACCACACCGATGCCCCACAGCGAGCGGTGCCAAGGTTGGCGGTCAGAGAGGAATTCGAGCAATCGGGCTACTGCAGCCCTCTCACGCTCGTTGACAATTGTGAACATGGGAATTATTATGTCAGTTCGGCCAACCAAAGGTTGGTACACCGTCTAGGTGGGGCGCGACCCCTGCGGAAGCGACAGCTTGCTGTTCAAATCCAATCGGCTCAAGCCCCCGTTTCTTGAAGGCCCCGCAAAAATGCGGGGCCTTTTCTTTTTCACGCCGGAGACTCGCTGCCCCTCATAAAATATGAGCTTTAGCGATAATAAGCTTCTCCAACTAGAGTTTCAGCGTGTCTCCAAAGGCTCGTGACATCTCCTGATACCAAGTTTGCGACGCTCTCCAGCCCGCCACCCGCACCGTGGGCCATTTCCCGCTGCGACACCAATGGGGATCGAGCAAATAGCGCCCCTGCATCTGCGCCAACTCCGCTGGCGGCTGGCTCCACATAGGTATATTGAAAGCCCGGATGCCCAGAGACCGTCGAGAGTTGATCCACATCCAGAATCGACACCAAGAAGGGTGTTTTTCGGCACATTCCGAGTGACCGCAGGGAAAGCTGACTCGAAAGTCAGGCGCCCCAGCCCGCGACAGCTACTGGGTTGCATTGCCACTTCCATTGGCCAAGTCGAAGAAGGTCTTTAATTCGATTCCCTCATAAAACGCACTCATCTCGCGAATCTCTTCTAGATGTCCCGAATTGTGGGAGAAGGGGTCTACAGGCCAAGCATCAAGTCAGCACAAGGATTGGGTGCGAGGCGGTGCCGTATTGTGCACCGACGGAGGTCGTAATGGGTACGTGGCACGGCAAACCGTTCCACAGTACACGCTAGCCCTCGTCACTTCGCGTTGGACAGAGGGCGGAATGCCTCTGCGAGCCTATCCAACCAGGAAAAATTCCTTACTCTGCCCCGCATTGACCGCGCGCCGCAGCCAATCTGGCATCTCGCCCTGCCCGTCCCAACTCTGCCCCGCGGCGTTGCGATAGCAGACCACCGGCGGGGGCGCGGGCGGCGGCGGGGGCAGTGGCCGAGGGGGCGGCGGGTCGAAGCACCCCGCCGCTGCCAGCTCCTCCATGGTCAGCCCGTAGTCGGCCATCTCCGCCTGGATCCAGCGGATCGCCGCCGCCCGCTCATTGATTTCCGTCATCGGTGCTGTCGTGGCTGTCGTCACTGCTGGCGCTGCCGTCTTCCGGGTTAGAGGCGGCCGTCGGCGCGCCCTGCTTGTCGTCCTGCCGTTCGTCCAACTGTTGGTCCTGTTTTGCGCTTGGCGCCTCCTTGTCGGTCGGCGCCGGGCCGCCGGCCTTGCGCGGCCGCCCACCCCCCTCTCGCTCGGGCGGCCCCGTCCGCAATTCTGCCAGCAGCTGGCGCGCCAGCGCCGCTTCGGCCTCGGCCCGTTCGGCCCGGCGCTGTGCTGCGCCCAGTTCCGCCTGCACGGCGTCCAGGTCGTGCGCCGCTTTGCGCTGCGCCTGCTTGGCGCTGGCGAGCCGATCGGCGAGCGCCGCGGCCTGGGCTTCGAGCCGGGCGCGTACTTCGGCCTGCGCCACGGCCGCATCGCGCGCTTCGCTGCGCGCCGCCACCAGTTCGCCCCGCAACGCTTCGGCCGTGCGCTCGCTCTGCTGGCGCGCGGTCCGCTCCTGGTCCACTTCGCGCAGGCTGCGCCGCTCGCTGGCTTCGGCCCGTTCCTGCGCGAGGGTCACCGCCTCGCGCGCCCGCGCGAGCTCGGTCGAGAATTGCGTACGCAGTTCCGCCAGCTGCCGCCCGGCGGCCTCCAGCTCCGCCCGCCCCGCTTCCAGCCGCGCCTGGGTCGCCGCGTGCGCCTGGCGTTCCGCGGCCAGCTCCGCCTGCACGACGTCATGCTCCTGCCCAGCTTCGGCCAACTGCGCCGAGACCGCCGCCACCTCTTCGCGCGCCGCCGCCGTCTCGGCCCAGGCCGCATCGCGCTCAGCCTCGGCCGCGCTGGCCGCGGCGCGCGCCTCGGCGCGCAGCGTGGCCAGTTCGCCGGTGGCGGCCTCGTTGGCCGCCTGCCAGATGGTCTGGACCGCCCCGGCCGCGATGTCCTTCAACGCCTCCGGCAGGTCGGGATGGTCGATGGTCACGCGCGTGCGTCCGCGCAGTTCCTGCCAGAACGCCTGCAACACCTCGGCGGGCGTGCCCATGCTGCCCTTGCGCACCAGGCTGTAGAGCTTGTTGGCGGTGGGCGTGACGCCGTAGCGAAAGAACAGCAGGCCACAGACCTCGCGGTAGAGCGCGCGAGTCTCGGGGAAGCGGCTGCGCAACTCGGCCAAGTCGGCCTGTAGCGCAGCGTCGGTGATATCCAGGTCGACGGCAGGCATCTGGAGAAGAAAGCGGAAAGTGAAGATAAATATTACAACGTAATACGTACTAAAGCCAATTCCAACTGGCATACTTTAGACATAACTGCGCTTATGTCTATAATGTCGAGATAAGTGTGAATCTCGATGGCTCTGCATGGACCTGTTCCCAGTCAAACCGCTTGGGCGTGTTACCGACTCACTTCCCACACCGCTCGAGCGGTTAACCCTTTCACTGCCGCTTTCCGGGGCCGCCGGCACCAATCGCGCGCCTGCCGCTAGCGCGCGAATCGCCGCGGGCGACGACCTGGGCGCCGTGACCGCCTGGCTGGCGCGCTATGCCGACAGCGCGGCGACGATTGCCACCTACCGCCGCGAAGTCGAGCGCCTGATCCTGTGGGCCGTGCTGCAGTTGGGCAAGCCCTTGTCCTCGCTCACGCATGAAGACCTGCTCGCCTACGAGCGCTTCCTCGCCGACCCGCAACCGTCCGCGCGCTGGGTGCTGGCCGGCAGCAAGAAGCTCGCGCGCGGCCATCCGGACTGGCGCCCGTTTGCCGGGCCGCTGTCGCAAGGCAGCGTGCGCCAGGCGATGGTCATCCTGAATGCACTGTTCGCCTGGCTGACCGAGGCCGGCTACCTGGCCGGCAACCCCCTCGCCCTCGCCCGCCGCCGGCGCACGCCCACCAAGGCGCGCATCACCCGTTATCTGAGCCACGACCTGTGGGAGACGGTCAAGGAGACGGTCGCTGGGATGCCAACCGAGACCGCGCGGGAACGGCTGCATGCGGCACGCTGCCGCTGGCTGCTGAGCGTGCTCTATCTGGGCGGCTTGCGCGCGTCGGAGCTGACCGCCACCACGATGGGCGCGTTCTTCTGTCGCCGCGATGCCCAGGGCACTGAGCGTTGGTGGCTGGAGGTGACCGGCAAAGGCAGCAAGACCCGACTGGTGCCGGCCACCGACGAGCTGATCGCCGAACTGGCGCGCTACCGCCGCGCCCACGAACTGCCGCCTACCCCGCAGTTCGGAGAGACGCGTCCACTGTTGCTGCCGGTGATCGGCAGCGGCGAGAAACCGCTGTCACGCGGCGCGTTGCATCTGATCCTGAAAGAGGTGTTCGGCATGGCCGCGGCGCGCCTGCGGGCACGTGGGCCGGAATGGGAGGCGCAAGCCGCGGTGCTGGCCAGCGCCTCGGCGCACTGGCTGCGCCACACCGCCGGTTCGCACATGACCGACCGGCAGGTCGACCTGCGCTTTGTGCGCGACAACTTCGGGCACAGCTCACTGTCGACGACGAGCGGCTACCTGCACAGCGAGGAGGACGCGCGCCACGAGGCCACGCAGGCGCGGCACCGAATTGGCTGGGGTACGAAGCAATAGCCGGCCGGAAGGATTATTTCGCGATCGTGAATCTATGGAGACCTCTCTTATTGCAAAGCTAATGGGTTGGTTTGCTGTCGATCCAGGTGGTTAATTGCGTTTTCGGCGCAGCGTAAATCCGCGCGAAGGCGGCCGCGCCGGCAGCATGACGGTGCCGTAGTGATGAACGAAGTCTTCCGCAGTACGGGACAGCACTTGCTCATACCGATCAGGGTGAGCCACCAGCGCGCGCGGGTTATCCGGCACAAGCAGCTCGGGCACGCCGCCTGCGTATTCCATCGCGCAGACCATTCCCCCGATCCAGTCTGCGGTGGTCTGCCCCCGGGTAGCGCACGCGTATGTGTAATTCGATGCGCCCAGCACAGCGACGAAGATGCTGGCTTCGAAGACAAGGCCGCCCTCGGCATCCAGAATCGGCACGATCTGACCGGTGAAGCAAACAGCTTTTCGCCGGCGCGGTGCTGCTGGCGCATCGACCGCTTGAGCGTCGCTGCCCAATCCCGGTAACGGCAGCAGAACTGCGTGTATTGGTAAATGGGAACCCCGGGACTCGCCTCCAGGTAATCCTCCATCAACTGCAGTGTCACGCCCTTGCGGCGCAACTCGCGATGCAGATAGTCGGGCGTCACCCGTCCGCCCGGGTGGCAGGCAATGGCGTGCATCCACCGTGCAGAATTCTGCGTAGCCTCCCCATGCGTCAGCGCGCACACCTCATCGCCTACCTTCCAGCCAGTCACGGTGCTGCCTACTTGTGCGACGACTCCGGAGACCTCCAGACCCAGGAATGGATTGGCAGAAGCCGGTGGTTGGTAAAGTCCCATGCGGCTGTAAAACATCGGGCCGATTGATTCCCGCATACGCGACACGGATCAGGATCTCGTGGTCTTGGACGACCGGGATCTCCCATTCCCGCAAGGCCAGGGAGTCGGCCCCGGCCCCCGAGACATGGCTGATGTATTTCATCACAATCGATCTCCACTAGGATATATCATGCATCAATGACAATCGTTCACGAAGGAATAGGCGATGGAAGTCACTGGCATGAATCACTTCACTGTCCTGCTGGCGTCCAGCGTGCAGTTCTACGCGCAAGTACTTTGGCTCTCGAAAGAACCGTGCCCGGGACTATCGTTCCCTGGCGCATGGCTGTACTGCAACGGTGGGCCGATCGTGCATCTGATCTCCAGCGATACTTCAGCACCCCCATTGGGGGTGATTGACCACATGGCATTCAGTGCACGGGACCTGCTCGAGCTTCAACAGCACCTTCAACCGGACCTGGGTTCTTCTGAATCAGGCAATGCCGAACCCGCCATCAACCGGCAAGATCACACCGGTCACATAGGCTGCGTCGTCGGAGCACAGGAAGCGCGCCACGCGCGCCACATCGCGCGGCGTGCCCCACCGTTGCATCGGAATACGAGCCATGATCCCCGCACTGCGCTCCGGGTTATCCAGCGCGCCCGATGACAAGCGCGTGCGGATCCAGCCCGGGGCGACCGCGTTCACGCGGACGCCTTTTGGTGCCAACGCTGCCGCGTAGGCGCGGGTCAGCCCAAGCACGCCGGCCTTGCTGGCCGTGTATGCCGGATTGTTGGGTGAGCCAAAGTAGCTCCACATGGACGCCACGTTGACGACGGCGCCGCGTGCAGCGGCCAGGCGCTCCTCCAGCACGCTGATCATTGCCTGCGAACCGTTCAGGTTCACGTCGACCACCTTTCGGAATCCCTCCGGTGAGAACTCCTTGCGTTCGTGCAGGATAATGCCGGCTGCGTTGACCAGCACCGACACCGCATCCAGGTCCGCCGCGGCGTCACGCATGGCGTCCACGGTAGTGACATCGCCGCGTCGGAAGTCCAGTGCACCTGGCAGGTCTTCGTCGGCGTCCATGCCCAGGCATACAACGCGCAGGCCATCCTGTGCAAACACTTCGGCGATGGCGCGGCCGATTCCGGTTCCGCCGCCCGTTACCACTGCAATCCGTTGACTCATACTGCCTCACTCCCTGTTGAAGAAAGGGGGCGCTACACGCCCAGGTAGGTTGCGCGCAGGTGCGGGTTGGCAAGCAGTTCCTTGCCTGGCCCGGACAGCGCGATGGTGCCGCTTTCGATGACGTAGCCGTAGTCGGCCATGTCCAGCACCTGGTTGACGTTCTGCTCGATCACCAGAATGGCCATGTCGCGCTCGCGCAGCTGGCGAATGCTGTCGAAGAGCCGATCGACCATGATCGGCGCGAGCCCCAGCGATGGCTCGTCCAGCGCCAGTACGCGTGGCAGCGCCATCAGCGCGCGGCCGACCGCCAGCATCTGCTGCTGCCCACCGGACAGTGTCGAGGCCGCCAGGTGCTGGCGCTCCTCCAGGATCGGGAACAGCGTGAACACCTCGCGCAGCGTCTGCGCGCGCCGCTGGCGCGCGCGCCGATTGCTGGCGCCAATCAGCAGGTTTTCCAGGATCGACATGCCGAGGAACAGCTGCTTGCCTTCCGGCGACTGGACGAAACCGTCCAGCACCACACGGTGCGGCGCCTGGGCATCGAGCTCGCGTCCGTCCATGCGCACCGCGCCGCGCTTGCGCCGGACCAGCCCCGACACGGTGCGCAGGAATGTGGTCTTGCCAGCGCCGTTGGCGCCGATCAGCGCGGTGATGGAGCCCGGTGCCAGCGACAGGTCGATGCCGCGCAGCACCTGCTGCTCGCCATAGCCGGACCACAGGTCCTCCACTTCAAATACTGCTGCTGGCATAGCCATCTCCGAAATAGGCATTGAGAACCTCAGGCATGCGGACCACGTCAGCCGGCGCCCCGTCGGCGATCAGGCGCCCCTGCTCCATCACGATCACGCGGTCCGACAAGCCCATGATGACCTTCATCACATGCTCGACGATCAGCACGGTCACGCCGGTATCGCGGATCTTGCGCACCAGTTCGACCATCTCGCGCGCCTCGTTGGGCGTGGCGCCCGCCACCACTTCGTCCATCAGGAGCAGGCGCGGGCGCGTGGCCAGCGCCCGGCCCAGTTCGAGCTTGCGCTTGTCGAAGGCAGTCAGGTCGCTGGCATCGGTATCGGCGCGCGCGGCCAGGCCCAGGAACTCCAGGCAGGCGTAGCCCTCGTCGCGCACGCGCGTCCGCACACGGCTGCGCGAAAAGCCGCCGACCATGACGTTCTCCAGCGCGCTGAGCCCGCCGAAGGGCTTCGACAGCTGGAACGTGCGCGCGATGCCGGCAGCGCAGATCTGGTGCGGCCGCTTGCCGCGGATCTGCTCTCCGCCGAACAGGATGTCGCCTTCATCGGCCTGGATTGCGCCGGCGATCAGGTTGAAGGCGGTAGTCTTTCCAGCGCCATTTGGGCCAAGCAGTCCGAGGATCTCGCCCTTTCCTACCGAGAACGAAAGCTTGCTGACCGCCTGCAGGCCGCCGAAGCGCTTCGAGATCGATTTCACTTCGAGAATACGTTCCATGGCTCTTCCTTCACGCGTCCTTGGCGACGACCGCCTTGACCGGGGCATTCGGTGCGCGTCGGTAGCGCAGCAGCCGCGCGAGCGGGCCGATGATGCCCTTGGGGAAATACAGCACCGCCACCATCAGGATCAGGCCGTAGATCACCAGGTGCAGGCCGAGGAATTTGCCGGCAAACCAGGCGCGGGCAAGTTCGGCGATGGGGTGCAGCACGAAGGCGCCCAGCACCGGGCCGATGATGGTGCCCTGGCCGCCGACGATGGCCATGATGGCGGCATCGATCGACAGGTCCAACCCCATGTTCCGCTCCGGGTTGATGTAGCGGAAGAACTGCGCATAGAAGGCGCCGCCCAGCCCGGTCATGAACGCGCTGATGGCCAGCGCGATGATCGGATAGCGCGTAGTGCTGACACCTACCGCCTGCGCGGCGGCCTCGTCGCCGCGGATCGCCTTCAGGTAGTAGCCCAGGCGGGAGCGCTCAAGCGCCAGCGTGGCCAGTAGCATCGCCACCAGCATGGCGAAGATGATGTAGTAGTACGGCACCTTGCCGTCGAACTGGAACGCCAACCAGCCAGTCTGCGATGGTGGAATGACAAGGCCCTGCGCGCCCTTGAGGGGAATACCGAGGAACTCATCGGTATTCTCGATCCAGATACGCACGATCTCGGCAAAGGCAATCGTGGTCAGCGTGAAGTATGGCCCCTTGAGCTTGAAGGTGGGATAGCCGATGCACACCGACAGCAGCGCCGCAGCCAACCCGCCGGCGAGCATGCCGAACCAGGGCGAGATGCCCAACTGAGTGAATAGCAGCACGGTGATATAGCCGGCCCCCCCGGCGAACACCGAATGGCCCAGGGACAGCTGACCTACATAGCCGCAGACGAAGTTCCATGCCGACGCCATGTAGGCGAAGTAGAGGATCATGATCAGCGAGTGGAGCGCGTAGCTGTCCTGCACGAACAGCGGCAGCGCGCCGGCAACGGCCATCAGCGGAATCCCGATCACGGCGTTGACATTGGTCCTGGATAAGGTCATGGATACGGTCATAAATATGGCCCTCCCCTACTTGCGGCCGAGCAGCCCGTTGGGGCGGAACAGCAACACGATGATGAACAGGCAGAACGAGAACACCGATGCGGACGTGGCCGTGACGAACTGCGAGGCGACCGACTCGAACACGCCCAGCACCAGGCCGCCGAGCAGCGAACCCGGAATCGAGCCGATCCCGCCCAGCACCACCACCAGGAAGGACTTGATGCCAAACCCGAGTCCGGTGGTCGGCGATACCGACAGGAACGGCACCAGCAGCGCGCCGAAAAGTCCGAGGATGCCGGCGCCGATGCCGAAGGTGACGTTGTAGACCTGGCCAACGTTGATACCGGAAAGCGCTGCGGCGTCGCGGTTCTGGGCGGTTGCGCGGATCTGGCGGCCGGTGTCGGTGGCGCGCAGCCAGTACGACAGGCCGGCCGCGACCGCCACCGCCGCCACGCACGCGATCAGCCGCGGCACGTTGACCGGCAGCGATGCCAGGTCGATCGAGCCGCTGAGCGCATCGGTGGTGACCGTGCGCACATCGGGCCCGAAGGCCATCAGAATGCCGTTGTCGATCACCAGGAACACCCCGGTGGTCAGCAGCAAGGCACCAAGCGGCTCGACCACCATGGTGGCCTCGCGCCGGAACAGCGGGGCGATCACTACCGCCTGGGTGAAATAGCCGAGCAGGAACAGCAGCGGCACGGTGAACAGCACGGTAAGGTAAGGATGCAGGCCGAATACCGACCAGATCAGGTAACTCAGGTACATGGCGAGCATCAGGAAGGAGCCATGCGCGAAGTTGATTACCCTCAGCACGCCGAAAATGAGGCTGAGGCCAAGCGCAATGCCGCCGTAGATGCCGCCCAGCAGTACGCCGTTGACCACGGCGTAGGCCAGAATGGTTGGGTCCATGTCACTATCTCGATAAGCACGGGCAGCGCCCGTGTTGCGATACATCCGGCCCGGCACGGCGTGCCGGACCGTCCTGCCGGGTGCCTCAGCGCGCGCCGGGTGCGGGCAGCGGCCACACCGGCGCCACGCCTGCCAGGCGATTCGATGCCGGCCAGATCGTGCGGCGCTCACCGTTCTGGTTCTGCGAGATCACGCCGTGGGCAAAGGTGTTCTGGCCCTGCGCGTCGAACTTGATGCGCTGGTAGCCGGTGATCAGCGCGGGACCGCTGCTGATGTCGGTCGCGGCCAGGGCGTCGCGCACCTTGCCGCGCTCGGTCGAGGCAGCCCGCTCCAGCGCGTCCTTGACGATGTAGACGTTGGACACGCCCTGTGCGCCGTAGGAATTGATGCCGTAACCGAGCGCCGCCTTGAACCTGGCATCGGCGGCGATCATGGCCGGATCCTTGGCGGCGCGCATGATGTCGACTTGGAAGTCGTCCTGCACGAACATGTTCTCGACGGCCTTGGGCGACACCGCCTTGTAGAAGTTCGGATCCTCCGAGCCACCGCCCACGGAGTGGATGCCATAGGGCACGTACACGCGGCTTTCGGCGAGCTGGCGCGTGAACAGGATGTGGTCCGGCGTGTAGGCCACGACGATCAGCGCGTCGGGCTTGGCGCTGCGGATCTTGAGCAGTTGCGCCGACAGGTCGGTCTGGTTGGGCGGGTACGATTCATCCAGCGAGATGGCGTAACCGCGCTCCTTCGCCAGCTTCTTGACGTTGGCGGCATGCGAGCGGCCCCAGTCGGTACCCTCGTAGAACAGGCCGATGCTCTTCGGGCCCTTGCCAGTCTCCTTCTTCAGCAGCTCGAGCGCGTCGATCTGCTCGCGTGCGTCATAGATGGCCTTGTTGTTGGGCCGGAACACATACTTGAAGCCGCGCTCGGTAATCTCGTCCTTGACTGCGCCGGTGACCAGCCAGGGTACCTTGTAGCGCTCGGCGACCTCGGTGGCCGGGAAGGTCACCGCGCTGTTGTAGGCGCCGACGATCAGCGTGACGTTCTCGCGCTGGATCAGGCGCTCGGTTTCCGCGACACCGACGTCGGGCTTGGACTGGCTGTCGGCAAACACCAGCTTCAGGCGCGCGCCGCCCAGCGCCTTGACGCCGCCCGCGGCATTGATTTGCTCGGCGGCGATTTCCGCGCCGAGCTTCGTCTGGTTGCCAATGGTGGCGGCGCCGCCCGACAGCGGCAGCACGAAGCCGATCGGGATCTCCTTGACTTGCCCGATGGCATTGCCGCCCGCCAGCGCCAGCAGCAAGGCCGAGGCGCCGATAAAGCGACGGCGGGACGAACGTGGGTGCGTATGCATAGTGTCTCCTGGTTTGGTCCGGACCCGACGGCCCGGTGCAACTCTGGGTTGCTTCTGTGATCCGGCGCGGGCGCGCGGCCCGCGCCCTGCCGGTCAGGCCGCCATCACCTGCTGCGCCAGTTCGCCGATGCCGGCGGCATCAAGCTTGTAGTGCGCATACAGGTGGGTCGGTGGCGCGATCAGGCTGTACTCGTCGAGAATGCCGTGACGCACCAGCCGCGTACCCGCACCCGCATCGGCCAGCACCTCGGCCACCGCGCCGCCCAGGCCGCCCAGCACGTTGTGCTCCTCGACGGTCATGATTGCCTTGGAGCGCGCTGCCGCACGCAACACTGCCTCGCGGTCGAGCGGCTTGACGGTGGCCATGTCGATCATGCCGACCGAGCGGCCGGCGGCATTCAGGCGCTTAGCCGCTTCCAGCGCCGGATGCACCGTCGAGCCGGTCGCGATCAGCGTCAGTTCCTCGCCCTGCAGGTGCTCGATCGCCTTGCCGAACTCAAAGACGGTGCGCTCCTCGTAGACGGCGGGCTCACGGCCACGGCCGATGCGGAAGTAGATCGGCTGCGCATGGTCCTTCGAGGCATTGATCGCCGCGCGCAACTGCGGGCCGTCCGCGGGGGCGACCACGGTCAGGTCCGCGATCGAGCGCATGATGGCCAGGTCCTCGGTCGCATGATGCGAGGTGCCGTAGAACCCCAGCGAGATGCCGGCGTGATGGCCGATCAGGCGCACAGGCAGCGCGCAGTACGCGACGTCCATGCGGATCTGTTCGCAGCACAGCAACGCCAGGAACGAAGCAAAGGTGGCGACAAAAGGGGTATAGCCGGCAGTGGCCATGCCCGCGGCGGCCGTCACCATGTTTTGCTCGGAAATGCCGAACTGAATATAGCGGTCCGGATGCCGCTGGGCAAAGCGGATCAGCCCGTTGGAGTACTGCAGGTCGGCGGAGCCGGCGAGCACCGGCGCGCCCGCTTCGACCAGGTCGATCAGGCCGTCGGAGAGGTAGCTGAGTCCGGGGGTGATCGCGTTCAGGCCGCGGTACTGCCAGGAGTCCTTGGAGAGTGGCTGGTTCATTGCAATCAGTCCTTTGCGAGAATTTCTTCGATGGCGCGCTGGGCGTCGTTCGGGGCCAGGTAGCCCAGGTGCCAGCCCGGCTCGGTCTCCATGTACGAAACCCCCTTGCCCTTGACGGTTTTCGCGATCACGCACACGGGGCGCGTGCGCGCGGTGTCGGCCCGCAGCCGCCGCAGCAGCGCGGTCAGCGCGGTCACATCGTGGCCGTCGACCTTGTGCACCTCCCAGCCGAACGCCTCCCACTTGGCGTCGAGCGGCTCGATGCCCATGACCTCGTCGACTGCGCCGTCAAGCTGGTAGCCATTGCGGTCAACGATCGCAATCAGCCTGCCGGTACCATGGTGCGCGGCGGACAGCGCTGCTTCCCATACCTGTCCTTCCTGCATCTCGCCGTCGCCCAGCATCACAAAGGTGGTGAAGTCCTGCCCCGCATGCCGGCCTGCGAGTGCCATGCCCAAGCCCGCGGACAGTGCGTGCCCAATTGACCCCGAGCTGAAATCGATGCCGGGCACCTTGCGCATGTCGGGGTGGTCGCCCAGGGGGCTCCCCAACCGGGTGTAGTCGTCCAGCCATTCTTTGGGGAAGAAGTCGAGATCTGCCAGGATCGGGAAAAGCCCCACTGCGGCATGCCCCTTGCCCATCAGGAAGCGGTCGCGCCCAGCCCAGGCGGGCTCGCCGCGGCGCAGATTCATCACGTCGTAGTACAGCGCGGCAAAGGTCTCAGCCGCGGAGAACACCGAGGTGTAGTGGCCGGTCTTGGCGATCTCGATCAGGCGGATCGTCTCCAGGCGCACGAAGGTGGCGCGCTCCTTGAGCATTGCGACCTGTTCGGCGCTGGGCGCAAACGGGTCGGCGGCGGTGCTGACGAGCGCAGGTGCTACAGGCTGGTTCATCTCACATCTCCATTTTTATGATGCATCATATATCCTTTAATTGGGCAAAAAATTGGCCTCTGGCAGCCATGGCGGCCGTCATAGGCTCCCCATGCAGAGGTACTTCACTTCCAGGTAGTCTTCGATGCCCTGGCGCGCCCCTTCGCGCCCGAGCCCGGATTCCTTGAGACCGCCGAACGGTGCCACGGCGGTCGAGATCAGGCCTTCATTGATGCCGACCATGCCGCATTCCAGCGCCTCGGCCACGCGCCACACGCGGCGCAGGTCTTGCGTGTAGAAATAGCCGGCCAGCCCGAACGGCGTGTCATTGGCCATCTGCACGACCTGCTCGTCCGAATGAAAGCGCATCAGCGGCGCCACCGGGCCGAAGATCTCGTCGCGGCCCAGCGCCATCTGCGCGCTGACCTCGCCCACCACGGTGGGCGCATAGAAGGCAGAGCCATCCTGCGGCGGCGTTCCGCCCGCCAGCACGCGCGCCCCCAGTCCGACCGCCTCGTCGACCATACCGTGCACGCGCCGTGCCGCGCCGGCATGGATCAGCGGGCCGATGGTGACGCCAGGCTGGCTGCCGTCGCCCATCCTCAGCCCCGCCACCGCCGCGCACAGCTTCGCGGCAAAGGCATCGTAGACCGCGTCATGGACGAAGATCCGATTGGCGCAGACGCAGGTCTGGCCGGCATTGCGGTACTTCGAGGCCATCGCACCGCGTACCGCGGCATCGATATCGGCATCGTCGAACACGATAAAGGGGGCGTTGCCACCCAGTTCCAGCGACAGCTTCTTGATATTGGACGCCGACTGCTCCATCAGCAGGCGGCCGACGCGCGTGGAGCCGGTGAAGGTCAGCTTGCGCACGGTTTCGTTGCGCGCCAGCACTTCGCCAATGGCCGGTGCGCTGGCGCCGGTGACCACGTTGAACACGCCCGCGGGCACGCCGGCACGCTGCGCCAGTTCCGCCAGCGCCAGCGCGCTCAGTGGTGTTTCCGCGGCCGGCTTGAGCACCACGGTGCAGCCCGCGGCCAGCGCCGGCGCCACCTTGCGCGTGGCCATTGCAATCGGGAAATTCCACGGCGTGAGCGCCGCCACCACGCCCACTGGCTGGCGGATCACCATCAGGCGCCGATCAGGCGATGGCGTGGGAATGCACTCGCCGTAGGTGCGCGTGGCTTCTTCGGCAAACCATTCGACAAAGGACGCGCCGTAGACCACCTCGCCTGCCGCCTCGGCCAGCGGCTTGCCCTGCTCTGCCGTCATCAACGCGGCCAAATCCGCCTCATGCGCGCGGATCAGCTCGTACCAACGCCGCAGGCATTCGGCACGATGCCTGGCTGTGGTGTTGCGCCACGCGGCCAGGGCGCGCTCGGCCGCGGCGATGGCGCGGCGGGTTTCGTCGGCACCCATATCGGCGACTTCGGCAATGACTGCACCAGTGGCGGGGTTGGTCACGGCGAAGCGGGCACCGTTGTCGGCGTCGCACCATTCGCCGCCGATCAGGCCGCGCGTGCGCAGCAGTTCAGCATCGCGTAGCTTCATGATGCCTCCGCAGCCTGCAGCATCTGCAGCGCGCGCGCGTTGACCGCGCCCATCGCCGCGACCAGGTCGCCGGCGTCCAGTTCGCGCATGAAATTGCGCATATGGGGCGCGGCCAGCGAGAGTTCCGCGGCGTGGCGCAGCTCCTCCACCGTCGCGTCGGGCAAACCCAGGTCAGCGAGGCACAATGGCAGGCCGATGCTGCGGTAAAGCGCCTCGACTTCAGTGCGCGCCGCATCGTCGCGCCGCTCCAGTTCCAGCTGCACCAGCAGGCCGTACGCCACCTGCAGGCCGTGCGGCGCGTGGCTGACCCCGCGCAGCGCCGACAGCCCGCGGGTCAGCGCATGGGCGATCGACAAACCGCCGCTCTCGAAGCCGAGGCCCGACATCAGGATGGTGGCCTCCACCACGCGTTCAAACGGGGGCGTCGGCGTGCCGGTGCCGGCGGCGGCCAGCGCATCTTGCGCATCCGCCATCAGCACCGCATGACAGGCACGCGCCAGCGCGGCGGCCGACAGCAACGGACGCGTGCCGAACATATTCCGCCCCGCCCGCGCACGCGCACACTGTTCGGCTTCGAACATCTTCGAGATGGCGTCGCCGATGCCCGCGAGCAACATCGAGGCAGGCGCCTGGGCAATCAGTGCGGTGTCGGCTATCACGCTGCTGGGGCTGTACGGCAGATGCCGCACGGCCAGCAGGCGGTGCGCCTCGTCATACAGCACATAGTTCTTGCTGGTCGGCGCGTCGTTTGACGCAACGGTGGGCACGGTGATCACCGGCACGCCGAAGTGGTCGGCCAGCGCCTTGCCCGCATCGATACTGCGCCCGCCGCCAGCCGCAACCACGAGGTCGGGGCCTGGCTGTCCGGCCTCTGCCGCCAGGCGCGCCACCAGGCCAGGTGTCAGGGCTTCGTCGAAGCTGACGCTGCGCGTCGCCACGCCAGCCTGTTCGCACAGGCGCACCAGCTGTTCCCCTACCATGCCCATCACCATGCGGTCGGCCACCAGCAAGGCATTGCTGCCCAGGCGCGCTGCGTGCTCGCCCAATACTTCGATGGCTCCCGCACCCTGGACATAGCGTCCGGGCGATCCGAATACTGCTTGCACGTTGTCTCCTCTCGCGTTCCCCCGGCGCTCGCCGAATTTCGATACATCATATAGGATATATCCTGTCAGGCAAGGAATTTCTTTCGGACTAATCCAACCCGCTTCAGGAGACATAGCTTATGCAGCTACCCGATCTTCATCCCCGCGCCGCCATCAATGGCCATACCCGCGTCATCATGATCCTCGCCTACCCGACCCACCACGTGCGCACGCCATCGTTTTTCAATGCCTATATGGCCGAGACCGGCACCAACGCGGTCCTCGTGCCCTGGCAGGTCGCGCCGGCACAGTTGGCCGACGCGGTACGCGGCCTGCGCGAGGTTGAGAACCTCGCAGGCCTGATCGTCACGGTGCCGCACAAGCAGGCTATTGCCGGCCTTTGCGATGAACTGGAGGGGATTGCCGCCGACCTGCACGTATGCAACGTGGTGCGGCGCACCGCCGATGGCCGCCTCATTGGCGCCATGTACGACGGCATCGGCTTTGTCGAAGGCATGCGCAACAACCGCATCGACCCGGCGGGCAAGCGCACCCTGCTGCTCGGTGCGGGGGGAGCCGCCACGGCGGTGGCTGCCGCACTCCTCGACGCCGGTGTCGCGCAGTTGACGGTGGCGAACCGTACGCGCGCAAAGGCGGAGGAACTCGCCGCCCTGCTGCGGGCACGCCGGCCCGGTGCCGCGGTTCAGGCCGCCGGCAGCCTGGAAGGCGACTGGGATCTGGTCATCAACGGCACCTCGCTGGGCCTGAAGCCAGACGACCCGTTGCCGCTCGACCCAGCCCTGCTGCGTCCCGGCACCATCGTCGCCGAGGTCATCATGCAGCCGGTCGAGACCGCCCTGCTGATTGCGGCACGGCAGCGCGGTTGCCGCGTGCATCGTGGAGAGCACATGGTCACTTCGCAGATTAGGCTGCTAGCCGACTTCCTGCTCAGCGCAACCCCCGCGCAGTAGCGCCATCGCCGCAGCGGGAAATCGGCGCCGGCACATCATATATGATATTCCCATGAACCTATGGCTGAGGCAGGACCCATGAAAGAACTTGCACGGGTGGAAAAAGGCAATCTCTCTTCCCGAGTCTACGATGAAATCCGCTCTGCGCTGATGAGCGGCAAGTACGTGCCCGGCGAACGGCTGCGCGTGGCCGATCTCGCGCAGTCGCTTGGCACCAGTTCAACGCCGGTGCGCGAGGCGATTTTCCGACTGGTCAGCGAGCAAGCGCTTACCATGACCGCTGCCACCTCGATCACCGTCCCCGAATTGGATCCCGGCACCGTCGCGGAAATCCAGTTGATGCGCACATTGCTGGAGGGCGCCGCTGCCGAGACCGCGGCGCAGCGCATCACGCCGCAGGAAATCGCCCGGCTGCGCAAGACGCACGAGGCGTTTATCAAGGCCGTGGCGGTCAGCCCGCGCGAGGCCGCTGCGCAGAACCGCAAGTTCCATTTCGAACTGATGGCGGCATCGCGGCTGACCAACCTGTACGCGGTCGTCGAGAGCATGTGGGTACGCATGGGTCCGCTCCTGCACATCTTCCATACTGAACTGCGCGCCAGCCGTGAAAGTTTGAAATCTCACCCTCACTATCGCGTGCTGGACGGACTGGAGCGCCATGACCCGGCCACCGCGTCGCAGGCCATCCGTGATGACATCCAATGGGGGAAGGTTGTCTTGCTTGAATGGATGGCGGCACGCGAAGAGCGGGAAACGGCTTAGTCAATGGGTTGTGGCCGCGTCTCTGGCGGCCTCGTTTTGGGTTGGGGCCCCCTTCTTTGCGATTAATTGCAATTTAGGGCCGGTGAAGATCCCCATTCATACAAGGTCAACCGGGAAGCGCCGGCCGTGGCTGCGTGGCGCCCTGCGGCCTTGGACACGGCGAGTTGCTGGACGCGGCCCTGATGGCCGCCGTCGACCACGGCCCGCAGGCGCCAAGCATCGCGATCACACGCATGGCCGCCCCCTGCGGCGTGGGCCTGAACAAGGCGATGGCCTCTGCCGTGAACGTGCTGGGCGACGTGCATGGCGGCGCCGGTGAACAGGCGGTGGCCCTATACGGGGACATCGCCCACCGTGTCGATCCCGGCGGCCGGATGGTGGATGAGGCCGTCGCGGCGGCGCTTCAGGATTATCGCGACCAACATGGGCAATTTGTCTGCGGGTTCGGTCACCGCTTCCATCCCGTTGTCATCCTGAATGCGCTGTTTGCTTGGCTGACCGAGGCCGGCTACTTGTCGGGCCGCCCACTTGCGCTCGCGCGGCGCCCGGCGCGCCCGCAGCTGGCCACGGATTACGCCCTACTTGAGCCACGAGCTGGGGGCGACGGCCAAGGAAACTGTCGAGGCGATGGCCGGATACGATAAAGTTCGGCCGAGCGCGAGCGCCTGCATGCGACGCGCTGCTGCGGGGTGCTGACGGTGCTCTACCTAGGCGGGCTGCGGGCCGCCGAGGTGGCAGGCGCGCCCCATGGCGCGTTCTTCTGTCGGCGCGACGGCGCGGGCGTGGAGCGCTGGTGGCTGTAAGTGAGCGGCAAGAGCAACAAGACCCGACCGGTGCCGACCTCCGACAAGCTGGTCGCCGAACTTGCGCGCTACCGCCATGCCCACGGCCCGGCGCCGATCCCGCAGCTTTGGGGAGACGCGCGCTCTGGTGCTGCCGGTGATTGGCCGTGAGACGGATTGCCGCCACCAGCGCCCACCTGCACAGCGAGGAGGATGCGGGACATCAGTCCACATAGGGCCGGCATCGAATCGGCTCGGGCACATTCAGCAAGCCAGGTTGCTGATTCAATGGAGAGCTGGTCCCCCTCACCTATCGGCAGGCAAAGCGGACATCTTCGTTGGGCAGCAAATGCCGGTCGCAGGTGTTCCACATTGATACAATCGAACGCGATCTATTTATCTTCTAAGAGGACGATGGCAAAGGTGGCTACGCGCGAAAGGGTGATAACCACAGCGGGCCGCTGCCTCGAATGCGGGGCGCGCGAACTGGTTGAGGACGGGCGGACGGCAGCACTGTCCCCCATAAGCAAACAAGGAACATCCACGCGCGAAGCCGGCGAGTTGCAGTACCCGAACGCCAAGGCCGGCCTCAAGGATGCCAGTCCGAAGAACCAAATTGCTTCCATTCTCGGCCACGAGGCCGAGAATGTGCGCCTCTTTGGCGAGAACGATGAACTGGTGGATGAGGTGCCGGCATGAGCGAACTTGTTCCGGGCAGTCCCCACTATGGCAGCATGCATGGCCGCATCGTCGCCTTGCTGGAAGCCGCCCGTCGTGCCGCCGCCCGCAGTGTCAACGTGCTGATGACTGCGACCTACTGGGAAATCGGCCGCCGCATCGTCGAGTTTGAGCAAGGCGGGCAGGACCGCGCTGGCTATGGGCAAGCCTTGCGCAAGCGGCTCTCGGCTGATCTCTCGAGGAGGTTCGGGCGTGACTTCTCGGAGCGCAACCTGGAGCAGATGCGGCTGTTCTACCAGGCTTGGCCCATCGACCACATATCGCAGACACCGTCTGCGAAATTGCCCACCGCCCGGATTTCGCAGACATCGTCTGCCATTCGCACAGGGGAGGAGCTTTCCAGCGCCTTGTCCCGGGATTCCGTCGACCTGTCCGACCTGGCCAGAGCTTTCCCGCTCCCGTGGTCAGCGTACGTCCGACTGCTCTCTGTGCGCAATGAGATGGCGCGCCGATTCTACGAAACCGAAGCGCTGCGCTGCGGCCCTGTACATGGCAAGTAAGGACAACCAGGCCTTCCTGCACGGCCGGTTTATGCTGGGCGGCGATGTGCTAAAGCACGACAAGGGGCCATCGAAAGGTGGCTGCGGCCGGATGCGTTCAAGAACCATGACATGTCGGTAGCCAAGGCGAACAAGAAGGTCGTGAATTTCAAAAAGGTCATCGGCTAGCCCAATGGGATAGCCCAACTGGTGGTTTTTTATTCCGAACGGGCGTGCGGCTTCAGCGCTGACATTCGCTACCAGGACGATAGCTATTTTGATGCCTTGGCGCAGATGTGCGAGCGGTCCCTGAAAATGATCGCTACCTTGCCCGAGACACGGCGGCCGGCGCTCTGGGCACGCCTTGCCGAAGTGCGCCGCACCCGTGACAACTTCGGCTATGACGTGGCCGATGACATGGATGGATTGCTGGCCGGGTACGGAGTCGATGGCTGATCATGATGCGTTCGCCGCCTGCAAGCAGAAAACGCAGGTCTGATCGCGCTACTGGAATCGCACGGCATCGACTGGTGCGTGACGCCGAAGGAGAACGCCTGTCAGCGGAGGGCCGCCCGATTCGACCGCTCTCGCCGATTCTCGACAATAGGGCGCTACTCATGGAACTGCTATCGCTCCCACCTTTGGACGGCCCTGCCGCCCCGCTCCCCACCGCGCACCTCACCCCGCTGGAGCACCTGCGCCTGCCCCCGGCACTGTCCGGCGTCGTTGGCAGCAACCGCGCCCGGGCAGCGCCGTCCGCATGGGCGCCGCCGACGATGTTGCCACCGCTACCGCCTGGCTCGCGCGCTATGCGGACAGCGCGGCGACCCTGACTGCCTACCGGCGCGAGATCGAGCGATTGATCGTGTGGGCGGTGCTGCAGCTCGGCAAGCCACTGTCCTCGCTCACGCATGAAGACCTGCTCACCTACGAGCGCTTCCTCGCCGACCCGCAACCGGCCGCGACAGGTCAGCACAAGATGGTCTAGGTGATGAATCATGAAGGCCTCCAGAGTCGCTAGCATGACGAAATGTGCCAGCACGGGCTGCCCGCACACGGAATTTTGAACCTGCATTCCTCCGGCAGGGGCCCGGACATCTTCCCACATGGTACGCCTTTGTGCGTTTGCCATAGACGTACGCTACGTTTGTAAGAACTCGTTTGTCCAAGCGCTGCCCCGTCAGGCAGACTGGACGCATGGACAAGACTCAAAGCCTCGCCAGTCAGTTGGCCACCTACGCTGCCGCCCTGAACTTGGCCGATGTTCCGAAGGAAGTTGTTACCCATGCCCGGCTGATGCTGGCGGACACAATCGCTGTGGCAATCGCCGCCGAGAAGGAAGGCGTCGTCGCAAAACTGCGAAGCTACGCCGCACAGAATGCGGGGCAAGCAGCCATTTGGAATACTAACCTGCGTACAAGCGCAGAAACCGCAGCCCTCGTGAATGGCGCAATGGCGCACGCGTTGGACTATGACGACAACAATATGGCGATGATCGGCCATTCGTCTGCCCCTGTGGTGCCAGCCATTCTCGCGCTCGCTGACGAAAAGCCTTACTCCCTGGCGAATATCCTGACCGCCTACATTGTTGGCGTTCAAATTGAAAGCGTGCTGGGACGAATCGCTGGCCTGGAACACAACGCCCGTGGCTGGCATACGACGGCGACGCTAGGCACTTTCGGCGCCGCAGCCGCCTGCGCCAGCTTGCTCAAACTCGACCAGGCCGCGACGCAAGACGCTTTGGGCATTGCCGCATCCCTCGCCAGCGGCATCCGTCAGAACTTCCCAAGCATGACGAAGGCAGTACACGCCGGCACCGCAGCGAAGAACGGCGTAACCGCGGCGAAACTGGCAGCTGCGGGCATCACTGCTGCAGAAGACGCGATCTACGGAGCGGAGGGATTTCTTCCTTTGTTCTCGGGAGTCCGGGTTGGCGATGACGCTTCGTACCAACTCATCCAGTTTGATGTCTGCGAATCTTTCCCGAAACTCTACCCGACCTGCTCCATGGTGCACCAAGCCCTCGATGTCCTGCTAGGCGGAATTGCATCCGGTGAAGTGGATCCCGCGGAAGTCGAACGTATCGAGTGCCAAGCGAGTTACCACGCTCTCAACATCATGAGATATCCCGACCCGCGCAGCATTCCTCAGGCACGATTCAGCATCGAGTACTGCTTGGCTGTGGCCCTTCTAGAAGGAAAAGTTACAAATGAATGGTTTGCGGCCGACCGGATCCATGACAGCCGTATTCGACAAGCCATGAGTCGAATTCACGTCAGCATTGCTCCTGACCAAGCCGACAAGGAATCCTTTGAGCGTCTGTATGTCGCAGGCAAAGCCTTTACTCGAGTTGAAGTTCGACACAAAAATGGCCAAGCTTTCGCCGGAGAGGCCGCCATTCAGAAGGGCCACCCAAAGAACCCCATCAGCGTTGCAGAGTTCCGGTCCAAGTTCCTGGATTGCGTCTCGCCCGTCAAGGGTAACGAGGCCGCTGAAGGCCTGTGGTCAGCGCTAGTCGAAGATGACGTTGACAATCAATTCTGCCCGCAAGAAGCCCTAAGCGCTTAAGTCGTGGTGGGCCCTCGTCTGCTGCCCTTTACCTAAGTCAGCCGCTCCGCACCAACGCCGTGCTTGGTCCCGGAGCCGCCTTAGCTAGCAGCCCCAAGGCCACCACAGCAAAATTTGAAAGCGCAGTCTTATTCTTTTACGATGCCTGCAGACGCTATGACGGCCTGCCATTTCTTGACTTCCTTCGCGAGATAGGCATCTGGTGCTTCTTTACTCGAGTAGACGGATACGCCGGACTTCTCGAGCCCGGCCCGCAACTCTGGACGCTTGAGTGCTGCCGTCAAGCTTGTCCGCAGGCGGGACACCACGTCGGCGGGAGTCTTCGCCGGGACGGCGAACCCGGACGGGAACGTGGCTTCATACCCCGGAACCTGTTCGCCGATGGCCGGAACATCCGGAATCAGACTGAGCCGGCTCGTACCCGTGACGCCGATAAGTCGAATCCTGGAATCCTCTTTGTACGCCAGCGCCTCGGTAACGCCGAGGAGTCGCGCCTGCACCACGCCAGCCATCAAGTCGGTCGTGCCTTGAGTACTTTGGCGGTACGGGACGTGCACCATGTCGATGCCCGCCTTCGTCTTCAGATACTCCATCGTGAGATGGCTTGAAGACCCCGACCCGGCAGATGCGAAGTTGATAGCCTTAGGGTGGGCTTTGGCGTATGCAAGGAATTCCTTCAAATTCGAAACCGGCACTGTACGGCTCGCGCACAGGATGCCAGGTTCCGTAGTAGCCACGCCGACCAACTGGAGGTCGCTCTGGGCGTCGAAGCCGGGGGCCTTATACAAATAGCTGTTCAAACCTCCGATGGTTCCAATGCCACCAGCAAGGATGACTGTGCCGTTGGGCGAGGCCGTGACTACATACTTAGCGGCAATATTGCCACCAGCACCCGGTCTGTTCTCGATCAGCACGGTTTGATCCAGCTCCCGCGACCAAGCTGCGGCCAACTGCCGAAAAATACCATCTGATTGTCCGCCTGCAGCAAAGCTGACCTGGAGCCTGAGCGGCTGATCCGGGAACGCGGCCCAAGCATTCCGCATGTCAAGTCCGGCAGCCAAAACGGCCAGCGAGAATTCACGTCTAGTAAGCATCCTGATTCCTTCGATAAGTTCAAAACAACTACAAACACTTTAATATCGAAGAAACCGTGGGGCGCGAAAAGCGGGCATTCGCAAAGCCAGCGTTCGACGCGCACAAACGCTCGCGCTTCGAACTGCGCTTCATCTGCCACTTTGAAGATGGGATGCCCAAACCCTTGGCGCCCGGAGAGGATAGCCGCCCATGGAAAAGTCCCGCGATCGAGCGATTCTCGCGGCGACGGCTGACTTTGTACTGCTTCGACGAATGGGATCAGCTCATCCAAGATGGCCGTTCCACCTTCTCCTTCGTGCCATCGATGTACCACGATTGCGGACCGAACGTAGGCATAATTGGCCACTGTTGGTGGGGATCTTCCCACGGTTGATTTCGCCATCTAGCGTAACGGCAGCACCGCCCTTGTTCAGCCAGCCCTACTCATTGTTTGCTGCTCCGTGAAGCAGGTAAGTTGCAGTGAATGGCCCAGGCGCATCGGCGTATCCGTCCGGGAGATACACCGTAAACGGAATATCTCGCCCCAACGTGTTCGAGTGAAACTTGTCTTGAAACGCCCCGCCGGCCCAAACCTGCCCGGCTGCCAGCGCTCCGACAGCCAGGGCAACACATTTACGAAGATTCATCGATCTCTTTCACTCTTCTGGTTTTCTTGAGGCTTCGTCCTGACTCGTTAGTCCAGGCTAACCTTTGCGGCTGCAATAACCTTGTGCCACGTTGCCAGGTCTGCCGACAGGGTCGACGCCAGCTCAGCTGGCGTGGAACTCTTGGGCTCCGCACCTTGAGCGCGCAGCTTCTCCGCCACCACTGGGTCACTTACAACTTCCTTCACTGCTTTTTCGAGCTTGCTACGAACGTCTGCCGGAGTCCCCTTCGGCAGGAAAACGGCAAACCAGGAATCAACAACCATTCCCGGATAACCTGCCTCTTTGGCCGTCGGCAGTTGCCGGAACACAGGCGATCGCACTGCGCCAGTCACCGCAATCGCGAGCAGTTTGCCAGCCTTAATAAACGGCAACGCAGTAGGAATTGTTGAGAACATCACCTGAACCTGGCCAGCCATCAAGTCGCTCAACGCCGGCGCGGCACCCTTATACGGTACGTGCGACATCTTCACGTTGGTCTGATTGGCCAGCATCTCGCCTGCGAGATGAAAAATACTGCCAGGACCTGCCGATCCGTAGTTCAGTTCATTCGGATGCGCCTTGGCATAGGCCACGAGTTCAGGAAGAGTCTTGATGGGCAGCGAAGGGTTCACGACCACAACGTTGTTAACGCGGGCGACCATTCCAACAGGGTCAAAGCTTTTGACCGGGTCCCAAGTGAGACTCTTATACAACGAGGGATTGACGGCATTGGTGCCGATGTAACCCATCAGCAAGGTGTAGCCGTCAGGCTTGGAATTGGCAACAAGGGCTGCCCCGATGTTACCGCCAGCGCCGCCTCGATTGTCGATAACGACCGGTTGTCCCAACTTCTTGCCAAGGCCCTCAGCTACGATGCGCCCTACGATATCGGTCGTACCGCCCGGTGTGAATGGTACGACGAGCGTAAGCGGCTTCGAGGGATACGTTTGAGCATGAACCGGCGACGCACCAATTCCGACCAGCGTGGCAGCAGCCACGACTATGCTTTTTCCCAACATCATGTGTCTCCCAACAGGTTTTTTTAGCGCGCTAGTTGCTAGCGTCACCACCTTCATTTTCCGCGCCGGTCCCGAACGTAGAAGGCAAGCAGCCAGTGAAGGTTTTCCGAAGTATGTCCACAACTGCCTACACGGCGGAAGTGAGAAGACACAAAGTCAGCGTTTGCAGCTGACGAACAATAAGGATGAAATGATAGCGGAATGCGCTGTAGAGCATGTTTTAGCGCACTTTAAGCGACGGACTTTTGCTGTTTCGCAACGCTGCTTAGGGAAAGCGCTGTCCCATTGCGAGTGCGAAATTCCGGAATCGAAGACCAGCGCCCCGGGGTACAAGGGACGCCGGAAGTGACAAGCATCTCTGCTCTTGGTTGCCGAAAAGAACAGTGGTATGAGTACAGGCGAACTGCTTCAGAAGGCACGCCAGAACCCGGTGCCATCGCGATATCCAGTAGCTTTCGCTGGTCTTCAGGCAACGATTCGCATGGGGCGTCTGCGCGGTCGCACAGGTCCTACCAGTTCCAGGACATGCTCGATGGTCGTGGAAGATGCGGAATTCTCCAAGGAACGCCAGATGCCCAGCTTCCCCGCACGCCTCGCGGCTGCAATTCGCACGCAATCGCGAAGCGAATGCGCTTCCAGTTACCGCAGTTATTTCTGGAGCTCCGAACCATCCCCTTGCGAGCGATCACCCGCGGAGGCAAGTTCGTTACCTTCTCGCCACGGAATCTGACTTCCCCGCCGTTCGGACGAATCAGGCCAGTGCAGATATTGATACAGGTAGTCTTACTGGCCCCGTGCTGTCCGATTACCGCCAGACGCTCGCCTTCTGTCAGCTCAAAATTGATATGGTCTGCTACCACTACCGCCCCGAAACAGGCGTGACAAGACCTTGGCTAATCGCGAAGATGGAGCCGGCCAGGCCGCACAGCGTCGCAGAAAGAACGTAGCCAAAGAGGAAAACGCGATAGGTGGAAATGCCAACGTACTCCAAGCGAGTTTCGTTCGTCTTGACCGCCGTCAGCGCTTCGCCTGCCGGTGACCGGTAGTAGCGGTAGCCCGACGCGATGCATCACTCGTGACCGAGGCAGCCAGTATGCCAGTCACGACTTCCAGCGGAAGCTGGCGCAATATGGCACGCGCTGCTCGATGAGCCGCAAAGGAAATTGTTGGGACACTCAGTCCAAAATACGCTTCGAACGTCGGACCGATCTGACCCGTGCTGGGATTGGCCGAGCTGCCATTTCGTTGAGCTGTCGATCGGGTTCCGGCGTTCCCGAGCATTGCCGGGCCCAACGTTTTTGACCTGATAGGAGCCTTGTCCTGCACCGTGAGTCTCCTGTCCTGCGAGTGGGGTTGGCGATGTGCCCACTACAACGGAAAACAGGCGTGGAACAAGACGAAGTAATTCTGGGTGTCGACACGCATCTGGATACGCATGTTGGGGCGGTGATCAGCGGCACGGGCAAGCTCCTCGGCACGCAGTCGGTCTCGGCCGACACCAATGGCTATCTCAATCTCTTCACCTAGGCGAACTCGTTGGGACGTTTGTGCCGCGCTGGAGTCGAAGGGACAGGAACTTACGGGGCTGGCCTAGTCCGCGTGCTACGCGATCATGACTCGAGGTACTGGCAGTCAATCGTCCCGACTGGGCGGCGCGCCGGTCTCGCGGGAAGTCTGATCCCACTGACGCGGAAAACGCCGCACGCGCAGTCCTCTCGGGGGAGGCAACGGCCCTTCCCAAGGCGCAGTCTGGAGCAGCCGAAGCGATGCATGCTGTCTCTGTTGCCCGGCGCAGTGCCGTAAAGGCGAAGACGCAGGCCATCAACCAGTCGCGGGCTTTGTTGGTCAGCGTACCTCAGAAAGTCCGTGAACGGCTTCTGAAAGAGAAGACGGCGGAATGCGTCGCGAGTTGCGCCCGTCTGCGCTCGTTAGGCGACACTCCATTGCTGCAAACCTTGACCTGCACCCTACGCCTGCTGGCCAAGCGCTGGCGGGGCTTGGCAGACGAACTGAGCACCCTCGACGGCATGCTTGATCGCCTGACCAGCCAGCATGCCAAGCGGCTTCGGGAGCGGTTTGGCGTAGGGCCTCAAACGGCGGCAGTGCTCGTTGCCGTTGCTGGTGACAACCCGGAGCGCCTGGAAAACGAAGCCGCACTGGCAGCGCTTTGTGGCACAAGTCCTCTGCAGGCTTCGTCCGGAAAAACGGTCCGGCATCGCTTGAACAGGGGCGGAGATCGGTCGGCAAATGACGCCTTGTGGACCATCGCCATGGTGCGAATGCGCAGCGATCCCAGGACACGGACATACGTCGAACGCCGGACCAAGGAAGGTATGTCGAAGAAGGAGATTCATCGCTGCCTCAAGCGCTATATCGTCAGGGAACTCTACCCCCTCATCTTGGCCGATCTGGCCAATTCGAGCCGCGCCGCTTGACATAGGAGCATCAACGCCCCAACGGAGAGCTTCTTCAATAGCCTGAAGAACGAGCGGGTACACGCCACGCGCTACCGAACGCACCAGGAAGCAATGGCGGACCTGTTCGAATACATCGAAGTGTTCTATAACCGCAGTCGCCGTCATTCATCGCTGGGCTTTGTATCGCCGGTTCAGTTCCTGGAAAACTGGCTCAAGGCTCAACAGACCGAGGATGCGGCTGCATAAGCTGCGGCCTCTGGAAGGCGGAAAACAGAGGGAAGCTCAACAACGAACGTCAGGAAACACACGCGACGTACGTTAATGCCGAGGGTCGTGGATACCTCACAATTGTGAGCCACTTGATTCGGGCGTAGCCGAGTTGGTAGTTTTCGTAAAGTGGGCGCCCCACTAACGTATCGTTGAGGCCCGTGTCGTACAACAACATGCCCTTCGGATGAACGACGAGGTAACAAGTTACCGGCATATTGATGTCCTTCACCTCTTCCCGCGTCAGTTATAGTACTCCGGCTTGTTGTAGACCAAAGTCACACAATCCAGCACATACAGCCTCGGCGCGTTGACCCTATCCACGCTTAGCGACAGGCAGACGCTCTTCCATAGAGAGTGGCGCTGCCAATCTGTGTAAGAAGAATAACTTAGAGGAGCACATTATGTCGGAAGTAAAGGTTCATTTCGGTAAGCTGGTCAGTTCGGTGGCGGTTGCCGGCAGTGTCTGGGGAGGCGCTGCAATCGCCGCGCCTGCAGCCGAATTACCTCCAGCGCCGAAGAGATCAGTCGTTACACTGATCCGCCGTTAGGCTATTCGAAGCTAGCCTGAGCTTGCATTGCAGGTTGACCGTCTGCGAGGGCCGTCCACAGCGAAAGAGTGTCTGCGTCCTGCCGGGCATTGACCGAAAGGCGCTCACCAAGGAAGCTCGGCTGCAGTCCTCGATATTCGAACCGCTTCAGCGCTTTGCCTGCTACCTCTTCTGCATAGTTCGCCAGCAGCGTGGCGTGCAGCGGGCCATGAATGACCAGATCCGGGTAGCCCTCAACCTCCCGGCAGTAGTCGGCGTCGTAGTGAATCCGATGACCGTTAAACGTGAGAGCTGAGTATCGGAACAGCGTCGTGGAAGTCGGCGCAAATGGACGGCTATGCGATGCCGCCGCCGGTGCGGCGAAAGCCTCCTTCTTAGCTCCAGGAGGAGTCGCTTCCTTGTAGACGATGTCGTGAATCTCGCTGATCGCCAGCTTGCCGTCCGAGCTCAACTCATGCAGAACGCTGACGAAGACCAAGTCCCCGCTGCGGCCTTGCTTGTGCTTGATGGAAACGACCTTGGACGTCTTCTCGACAACGCTGCCGATTCGCAGCGGCTCATGAAATTCAAGACGGCCGCCTGCCCACATCCGATTAGGCAGCGGTACGGGCGGCAGGAATCCGCCACGGGCGGAATGGCCATCCCGCCCGAGCGACTCGGGCGGTAGCCCCTCGAGGAAGTAGATCCAGTGCCACAGCGGCGGCAGCGGCGCACCATCAACAATTCCTTCGTTCGGAATGCCAACTGTAGCGGCCATCAGGCGAGCATGGCGAGCTGACAGGAGATCCCGGTCCTCCTGTTCTCTACCGATCCACTGCTCAAGGTGGGCCAAGTCAACCTGGGTCATGCTGTCTCCTTCAGGGCGGCGCCAAATTCAGCCGCAATACGAGTGGTATCACTGCCGAGCGCCGGTGCGCTCTCGAAAAACCCCTCGTCCCACGGGGTACGAACGGCTGGGGCAATCATAGAAAGCACCTCGTCCTTAACTGGCATGGGCCAGGTACGGAGCGCGGGATGCCTGCCAAACTCAGCGAGGCTACGCACTTGCCCAAACGCAGTCTGTGCTTCGGCCAGCCGCTTCAGAGCTTCCTCGGTCGTCAGAGCGCTGAACGCCTTGCCTATCGTGCTTTCCAGCAGATCGCGATTCTTGACGCGGGCGTTGTTGCTCGAGAACTCGGCGCTGGTGGCCAGCTCCGGCTGCTCGAGGAGGACCCGACAGAAGTTCGCCCACTCGCGCTCGTTCTGAATGCTGATGACAATTTCACCGCCGTCAGCCGTTGCGAAGGCACCGTAAGGGGCAATCGACGGGTGACGCAGACCCTGACGAGTCGGAGCGCCAGCCCCATAGGTTTCGTGCAGGTAAGGAATCGTCATCCAGTCCGCCGCTCCATCGAAGAGCGACACCTCGATTCCCAAGCCTTTTCCAGTACGGGCCCGCTGAGCGAGTGCACTGAGAACGCCGATAGTCGCGTTCATACCGGCGCCGATATCACAAATGGACACACCGATTCGGCCGTAGGCTTCCGGTGCACCGCTAACACCAGTCAGACCACTTTCGCACTGCACCAGCATGTCGTAGGCCTTCAGGTGGCTCACTTCCGGCGCGTCACCGTAGCCGCTGATGTCGCAAGTAATCAGGCGGGGATTGCGTTCGCGAAGAGAGGCACTGTCAAACCCCGCACGCTTAAGGGCGCCCGGTGCCAGGTTCTGGATAAAGATGTCCGCCTTGGCAACGATGTTGTTTAGCAGCGCCGCGTCTTCCGGCGTCTTGAAATCGAGGACGATCGACTCCTTGCCGCGGTTGGTCCACACGAAATACGACGACTCGCCATTCGCAGCGCTGTCATATCCGCGGGCGAAGTCGCCCTCTGGGCGCTCAACCTTGATGACACGGGCGCCCATCTCTGAGAGCCGATTAGTGCAGAGCGGTGCTGCCAGCGCCTGCTCTATTGCCACCACTAGCACGCCTTCCAGCGGCTTCGTCACTTTCTTGTCTATGTCCATTACTTAAGTTGGTCTACGTCAACGCTCCGCAGTATGGGCAACGGACCGCTCAGACGGAATTGGGAAGTAGCAAACTCAGCGTTCGATATCAACAAACGCAGTCCCCAAAAACTTGGGCAAAGTCGGTGTTTTCCTGAACAACACCGTTGCGAAACGGTACTACAATCGTGCAAGACTTTGTGAAAATGCAACGATGCTTCATTACGACCTAACTGACCTGCGGGTCTTCCTCGCGGTAGCAGAAGAAGGCAATCTCACGCGCGGCGCCGCCCGAGTACACCTGGCTCCCTCTTCCGTCAGTCTGCGAATCAAGGCACTGGAATACACCATTGGCGCGCCGCTCTTAACTCGCGAAGCACGGGGCGTCGGAATCACGCCGGCCGGGCAAGTTCTGCTCGAACACTGCCGTCGCTGTGTCGCTCATCTGGAGCAAATGCACGCCGACCTCTTACCGTTCAGCCAAGGGATGCCCAGCCACGTCACGCTGTTTGCCAACAACAACGCCATCAGTTCGTTCCTTCCAGATGACCTCTCCCAGTTTTTCCGGGCATACCCAAACGCACGGATCACCTTGGAAGAGCGCATGAGCCACGACATCATTGCGGCCGTCGCAGCAGGACGCGCGGACATTGGTATCGTTGCCGTGGAGGCTCCGCTGCATAACGACCTTGAGTTCATCCCCTATCGCGACGACGAACTAATCATCCTGGCGCCCCTCGGCAGCGAACTGTCCAAACAGGACTCGGCCCATTTTTCCGCCTGCCTGAAACAACCATTCATTAGCCTTCAGCACGGCGCGGCCCTGCACACCTTCCTCATGAACCACGCGGCCGCTCTCGGCGGGCGGCTTGACGTGCGGGTTCAGGTTTCGGGCTACCGAGCCATTGCCCGGCTCGTGGCCTCAGGCGCAGGCATCGGCGTTGTGCCCCGTTCGGCTATTCAGCAGGACGACCTGAGTGAGTTGGCGATAGTCACCATCGACGAGCCGTGGTCGATGCGTCATTTGCACATTTGCATTCGACGCAATCCCGCGGTTCCCAACCTCATCCGCAACTACCTGGTCGACACCTTGGCCAACGCCGAGAAAGCGTGATTCGGCTGCGATTCCAGCCGAATCACCTCGGGCTTACATCACAAAGACGCCCTTACGTCGATTCTTCGGTCGGCAACGAAATCGCTGCACTCCTCAATGCGGGCTCGCTGCACAACCGCGATAATGGTGAACCATCGCACGCTAACCAACGTAGGCTTGCTTCGGATTGACGTTGGTACCGACGGCAACCACGACGCCGCACGGCTCATGGGCTGCAATAACAATCTTTGCGCCGCCATGGCCGAAATTCTTTGGCCCCTCGCCAAACGGGGCGCGGTACACCTTCAAGTCGCTCCCGCACATTCCCGACGCTTTGATCTGCAGAACAACTTCGTATGGCCCTGGGGTCTGGTCATCGAATCGTTCCAGGGAAATTTTGTTGTCTCCAGCGAACACAATACCGAGCATGTGCGCTCCTGTAGTGATTATGGCTCTGACAAGAGCCGCGGTAGTGGGCGTGGTCAAACAGTGCAGCGATTCTCGCGGCAGCCCAACCTGTTGACAAACGCGCTGTTTGCACAGGCCATTGAATTCAATTCACAGATGAACCTCCATGGACCAAATCCCGCTCATTCAGCTAAGGAGCTTCGAGGCTGCAGCCAGGATGAAGTCGTTCACGGCAGCTGCCATTGACATTCACGTCGGCGATGAACTTCAGGAGTTTCGTAGCTCGGTCCCGACGTTGGCGGCAATTGAAAAGCTCCGGCGTGTTGTCGATGAACCGAGTCGTACAACGTCCCGAGCGGAATTCTCCGTGTCCAATAACGTTGTCCAAAAAAGCGAGGTTCGTGGCAACGCCACGCGCTAGATATGCCGTCAGCTTCCCGTGGTCCGGCGCGAAGCCGTTCTCCAGATCCTCCGTCGTGACTCGGCATTGCACTGCATGACCGCGAAGTTTGATGTCTTCCTGCTTCGGCACGATCGAGTCCGGACTCCCGATGACCTCGCCTTCAGTAACGCGAATCTGTGCCTTGACGATGTCCACGCCGGTGACCTCTTCAGTCACAGATGCTCCACCTGGATACGCGGGTTGACTTCGATGAAGTAAAAATCCTCCGTGTCACCGTCCATTAGCAACTCGACAGTGCCGGCGTGCGCGTACGAGTACCGCACGGGCGAGCTTCAGCGCCTCTCGCATAGCGCCCTGCGCCGGGCATCCTCCAGATACGGAGCCGGCGCACGCTCTACGACCTTCTGGTTGCGGCGCTGCACCGAACAATCGCGTTCGAAGAGGTGGACGATATTGCCGAGCATGTCTCCAAGTACTTGAACTTCGACATGCTTGGCACGGCCGACGAATTTCTCGAGGTAGACCTCATCGTTGCCGAAGGCTGCTTTCGCCTCGCGTCTCGCCGCTGCGACGGCGTCGGGAAGCTCCTCCTCTTTGTGGATAGCCCGCATTCCACGGCCACCGCCCCCCCAGCTCGCCTTGACCATGAGGCGATAGCCAATTTTGGCAGCCAGGGCCTTTGCTTCCCCAATGTCGGCGGGCAAGCCGCTAGTGGCGGGCACGACTGGAACACCAAGACGTTCCGCCAACCCTCGCGCTGCGACCTTGTCGCCAAGCTCGCGCATTACCTCGGGACTCGGACCGATGAAAGCGATCCTTTCCTCGGCACAACGCTCAGCGAAATCTGGGTTCTCCGAGAGGAATCCGTAGCCTGTGTGGATGGCGTCCATCCTTGCCTCCTTTGCGATGCGCAAGATATCCTCGATATCGAGGTAGGCGTCGACTGGCTTCATTCCCTGGCCAACCAAGTAACTTTCATCCGCTTTAAACCGGTGCTGCGCAAAGCGATCCTGATACGAGTAGATCGCGACCGTGCGGATGCCTAGGTCGCTGGCGGCACGCATGACGCGGATTGTAATCTCGCTCCGATTGGCAACGAGCAGGCTACGAATCTTGTTCATCTTTCGGGGGAGTCGTTATCGGATTTCGGCCTCAGTCGGCCGTGATGCCGGCTTGCCGGAGTAGCTCACTGGCTCCTGCAATAACCGGCGCATCGATCATCTCGCCGTCGAGCTTGAAAGCGCCCGGCGAAGTCTTTGCGCTAGTCACAACCCGCTCAGCCCAGGCAATCTGCTCGTCCGAAGGACGAAACGCCTTGTTAACCTCGTGGACTTGCGACGGATGAATGCAGAGCTTCGCGCCAAAGCCAAGGCGGCGGCCGCGAACACTGGCCCGCTGAAGTTCTTCGGCGTCATTAATGGTCACGGTCACGCCATCGACAGGCGCCCCGATGTTGGCAGCTTTCGACGCCAGAACAATCATCGACCGAAAGAACAGCAATTCTTGGTCGTCCCCTTCGATGCCAAACTCGGTGCGGAAGTCAACGGTTCCGAACACTAGACGTTCGACTCCTACCACCGATGCAATCTCATCGAGATTCTTCATACCCCGTGCAGTCTCAATCAGCGGCAGAACTTTGACGCCCGGAGGCAGGAGTTTGACGATTCGCTCGATGACTTCGGCACTTTCAGCCTTCGGGAGAATTACGCCCTGCAGGCCAGCTCTTCCGACCGCTTGTGCATCGTCCGTCCAGCGCGCCTTTGTTGAATTGATTCGAACCAGGCCGGAGCCGCCCCCTTCCAGATACGCTGATACCTGCTGGCGAGCGGCATCCTTATCGGACTCTGCTACTGCATCCTCCAAATCCAAAATGACCCTGTCAGCACCCGCCTGCTGGGCTTTTACAAAACGCTCCGGTCGATTACCGGGAACGAAGAGATAGGAGCGCGGGCTAACGGAGGCAGTCATGACGTCGGAGGGTTTTGTAATAGCAAACGCACCCGTCGTCCCAGACAAAGACTCCGAAAGCGAGGGAAGGCGGATTGAGTCTCGCAGCGCGTCTGCTTTTGGTAAATCAAGATTTGGCGAAAGAACCGTTAGGCTAAGCCGAACGCTAGATTCTCGAATCACGCAGCTCAGCGACGTTTACGCCACCTCTAGCTGATTGGTACAGTGACGAGGGAGGATTTCACATGCATTTCGACTTCGCCGACTTGAGGCTCTTTGCACGCATCGCCGAGGAGGAAAATCAAGATTTTGGGACTTGCACTGACATGGCCAGCAGAATCTGCGCCATTCCCTTGCCCAGCGCATAGCTCAATTGGTGCTTCTTTCCTGCTTCTATTAGTTCCGCCACCGTCTTGTAGGGACTCGGCGGAGGCACCACCAGCACAGCAGAACCCCGTGCCAGCCCCGCTATGGGGGCGAAATCAACCACCGGGTCATAGGGCAGCTTCCTGAACAGGTGTGGGTTAGCCGACTGGGTGGTGCTGGTCGTCACAAACAGCGTGTTATCGTCAGGTGCTGCCTTAGCTACAGCCAGTGCTGCGATAAAGCCATTTGCACCCGGTCTGTTAACAACGACTACTGACGTTCCTGGCCCTGTAGTCTGCATTGAGGCAGCCATCGCGCGGGCCACTTGGTCCGTACCTGAGCCGGCGGCAAACGGAACGACAAGTGTGATTCGTTTGCTGGGATAGTTATCAGCCCAAACCGGGGTGGTCAATGATCCCGCTTGTGGTGCGGTTTCAGGTATTCTGCGGAAATACTAGCAAGAGAAGAAGTAGAATAATCAGATGCAATCGATAAACAACATGGCATAGATGCGGACAAATCTGACCTTAAAGCAGCTGGAAGCCATACTTGCGATTGCGAAGCATGGCAATTTCACAACGGCGGCGGAACAGCTACATATTTCTCAACCAGCACTCAGCCGGATTGTGCGCCTTGCGGAGGAAAGCCTCGGAACGCGGGTCTTCGACCGCGACACCCGCAGCGTGACGCTAACCCCGGAGGGCGAGGAGTTGATTCCTATTGCCACGCGGGTATTGGATGAGTTCAATGAATCCACGGGAGAGCTGTACCAGTTCATGGAAGGTAAGCGGGGACGCGTACGGGTTTCTGCACTGCCGTCCATTGCCCAATACCTCCTCTTGGATTCCGTCAAGCGCTACCTCCCCGACTTTCCAGGAGTTGGGTTCACCCTGAGGGTAGATACAGCGGACCAAATCCTGGCTCTGCTGGAGCGCCGCGAAATTGATGTCGGGCTGGGCGTGCAACCACCGCCGGACGGTCGATTCAACTATCGCCACCTGTACGACGACCACTTCGTGCTAGTGTGTCCTCGAGATGACTCATTGAACGATCACACGACGCGAGAGCAGACGTTAAGCTGGCGGGTCTTCGCAAGCCGCCCATTCATCGCTGTTACACCCGGCACCAGTACCCGCGCCGCAACGGATGCTGCGTTTACAGAAGCCGGAGTTACGATCCGCCCAGTGCTAGAAGTTGCGAGCCTGGACTTGCAGTTGATCGGTGGACTGGTTGCCTCTGGTTTAGGCTTGACGGCTTTGCCTCGAAGTACCTTCGCCCATCTGGGACAATCGGGCTTAGCAGCGCGTTCCCTGAAGGATCCAGTCATGCAACGTCGCATTGGAATTTTAAGCCTAGCGGGGCGCAGCATGTCGACCGCCGTGGAGCGCTTTTGCTCATATGTTGTGCAAAACGCGCTTTCCCACGATGTTGGGAATTAGAGTCTGGACCGACGCACGTCAGCTACGTTTCGACGTGGCAAGGGTGGCTGTACGTCACATTTTTGATCGACATGTGCGCAGCCGAGACGGCACTTATGACAATGCCTTAGCTGAGACGCTTAACTGTTCACGCGTAGTTTAAGCAATGCGGCGATGAATCGGCTTATCCTGCCAAATGCGGCTATGTTTCGCCTCGCAGAAGCTGAGGCAAACTGCCGTCAGCTAAAAGCGCTTGTTAGACATCCCTTCTAAGGGCGGTTCACTTACCTAAGTACCTTCGCAGGATCTTCGCCATAGGGAGGGGCGTAAATCACCAGCAATTTGAGCACGCCGTGGATAACCTTGACGGAATGGAAGACACCCTCGGGGAAGAACAGTACATCGCCACAGAACACCTCATGTTCCGTACCGTCAATTGTGGCGACTCCAGATCCTTCTAGGATGTAAGCGGCCTGCTCCAGACCCGGGTGGGCATGCGGCAACGCACTCCCTCCGGCCGAGATTTCGCCAACCAACACTTCCAAGTGACGCGCGCCGGTATCGGGCCCAATTAGCCGAATGTTCGTTGTACCAAGATGGTTGGCCGGGCTATAGGCTGATAACTGCGAAGGCCTGATCACACCCCCACGCGTAGGTCTAGTTCTCATTTGTTTTACATGCCTTTTCCGCTCTTGTAACAGCGAGGAGGCTAACAGAGAGTTAGTGAACCAGGAAATAGCAAAGTTGAAACGATTTGATAACTAAAGTGAATTGAAGGGCCATGCGTTCTGCCATTCGGTGCAGATGGGCCAGAGACCCGCTGCGGCATGCAAAGCTCATATTGGCCGCGCGATTGGCAGACAGCCGTGTGCGTATCCAGCAATCCCGCTTCCAGCGAGGCGAGAAAACGTCGACGGATTCAGAACCAGCCAGTCGAAGCAGTATGGGAGCTGATCTCGGTCTGATACCCACGCCATCGGTGTTTGAAGTACCTCAAGTCTTTGGATTCCAATAATGAGTCAGCAGCGCAATGCGGCACAGCGCCTGCTCGTCCGACACGGGCGAGGTCGTCGCCATCGCAGTGACCTGCGGCCAGCGCTCGCCGGCCAACCCGCAGTTGCCAACCATCGCCGAGGGCGGGGTCAAGGGCTACGACCTGTCCGCCTGGTGTGGATTGTTTGCGCCGGCCAAGACGCCCCCGGAAATTATCGACAAGCTGTTTGCCGCCACGACCAGGGTCATGGCCGATTCCGAGCTGAAGAAGAAGTTCGTGGCGCAAGGCGATGAGGTCTGGGTGTCGCGGTCGGTGGCAGAGTTCCGCGAGTATGCGGCGCGCGAAGGCAAGCTCGGTGTCGACCTGGCGGTGTCGAGCGGCGCAAAGATGGACTGAACCATGCGGAGAGTGTAATGACAACAGCAAGTGGCCAACTCCCCCTGGCGCGAATGACCGTAGTGGACCTGACTCGGGTGCTTGCCGGCCCGTATTGCACGATGATGCTCGCCGATTGGCTGCGCGGGTGATCAAGATCGAAAATCCCGCTGGCGGCGACGATTCGCGGCAGGTCGGCCCGTTTGTCGACGGTCAGCCGGCCTACTTTGCGTCGATCAACCGCAACAATGAATCGATCGCGCTTGACCTCAAAGAAGACCGAGGGCCGCGAGGTGCTCGACCGCATGCTCGCGCAGGCGGACGTGCTGGTGGAGAACTTCCGCGCTGGCGTCATGGAGAAGCTTGGGTACACGTGGGAAGATCTGCCCGCGCGCTTCCCGCGGCTGATCTACGCCTCTATCCCCGGTTTCGTCCAGACCGGCCCGTATCGCAACCGCCCGGCCTTCGACATGGTGGTGCAGGCCATGGGGCGGGCTGATGAACGTGACCGGCGAGGCGGGCGGCAATCCAGTGCGGGTTGGCGTCTCCATCGGCGACATCGGCGCCGGCCTGTACGCGACAATCGGCAGCCAGTCGGCGCTCCTCAAAGTGGGTGCACACCGCCCGGGCGAACGTGTCGACATTTCCATGCTGGATTGCAGGTCGCGTTGCTGGAATACCCGATCGCACGCTATTCCGCGACCGGGGGCGTGCCCAAGCCGCTCGGCACCCGCCACCCCTCGATTACCCCGTTCGACATGTTCGCCACCCAGGATGGCTTTATCGTCATCGCGGTCGGCAACGACGCCTTGTTCGCTGACTTCCCTGCGCGTGCCGGTGTCGACCACTGATACGTCCGAACTTCCCTGGTTGGCGGTGAGCAGCCAGCGGCCATCAGGCGATACCGCCAGACCGCGGGGATCTCGCCCTACCGCGATGTCGGCGATGGGCTGTGCGCGCATCCAGCACGGTCACGCCGCCCCCTTGATTGCTGACATTGGCAACACCGTTCTCGGCCGCATACGCTCGCCATGCCGGTGCCGCGCTCATGCAGGCAAAGGCCGCTATGCAAACCCCGGATAGGAACGTATTCAATGCTTCCGTTCGCTTCGGCGCATCTGCTCAAAAGCGGCTCCGATCTTCAGAATCTTTGCATCGTCTCCTGCCTTGCCGAGGAATGACACGCCAACGGGAATGTTACTGACCGACCTACCAGCGTTTACGGTGATCTCCGGGAAACCGGTGGCTGAGGCGATCTTCGCAGCGGCGTAAGCGTATGACTTGCACACAAAGGACGGGTCGACCTTACCGGGGACGACTGGAGCGCTACAACCAATCGTCGGAAAAAAGAGGGCGTCATAATCCCCTTGGGACATCAGCTCGACCAGTTCACGCCTCAACGACGGAATCACAACACTCAACATCCGTATGTACTCAGGCGAATCCGTCGCACGCGTCTCCAGGTTCTCCACCAAACCTTTGTAGCGGCCCGGGTTGATCGTTCGGGTACCCTTACCCGTCAAGTCGTCGAGCCTGCGCATGAACTCCCGCAGATCCCGCGGCTGGCCATCCGGAAGCCCGGCTAAGTACGCCTCAAATTGAGGGCGGAACTCGGCAGCGCCGATGGGGCCAAGAAGGGCGGGCTGCAGCGTTTCATAGACCTTTGGCAACCGGATATGCGAGATGCGCGCCCCGGCGTTCTCCATTGCCGCCACGGAGCGCCTCTTGATGTCGTCGACCTCGGGGTTCGCGCCGTCGAAGTTGTCTACTACCGCGATGGTCTTACCGGCGAGACTGCCGATGCCCAATCCCGTCACCAGCGACTCTTGCGGGTGCAGCACGTCTTCGGTTGCAGCATCATTTTTGTCCACGCCTTGAATGGCGTCGAGAACAATGGCTTGATCCTCGACGGTCCGCGTAATAACGCCAGCAACGTCGGCGGTTAGTGACATTGGTATGATTCCTGAGCGACTGACAAGCCCAAGGGTCGTCCGCATGCCTACAGTGCCGGTGACGCTGGCTGGCGAACGAATGGAGCCCGTGGTGTCGGTGCCCAGAGCAAATGGCGCAAGCTTGGCCGCCACGGCGGCTGCCGAGCCGCTGCTGGAGCCGTCTGCGGTTCGCAAACGATTGAACGGATTTAGCGTCTGGCCACCTACTGAGCTGTAACCATACCAACCGTAGGATGCCGCCATCTCCGACATATTGGTCTTGCCCAGCAAGATAGCATCCTGGTCCAGTAGTTTCTGAACGACGAATGCATTGGATGCCGGCACCGAACTTCTGAGCGCGAGGGACCCGCCAGTGTTGGGCATTCCGGCTACGTCGAAATTGTCCTTCGCAAGAAACGGTATGCCGGCCAGCGGCGCGTTACGCTCGTTCGTGCTGCGTTGGGCCCTACGCGCATCCCACGCCTTAGCCTGTTCCATGGCCTTGTTGTTAAGGGCCAGCACCGCATGGATTCCGTCGACAGGACGGTCGTAAGTTTCGATCTGCTTCAAATAGGCGCCGACCAATTCAGCAGAGGTGATTGCACCGCTGTCCAACGCCGTTCGCAATTCGGCTAGGCTCATGTCTATGATCTTGTCCGTCGGCATGCCCGCGCAAGCCCACGTAGGCGCCGCGATCAAGGCCGCCGTCAGGATAGTTCTAATACGCTTCGCCAGGTAAAGCTGGCGGTGTGCGAGCTGAGAAGTTAGCTGGGGATGCATGGCTTGATTGTTCGTTACGGTAGTGTGAAACGCTGCCGGGCAGTCCTCGTGCTCCCCGGTACCTGCGTCCTTAGGCTCTGCGCTAGTCAACCGTTGCGCCGGATGTTTTGATGACTGGCGCCCACTTCGCCCGCTCTTCGCGCAGCAGTCTGCCGAACGACGCGGGATCGCCTCCGAAGGAACCGCTCGTCCGATCCACCCCCATGGCCGCGAGTTGCTGCGCCACCGCCGGCCGCACTAGCGCCTTGTTTACCTCGGCATTGACCCGGCTTACGACTGTGGTTGGAATTCCTGCCGGTCCAACCAGGCCGAACACAACACTTGCCTCCATATCCTTGAAGCCCGCCTCGGCCATGGTGGGTACGTCCTTGAGCACCGGCACACGCTTGTCCGACGTTACTGCGAGGGCCCGCACCTTGCCGCCCTGTATCATCGGAAGCGCTACGGGGATCGATGCGAAGAAGAGATCGACTTGACCTCCTATCAGATCCGTCATCGCTTGAGCGGCACCGCGGTACGGGATATGCTGCATATCGATTCCGGCCTTGCGCTTCCACATCTCGCCAACTAAGTGAGCCAGAGTGCCATTGCCTGAAGAAGCGAAGGAGAGTGAAACCTTCTTGCCGGCGGCCACAAGGCCGCCAACATTGGCATGGGGGCCGTTGGCGGAGACGATCAGCACCAGCGGAACCTTCGCAATCAGTGCGATGGGCTGCATATCCTTTTCGATATCGAAGGGAATGCGGCGGTATAAAAACTGGTTCACCACCATATTGCTTGACTCACCCATCGCCAAGGTATATCCGTCACGCGGCGCCTTGAATGTCTGGTCGAAGCCGATATTGCCACCGGCGCCAGGAAGATTCTCGGGTACGAACGCCCAATTCACGGATTCCGTCAAGGCATTGGCCGTCAAACGCGCCATGCCGTCAGTTCCACCCCCTGGCGGAGCGGGGATAATGAGCCTGATCGGCTTGGCTGGGAAGGTCTCCGCCAACGTGTGACCCGTCACCGACTGAGCGGTCGCCAAGACTGCGGCGGAAAGAAACCGCCGGCTCAGTTTGGAATTCATCGCCATCAAATTCATGATTTAAACCTCGGTATCAATTGCAGAAACGCAGCTATCTGGAGCGCTCAAAGCGAGCAGCAGCGGATCTAATGAGCCTGCTTGCAGCCCCGCCATGCCCTCGAGCACCGCTTGTTGGCTCGTTGGTGATAGGGTGGACCGGGTGGCGACCAAGAGCTTTCGTTCGAGATCCTGCCAAGACATGGGGCGATCGGGGTCGCCGCGAGGATCGGTCAGCGGCGATTCCAGCCGCTGACCGTCGGACAGGGTCACGGCGACCCAGGCCGGTGAGCGTGCGGGGAACAGAGATTCAATTGCGGCGTCATGCACCACCTTGATTCGCTTTGCCAGGTCCCTCACCTTCGCGTCATTGAGACGATGCGTATCGAGGGGCAGCAGCGCGTCGGCGTCGTGCAACGCGCACAAGGCCAAGCAGTAAGGCACGCTATATTGCGCTTCCACCAGTGTCTCAGGATTGGACTTGTTGCTTAGGTTGAAGGTCGCTCGATACGTGTACACTTCGATGCATTCGATGTCGCGCGCCGCAAAGCCATGCAACCTCTGGAGATAAAGGAGCGCCTCCAGCGGAGCGTGAATATGGCGACAACAACCGAAGGGCTTGAAATAGGTGCCATTGATCAGCGGCTGGCCCCCGAGGTTAGCCAGCGCCATATCAGCGTCAAATAGCCGGCGATCCTCGAATACAGCGACAGGGCCGGCGAAGCCGGCGAAGGCCAATTCCAGGGCCGCCCAGCCCGAGACAGCGCCCGAGGCTATGCCCTCCTTCACATCCGAGCCGACAAGGCCAGCCAGCGCAGGTAGCGCAGGGGCCGTCTGGGCGGCTATGGCAAGTGCCTGGGCGATGACCTCGGCATTTGCGCCCAGCAACTTACCAGCGGTCGCCACAACTGCGAACCCAGACCAAGTCCCAGACGGTGCATAGCCGGGGCGCGCCATGGCCATCCGGACTCCGACTTCATATCCCGCCACAACTGCGGCCATAAAATCCTGCACAGATATTTCAGGCCGATTGGAGACAAGCGCCAGCGCTGCGGGGATGATGGCCGCCCCGGGATGGCCCCTGGCCTTACGATAGCCATCATCTAGGTCCAGCGCTGCCGCGGCGGCGCTGTTTGCAAATAGTGCACCGGTCGCAGTCAGGGTGCGCCCTGTGAACCACATCGGTGAGCAACCTGCGCCGTACATGGCCAGCGCCGCCTGCTGCGAGGCAATCACCCCGGGTTGCCGTAGCGCAGCCGCCGCACTGGCGAGCGCGTCAAGGACACAGCGTAATACCGTCTCCCGAGTGCGGGCATCGATCCTGCCGGCGTCCAGCTCAGTGACATAGCGACCGAAATGTAGAGCGGTGGCGCTGCTGGGCCTCATGGCTGCGGAAGCCTGCTCATTACCTTTTGGCATATACCTCATCATCCTCCTCTAAGTGGCGCGCCGATTACTAGGCCGCGGTGCCACTGCATTTGAGATGAATGCTATAGAATGCCGGGGCGCTGATACAGTAACAATCCTTCCTCTGCTTATGCCTTATAGGTATTTATGAAAGTCGAGATGAACATGCGCCACATAGAGGCTTTCCGAGCGGTCATGATTTCTGGCAGCGTGGTGGGAGCCGCCAAGTTGCTCAACGTGACGCAGCCCGGGGTCAGCCGCACAATTGCGCTGCTCGAGCTGCGACTGGGCTATGCGTTGTTTCAGCGCAAAGGCCGGCGATTGGTACCCACCTCGGAGGCAGAGGCGTTGTACCGCGAGGTCGAGCATCTCTATGTGGGCATAGATCGGATAACGCAGGTGGCTTACGACATCCGGTACCATCGCGCTGGAGCGCTACGACTGGCCAGCCTGCCCGCGCTGGCACAATGGCTAATCCCGGCAGTGCTTGCCAAGTTCCTAGCAACCCGGCCGCAGGTTCGCATCTTTGTGCAGACGCTACCGTCGACGCAGATCGCCGAACTTGTCGCGACAAGGCAGTTTGACCTCGGCGTTGTCGAATTGCCTATGTCCCGGTCCGGCGTAAGCGTGCGGAACTTGCCCCCCTCGCCCATCGTGGCGGTGCTGCCCTTTGAGCACCGCTTGGCGGCCCTAGAGAAAATCACCATGCGTGATTTAGCCGGAGAGCGGCTTGTGCTGCCATCGCCGCAAAGCTATCTACGCTACCAAATTGATGACGCCTTCAACCGCGACGGCATGGTGCCCGACGTCGTGGCGGAGACTCCGACATCGCCTCTGGTGTGCGCGCTAGTCGCGGAAGGCGCCGGCATCGGTTTGGTGTCGGCATGGGCCCCTTCCCCCTATGGCGATACGCGCACGGTGCAGAGGCCGCTCGCAGAGTCGCTGCAATCGCAGTACGCCTGCCTGCGGCCAGAAGGTGCCGTTCCCATGGCTCTGGCGGAGGAATTCCAGTCGTTACTTGCCACACAGATGGAAGCAATAGCCCCGGGCCACTAGAAGCTTTGCCGCCATGCCGGAATACCGTAATCGAAACCATCGAAGCACTCCCAGATCGCGTCGGCCACAATGCTTGGATCGCAGCTGGCGGCATGCGGAACGCATGCCCAAATGAGATCTTCCACGTCAAAGAGTCGTTCCGCTGAGGTGCTTGTCGCGGATAGGGATGTAACGCATGGCGAAGACACGGAGTGGCGTCCCGTATTGACGGCCGCTACACCGACTTCTTGAGCCATGCCCAGTGAGCCAAGGCGAACCGACCTACAGATGCTCTTGGCGGCGAAAAGTGCACAGCAGTGCTGCTAATTCTGGATTTCCAGTCGAGCAAACTGATCTGTAGTCCAACTAATTCCGGTTTCCTCAGTTATATTCCGATCCGCCACCAGCACCTCACTATCCTCGCCCGCAACTGCGAGGCCTGGCGGGCTGAACGACTCTTTGACGTCGAAGGTCTCATTCGGGCATACATTCCGGTGCCGCCACCTGCGATCCAAGCATTGTGGCCGACGCAATCCGGGAGTGGTTCGATAGTTTTGCCGACGAACCGTGATGCATTCAACGCAATCACGCTGTTCCCAATCGCGATTTGTTTCTTCCAATTTAATCGTCGTCGAAAGAGCCGTCTGTTCGATAAGAAGCCGCTCAGCGACGTGAGCGAAATGCAGCTCTTCCGCAACGGTCAAATAACGCAGTGGCGCAGATCCCAGCTGCCCTCGACGAGGGCTCTGATTGGCGCCCAACTCATCACATATTTCCGCACACGGGCTCCAGCTTCGATGAGCTTAGGAGTCGTTACGCGCGGGGGAGGCGGGAGCTTTCGAAATCTTATTGGAGCCTGGAATCGAACGCGCCGAGATTGCGGAACTGCCGAAATCTCCCAGGATTGTGAATCTCCCATTGATTTGCTCCGGCATGATATCCATATGACGTTCCAGCCCGTGTCGGACGAGTCCATCCGAGAAATCGTGGACGAATTGTGGCTGCCGTTACTCAACGTTTCGATCCCTGGCGGACTAAAGCATCGGCGGAACCCCATATCATGAGTGCCTGGCATATCCTAGGTACTCATAACCCACGTGACGAAAAGGCTCGCTTCGATTTTGTATCGGGTCCATTCAGTGGCGCATACTGCGCACTCATAGCTTTGGAAAGCTGACACAAAGCCCGCGCCGGTGCTTCGTAGCCCGCCTCCAGACATCGGACGCAGCTCCCCGTGGCCCTCCGATCGGCGCGCGTCCATCAACAGTTCTTCGCACTTGTAGCAAGCCTCACCAACCCTGCGTGCGACGGGCGTACGTGCATGAGACGCTTTCGCCGACAATATGCGTGCAGGTGAGTAGCTGACTGCATACCCTTTCCCCCGGGGACCCGCTGTTTTGAATTGTTTCGCATTGAGTTCTTGGATGCGACGAACGACGGTATAGAAGAGAACGCGGACAGCATCCGAGCTCGCGTCAAGCACGGCAGCTCGGCAGCTTGACCATTGGTGCGGCATCGTCAGGCCCAACTCGACTGCGGACGCCAAGCAGATAATCTTTCCATCACTATTGGCATCCATCATGCGTTGATCCATCAGCACGGTCGCACAAGCTAGAAAGCTCCTATGATTGCCTTTGGAAATCTTCTCTGCCTGTGCTGACACACCACGTGTCACCCGGCGGACTTCCCTATGCAGTCTCGACAGCCCTGATACCAGCTTTTCTCCGGAAGCAACCTTGCCAGGCATAAAGGTCCCCTATCGCGCTTTGCTATGGGACTCGCTCGAACAACTCCGAACCGAATAGCGAATGGGATGGCCCACTCGCAGGGGGCGACCGCGATGGTGGCGGGCGCTCTATAGCTGCAGCGCTAGAACTTATGGCGAATACCGAGCGCGACGCCAACCATGCTGGTCTTATCGCTAGCGAGGTAGTAACCGTTTACGTTATTTATCAACTGCGTGTCTAGCGCAAGACCGGCATTTTTAGCCAATGAAGTCGTCAAATACAAATCGGTACGCTTGGAGAAAGCGTAGTTCGCTGCAAAGGAGATTTGCCACGGGTTCTTTGGATTGATCGAATTGAAATTCCTCCAGTCATCGTAGTAGTATGCTAGCGTCAGGGTAACTGGAGAAATATGATAATTAACACCAATCCAATAGTAGTCATCCCGCGAAATCGTCTGGTTCGCCGCGCCTTCATTCTTTCCCCAACGATAGCCCGCCATTATCTTAGCGGAACCGACTACATAGCTGGCGGCTACACCGGCCTTCTTGTTGGAACCTGTGGCTCCGGTTGTCGCATTAAGCGTAGGATCATACTGGTCGTAGACAAGCGCAGCACCAATGGAATTCGATGTATAGCCAATTGCCGCGCCATAACCTTTGTCGCGTCGGAATTGTCCGGGCGTTTCACCATTTCCCGCGACACCATTTCCCAACGACCAATGCGCGGTTGCCGTAAATCCGCCGAAGTTGCCGACGTATTTCACGGTGTTATCCGAACGCGCATTTAAACCCAGTTGCAGCCAGAGCGGGTCATACTGGGACGCGTAGCCCTGCGGCGAAAAATTTGCGAACGCATCGAAGATTGCGGTGTACTGTCGGCCGAACGTGATATTACCCACCTTTTCAGCGCCCATCCCGACATAGGCTTGCCGACCAAAAAGCCGCCCCCCCTGCTGCATACTACCTGTATCGACACCGAATCCCCCCTCCAAAATGAACATGGCTCGCAATCCGCTACCGAGATCCTCTATTCCACGCAAGCCCCAGCGAGACCCAGATTGCCCGCCCGAGCTGAGTCGGGCGACACTGTGTCCTAGTCCAGTTTTGAAGCCATTGGCTGCGTTTGGGACAACAGCAGACATGTTTGTCGCGTATTCGATGTTTGCGTCGGCGACACCATAGATAGCAATGCTCGCCTGCACATTTGCGCAGTTAAGCAGAAACAGGGATACCGCTAATGGGACACACTTCAGCATCGTGCCTTTTTTTTCAACAGCATAAATCTCCTCCTTGAAATGACCGTTTCTTACAGAATCATTGCACGTGGACATCGGCGAATAGATTTATGTTCAGCGACGGATTTACGTTACGTCTTATGCAGAATGAGCGGAACACATCGTCGCTTTGCCGTTCTCCATTACCCAGGGTCGGGCGCCGGATATCACCCCCGAAGCTGGGCGCATACTGGTCTTTGACTGTGGTCAGCCACGACGAAGACTCTTGTGTCTAGTGCGTAAGTTTTTACAGACTCAATGCGGATTTCTTACTGAGATTCATGGAGTCGAGAAAGAATGGCCAGTGGTCATAAAGGTACGCCAATTGCAACGTTGTCGAAACTGGCGCGCACTTTACTAGCTGTGACTAGACATGCATCCTTCAGTAGGACTTCGGAAGGTGAAGCACTTTCTCAGCGATAAAACACAGGATCATCTGTTCCGACACCGGTGCAAGTCGCGCAATCAAGACTTCGCGCAAGAGTCGCTCCACCGTGTACTCTTTTGCATAGCCCATGCCGCCGTGGGTCATGACAGCCTGGAGGCACGCTTGATATCCGGCGCGTGCACCGAGCAGCTTAGTTCCGTTGGCTTCGGCGCCACACGGTTGTCCAGCGTCGTAAAGATGGGCCGCACGATTAGCCATCATCAGCGCTGCCTGGAGATTGAGCCAACATTCAGCCAGAGGATGCTGAACGCCTTGATTCTGGCCGATCGGCCGATCAAACACGATGCGTTCTTGTGCATAGCGGACCGCACGCCGAAGTGCGTCCTCCCCGATGCCGATGGCCTCAACTCCGACGAGAATTCTCTCTGGATTAATACCGTCGAGCAGATACGTAAAACCTTTTCCCTCCTCCCCGATTCTGTGCTCGTCTGGCACAAACAGGTCATCGATAAACACCGCGTTGGAGTCCACTGCGTTGCGACCATGCTTTGCGATCCGTCGCACTTCGACTTTGTCCCGGTCCAGATCCGTATAGAAGAGCGTAATGCCGTCGGTTGGCTTCTTCCCTTCGGATCTCGGCACGGTGCGCGTCAGTAGCAAGATCTTATTGGCGACTTGTCCGGTGGACGTCCACATCTTTCGGCCGGTAACGCGGTAACCCCCATCGACCTTGCGCGCGAACGTCTTAATGTTGGTGGTATTTAAGCCCGCGTCTGGCTCGGTTACCCCGAAGCACACTTGGTCTTCTCCACGCACCAAGCGCGGCAGCCACTGAGATCTCTGCTCGGCTGATCCGTGCACGACCAGCGGGTGCGGACCGAACATGTTGATATGGATGGATGAAGCAGCGGTCATGCCCCCCCCTGAAGAGGCTACGGTGTGCATAACAATCGCCGCCTCGGTAACGCCGAGCCCAGCACCGCCAAACTCCTCGGGCATGGTCACGCCCAACCATCCATCCTGTGCCATAGCCCGATGAAAGTCGTGTGGAAATTGGGCATCTCGATCGCATTCAGCCCAATACTCATCGCCGAACCGTTGGCAGACTGAAGCGACGCCGTCACGGATGGCGCGCTGCTCTGTTGTCAGATTGAACATTGAAGACTTCCAGTTTTTAACGATCAGCAGCCGCGTGGTGACTGCTTGGCAGTCATATCCGGAACTTGGCCGCTAGATAGCCTTGATGGCTAGATTGAGATGGCAACTGCGTCGACGGGCCGAACGACACAGCCGCCGATGATTCCTCCCGCATGCCGTGCTCGCATCGCGTGCTCTAAAGACGTAAGCGAAAAGGCGCTACTAACCACTGGGGTCAGTTTTCCCTTTCTCATCCAATCGATAATGACGGCCCGCCGAGCGTCACGAGCGACGGGATCTCTTTGCCCCGTAATGACCATCGGCGATCCCATTACCGTTAGTCCTTTCAGCTGGACGAGATTGGTGGGCAGCACGTCGGGTTGAAGAGACCCGCCGCGACCGCCGCCGGCGGAGACGCCAGTGTTAGCGGCCCAACCAACAATGACCATGCGACCGCCAAATGTCAGCGTCCGTAGCGAGTCGACCAGCCACTCGCCACCCACGCCGTCAATCACAACATCGACGCCGCGCCCCCGGGTGAGCTCTCTGACCGCATCGCGCAACGCCGTCTTATTTGTGCGCTCTATAGTGTGCAGGTCGATGACATCATCGGCGCCTTGCTGCACAGCAGCTTGCAGGCGTTCTGCCCCACGACCGACCGCAATCACCTGCCGGGCGCCAAGGAGCTTGGCGACCTGAACCGCGGCGAGACCGGCTGCGCCGGTAGCTCCAGTGACCAGGACGGTTTCTCCGTGAGTTAACTTGGCGCGGTGAGCTAGCGCAAAGTATGCGGTCTCGACATTAAGCAGCAGATTACAGGCCGCATCCGCGGACAAAGTGGCCGGCCTGCGGATCAGCGCATTGTGCGGGGCGACAGCGTATCGAGCCCATCCGCCCCAAGCTTGATGCGCTCCGGCGCTACGTGGACCTGTCAGCATGTAGTCACTCATTACCAAGTCCCCTGGCCGCAGCATAGACGGCGGAACCGCAGATCCCACGCCGCGTACGACGCCAGCATACTCAAGACCTGGCGTGTAAGGCAGTTGTGCACGATGGTGATACTGGCCGGTGAGCATCAGGAGGTCGACATACGCCACACAAGCGCTTTCAACCTCGACGAGCACCTCCGTTTCCGATAACGAGGCAATATTCGGAGCCGGCTGCTCAACCAATTTGACGCCTGTAGCGAGCGCTTCTTCTCGGGTCTCCGAAAAGTGAGACACCATCGCGCGGATTCCTGGGGGCAATGCTTCATTCATGGTTTGCTCTGGTCAAATGTCGCGCCGAAGAGGTACATACCTCAGCGCCTTTGGTACGTTGCGATATCGAGGTCACACGAATCACTGCCCGCACGGGTCTCCAGGAGCACTGCCTTGCAGCGACACGAGTTCGCGCGAGCCTCCCTTGTCCCATGGGACACTTTTGGGGTGCCGCAACAGATTTACTCGGATGTGTAGGCGTATCAATCCGGCGCGACGAGTATCGCCGCGGCCAAATTCCGTTTTGTTGCACGAACATCCCGTTTTCTAATCGGCGATCTTCCTGCGCTGCAATGTCTCTTCCGGAAACCAGGCTTCGGGGACTTGCACTGACATGGTCAGCAGAATCTGAGCCATCCCCTTTCCCAGTGCATCGTTGCGCAGCGAGGACATCCCTCCGCCCCCGAGTGCCCGCTCGCACACAAAATTAAAGGCGTCGATCCCCGGCACCTCATAACGGGTCACGGGACCCTCGACAAGGTGCCTCAGGTAATGGCCCACGCTTTCGGCAGTCAATTGAGCGCGCAGTAGCGGCAGCCACTTGGGTTGGCGGGCGATGACACCAATGTTGGAAGTATTTCCCTTGTCGCCAGAGCGAGCCCAAGCTAGCCGAATCAATGGCACAGTGATTGATGGCAGGGCCAATTTTTCCGACTCAGGCCCAATATTGAGCCCCTCGGGCGCGGGAGGTGTGCCGCTGGCTGTCCGCGGTGCGGGCGTGACTTGGACCTGAACACCGTCCAAATGGACGCGCGGCTCAACACTGTCTTTATCCAAGAGGAAGGCGTATTGTCGGATCATGGGCGACACCGACGCACGCCCGGAGAATCCAGTAGTGCCCGGGGCCCAAGACGTGCCTGCTGGCGCTATCTCTCGCGATAGTAGTTCGAGCGCAGCCTTGTCCGTATGGCATGCTGACAAACGCAAGACAACTTCACGGGTGCCTAGCGCTTTCGCATGTGGACCAAAGCAACTTTCCGCGCCGAGCATTTCCACGTGGGTTCGGCTGAACGGCGCGAACCCTTGGGCCGCCAGCATCTCGCCGACTCGTTCGAGAATCGCTTCGCCGGTGCGGTGCGCTTTGGCCGCGGCATCGAATCCGATGACAGTCATCTGCGCGGACGTCTTGAAGCCGTCCATGTAGGTGGCGCAGACCTTGTAGCTGTTGGTGGGGGCGCGCCCGCGGGCACCTTGCACCCGCACACGCTGCGGTCCGTCGCCGATAATCTGCACTTGGGTAAAGTCGCAAACGACGTCGGGCAATAGGTAAGTCGCCGGATCTCCGATCTCGTAGAGCATTTGCTCGGCCACCGCCTGTGGTGCAACCAGCCCTCCCGTACCTTCGGGCTTGGTGACAACAAAACTACCATCGGACTTACATTCGACTATGGGATAGCCAATATGGGCCCAGTCTGGCACGCTCTCCCAGTCGGTGTGCAGCCCACCCGTCGCCTGACACCCGCATTCAAGAATATGACCTGCCAAGCTGCCGGAAGCCAATTTATCCCAGTCGGATTCCGACCAGCCGAACTCGTGCATTAGAACGCCTAGCGTGACAGCTGAGTCGACGCATCGGCCTGTGATGACGACGTCCGCACCCGCATCCAGCGCCGCTTTGATGCTCCCCGCACCCAAATAGGCATTTGCTGTGAGCAGCTTATCCGGCAGCGGCGCGCCGCTTTGCAGTTCGGTCACTGGTGGCTTTGCTACTCGCAGCTGCTCGACCAGCGGCATAACATCATCGCCCGTGACCAGGGCGATCTTGAGAGAGACATTTTGCTCTGCCGCCAGTGCGCGCAAGGCGTCGGCGCAACCTTGTGGATTGACCCCGCCAGCATTGCTGACGATTCGTATACGCTTGTCAGTCACATCACGAAGGACAGCTTTCATCGCCACTGTGACAAAGTCCGTGGCATAGCCTAGCTCGGGCTTTTTTAGTCGTGCTGACGCCATGACCGACATGGTCAGTTCGGCCAGGTAATCGAACACCAAGTAGTCAATCTGACCGCTGGCCACCAACTGCGGTGCACCCACGCCCGAATCGCCCCAGAACCCCGAAGCGCCCCCAATTCGTATCACTCTATTTTGATTCATCGGCCGCTCCATTGCGGTTGCCGCTTTTCGCGAAAAGCAAGCTGACCTTCGGCCGCATCTTCGGTCAGCGCGAACAGGCTTATCTGTCCTTCTGTGAAGGCCATGGACTGTTCAAATGTCATATCTTCGACATGCTTCATCACGTATAGGCCTCGACGGACCGCAGCCGGTGACTTGTCCAAGATACGGTCCAACAGAGATTGCACGGCTCCATCGAGATCCGAACTGACCTCGTTGACTAACCCGTAAGCCAGTGCCGTGGGCGCGTCGACGGACTCACCTGTGATGCACATGTCCGTTAGTGCGCGCCTGCCTATCAAGCCTTGAAGCACGCTCAGTACCTGCGCTGGAAAAACACCGATCTTTACCTCTGGCAATCCAAAGCGGGCGTGGGGTGCCGCTATCGCCAAGTCACACATCGCCAGCAGGCCCATGCCGCCAGCCATACAAGCACCGTTCACCCGTGCGATCAAGGGAACTCGTGCAGACCTGGCGGTACGTAAGAGATTGGCGAAAGCCTGCTGTGGTTCGGAGTAGTCAAACCTGAACGATTGGCCGGTCTGCAGGTCCGCCCCCGCACAAAAAGCCTTGTCACCCGTCCCGCTGAGCACGATGGCCCGCAGTTGGCGATCAGTGCGTGAGCGCTCGAGCGCTTCGGTCATCCCGACTATGACGTCGGCGCTCATCGCGTTTCGCCGCTCTTGGCGATCTATGGTTAGCCATAACACGCCGTCTCGCTCTCGGCTGTTCAGTCCGACGGTTGATCTTTCCGTATTCATGTCGGCCCCCTCTCCTAGCTGATGTCAGACCTAGCACAAGCTACGCGCGCAGCGCCCTTGGAAATAAAGCCCGTGATTTCTTGATCGGTAAAGCCTGCTTCGCGAAGCACCTCGAACGTGTGCTCGCCCAGTGTTGGAACTGGCCTATGGCTAGCCGGAGGTGTGCCTGACCATTCGCTGGGAACAGCGGTCTCCACAATCCGACCTACTACTGGATGCTCGGTCTCCTTGAAAAATCCCGTGGCACGGAGATGCTCGTCTTCGAGAAGCGTGTCGAAGGTGTGCATGGGGAAAGTAGGAATCTCATTGACGGGCAGCAGCTCAAACACTTCTGCGGTAGTCCGCTGTTCCAGCTCATCGGAAATGAGTTGGTAGAGTTCATCAATAGATTCGGTACGCGAACGAATGTCTCTGAATCTCGCGTCCGTCCTGAGCCAATCGCCTTTGCCTACGGCATGCAGGAAGATCTCCCATTGCCTGTCGGTATAGACGATGCAGCACACATAGCCATCTCGGGTCTTGAAGGGGCGTCGGTTCGGAGTCATTACCCTCGGATACCCACATGCGCCCTTTGCGGGCACAAATGTTTTGCCATAAAGATGGTCACCGAGAACAAAGGGCACCATGGCCTCGAACATCGGCACTTCAATGAACTGACCCTCCCCTGTTCGCTCGCGCGCGTACAACGCCGTAGTGATAACCCCAAAGGCGTAGAGCCCCACGGAGCGATCTACGACTGTGCTGGGCACATAGCGTGGCACGTCCCCCTGGATTTCTCCCATCGCCGCGGCTAAGCCAGTAGCGGCCTGAATAAGATCGTCATACGATGCCTTCGCGGCATAAGGGCCGCGTTGCGAAAAACCTACCAAACTTGTGTAGATCAACCGCGGATTGATTGCCGTGAGCCGGTCATAGCCTAAGCCAAGTCGCCTCATGGCGGCGGGTCGCACATTGGTGACAAATACATCCGCCCCTTCAACCAGCCGCAGCAGCGCATCCACAGCCTCAGGCTTCTTCAGATCCAGCACGAGGCTGCGCTTGTTGCGGTTTAGCCCGAGAAAAATTGGACCTAGCCCGATATCGCCTGACGGCCCGATGCCACGTGTTGAATCGCCGTTGGGTGCCTCAACCTTTATGACGTCCGCTCCTAGGTCGCCCAGCATCTGGGTAGCTGAAGGCCCCATGAATACGGTGGTCAAATCCAGCACCCGCACGCCTTGTAGCGGGCCTGAAACGTTGCTCAATGTGGAAGGCGATGGCACGGAAATTCCTTTGTGTTTTGGGCGCAATCCCCGCATGCGGAGAAGCGGATCCGACCCAGTGTCAGTCATGCACCCAGGACTGTAAGAAGAGTCCCCTTCTATACGGGACGTCTTACGTATTCACGCGACAAGTTTGGGAAGTCATTCCGGCTGAATTCCCGCCGCTCGAATCACCTTTCCCCATTTTTCGGTCTCGCTAAGCTGGAGTTTCGCCAACCCTTGCGAAGTGGTCGTGTACGGTGCGAGCCCAGCGTTGCTAAAGACGGTGTTGATTGCCGGGCTCTTTGCACCAGCCACGATAACTTCGTTTAGGCGCTGGATTACATCCTGTGCCGTGCCTTTCGGTGCGTAAGCCGCGACCCAGTAGTAGAGTTCGTAGCCCTTGATGCCCGACTCAATGAGCGTCGGCACGGTCGGTAAGGCTTCGGAGCGCGCAGCCCCTGCATATCCAATGGCCTTGAGTTTCCCCGCCTTTACCATGGGCGTGGCAGTGGGAGCATCGGCAAACATAAAGTCAACCTGTCCTCCCATGAGATCGGTGATGGCTTGGGGGCTGCTCCTATAAGGTACATACAGAAACTTCGCGCCTGTCATCTGACCGAGCATCTCGGCACTCACACGGCCGGACGAATTGGCGGCGGCATAGCTCAATTCGTGCTTCTTTCCTGCTTCTGTGAGTTCCCCCACCGTCTTGTAGGGGCTTGACGGAGGTACCACTAGTACGGTGGAACCTCGTGCCAATGCCGCTATGGGAGCGAAATCCGCTACCGGGTCATAGGGCAACTTCTTGAACAGATGTGGGTTAGCCGACTGCGTAGTGTTCGTTGTCACGAACAATGTATAGCCGTCGGGGGCGGCCTTGGCTACAGCCGCTGCCGCCATGAAGCCATTTGCACCCGGCCTGTTATCAACGACAACTGGCGTTCCCGGCCACGCGGCCTGCATCGACGCGGCTACGGCGCGGGCAACCTGATCGGTTCCGGAGCCGGCGGCGAACGGAACGACAAGTGTGATCGGTTTGCTCGGATATTTGTCTGCCCAAACCGGGGTCGATGTGACGAGTGCGGCCGCCATGGCGCATCCAAGGCGTCCCAAAATAGATTCCTTCACCTTTGTCTCCGACGTTCCCGCTTTTTTGCGGTTTCAGCTATTCTGCGGAAACGCCGGCAAGAGAAGAAGTAGAATAATCGGATGGAATCGATAACGGGATTGCATAGATGCGCACAAGTCTGACCTTGAGGCAGCCAACTTCACAACCGCCGCAGAACAACTTACGTGTATCTCAACCGGCACTTAGCCGGAAAGTGCGCCTGGCGGAGGAAAGTCTTGGAACGCGAGTCTTCGACCGCTACACCCGCAGCGTGACCTTGACCCCTGAGGGCGAGGAGTTGATTCCCATTGCAACGCGTGTGGTTGACGAGTTCAACGCGTCCACGGGCGAGCTGTACCAGTTTATGGAAGGCAATAGGGGCCGGGTTCGGGTTTCTGCACTGCCATCCATTGCCCAATACCTCCTCCTGGATTCGGTCAAGAGCTACTGCACCGACTATCCAGGCGTCAGGTTCACCTTAAGGGTTGATACAGCAGAATCAAATACTCGCTCTGCTGGAGCGCCACGAAATTGACGTTGGGCTGGGCGTACAACCCCCGCCGGATGGCCGATTCAACTATCGCCACCTGTACGATGATCGTTACAAGCTGGTGTGTGCGCGAGATGACCCGTTGAACGATCACAATGCGCGAGAGCAAGCTTTGAGCTGGCGGGTGTTTGCTAGCCGCCCCTTCATCGCTGTTACACCTGGCTCGAAGCACCTTCGCCCCCCTGGGACAAGTTGGCTTAGCCGCGCGGTCCTTGCGATCCGGTCATGCAGCGCCGGATTGGTATCCTGAGCTTGGCGGGGCGGAGCATGTCGACCTGCTCGCGCTCGAGCGAGAGCCAGGCCAAACGGATCGGACACATTTCTCGCCATCTCCAATGCCTCTTCGCTTCGGGTCAAAGCCTGGTCCGGCAAGCCCAGTGTAGGGAATCGGAAATAGCTGGACTACGTTTTCCAAAAAATCAATGACTTAACAGCTAATTCCGTCGCCGCACGACAGTCTTAGAACCGGAATTAGCTGGACTGCAGTGACAAGAGGCGCGAGTTAGCCGGACTGCTTCTCAGGTGATGTTGCGGGCATATTTCATCCATTTGCGATGGCCATAGCGAGCGAGACGTAGCCGGAATGTTCGCTCTCCCCCAATGCGAGCAACAGAGTCATACATATAAAAAAACGTCCCATGCCATCGTAAGGCAGGGACGCGAATTCCCAGATGGGCTTTACCTGCCCTCGGGAAGGAGACACTCTGTGGTCCGAGCAGAACGGCGCGTCGCTGTACGAACGCTGGCGCAGTCAGGACCTTCCCTACGCGCCCCGTCCTGGCAGGGCGCTCGTGCCTGGCTTACACTGCCTCGCCGGACCAGATCTCAATCGGGCTTGAGATTCTGATCACTCTTTTTCCTCCAGCAGGAACGGACTGTCTATCGCCCCAGTAACCGGCCGACGCGAGGTGTTAGGCCTCGGCGGCGACTACGGTCATTTCGATTCGCAAGCCTTCCGTAGCAAGCGCGGCTTCGACCGTAGTTCGCGCCGGTGCTTCTGCTTGCTTCTCCGCAAACCATGCCTCCCAGACGTCGTTCATCCCGCCAAAATCGGCCATGTCACCCAGATAGATCGTGACGGCGAGCAAGCGCGTACGATCACTGCCAACTTCAGCAAGTAATGCCTCGACTCGAGCTAACACTTCTGCCGTTTGCGCTCCAATTTCTGCCCTCGCGACGGGGCTACCCTTTGCGGTCTGCCCACACAGGTATATCAGTCCGCCATGGCGTACGATCTTACTGAGTCGTGCGTTGGTATGGTGTCGCTGGATTTCTGTCATGGCGCTTATTGTTTCGATGTGGAATCTACAGGTTGGGGGGTCTGGGCTAACGCTGCAACGGAGCCAAGACTGACCGGTTTGAGGGGAGCGCGAATGCGGTAGGCGCCTACCTCAGCTGGCGTGCGATTCAACGCCTTCGCCAATACTTGGGTCACGGTGATGCCGCACATGCGACCTTGGCACGGTCCCATGCCACATCGGCTGAAGAACTTGGTCTGGTTCGGACCTTCGCACCCGAGACGCGCCATCTCCCGCACGCTACCGCCCGTCACCTCTTCGCACCGGCACACCACCGTTTCGTCGGGGCAATCGGTCAGCCATTCTGGTGGCCGATACAGAGTATCGAGGAAAGGCCGAATGCGCCTCTGGCGCGCAAGGCGGGTGCGCCAGTGTCCAGCTAGGTGCTGGGCTCGGGTCATGTCGAACTTACCGAGCGCGGCTGCTGCTCCGATCGCGGTGATGGCCCCGCTTGCCTCGGCGGCCAATGCACCGGCAATTGCCGCACCGTCACCCGCCATGCGGAAGCCTGCCAACGAGGTCTGTCCCCAGTCATCCAGAATGGGTTGCCACGCAAGCTGCTCGTCGCTCCATTCGTGCTTCACCCGCAATAGTCGGCTGATCTGGGTATTTGGCACTACTCCATGGTGCAAGAGCACAGTATCCGCGGCTATGCGAAAAGTCGCACTGCCCGCTGTGAAAGATACGGCTCGTACTCGCTCGTCACCTTCGATGCGGACACCAGTGGATTGCTTCCAAACGGGAATGCTAGCCCGTCGCAGTTTCCACAACATCCTTAACCCTTTGCCGAGCATTCTCGGCGTTCCTAGCGCGCCTACAACATGGGCCAATGCCCGGGCGCGGTTGGATGCCGGCGTGGTCTCCACGATCCCGGCGATCTTCGCTCCGGCCTGCAACAACTGGCACGCAACGAGCAGAAGCAGCGGGCCACCGCCGACAAGCACGACGTTTCCGCTAGGCACCTGTGCTGATGTCTTAAGAGCGATTTGCGCTGCCCCTGCATTCAACACGCCCGGCAGGGTCCAGCCTGGCAAGGGCGAAGGCCGCTCCATAGCGCCAGTCGCCACTAACAGCTGAGGGGCACGGACTTGAAAAGATCGACCGGCTTGCTGGGCGGACACCGTAAGATCGTGCCCCACATCCCAAACCAGTGTGTTGTGATGCACCTCAACATCAGAAGCACCTAAACGCTGAGTGAGTTTGATGCCATGGAGGTAATCCGGACCCAGAAGTTCAGCGATCGCGCCCGGTGCAGCAGTTACGTTCCGGTAAATCTGGCCACCTGGACGTAGCTGCTCATCAAGCACCACTGTTCTGAGGCCGTAAGCGGATGCTGTAGCAGCCGCCGACATACCGGCAGGCCCAGCGCCAATAATGACAAGGTCATGGGTAAAGCCACCGTGTACATTCACGTCGGCATCAGGGTTCACTTTGAGGGGTTCGCTCATGCTACGTCTCCAGTGCGTCGTGCGCCGGACGGCAGTCGCACACGCATGCCTTCGCGAACCTCTACCATGCATGACTGGACATTCTGCGAACCATCCACTTCGACCAGGCAGTCGAAACACACGCCCATCAGGCACAGCGGAGCGCGGGGGGCACCGGACACTGCTGTGTGGCGAAAAGGAATGAACCCCGCGCCGAGCAGGGCCGTGGCGAGAGATTGGCCGTCGGGTACGGCGATCTCGCGTCCGTCGACGTTGATAAGCACGGTCTTCTTCTGCTCAACAGAAGGAAGGCTAACTTGCTTGAACATGAAATCGCTTCGCTTTGAAATCCAGGATATCGGCCGGTTCGATTCCGGTGCGCATCCAGTCGACCAGAGGCCCGGCGTGAGCCGGGGCCAGCGTGATGCCGCTATGGCATGTCACGACGAACGCGCCAGGACATTCTGTCGAGGCGTCGTAAATGGGATAACCGTCGGGGCTCATCACTCGCAGTGCACCCCATGTACGCACAAGGTTGACATCTGCGAGCATCGGGAAGCAACGCACCGCGCGCGCAGCGATGCGTGCGAGTTCAGGGAGCGTGGTGCTGTCGTCCATGCCGACGTCTTCCTTTGAGTCGCCGATCTGCACAGTGCCCTCACCGGTCTGTCTTACGAAGTGACAGGGGTAGCGAAGGAACGGCTCAACGCGTTCAGTTACTAGGATCTGGCCCCTGATCGGTCGTACTGGTGCCGCCAAGCCGACCTGGGCGGCTAATTCGCCGTTCCCCAAGCCAGCGGCCAATACCACGCGCCCCGAAGTGAAAGTCTCACCGCCCACGGTAACGCGAAACTCACCGAGTTTATGCTCGATCTTGTCGACGTTGACGTTGGAAACGATCTGACCGCCCCGCGCCATGAAGCCATGTACTAAAGCACGCAGCGTCCGTAGTGGGCTGACGTGGCCGTCCAGCTTGCAATAGATTGCCCCAACAACGTCCGGGCCGATCTGCGGTGTCAGCTTGCGCAATCCAGAGGCGTCCAGCACTTCGTACGGATAGGTGATGCCGAGATCTTTCGCTAGTGCCTTCAGCTTTTCGCTGGACGCGGCCAGCGTGCTTTCGTCGAAACTCATGCTCAGCCCGCCAGGCTGCTGCAGTTCGACATCAACACCGGTTACGTCTGACAGTTCGGCGGCCAAAGACGGCCACATGCGAGCGGCTGACATGGTCCAACGCGCATATGCTGGCCGGCCGAGTCCCTTGTTTTGGACCCATACCAAGCCGAAATTGCCGCGCGAGGCCCTGAAGGCATCGTCGCTTCCATCAAGCACGCAGACTGACTCGCCAGCCCTCGCGAAGCCGTAGGCTACCGACATGCCCACCACGCCTCCACCAATCACCAAGGTGTCAATAAGGCGACTTGTCATTTTTTGCTTCCCAGCAGAGTGATGATCATGAGTGCGATTAACTCGCCAGATTGGCACTAGCGGAGTTTGGCCGCTCGTGACAGCACCCTCAAAACATTGCACACCCACTTCCGTCACTCCGGTTTAATGTCGCGTTCACGGACGATCTTGGCGAACTTCTCTGCCTCACCGCGGATGAACTTCGCTACTTCGGCGGGCTCTTTTGAAGATTCCGGTTCGATCCCAAGTTTGATCAGCTTCTCCCGAAACGTCGGCGTCGCAATGATCTCGCGTATCGCTGTATTGAGCTTCGCTACGACTTCTGTCGGTGTCCCTGTAGGAGCCTGGATTGACTCCCAGGCAACGAGTTCAAAGCCTGGAACGCCGGACTCGGAGATCGTCGGGATGTCAGGGACTGCAGCGACCCTGCTCTTGCTTGAAACGGCAATCGCTCGCAGTTTTCCTTCCCTTACCAAGCTAATAGATGACGCAACTGTGGGCATCATCATTGTGACCTGGCCGCTCATCACGTCGACCAACGCTGGACCCGAACCTTTGTACGGCACATGAACCATGCGCGTCCCTGTCATGGACAGGAGAAGCTCAGACGCGAGATGTCCTGCACTGCCGGGACCGTAACTGGCATAAGGCAGCTTGCCGGGCTGAGCCTTCGCCAGTGACACCAGGTCCTGCACTGACTTCACCGGCACGGTATTGGGTGTCACCAGCCATAAGGGGATGACCCCGAGCAGTGCGACGGGAGTGAAGTCCTTGTAGATGTTGTAGTTCAGCTTTTGTAGCGCAGGGTTGATGGCAAATGAAGAGGACACGGAGAGCAGGGTATATCCGTCCGCCGCCTGGCTGCGTACATACTGTGTCGCAATGATCGAATTTGCTCCTGCCTTGTTCTCGACAACGACTTGCTGTCCTAGCTTCACGCTAAGTGCAGCGGCTAGTAACCTTGCTGTGGCATCGGAAGAGCCACCTGGAGGAAATCCGACGACCAGTTTGATAGGACGATTAGGGTAGGACGTGGACTCCGCATGGACGCTAGGCGCTCCGAATACTGCGCTTGCAGTGACGCCAGCTACTGCAAGCGAGCGAGCCAAGCGAAGTACGCGCACGTAGCGTAGTTCTGCAAGCATAGGAAAAGGCCACGTCCAGGAACGCGCGGCAGGCAGTGCTAGTTTCATTTGTTCAATCCTAATGGTCCAGGGGTGCGCCGCTACGCAGATATTTCCGTCGATCTCGACGTTAGATCGCTATTGTTATGTTCCAATGCCTATCTGCGGCCTCAGTGCCTTACTAGGCTCTCACTCAGCGGTTTAGGGGCGTTCCGAGAGGAGGCACGTTGATATTAAGCCTGCCCGTTCTGTACAACAATTCAAATCAGGCAGGCTCCTTATGCATGGATGTTATGTATGAAACCAAAGCTGAACCTTAGGCAGATTGAGTCGTTCTACGCGGTGATGCGGACAGGCACGGTTGTTGGCGCAGCCCAACTAATGAACGTTACGCAGCCAGCCGTTAGCCGAGCTATAGGGCTATTGGAGATCCGTGTCGGTTATAAGCTCTTCGAGCGTCGGGGGCGCAAACTGGTGGCCACCCCGGAAGGCGATGCACTTTACCGAGAGATTGAGCCGGTCTACGGAAGTCTGGACCGCATTGCCCAGCTGGCAGAGGACATTCGGCACCAACGAGCAGGTGCGCTTCGTATTGCGACCCTTCCATCTGTCTCACAGTCGCTTCTTCCGAGAGCGATAGCGCGCTTCCTATCGACTCGACCTAAAGTGTCCGTGTATGTGCAAAGCTTGCCATCTCGCCAGATTGCGGACTTAGTTGCTACGCGGCAGTTTGATATTGGGCTCATCGAGTTGCCGTTGTCGCGTCCCGCTATATCCATCGAACCGTTAGACCCAACCCCAGCCATGGCAGTGATTCCGGTTGGTCACCGGCTTGCGGCTAAGCGACACGTCTCGATCAGAGACTTGGCCGGTGAGCGGATGATCTTGCTTTCGCAACATAGCTTCTTGCGCCACCAGATTGACGATGCGTTCTCGAAGTATGGTGTATCTGCTGATGCGATTCTTGAGACGCCGCATTCGTTGGTCGCATGTGGGCTGGTTGCCGCGGGCGTAGGCATAACACTTGTCTCGAGATGGGCTGCTGAGGCGTTTTCGACGGCCGACGTGGTGGTACGGCCGGTGAGAGATGAATTGACCTCGCGCTCAGCGATTATTTTCCCCTACCCCGGGGCTCGTCTGTTGTTGGCAGAGGCTTTCGCAGAAGATCTAAGAGAGGAGATCCGTAAGTCGAAGCGACGATAGCAGCTTGCCAGCAGAGCTTTACGAGACTCAATATCTCTGCTGGAGAGGTGAAAATCAGTTTGCCGAATGGGGTCGTCGGTCCGATCTCCTTCGTGTCAACCACGAACACCGCCAAGAGCTTGGCGTGAGTTTGGTGTCGGCATGGGCCCCTTCCCCCTATGGCGATACGAGTGCAAGGCCGCTCGCAGAGTCGTTGCAATCACAGTACGCCTGCCTGGGGCCAGACGGTGCGGTCCCCACGGCTCTGGCGGAGGAATTCCAGTCGTTACTTGCTGCTCAGTGTGAGCAATGGCCCCGGGCCACTAGAAGCTTTGCCGCCATGCCGGAATACCGTAATCGAAACTATCGAACCACTCCCGGATCGCGTCGGCCACAGTGCCTGGATCGCAAGTGGCGGCATCCGGAACGCATGCCCGAATGAGATCTTCGACGTCAAAGACTCGCTCCGCCCGAGCCCTGGCATCGCGGTTGCGGACAAGGATAGTGAGATGCTTGTCGCGGATAGGGATGTAACGCATGGCGAAGACACGGAGTGGCGTCCCATATTGACGGCCGCTCCGCCGACTTCTCGAGCTATGCCCAGTGAGCAAAGGCGAACCGACCTACAGATGCTCAACGGCGGCGAAAGTTGCACAGCAGTCCTGCTAATTCCGGATTTCCAGTCCAGTAAACTGATCTGTAGTCCAGCTAATTCCGGTTTCCTACACCAGAAACGAGAGCATCCAGCTCAGGGAACTACGCATATGAACAGCAGGATTTTTACATAGCGCAGCAGATGGCCGTAGGACTGGCGCTCTGGACAGTGACACGTCAGCGCCTTTTCAATGTGGGTATGGGCCTGCCGGAGTTCGCCCAGGCGGAATACGGTCGAGCCAAGCAGGCGGTGCGCCTCCGCAAGCTGTTCCGGGTCGTGCGACTCCTGAGCGAGGCCAAGCAGCCGCTCGGCCAGCGTCTGCGCCGTCTTGAGCTCGGAACGCAACAGATAAAAGGACCACAGCTCGAGTTGTGCAGAAAAGAGCTGCGGCGTTTTCCCCGCCCTGCTCGCTGAGGGCAAGTGCTCGGGTGTAGGCCGCCTCCACCTCCGGTGACCCATAGCCTCTCGCGGCCATCCAGGCCGGACCAAGGGTCAGCAAAAGCGTGAGTTCTTCGCGCCTGCGTTCGGCAGTCTCAGACACACTTTTCAGGAGATCGAGGGCCGCGGTGAGATGTGAAATCGCCTCGGACTGGGCCGAACGCTGGAGCGCCGGCTTTCCGGCCCGCTGTAGGTATTCGACTGCCTTCGGCACATTGCCGCTCCGGCTGTAGTGGTGCGCCAATTCGCTACAATATTTACTCAGTCGGTCGGGAAATAGCGCCTCAATGGCTTGGGCGGTACGCTCGTGTAGAGCGCTGCGCTGTTCCGAGAGCAAGGAATTGCTCGCGACCTCCTGGGTTAGCGCATGCTTGAACGCGTATTCCACGTCAGGAAAGCTCGGGCGCTCATAAATAAAGTCACCGCCCTGTAGGTCAGCCAGCAACGGGTGAAGCGATGCTTCGGACTGGCCTGTGACATGCCCCACCAGACTGGAAGGAAACTCCGCGCAAATGATTGCCAGCGTCTGAAGCAGTTCTTTCTGCGGCAGCGGTAGCCGGTCGATACGCGCTGCCAACACGCCTTGCACAGTCGTCGGAATATGGAGTGCCACTGGCGCCTTCTCGATCCGGTAGCTCCGAGGAGGGCCGAACAACGTGTTTTCCTCGGCCAGGGTATGGACAACTTCCTCCATGAAGAACGGGCTCCCCTCAGTCTTCGGCAAAATCAGTTGCTTCAGTGTCGTAAGGGATGGATCTGCACCCAGCAGCGCGGTCAGTAAGCCTTGCGTCTCCGCCCGCCCGAGCGGTTCGAGCTGCAGTTGGGTGTAGCACGCGTGCTGAGCCTAGTCATGCCGGTACTCGGGGCGGTAGTTGACCAGCAACAACATCTTGGCGCGCGGCACCTCGACGATAAGCACATTCAGGAAAGCCTCCGTCTCGTTATCCAACCATTGGAGATCCTCGAACAGGACCATGAGCGACTGGTTTTGACTCTCGCGCACTAGCAAGCGCGCGATCGCCTCGAAGGTACGCTGTCGCCTGATGACGGGATCCATCGTCGGCAATGCCGACCCGAGCTCAACGGCACTCAGCAGGTAAAGCAAGTAAGGCAGTTGATCCTCCGGCGCCCGGTCCAGAATGAGCAGTCTGCCGGTAGCCTTCTCGCGATATCAACGCTCATCATCCCGCGGCGTGATCTGGAAGTAGTTGTTGCAGATCGTTATTTCCGCCAATGGTGGTCACTATTTCCGCCAATATGGACCGCTTTTTCCTACCCCTTGTGCTGACGCTTACTGATCGCACGGAGCACCGCGGTGAGGTTGCGGCAGATGCGTAGCGTGCATGGTGGGAGCGAATTCAACCTATGGCCAGAGACTTGGCAGACAGCCGTGTGCGGATCCAGCCAATCCCGCTTCCAGCGGGGCGAGAAAACGTCGACGGGATTCAGAACCAGGCAGTCGAAGCAGTATGGGACCTGATCTCGGTCTGACACCCACGCCATAGGTGTTTGAAGTGCTTCAAGCCTTGGCATACCAATATGAGTCAGCATCGCAAGGCGGCACAGTGCCTGCTCGTCCATCGGGGGAAATAGCAGCCAGCCAGAATTGGTCAACACTGATCTGTTACCTTGCGGCCAGGCGACCGAGCCAACTGCCAACCGCTTCGTCATCGAATGCGCGCAGAGCAACAGGCCATGGCCTGACCACCTCAAGAGAGCGAGGTCGCGCTGCATTCTCAATGTGACTGAGGTCGATGGCCTTCTTCCCGCTCCGGTATTGATCGGCCGGCTCTTGCGTAAGCGTTGTCGGCCCTGGACCCTACCTGCATGATCCTGGCACACAATGCGGGTTGCTCGTGCCTGCCCAAGGTAGCGCGTTCGTTGACGTAGTCTGATTTTGAGGTTCTGCGTGTCCAGTGCTACGCGCACCTCAAGCAGCATAAGCTAGCAAATGGGCTACACCGCTCGATGCCCGCAAGAGACATACGTCGAGGCGCCGGGCCACATCGGCGTCGTCACAAGACATCGAACCGCCCACCGCAATCTCCTGCCGCACGCCATCCACCGGAAAGGCCCAGCTATCATCGAGACGGCTGGAAAGGACGTAGAGCAGGCACCGGTGCCGCGATAGATCGTCGGAGCCGCCTAGCATTGCCCCTGCGCGTCCTGTCCGCAGTTACCGCGCCCCTGTACCCGAGGCGATGTGACAGTTGTTCCGCCGCGCGACGAAGGGACCTGGCCAGAAATGCTCGGACCCAACGGCTCGGCGCGTTCACCGAAACAACGCGCCGTTCGGTCAAGCACGGAAATTACTCTGCGATAACGATAATCTGGTTTAGCTGCTCGCAAGCGGCAGCAAAAACTTCCAGGGGCGCTTGCTTCCAAGGGTGAGCCCTTGCGTTTCTGGCTCGCCAGTCAAACGTCTTAGGTTGATGGGCCAGGACGTAGCTGTCCTTTCCCTTCGGTCCCTGAAACTTGATCGCAAATGGATTGGTCTCGTTGTAGGCTGCCGTAGTCATCGGCAAGCCAATTACGATACTAGTCCGTTCATTAAACGGCCGCGGTGAAAGAACAAGCATCGGATGCATATCCTTCATCGCGCGGCCAGCTTGCGGGTTGCAGTCGATCCAAATAATGTCGCGTCGTTCAGGCGCCCATAGCTTGCCCGCCATTACATGGCCTCCACGCCGACACTCCGCGCGGACATGGCTTCGCCGCCGTGCTTGATGGGATCAAACAGAGCAAGTTTTTCCGCCAGCGTGAGGGCACGACGACCAACTGGTCGAACAGTTACGCCAATCTCATCGACAGATACCTCCACTTCCTGACCCTCGGCGAAATGTGCAGAGCGAGCCACCGCAGTGGGGATACGAACAGCCAAGCTGTTGCCCCACTTTTGAATCGTCAGAGTTGCGCTTTTTGGCATGAGACCTCCAAACAATGTTGATACAAGGATAAACATGAGTGATTCATGTTTCAGCGCGTATCTACCTCGCGCCCTCGACGTTGCTCGCCATCGCTCGGTTTCGCCCTTGGCCACGTCTGTATTCAGAATGCATACGGCATGTCGAAACAAGCCGCGAGCGCAGCACAAGCTGTATATGGTACCGGAGCCGTCGACGCCCGGCTGGCGACGAAAGTGCAGTGGCCGCGGTTGCCACTGGGGGCCGACGTCGATGTTTTTCATCGGTCCCTCATCGGATCACGGCACAACGTGCCAGTACTAAATGGCGTTCACCGCTGTCGACCATACAAGCCGGAGCGATGAATGAAGGGCCCGCCTACCCCGCCATGTCTGGGGAAACTATGCGCGAGCGACCTCGCCTCCGTATTAATTATCGGCATTGCATTTTGCTACACATTTTTAGCCGGTAATGCGGCGGCATCCACAAAATTTGTTAAGAATCAGTAACTTACCATGGCCAAGTGGCCTGCTGAGCCAGCGGGAAGTCGCGACGGAGCACCGGCTGGCCCCGACCCTCAACTGTGTGCCAGCCGCCTAATAGCCTCTGCGGCGGCCCGCGCCGAATCCGGTTGCGAGAACGGCCGTCAATCCCTGCCAGAGTCACGATGCCATTTGCGACGAATGCGTTCCGCAGCGCGGCGTTGGCCGCGGCGGCCGCGTCCAACCAGGGGATGCTCCGCCCCCGCGATGGGGTCCAGCCGCTTCGGTGCCTCGCTCCGGTCCACCTGCCGCATTACTTACCATTATCCGAATAATGGTAAATAACATGGCATAATGGACAACAGGCCGAGAATCCCGGTGCGGGGCCCCGTTCTGTGCCGCAGCTACGCCGCCGGCGGCCTGCAAATATAGATCGGACTGTCTCCCTGCCCTCCCGCCCAGCCTCTAATGAATACGGCTTCGCTCCCGCCGAACGCACTGCCAAGCCCCGTTTTGCCCAGCGGACTTTCCGACTCCGAATTGGTGGGTGCATGGCTAAACGCCAAGTCCGCCGCGGGTCTCGGCCTACGCGCCAGCACTTGCAGTCAGTATGAGCTCGAGGCGCGGCGCCTGCTCTGGTATGCGCACGTTGAGGGCCGCCCTCTGGCCACTTGGCAGGTTACCCATGCCAGCGACTACCTTGCCTTCTTGCGTGACCCGCCCGTGCATGCGGTCAGCAAGGGCCGAGCGCGCCGCGGTAGCGCGGCTTGGCGGCCCCTGCGCGGGCCGCTTTCCGACGCGTCGCGACGCCAGAGTGCAGTCATCGTGGGTGGCCTGTTCGACTGGCTGGTAGGGGTGGGGGCGCTGCGGATTAATCCGTTCGCCCCAATGCCACGAGAGCGCTCTATCACAGGGCCAGGCTCTCAGCGGCGTTTCCTCGAACTGGAACAGGTCGCAGCGGTATTCGAAGCGATTGGAGCACGTCCGGCGCCGACACAGTGGGCGCAAATTCACCAGGCACGCGACCGCCTCCTTCTTGCCCTGCTGTTCCAGACAGGGCTGCGCGCCTCCGAGGTGGCAGCACTGACTTGGGCAGATTTCGAACGCCATCCTGGCCGGTCTAATGCGTTCTGGACCGTGCGTATCCGTCAGGCCAAGGGTGGCAATGATCAGTTGGTGCCGTGCGACAACGCGATGCCCGAACTGGCACGCTTTCGCTGCTTGATAGGTTTGCCCCCCATGCCTAGCGCTACTGACACCACGGCTGTCATCCCGGCGATTGCGGGAGGGCGCCAACGCGCAGCGCCGCCGATCGATCCGTCCGAGCTCCAGCGAAAGTTGAGCCGGCCGCTCCGTACCCGGCAGGGAATCTATGCCATTGTGCGTGCAGCATTTGCCGATGCGGCCGACCGTCTGGAGCGGGAGGAGCGTGGCGAAGAGGCGACCAGGCTTCGAGGTGCGTCGACACACTGGCTGCGGCATACGCATGCCACTCATCTGCTACGCGCCGGCGTGCCGGTAACCGACGTGCAGCGCGCCTTGCGACACCGCGACATCAACACCACGCGGCGGTACACCCATGAAGCGCTAGAAGACGTAGCTCTTGCGTTGGCCGGCAAGATCCCGGGCACCGCGTAGCGACGCCAGCTATTCCTGCAATTCCCTCGCTGGGACTGCCTGTCGGGTTCGGCCGGCTGCGAAAGGTAGTGACGATGCAGGTGGAAGGGCACCTCTTTGGCTCGGCGCGATGGGCAATCCCCCTGCAGTAATTCCAGGTCAGGTTGACCTGCGTAGGTGCATGTGGTGTGTGGCCTCGTCCGTGCCCAACTCGGGACAGTCGGCCAGCCGCGCGAGTTTTGTCCGACACGGAGCGAGCCCGGCTGCGCCAACGCACGCGTCACCAATGAGACGCCCACCGATGTCCCGCAACGGCTCATGGGGCACACCTCGTAGCAAACGACCTCGTTGCACATCCGGCCAGAACGCGCTCGGCTCTGGCGGCCACAGCGAAGCTTTTCCGCTGGTTCCAACTTGGCAGCCTGTCGTTTTGGGCTGGCCCCAAACTAGTTCGAAAAGCACTTAGGGAATTAGGAGTCGCTTTTGCTGAGAAGGTGTCCCAACTTGGGACAGCTGACAGGCCAAAGGTCGTACCTCGCAGTTCTTCACGAGGAGGCCTTGGTCGGTCAATTCACGCCAACGAGTCGAGCGGTTTGGGTGCTCTGTGGGTAGTCGCAGCTCACGTTTAGAAAGACGACTCTCGGGACTGTCCCCCAATTTGCAGACGAGGCCACGCTTAGCCGTCAGTGGCAAACTTTGCGAGTCAACCAGCAGCCGAAGGCCCACTTTCAAATCGTCCCAACTTGGGAAGGTCGGCGAGCCGCACCAAGCCTCGTCCCAACTAATGCTGCGTCGACAGGGGTTAACGGAGGATCGCGCGTGGCAATCGGCCCGCAATGGGCGAGGCCCATGGTGGAATGCCGGGGCAAGCCACATGAACGCGGCCTTCCCGAAGGGCTACTTCGACGCCATGGGGTTGATCTCGCTGCTGGATACTCAGCGGCGCTTGCAGTCTCGTTCGTGAACCGCCGTATGCGGAACCGCATGTACGGTGGTGTGAGAGGGCTGAGGGGGTAACCCCTCACCCTACTCGATCGGCGGCTAGACCGATGCCGGCAGCGTGGCCAGCCGCTCGCGCCAGCCGTCGGTGGCCCGCGCCAGCCAGTCGGGAAAGCCGGTGGGCCATGCTGCGAGCCGTCCCAACTTGGGAAGGTCGGCGAGCCGTGGCGAACACGTCCCAACTTGGGAAAGTCGCCGAGTCACATGTGGGAGTGTTCCAACTCGAAAAGGTCGGTGATCCGCGCCAGGCGCTGTCCCAACTTGGGAATATCAGCGAGCCGCGCCAGGCACCGTCCCAACTTGGGAAAGCCGGTGAGCCGTGCGGCGCGTCCCAACTTGGCGAAGCTGTTGGGCCGTGCCGGGCGCCGTCCCAACTTGGGAAAGTCGTCGATCCGCGCCAGGTACCGTCCCAACTTGGGAAAGCCGGTGGGCCGTGCTGCGAGCCCTCCCAACTTGGGAAGGTCGGTCAGCCCGTGGCGAACACGTCCCAACTTGGGAAAGTCGCCGAGTCACATGTCCGAGTGTTCCAACTCGAAAAAGGTCGGTGATTCGCGCCAGGCGCTGTCCCAACTTGGGAATATCAGCGAGCCGTTTCCGGCACCGTCCCAAGCTGAAAGGTCAGCGAGTCCCACCCGGAATGTCTTGACTCAGAGGGGCGGTATGCCGCGCCGGCCCGTCCCAGCTTGCGAAGGCTCCGAGCAGCGTGCTAACTTGGGAAGGTCATCACTAATCGCCCACGTTGAGCTCGGGCAAAAAAAAGCCCGCTCGAAGCGGGCCGATTAACTCTCAGGAATGCCTACTTGGGCTGGGGGTGAAACGACTCGCTAATGAGCTGTCGGATTTGGGTCTCCAGGGCCTCGGACAAAACCCCAGCTCTTATCTTCACCGTGAAGCCGTTAGCGTCCTTCGTAATGGAGCCAGCCTGTTCCCTCCCGGAAAAGAACTTGTCAATGCTGCGCTCACTCGCGGAACTTGGCGCCGACGCGCGCCGGGTTGCAAGTGCTTTGATCGCGCCGGCTACTTTCCCTTGCTCCATCTTTCCCGATGCCACAAGCGGCCAAATCTCCTTCGCTGCATCCTTGCCTGCTTCACCATACTTCTTGATCGTCGCGACAATGGCTTCGGCAGCGCTTCCGCCAAGCAGCCGCGGTTGAAGGTCGAGATCCTGTAGAACGAAATCCGGCAACTGCGCGAAGCTAAGGAACCGATAAAGACCGCTCTTGGACAAGCCAAGTGCCTCCGCAAGCCGCACGCGGGACGGAAATTCCTTCTCAGTGCGCCGGACCGACAGCGCGATTTCATAGTCAGAAAGATCGTCGCGGCTAATATTCTCGACCATGGCGAGCACCGCCATATCCGCATCAGAACACTCCACGACCACGGACTTGACGGTATCGAGCCCAAGCATCTTGTGGGCGCGCCACCGGCGCTCCCCTGCCACAATTTGGTAGCCGGATTCAGCGCGTCGTACCACGATCGGCTGCATGAGTCCCACTTCGCGAATCGACTCAGCAAGCTCCGACAGCTTGTTTTCACTAAAAACGCGCCGGGGCTGCCATGGGTTCGGCACGATGTCAGCGACAGCGAGTTGCGACGCGACGCCGGCTGCCTCCAACTCTTGGACACGGAGTTGCGCAACAGCAAGCGCTCCCGTTAGGCCAGGCGCCGTCTGGGTTCGCTCGCTACGCTTGACTTCGTCCTGCTGAATCGCCGAGGTCTTGCGGATGCCCGCCGTCTTAGCAAGCAGCTGTTCTCGCATATTGCTCATTGCGCGCTTCTCCATTTTTCTGCATAGATTTCATCCAACCACCGGCAATAGTCCATAATCGGCTGACGCACGCGCTGCAGCGATTTGGCCGCGCTATGTGTGCTACTCACGTCGAACACCGTCGAGAATGCCAGCGCCCCAGTGCTCATCACCGAACTCGCCGGCACTTCGATCGAATGCAGCCACTTCTCATAAGCGCTCTCCGCCCAAGCACGCACAATGGGTGCCGAAGAGGTCCGCCCATAATCGACCTTTGAGAGCAGCAGCGAGACGAAGTCGTATTTCTTGTCTGCTTCATACTTGATGAAGCTCTTGGAGACGTCTGAAAACAAGCGCCAGAAGGACAGCGAGCTGATGAAGTCGAGGTTCTCAGGAACCATCGGCATAACCATCGCATCTGCCGCTAGCAAGGCGTTCAGGTTCATGTAGGAAAGCGAGGGAGAGGTATCCATAAGGATATAGTCATAGTGCTTTCGCAATGGCTCCAACCCTTCCCTCAGTACCGTCCAGAAGCGAAAGCCCGGCTTGATTTTCTGCATTGCGGGCAGGTGGAACTCTGCCCCAATCAGTTCGGTGTGCGCAGGGATCAGGTCAAGGCCATCCCAATAGGTTGACTGGATGCTACGCTGCAGTCCCCCCTCGATTTGCTGGTCATAGATATATGGCAAGACCGTATCTTCTGGCGTCACGTCCTTCTCGGCATACAAGCCGCACAGTTCCGACAGCGAGGCCTGAGGATCCAGGTCGACAACCAAGACTTTTCTACCACGCAATGTCAGGCCCTGAGCCAGGCACATAGTCGTGGTCGTCTTTGCTGAACCGCCCTTTAGCTGGGCGGTAATAATGATTTTTCCTTCCGGCTCTCGCGTGCCCGTGACCAACGGCGTCTGGTAAATGTCGGACACCTTCTGCACCCAGATACGCGCTTCCTCGAGCGTGAAGGTTCTGGTACGCCCAGTACCCGCAGCCTTTCCCGGTGGCAATTCGCCGTCTCCCTTGGTCGCGAGATACTGAACTTGCGAGTGGGAGATGTTGCACAAGTCTGCAATTTCCCCCGTCTTGAAAATTGGTGCAGTTTTTCGCGGGCGCGGTGCAAGGATCGTCTCGCGAAGTTCGTCCGTAAAAATGGTGACCTTTTCCGCGAACTGGGATATCTGCTCTAGCGGTACAGTTCGGTCGACTGCTGGAAGTTGACTTGTTTTCACCATTCTGAGGTTTATCCAAATAATTCGATAAAGCTCAGAATACATGAAACGCTTGAGCAATGGCTGATAAATCTCTGTTTTTGAACCAAAGTTTCTTTGAAAACCACAGTTCTGCCTAAATTTTAGGCAGAACCCGTACGTCTTGGAGCCCACTTCAGGACCAGGGCAACCCCTTCGAAATCTTGGAGACTCCCAAAGCGGGCACAAACGACCTCACCTTGAGTCGCGTCATTCGCCGTCCACCACTGGCAAGGTGAGGTCGCTTGTGCAATTCGGCAGAACTGGCGAAGTGCGTTGGACAATACCAGCACAATGGACCTCACCTTCGTTCCTCTCCGTTCAAGCCGGGCGCCCGTCTAGCATGGGAGAAGGGCATCTTCTAAGCACCTTTGCACAACCGACCTCACCTTTGTACAACCCAGTAAGCAAAGATCCGAGGCAAATGTTGCGACGTCGAGATCCCTTTTGTGTTGCTTTGCAGCATCCGTGGACGCTGGAGGCATCATCGCGTCACAACAAACGCAATCCTCCGATCGACGAAAGTGCATCAGCGTGGACCTCTTCACTGATGCACAATGGACCTCACCATCCCATATCGGTAAGGCCCCTTTGCTGGCACGGTGAGGTCTACGGGTCCGCAGTAAAAATCAGCACAAGAAACCTCACCTTCATCTCCTGCACAAACCTGAGCACGGCCCGTGCAAGACTCCCGGCGATCCGCATCCGTGAAGGCCGTGTGGAAATCAAAAGCGGCGGAGAAGTGCAATACCGGTATCGACAGCAGTGGTTCGTTGGCTAGTTGATCACTTCCCGACTGCAAGCGCTGTTTGTTTGATTTTTTTTAGTAAACATCCTAACCAACAAACAGAGGGCCACGAAACCCTTTGATTTCAAATACTTAACCCTTCAAAGGTGAGGTCGACTGTGTCCATGGTGAGGTTCTCTGTGCTGCCAAGGTGCGGTTTACTGTGTCGCCCAAGTGAGGTTTATTCCACGGAAAGGTGAGGCTCATTGTGCGACCACCCCGAAGGTGAGATCTATTGTGCGGCACATGTGGACAAGTCCGTTTTGCCCAGGCACGTCCGCGGCTCGGATCACCCTCGTAACGGAGACTGGTGAGGTTCGTTGTGCGTCGAGTGAGGTCGATTGTGCGCGGCGCTGCAAAGTGAGCGGAGAGCGCGAAGGATCACCGCGATGGTGAGGTTTGTTGTGTTGACAGGACCTCACCATCACATGCTAGAGTCGCCGAAGCATAAAACGAGCGGGAAGACGAGTATGGCGACGGACAGTCCGGTGGAGGTCAAAGCGAGAACGACGCCTCGCCAAATGGCGCTGGCATTGTTCGAAGACATGTTTGACCTCGGGTTGCCCATCAATGAGGCCAACCGCGAAATCGGATATCAGCGCAACAATTTCTTCACAGAAATTGTCAACATGGGGTTAGCCGCTCGACGATTCCTGGATGCCGCGTACTTCATCGTTGCACAAGAGCCCGAGATCTTGGACCAATACGATGTCGAGCTGAACTACTTCAAGTGGTTGATGCGTTATGACAGCCGTAACCTGAAGCATCTTCGAACCATCGCAGATGAAGCGCAGAACGCTAAGGTAAGGGTAACCAATACACCATCAGACCGAGAGCCTGATGAGAACGATATCTGGGTCCAGGTCCAGCTGATCGGCATGGTTGCAATGCATCGTGGCCGAGTCCGTTTCGATGTGCATCACAGCTTGATCCCACACATTCGAGACCCCCGCAAGTCTCACTGGCTGAGCCTTCGCATCTCAACGGCTTTTACCCGCAGTCTTGCGCGCGCTATCTATGACAAGGTACTGCCAAGTGTGCCCAACGGGCGTACTGATTGGATCAAGCTCGATGAGATGCGGACATGGCCGGGGAAAATGGGCGCGAATGCGACCATCTTCAAGTACTTCAAGCGTGACTGGCTGGAGCCCGCCGTTCGCGAGATCAATGAGATCTCGGATATAGAGCTGTCCTATGAGACTAAGACGGAATCAACTTCCTCCAAGAAGGTCGACAGGATTCGCTTCATCCTCAAACGGAAGGACACAGCGGACGCCGTCATGGCGAGCCTATCCGATGCTAGTCAGATTTATAAGATATTAAAGGAAGAGTTCAACCTCTCCACGCGACAGTTCGGCGAGATCTCCGAGAACCGTGAGACGTGGAACGATGATCGCATCTTGCAGGCGATCGAGTACACGCGATTCAAACTCAACCGCGGTCAGATAAAAAAGAGCCCCGCTGGCTATTTGATGAAGGCCTTGCGCGACAACTGGCGCATGTCAGAGGCCGAACGGACGATGGTTCAGGTACAGACCAAGCTGCTCGTCGAGGAAGAACAGAAGGAAACCGCGAAGATTGCCGCCAAAACAAGCGTGGAGCGCAGCGTGGCATCACGTGAGGACGAGACCCGCGCTCGCATGAATGAGGAATCTCGGCAAGGCCGGGAATACTTCGCTGCATCGGACGCGAAAGTACGCCAGGAACTCGTCCGTGCGTGGCTTACTTCGAGGGAGAGTAAACTCGTGCTGCGGCGGATGAAACTGGAGGTCTCATCCGTGGATGAAAGGGTCATCTTGGCCAATACAGATTTGGCTTGGTACTTAGGACAATTTGTGTTTGGGCGCATCAAATCCAAAGCGACATCTGCTGTGGCCTGATTCGCGTTTAGCATCAGCGAGTACGAATTCTGCTCGGCTCGGCAGCAGATGAAAGCCTTAGATATCAAACACTGTCAACTAACGGATCCTTAGAACTAGGTCAACCCGGCTTCAATAACAAATCGGGACGTGGGGTTCTTCTTTGCCGTAGAAATCCGCAGCCAGTCGCGAGCACGTGTGACGGCAACGTAGAACAGTCGACGCTCTTCACTTTCCGAACTTGCTTCGTCAGGTATCAAAGTTTCCTCCGCCCGGATTACAACAACCGCCGTCCATTCACGTCCCTTGGATGCATGCATTGTCGTGAGCACTAATGCGTCGTCGGTCGGTTCGTTATTCTTTCGGCGCAGAAACAGAAGGCGTTCCGAGAATGGCCCGTTCAGGCGCGTCAGGACGTCATACGTAGTATTGATAGCGCGCTTGCCTGGGTCTTCCACCACAAATTTGAGCATCCATTCTCGGACGCCATCGAGAACGAGCGAAAAGAACTGTCGTTCACAGAGCGCTTGCCATTCCGCCAGTCTCTTCAGAAAGTCCCGATACGTGTCGGCGGTTGATTCTGCGATGCCAGCCTGCACCAGGTCCTTCTTTCTTGGAATCGGCCCCTCCGGCTTCGCCGCAGTCTGCGTGTGTAGAAGGTGAAGCTCGTGCGAGCCAACTCCCGCGAAACCTAGCAGCGCGTCGACGCCAGAGTCCTTGCACCTCTGGATCAGCTCCAGTAGCTCCCCCATCAATGCGGCTTCCGGTCGATCAAGGATCGAGCGGCCGGCAGCGCGGTAATACTTGACACCCTGCGAGCGACAGACAGCCTCCAATGGATCGAGAATGCGGTTCGTCCGCGCCAGCACGGCGGCCGTTTTGCCGGCCTGCAGAACCGGTGTCAACGCCTCAATGGCTGAAACCGCTTCCTTGTACTCGTCCTCCATACGCTTGAACTCGATGGCGCCGCCTGGCCCGCGATGGGCTACCAGCTCCTTCAGGATACGATCTTTGTTGTTTCGAATGACACGATCCGCAATCCTTAGAATCTCGGCATGTGAGCGGTAGTTCTTCCCGAGGATGACGGACCGCGCGTCGAACTCTTTGATGAACGCTTCCATGCCTCGAAATCCGAGTGCGCTTCGAAATCCGTAGATCGATTGATCGTCGTCCCCGACCACCGTCAGGATCGAACCCGCAGCTGCGTGGAGCGCTGTCCAGCGTGATTGCAAGCCGTCGCAATCCTGGTACTCATCGACAAGCATGTGCGTCACACGGTAGGGCGCGACTGTTCCGCTTTGCATCCCAGCTACAGCCAACCGCAGCATGTCTTGAAAGTCGATTTTGCCGTTCCGAGCCAGGGCACACTGGTAGGCGTCATACAATTGAGCCTCCACCGTTCCTGGAGGCGGATCGGATAGTTGCATCTTGGCGCGCTCAATCGCGGCGATGGCGTCCTCGACCTTCCAATCGAATCCGCCTTCCTCCAGGATCTGCCCGACGATAGCGAACCGAACGCCGTCGTGAACGATATCGGCCAGCTTGCCGGCCCCTTTCCCGAGTTGCTTATAGGCCAGCGAATGGAAGGTGCCGGCGAGCAGTCGCTTCTTGGCATCGGCGCCGGCTAGCGCGAGGATACGGTCACGCAATTCAATCGCCGCATCCTTGCTAAACGTTACCGCACCGACCGTGACGCCTGGGTTGGCGAGGAGTACCGCTGCCTTTGCCGCAATCGTCGCCGTTTTTCCAGCGCCCGGCACGGCGACCGCGACGCAGTGCTGGCGCATGTCGACCACCTCACGTTGGGCGGGGTTTAGTCCTTCCAATACCTTGTTGAGCGACATGGCGATTCGTTGTGGCAGTAAGTGGCACGTGGTTTCAACAACTATTGACTCGATTGCACTCGGCAGCCGGTCCCACCTTGTCGGACTTTGTCCCCCCGACGGGAATCAAGTTGACCCAAGTGGCAGCAAGTACCATCAAGTGCCAGTTCCGGGCAGAGGATCCATCCAAACTGCTGACAATCAATGGCACTTGAGTCGTCCAAGTCAGGGTATTTCCCAGATTAAGGTAGCAAGTGCCACTTCGTGCCAGATGCAGCGACTGAAAGACACCGCAGATTGTTCGATGCAATTGGCCTTGAGCGATCCGAGTGCCATTGCCCCCCAGCAGGAAGGATCATCTGGCTCTTCCAGGCGCTTCATAGGTACAGCATCGACAACGGATATCCATGTGGCATTTGGTGCCAAAAAAATCGAGGTTCACGTGGAAACATGGCACCAAATGCAAGGCTTCACCATCACACACTGCGAACGGTGGTCATGAGCTTCAGATGCGTTGTGTAGCTACGCAGTCCTAGGGGCTGGAACTTGCGAAGGAATCGCGTCACTTCCTCGTTCACGTCGGTCATATCGCGAATGCCGTTCCAGACCATGAAATCGAACTGGTCCATGGCCTGGTCGAACTTGGTCAGGACCTGCAGTGCGCGAACAGCGAACCGCGAGAAGGCTTGGACTTCGATATCGACCGAAGGACGGGTAATGGTCGGTTGGAAGATGATGTCGTCCTTGGCGCGCATCTCGCTCTCCCGTTGCTCGCGGTAGGCCTTGGCGACGCGTAGCTGCTCATCGACATAGTCTTCCAGCTTGGCGAGTTCTCGCTCGAGGAACGCCTCAATGGTCGTGAGCTCGCTTTTGGAAAACGTCGACTGGCCGAAGCGCTGCAGGTTCAGCGACATGCGGTTCATGTACGGCCACCATTGCTCGAAGAGAGGACGCAGGCGGGTGTGGTTAAGCTTCAAACTGACCACCACCACCGCCGCACCAGCGAGTTCGCGATCGAGAATCTGGCGACCGAGTTCGCGCCGGCGACGCACGATGGCCAGGCGGTCTTCGGGCGAGAGTTCCCTGAAGAGCTTGCGAGTCCGCTCGACCTCAGCCTTCTTCTTTTCGAGATCGGCCGTCGAGATCAGTCCTTCCTTGCGCAGCGCGTTCGCCGAGGCCTCCATCTCGATCAGTTCGGCTTCGACGTCATCAACTCGATCCGATGCGCCGGCGGCAGCGTTGCCAGCCGTGCTCGGCGCAACGGTCGGAACACCCATCTGGGCAGCGTCGATATCGGCCGCACCAATAGGCGATTCAGCAATGGACAGTTCGGTGGTGGTCATCATTTCTCCTGGAGTGGCCAACGTTCGAGGCCATTGAGATCAAACAAACGTGGTGTCAGCTACTTGCCGACATGGAAGGACGCCGCCAGGCGCCAGCTGAAGAGGCCCACGAGACAGACGCCGAGCGTCCAGCAGTGGGCGAGCAGGGAAATCGGTAAGAGCAGGGCGGTGGCGCCAAGACCAAAGCAGAGCAGCAGGCCATGGGCGGCCACGTGGAAGGTCACAGGGTTGGCGAAGCCAGCGCCCGCGGCGCGAATCTTGCGCGACACGGCCCCATCGTTAAGCAGCGCGGCAAAAAGGATGAATCCACCGAACAGCCAGTGATGGGCGACGGCTGCGCGATAGACTGCCCGGTAGACGGTCAACCAGAAACGTCGCATCCAGCCGCGGCCGAACTCCGACGCACCGGCGTCCGGTAGTGCAGTATCTGCGTCCGAGCCAGTGAACGATGCCTGCAGGGCGCCAGATTTGACAAACCAACGGTCAAACCGGTCGTTCGCCTGCGATGCTGCCTCGCGCGCGCCGGCCTGGCCAATCCATTGCGAAACCGACGCCTGTTCAGCATCGCTGACTTCGAAGGCGGCATCGTTCTGGATGAACGGCACAAGTGCACAGATCATCAGCGGCGACACAAGCAGCCACACGCGTACGTGAGAGACGAATCGGGAACTAGCCATGGTTCACACCCAACGCAGCAGAAGTAGCACCGGCAGCGCCGGGATGGCGACGAGCGCGCCCCAGAAAACCACCGGCTTGCGCGTGGCAATACTGGTCAGGGCGTAGCAAGGGGCGGCATTGCCGCGCATGAAGTGTTCTGGCATCGGCCCAGGTGTCTCCTGATTGAGCCAGGCGTGCATTTCCAGTGCAAGCGCGAGGTCGACGCGGAAGATCCACGCAGCGCACCGCACCGGAAACTGGCGCAACCTTGCCAATGACCGGGCGGCCTTAGTGTGCAAAGTCTCGAGCGACATCGTAGGTATCGAAGTAGCGGGTGAAGCTGTAGCCAGTCAGCACGCGAGCGGCCAGCTGGAATGCCGCACACCGTTGCGAGATGTTTCCCGGTACGGGTTCGTCGACCACCTGGCAGACATAGCCCGCGGGTTGGCGCTGCTCGAACGCAGGGATGGATTCGTGGTAGGGATACCAGACGTTGTACTTCTCGCCCTTGAATGCGGCATAGCGCTTCGCGTAAAGATCGTGGGCGCGCCCGAACAAGCCCTGCATAAAGGCGACGTTTGCGTCGCCGTGTTTGCGCGCCGCGCGCCACGCGGCAATGGCGTCCGTCAGCATTTCCTTGACCAGCGGTTCTTCTCGCACCCGGAAATTCACGCCGATGTAGTCGACCACACGGGTACAGACGTCATCCAGGTCGGGAGACACGATGAACATCGGTGAGAGCTTCGCCGAGAGCTTGTATTCCTTGACGATTTGTCGGAACAGGGTGGAGGGCATTGACCGTATTAGTCCTGGATGATTGGAATTCGACCTTGGTAGACGGAGCCACCAGAGATACGCAGGAAGTACTGCAGGTTCGGTAGTTGCATGATCAGCTCATGCGGAATCAGGGGCGCCTTCTCAAGCTGCATGGAGCGCGACACAGAGCCGCTAAATTCACCGACATGAGCCTCAGTTCCGGTGCTGGTGCTGCTCGACACGACGATGTTCCGAATGGCGGTGGTGCCGGCTTTCTCGGAGAACCACTGTGCCGTGTCGATGTCCTCCAATCGTAAGATGATCTGGTTGTTCAAATTGCCCAAAACCTGCTGCATCTTGGCGACGTTTCCAAGTTTCGCCGTCATATCGGAGCGTGTCTGGTAGGCGACGAATGCCTTGAAGCCCGCGCCGCGGCCTTTGTTGAGAATCTGGAGCATCTGTTCGTTGATGGCTTCTGCGGCCTCGTCAATGATCAGCACGACCTCGGGCGGCTTGGCGTAGAAGTTGTAGATGGCGCCGGCCACGGAAGCGATGTCCGCCAGCAGCATCGACATGACGGCCTGGGCAACCAGTGAGTTCGAGAGCGAGTCGGCGCCGACATAGAGCACCGCCTTCTGCTTGATGACCTTGTCGATGTCCCAGATCTCCCGGTCGTCTTCGAAGTCGTCTGCCTTCGGGGCCAGCATCAGACCCGTTTCGCCGGTGGCCAGCATCTGGAGCAAGGGCAGGGCAGAGGCGATAATCCGACCGTAGTGGTCGCGATCGTGCTGGAACGTGGCGATCAGGCCGTCAATGGCCTCATGTCCTTGTCCCTTGTTCGAGAACCTCTCGATGTAGAGACGGACCATGGCATCGAGCTTTGTGCCGCCGGCGCGCTGTCCTACCTGCTGCATGTAGCCGGTGACCTCTTCCTCCCAATCCGGCTTGCCGGCTTCCGGGAAGAAGCGCTGGAGCGCGCGGTCCAAGAGATTGTTGATGCCGTTCTGGGCGTACTGCAGGATCGAACGCAGGTTAGGCTTGTCGCCGACATAGAGTTCGCCCTTCACCGCGCGGTCGATGAACAGGAATGCGAACTGCCGGAACGGGCCTTCCTCCATCAGTTGCGCAATGCGGGTAGGGATCTCCGACGGCTGGGCCCAGTTCTCCAGTGGATTGAGCCGTATCGACTGCGACGGCGCCGCTTGCTTCCAATAGAGAAACTTGCGTCCCGTGCGCTCGCATTCCCGCTTTACCCGAGCGGCCCACTCGGCATCGTTCTTGGGGTCAATGACGATCAAAACGTCGTTGGGGTTGTGGATCACCTGGGTCGAGATGACCTCATAGGTGCGAGTCTTGCCGGCGCCGGTCGTGCCGCTCACGGCGGTATGGCCGGGCATCGCCTTGTAATGGAACGGGATCGGGATCTTCTGTGGTTCCATGCCGTGGATCCACGATTTTCCCTGCGGAGACTGGTCGGCGATGCTTCCAGCCGGCGCAAACACAGCCTCCACTCGCTCTACTATAGGCTTTGGCAGCCAACGAGGCAGGCCGGGAATGTCACTGGAGGGCATACGCAGGATGTCGTGCGCAATCTGGCAATGCTTCTGTGTCCACTCGAATCCCGTGCCGAGATACATGGCATTGTCCGTCTTCCGCATCTGCGCGCTGAGTGCCAGGAGCTTTCCCACAGGAATCACGGCGAGCCACTTGGTCGAGATGGCAAGGCGGAATTTCAGCGCCCGCCAGACCTGCACCGAGCGGAACAGGAGCATGGCCAGGCAGAACAGCGAAAAGTAGCCCGCTCCCGGCATTCCGCTGGCCAGAATCAGTACGGCCGCCAGCAACCATCCGATGGCTGCGCGGAACTCATAGATCGGGCGGAAATGGTTGATGTAATGGTGCATCAGTCATCCACCTCGTTGCCGGCGGATTGCGGCCGCGTTGCGATCAGGTTCGCGACCTTGTCCACCAGAAGGATGTCCTGCCCCACGATCTTGTACAGCAGCTGGAATTTGCGGAGGTTCTCGATGAGCGTTTCCGACGCGATGCCGTAATTGCTCAACATGCGTTTGCTGATCGCGAGCCGGTTGTCGACCCAGGACACCTTTACCTTGCCGGCCGCCACGTCCTGGGCCAGGGCTCGGAAGAACTCACGCATCAGGTTCGACGCGCCGGCCAGCGCTTCCCTGAACGGGTCGGCAGGCTGTTCAGGGCGGAGCGATCGCGCGCCGTCGAGCTGCACTGCAGGCCGGGCCGTTTCGCGGGGGACCGGTACCGTCGATGGTGCTTGCGGGTGCGGGGGAGAGCTATCAGCGCCTACCGGAGGTGGGTTCTCGGTGGGCGCACGGGAGTCGACAGAGGCAGGCGCAGTTGCCGCTGCTTGCTCGGTTGCAGCTGCGGCAGGCGGCTTCGCTTGGGCTGTGGCATCTGCAGCGGCGCTCAGCAAATCCGCCTTCGGCGCCGGCGTCGTATCGGGCGAGAAGGCGGCACGCCGCGCCTTGATCTCGAACTGCGTAACCGTGTCGATCGCTTGGCGAGCGACCTTGTGCAGAAGCGTTTCGAGACTGCTCGGTCGGGGATCAGGATTGATGGCGCCGAACAGGTCGGCAAGCACCTGGCCGTCGAATCCCGCAAGGCGCTCCGCACCGAGGATCTCGCGCGCGAGGAGCGCTGTGCGCATGCGCTCGATGGGAAGGGCGGTCTCGCGGCGCGTGACGCGGTAGGTGCTCCCACCTAGCCAGGGACCAAACGCGCCGTGGATGGCGGGCATCCATTCCAGGCCATCGCTTTCCCGATGAAACTGGAAGTGCCGGCATGGCTCATCCAGGCGCGAACAGCAGGAGGCCAGGAAGAGCGCATACAGGTACTGCGGCTCCAGCTTCCGGCGGCGCTCGGAGGTCTGATCGGCGGCGAACTTCTGCGCGCCGGATAGACGCATGGCGAAATAGGCTGCTTCCACCGTAGCGCGGAATGCGCCGCCTGGCTCAGCGTGCTCGCCGGGTCGCAGCGGCATGCTAGAGAACCACGTGGCGCAGCGCTCCAACACATCAAACCACTTGGTGGTGAAGTCGGCGCTGTCCGCCTCGTTCGCGTACTGGCGGATCAGCGCGACGCGGTCGGAGAAAGATGCCAGCAGCGCATCCGCCGGCAGGTGTGCATGTGTAGTCATCATCGCCCTGCCAGCTTGTTGCCGAGGTTCCAGGCACCGCGGCCGAGCATCTTCATCCCGCCGGTGGCACCGACGCCGCCGCCGGTCCCGAAGAGGGAGCCTGCAATTTTCGGGATCTCCATGGCAACGAACACCAGGATGATCGCGGTGCTGAGCGCATAGCTGGCCGCAATGGTGGTGTCAGTCCCTACTTTGCCGATGTCTGTGACCATGGCGATGAGCGATTTGCTCACCAGCTGCGAGATGATGGCTGCCACCACCATGTACATCGAACCGGTGACCATGTAGTCCAGCCAGGCATTGAAGAACCGTCGGGAGATCTCCGCCATGCCGAATGCCACGGCGAGCGGACCCACGACGATACCCACGGCCACCAACAGATGCCCGACCAGGATGAACCACGAGTAGATCAATGCGGCAATCAGGACAGCGATGAATGCGAACGCGAACAGAATTGCGGCGACGACGGCATCAAGTAGGGAAAGGGGATTCACAATTCCGGCCTTCAGCGTCTTCAAGATTGAATCTACAAACTTGCCACCTGTATCGGCCAATGATGCGGGGAGGTCATAGATGCTATTTCCTCCGTTGATAGACGTGGCGAGATGGTCGAACCAAAGGAACAGGCCCGAGGAGAAGCTTGTGTAGCTCGCGTACAGCGAAGCAAAAATGCCGAGCACCAGAAAGGTCTCGAAGAGATCCGTCCAGGCACTGACGGGATCCGAAGTAGCCGCGAATCGAAGCCCGGCCAGGACCAGCGTGATCACCCCCAGCCCGAATGCGATCTTGTTGGCGTCCTCCACGGTGGCTTTACTCAGCGACGTAGCCGCCTGAATCAGGCTGCTGCGCATCCCATCGAGCTTGCTCAGCGTCTTCCTGATCCCCTCACTGATGTCGCCCGGCTTGCCTGCACTTGCAGCTACGACCGGTTGATTTCCCGCTGTAGCTTCCTGTGCCGCGGCCAGCTGTGGTACGACGCAAAGAGTGGCGAGGAGTAGCGCGACAAAGCCCCAGAACATCCGTGTGGGAGTGATCGAGGTCCAGTTCATTTGAGGTTGAGGATCTTCTGACGTTGCTGGTCTCGCTCGGCTTGCAGACGACGCGCCGTGTCGAGCGACTCGGTCTCGATGGCCAGCGCTTTCTGGTCCTTGTCGGCATCCGACTGCACCTTGGCGCTCATCATCTGCAACAGGTCCGAGTTCTGGTTGGCCAGGACGTCGAGCATTTCGTTGGTCGCTTCCGCCGCGGCCTGTGCCGTGCCAGTGAGCTTCATTTCCTTCTGGATCTTCTGCCGACGCTTCGCCTGGGTCTGCACGTTCTTGACCACCGAGTTGCCCAGATCGAACAGGTTCTTCGCGGTCTTGTCTCCATTTGCCAGCAGCGTGCGCTGGTCCTCAAGCCACTGCCCGCTGGGCTTGCCCGAAGCCTTGACCATGCTGCGCACCTTCGAAAGGTAGTCCGCGTTGTCGGAGACGGCCCCATAGAGATCGTTCAGCGTCACGCCGTAGAGATCGAACTTGCCGATCTCATCCTTGATCGCGTCGAGCTGCTCGGTAAGATGGGCCGGGTCCATTCCGGTGGCCTGCAGCAACTGATTCGCCATCATGCGGTACTGGTAGGCGATATTGGTGTTCTCGTAGATTTCAGTCTTGAGCGCCTGCAGTGCCGTCCTGGTCGTCTGCACGAGGTTGGCGCCATCGATCACCGGAAGCGCGGCGTGAACATTCGCGGAAGCTGCAAGGGTTGCCACCATGGCGGCGCGTACGATCCAACCTTTCATCGGTTTCTCCTTATGCAGAGCGCGCGAGCATTTCGCGCACGTAGTTTTGTTGCCACTCCGACACGCCAGAGGCGTAATGCCGGTCAAGGATCGATTGCGCCACGCCATCGGACCGGAGCATCGCCACCATCTCGTCGGAAAACGTGCTCTGAAGCATCCGCGTCTGCGCCCGCGTGATCCACAGATAGTCCCGGTTCGGCACCGCGTCGTTGATCATCTGGATCTGGTCGTCGGTCAGGCCGAACTTGTCCTTGTAGAGGTCTTTGCTGGTATTGGCCTGGCTGTTCGGCAGGTAGATCAGATTGCCGACGTTGTCCTTGAGAATTTCGAAATCCGGGACACGTTCGAGCTGCCGCAGCGACTGCGTGGCCATCCAGACGGCGCCGTTGAGCTTCCGGATGGTGGTGATCCAGGTCTCCAGCCGCTTGTAGAAGCGGGGATGCTGGAAGAAGAAGCCCGCCTCTTCGACTTCGATGATGGTGTACCGGAGGCCGTCCATCGACTGGCTGATCCGATAGAACGCATAGTCCGAGAACAGCACCGCGGCGCGTGGATACTTCTCGAAGAGGTCGCCCATCTCGATCGACAGGTTGTCACTGACGTCGAATGCGTCCTCTGCGTGGTCGAAGAAGTGCCCGTACTGGCCGCCCTGCAGCCAGATCTGCAGCCGCTCGCGCAGGCTGTCGTGCAGCAACGTGGCCAGGCGGCCGAGGGTCCAGTGCTCGCGTGGGTACGTCGCGAGAATCTTCACCGCCTCGTAGATGTCTTGCGACTGTTGAGGGCTGAGAGAAAACTCTTCATCCTCCAGGGCCAGCGTCACCCATTCGGTGACATAGGTGAAGTTTGCCGGGCTGTTGAGGAGCGACAGCGGGTTCACGTGTGTTGCCGCCTGGAACTTGCCGGTCACGTCGACGAATGCGCCGCCACTGAGGAGCGTCGGGATGCGGGTCGAGCGGTCCTTGTCGAACCGGATCCGACGCGCGTCGTGCCGCCCGGCCTGCGAGACCAGGAAGTTCAGGAACACTGACTTGCCAGCCCCGATGGGGCCGATGATGAGCAGGTGCCCGTTGCCGCCCGGCTGGTGCAGGTCAACACGCTGTGCGGTGCGATGACGCGTGGGCAGACAGGTGAGGGGAGGCACTTCCTTGCCGGCCTTGTCCGACAGCCACGCGTTGTGGGTGGGGCCAGGCATGACGGAACGCACCGGTGCAAGGTCGGAGACCGCGGGCGTTTCAACAAACTGAAGACGACGCTGCTTATCCCATCGGCCGGGCAAGGTGCTGTTCCAGGCCGGCATCAGGTTGGCCTTCTCCCGGATGGCACCAAAGCCGGCGTTGGTGAGTGCGCCCACCACCTCGCTCACCGAGTCTTCCAGAGCCGATTCGGTATCGCCGTAGACGACGATCGAGATATTCGCGAAGCCGTGCTGGGTGCCTTCTGCCGTCAGACGCTTAAGAGCCTTGCCCGCTTCCTTGGCCAGCTCTTCGCGCCCCTCGTCGTTCTCGGCTTCTTCCTTGGCAAAGTACTGTTTCAGGATCGCTCGCACATTGAGCGCCGCCATCTTGTAGAAGCGCCGGACCTTCTCAATGTAGGCCGCCGCCCGCGCCGTATCGAGGAACCGGTACATGATGCAGACGTCGAGTTCGGCATCGATCTGCATCAGGCTATCCAGCGCGGCTTCCTGGAAGCTCATCCATTCCTTGACGGCAACGATCGCGGCGTAGCGTTTCCCGTGGGCGGATTCGAACAGCAGCCGCTCGGAGCCGACCGTGACTTCCGATTCCGTCAGATGGGTATCGAGAAGGGTCACCGGATATCGAATGCGGCGGGGCGGCACGCTTGGGTTAGCTGCCTGGTGCAGGACGGCGTAGCTGTCCTGCATGACCAGTCGGCGCGTGCGCAGGCGCGGTACGCCCCCCGTGAACGCGTCCAGCATGGATTCGAAGCGGCGCGCGTCCGTCGTCAGCTTCTCCAGATCGAAGGCGAAGGCGCTGCGCGCAAAGAGGGTGTCTTTCGTCGCCTCGAAAATGGCGGGAATGACAGACTTGCCGCCAACCGTCATGTGGTAGCCGGTTTTGTCGAAGAACTTCGCGATCCCGCTCTCAGGCGTATAGGCGAGCGCCAGCGAGTGGGTATTGTGGAAGTACTTCCCCGTCGTCATGTGCGCGCGGTTCAGCGCGTCGAGCCGGGCATCCGCCCCCGCCGTAAAGTCACCGTCGATATAGCTGCGAGCCCGCCGGTGGCTGATCTTCCACCATGCGGTGATCCGGTTATCGAACGACCGGCACGCCTGGTCCAGCTGATTGCGGGCCGACGTAATGTCGTTGCTGTCTGGGCTGTCGGCATCGACACCCAGGAACTCGTAGGTCGCGAGTAATGACCCGTCCTTGTTTAGGATCAGCTCCGGTGTGATCGACGTCAGCCACGGCGCGATTTCGTAGAGCGGGCGGCGTTTCAGGTTCAGCATGGCAGGTCGCTGTCAAAGCCATAGGGGCGGCGAAAGAGGGTGCTCAGCTTGCCGTGCCAGGGGGTTGATTCGTACAGGTCGCCGTAGTGGTTGTAGACGTTCAGGATCTGGTTCCACCACGGGTCCCGACTGGTAAGCCAGCGCAGGAGCGCGTGGAAGGCCATGCCCATCACCACGACGGCCACCGGGATCTTCCAGCCGCTACGGAAGGTCACGTACACCAGCAGGGCGACAACGGTGCCATTGGCGATGGCTAGACCGCGAACGGCACCGCCGATCTGGCGCGGCCGGGAGAGGCCGATGCTGACGTGGTGCTCGCGCATGATCAGAAGCCGGTGCACTGGGCCGCGACACCCAGCGTTTTCATGATTGCCGGTGCAGCGGCGGCCAAGCCGATGCCGATACAGATGACCGAGACGAATTTCATGATGGTCGACTCGGAGTTGGCAATGCCGATGGCGCCCAGCACGATCAGGATCAGGCCGGCCACGAAGAGGTACTTGGTGTTGATGAAGGTGGCAATGCCGCAGATGAACTCGCCGAGGTTGCCGAGGAAGCCGAAATCGGCAGCCGCGGCAGAGGTGGCGACGCCCATCAAGCCGACCAGAACCAGCATGGAGGGAAGGGATTTTCGCGCCGTTGCGGCTGCACGTTGGGTAAAGCGGTGAGACATGGGAGAGACTCCTGGTGGTTAGAAAACGCGTTCGAGGTCGTAGTCGTTGCTGCGGAAGCCCTTGATCTCGATGATTTCCGAGATATGGCGCATCTCGCCGGTGCGGCGCATATGGACGACGTAGTTGAAGCACTCCGCGATCAGCTTGCGCATGTCGTCGAGCTCCCACCGTGAGCCATGTGGGATACCGAGCATCGCAAGGCTCTCCATGCGGGAGAGCGCCGAGCGGGCGTTGTTGGCATGCAGCGACGCCATGCCGCCGTCGTGGCCGGTGTTGAGCGCCTGGAGCAGGTCGAAGGCCTCGCCACCGCGGACTTCGCCAACGAGAATGCGATCTGGGCGGAATCGCAGTGCAAGGGCCACCAGCTGCTGGGTGGTCACGTTCTTGTCGGTGTTGGAGAGCAGGCGCACCGCGTTCGGCACACGCGTCTTGAGCTCCATCGTGTCTTCGATGGTCAGGACGCGCTCGCCGTCGGGGATGTTCTCCACGAGCGCATTCAGGAAGGTGGTCTTGCCGGAGGAGGTGCCGCCGGCGACGAGGATGTTCTTGCGCTGGCGCACCAACTCGATGAGGGCATCCTTCAGCGCGTCGTCTTCGACCGCCCCCTTGAAGATGGGCAGGTCTGTGTGTTTGCTGCGGGCATGCCGGGCCGAGAATGCGCCGGCCTTGACGTAGTCGCTAAGGGACAGGTTAGTCTCTCGGTGACGCCGGATGCTGAGGGCGTGGCCGTCGATGGCTGTGGGTTGCATTACGGCAGCGATGCGCAGGCCCTTATGGCCCGCGTTGATGATGCCCTGTGCCGTGCCACGCACGGCAGACTTCTGGACGGAGGAGGCCAGCGATCGGACTGCGCCTTCGAGCTTGGCGGGTTCCAGTTGCACGTCCAAGCGGGTCATTTCGCCGCGTCGCTCGACCCAAATGCTGTCATGACGGTTCACCATGACTTCGGCCACATCCGACGCATCGATGAATGCGCGGATTGGTGCCAGCGACTCAAAGAACATCGCAACGGCGCTGGCTTCGAGCTGACTGAGCTGCAGAACGGGATGGTTCGGATCGGAGACTTGCATGCCCGCTATTGTTGGCGGGCGGCCCATGACGCGGGCCGTCAAAAGCTGGGTGATTTTTGCGAGCTTTCCAGAAAACTTGCGCACGCATCGCCTGCTGAAGTGATCTCAAGCGAAGCAGACCGTGCTTGTAAGGCTGAGCATGCTCATACTGGATTTCCGGAAAGCCATACCAAAACTGCGAGCTTTTCGGACTATTGAAACTCGCTAGCTCTCCCAATGGAGTCAGCATCCAAAGCGGATGCGGACTGCGTAGAGGGAAACAATTTCAGAAAGCCGCGCAAATTCGCACTGCTTTCCTCGGTACTCCGGTGAGGGTTCACTGCTTCAATTAGCGGCATCCCAATGGACTGCCGCAGCATGCCTCTCTTCCGCAAGAATTCCAGCAATGCCAAGACCCTGGCGGTATCCCCGGGGATGTACGGCAATGAGAGTCCCGAACAGGTGATCTTCGACCGTACGACCAGGATTGCCATTGAGCGAAATCACTGGAAGGTGGCCACGCTCGGGCTGGGTTGCATTGCGCTCGCGGCAATCATGACCCGCGAGCCGCCGCCCTCCGTGGTGAAGGCGGTCGGCGTGTCAGCCGACGCCAGCGGCAAGCCCATCGTGCGGGAGCTGGAAGCGTTCCAGCCGGAAGGCATTCAGCTGCAGTGGGCATTCAAGGACCTGGTGACGCGCTGGTTCACGATCGAGCCGATTCTGACCACACAGGTCGAGGATTCCCGCATGGCGCGGAACCTGAGGTCGGTCCGAGAACAGATGATCGGATCTTCGCGCAAGCAGTTCGAGGATTGGGTGACCGAGGATGAGCCGTTCCGGCAGGTGGGCACGTCGGCCACCCTGGTGCGAGAAGTGAAGGTCACCAATATCGCCGTGCTGCCCGACAGCACGGTCGCAGTCGAATTCATCACCACCACCACGGAAGATGGCTACAAGCCGCGCAAGATGCGCTACGCGATGACTTTCCGCTACCAGGTGAAGCCGCCGACCAGTGATGCCGTGCTCGGTACCAACCCGTTCGGTGTCCACCCCGTCTTCTTCAGCCTTCAGAAATCGCCGGCCTGAGGCCGCGACCACGCTCATGGAAATTCGCAAGTCATCCCCGCTGAGTGCCTTGGCTGCCGCCGTCCTGGCGCTGAGCTTTGCCGTGCCCGAAACCCAGGCTGCTGACAAGCCGATGCGCCGCCCCGGCGCGGGCGTAGCAGCGCTGGGCATCGGCGACATCAGCGATGCGATGAATCCTGCCAATCCCTTCAATGGTGGGGTGGACCCCATAGCGCTGCCTGGAGATTCCCGCCTTGTCGTCTTCACCTATAACCGCGACCAGATCTTCCGCATCCTGTCTGCACCGCTGAAGATGACCACCATCGAGTTCCCCGATGACGAACAGATCGTCGGCGAGCCCGCGTGGGGCGAGAGCGTTCGCTGGGATTACGAGACCGATGGCCTGAACCACCTGTACGTCAAGCCGCAGGCGGCCGGCCTGGTCAACACACTGTCGGTCAACACCAACAAGCGCAGCTACGAATTCACGCTGGTGTCCTCGCCCCTGGGTGGGATCTTCTACCAGAAGGTTCGCTTTCGTATCCCGACGTCCTTTGCTGCCAAGGCGAAGGCGCGCAGTGAATCGCGTGCCGACGGGGCAGAAGCGCTGTCCGCCGAAGCTGGTGGCCGCAGCGCCGATGCCGTCGCGGTGGCGCCGGAGCAACTCAACTTCGACTACTCCATCTCCGGCAGTGCTGGCTTCCGCCCGGACACTGTCTTTGACGACGGCAAGGCGATCTGGCTGCGCATCCCGAAGGGAGCTGACTGGCCCGTTGCCCTGGTCAAGGACGGCAGCGACTTCGTGGTGGTGAACTTCATCCGCCGAGGCGAATTCCTGGTCGTCCAGCGCCTGGCCGAAGCGATCGCGCTGCGCTCGGGCTCGGATGAAGTGAAGATCGAGCGCGGCCGTCGCCGCATTCTGGGGTTGTTCTGATGCGCGATCGGAAGTCGTCCACCAACGTCTCCGACGTGACGGATGCGCAGGAACGCACCGTCAAGGGGAAGCTGCCGCGCAACATCGTGATGGCGCTTGGCGTCGTCGCGGCGTTCCTCGTCGGCGGGCTCGGCTACTACTTCCAGTCGGTCAGCGAGGAACAATCCGATGCCAAGGCCGAGCAGGACCGCGCGGAGCAGCTGCGCCAGCGGGCCAGCAGCGGCGACAACGGCCAGTCGCTCGAGGCCACGATCCGCGAACAGGCGGCAAGGGCACGGGAAGAGGCTGAGCGGCAACGGGCTCGCGCGGAGAAGCCGGACAGCGGCACGGCACCGATCATGAAGGCTGGCGACCTGGTTGGCGCGGCCAAGCCAACCACTGCCGAGGTGAAGAAAAACGAGGAAGACGACATCTTCACCTCATCGATTTACAAGAAGGGTATGCGCAAGTCGCAGATGGGCGGCACGAAAATGCCGGCTGGCATGGCGGACTTGACTGACCCGGCTCAGATGCGCGTCCTGCAGCAGGCAGCGGTCGTACGCGCCAGTGCAAGCAACGGCCTCCCGGAAGCCGCCGAAGCTCCGGCGTCTTCCGACAACAAGTTCCTGCGCGATGCCAGCGCCGCGAAGACCATGCGCACCGGTTTTGACGGGAAACTGCCGAAATGCACGGTTAGCCGAGGCTTCGTCATTCCTGCGACGTTCGCAGGGGGCCTCAACTCGGATAAGCCGGGCGAATTCCGCGCGACCGTCTCGCAGGACGTCTACGACACGGTGACGGGGCGGTGCAAGGTGATCCCGGCCGGCAGCACGCTGGTGGGTACGTACAGCGCGGATATCGCCGTGGGCCAGGAGCGCATCCTCGCCGCCTTCGTGCGCATGCAGCTGCCGAACGGCAAGACCGTGCCGCTGATGGGCATGCAGGGTGCCGACCCCAACGGATACTCCGGCATCAGTGGTGACGTCAACAATCATTTCGTGCGGATCTTCGGCGCTGCCCTGGTTATCGGCTTGCTTGAGCATGCCTTTAAGGACAACAACACGGCGACCACAGTCGGCGCCAATGGCCTGACCACCTATGGCACTGCTGCCGGCCAAATCGCTGCCCAGACCGCATCCACGATCCTGAGCCGCAACCAGGGCATCCGGCCGACGATCACGACGGAGCCGGGCCAGAAGATGATGGTGCAGGTCAAGCACGACATGGTGCTGGAGGCCTACCGTGACTAAGACGCTGGTCGCCTTCGTTGCTGGTCTGCTGACGAGCCACGCGCCCGCCGCGACCATCCAGGCGGTCATCAGCCCGAATGCGGTGATCGTGAATGCCGACGGCAAGGACCTGTTGCACATGATCGCGGGAAAACCGGTGCTCTACTGCGGGCTCGACGCATTCCTCGCATGGTCATCGCGCCTGATCGGTGCATCGATCGAAGCGGGGGCGGACGCCGGGCCGGTTGTCCAGATCGGCGGCAAGGCGGTGCCGATCTCGGGTCTCTTTGCGCGCGAAGGCTGGCTCCGCCCGGCTGTGCTGACTGAGGCAGCCCAGGAGGCACTCGCTGAGCGCCGTGGCGGATGGGCATGCGCGCCGAAAACCGAGCCGTTTGCGCAGATGGGGCAACGTGTGGACCCGAAGATCACCGCGGGCATCGCGATGAACGAGTCGGCTTATCGCGGACGGCCCTGGCCCTGGACCTTGAACGTGGCCGGCCGCGGCATGTTCTTCGCCACGCGGGAGGAAGCTTACGCGGCGATCAATCGGCTGCTGGCGAGCCAGCGTTGCGATTTCGACGTCGGGCTCATGCAGGTGAACTGGTGCTACCACGGCAAGCGCTTCTCGTCGCCGTGGGACGCGCTGGCCCCGGCGACCAACATCCGCGTGGCCGAAGACATTCTGACCGAAAACCTGCGGCGCAGCGGCTCCACGATGAAAGCTGTGGCCTGGTACCACAGCGCCAACCCGGAGCGTGGTGGTCCGTACTTCGCTCGCTTCATGAACCACGTCGCAAAATTCCGATGATCAGGCCGCTCATTCTCTCCGCTTTGGTATTGACGGCGAGCGCCAGCGCCATGGCGGCCGATACCGATCCGCTCGACTTTGATTACCAGATCGTCGCCCGGGCGGTCGATCGTCCTGCGCTCATCTTCAACGATGGTCTGTCGACCTATATCCAGCCCCGGCCGGGCCAGGCTGTCCAGGCTGATGGTGCCTTGCAGACTGGCCCTTACTGGGTCGTCGATGGCGTGCCCGACGTCGTCCGCTATTCCGTGAACGGCCAGCCAGTGGTGGCGCGCTGGAAGCGCGCGAATGGCTTCACTTCGGAGCCTGCGAATCCTGGAGGCGACCTGCCACGCAGTCTGGCCGGCATTTCCGGGCGGTTGGCGCTGATCGGAAGCCATACCACGCTCCAGGTGGTGCGTCCCGGCCGATCGACCCTGCCTCTCGCGCAGATGATCAAGTCCATCGCGCCGGCAGGCTGGACGGGCACCGCGCAGAAGGACATTCCGATGACCGAGGATGTCACCGTCGAGCTTGGCAGCGGGGAGAACTGGCTGCAGGCGCTCGCGCGCGTGCTGGACCGCCGCAACCTGTACGCGGAAGTGGATTTCACCCGGCGCAACATCGCGCTGCGCGCTGCACCGCCGAAGGGCTTCTCGGTGGTCGGAGAGCCTTCGGCGGGGACGCCGACCGGGGGAGCGTTGCAAGCGTCGACCGAAGGGCCGACAGCGCAGCTGGCAGTGGCCGCGACGCCGCTGCCAGAAGGGCCGACACTGTCCTCCGCATTCGGAGCGGTTGCGATCCGCGACAACAAGCAGGGCCGCATCGAGATCCGATTCGAGCAGGAACCGAAGGACCTGGCTCTGCGTGACGGTTCCGACAGCAAGATCTGGACGAAGTGGGACGAGGCGCAGCGCATCCTGTCGTTTGCGACGGTCGACCGTTTCACCGCTACCGCGGACGGAAAGTCGGTGCAGGTGGATCGCTCCCCCGAGATCGAGTATGTATTCCCAGCCGAGAACGGCGCCGGCTTGGAAATGGTATTCGAGAAGGACGGCGCCACCTACCTCAGCTTCAAGAAATCGATGGTGAGCGTGTCGGTGTTCGGCGACGATCACCAGCGCAACGGCGAACAGAAGGACCGCTATTACAAGTTCAACGGCATTGCCGCGCGCATGACCGTGATTGCCGACGGGAACGTGGTCTACGTGGATCGTGTGCCGCAGGTGCGGTTTAAAGAGCAGCCCGGGAAGGTGTCGCTATGAGGGCCCTCGCAATCGGGACAGTCTTCTGTCTGGCCATGCTCTCGGGTGCTGTCCGTGCCGACTGCCTGGACGATGCTGCGACCTTCCACGGTGTGAGCCCGACTCTGCTGCGCAGCATTGCCTGGCAGGAGTCCGGCATGCGGCCCTGGGTCACCAACCGCAATACCAACGGTTCGGAAGATATCGGACTCATGCAGATCAACTCCATCCATCTGCCGCGGCTGGGGCGATACGGCATCACGCGCGCGCATTTGTTCGATGGATGCACCAATGCGTACGTCGGCGCATGGATTCTGCGCGAGAACATCCAGCGCTTCGGACCAACGTGGAAGGCGGTTGGGGCCTACAACGCCTCGTCGCCCGACAAGCAGTTGCGGTACGCCAATCAGATTCACGCCCGATGGCAAGCGCTGCAGCGCGCGGCCCTGCGCTAGTCCTACCCGTTCAATCGAGACCATAGCTATGTCCCAATCCCTTCGAATCGTCCGCCTAGTCGTGACTGCGGGCTCGCTCTTGAGCGGTCTGTTCATCGCGCCGGCATTGCACGCCGCTCAGTTGCAGAACGACGGGTGGCAGTCACTGCAGCCCTCCCGCGCGAATGCCGCCTCGATCGATCGCACGCTGCTTGCAGCGAATGGCGCTTCGCCTGCTGCCAATGCGAGTTTATCGGCCGCAGCCGCAGTGAGCGCGCCTCCCGCCGCCGTTGTGGTCGGTGACGTCTACCGCCTTGTGAAAGGCGAGCCGCTGCAACAACAGTTGCAGAAATGGGCTACACGCGCGGGCTGGACGGTGGTCTGGAATGTCCCCGATGGGTGGATCGTCCCGGGCGACAAGGACTACGGCGGGGACTTTGAACTCGCCGTCAAGCGTGTGGTTGAGGAGCTGGCCAACAACGGCGCCGATGTGGTGGGCGACAGTTGGCGCGGAAACCGCACCGTGATTATCAGCCAAAACGGGATCGTCCAATGATGAAGCAAGGCAAACGCTATACCGCGGCGGCCGTGGCGGCAGCCACCCTGCTCTCCGGCTGCGGCGTGATGGAAACGCGCCAGATTCAGAGCGCCATCAACAGCGAGGCGCAGGCGCGCTACGCCGACGCGCCGCGCAGCCGGCCGGTGTTCCGCGTGCACGAAGGCGCCTGGTTGATGGGTGAAAAGATCCGCGCCAGCAAGCCGCAGCCTGACATCTACGGCAAGCATGTGGTGTTCAAGGGCTCCCTCGGCTCACTGAATGAAGCCGCCAACTGGATCGCGCAAAGTGTTGGTGTGCGCGCTACCGTCGATCCGTCGGCAGTCGCTGCAGCGTCAAGCGCGGCGCCGGGGGTACAGCCAGCAGGCGCAGTCCGCCCGGGCGGGCCGATTCCGATGGGTGGCACGGCACGGGTAGATCTGGGCGCTCCGCTCAGCGTTGCTGCGGGTGCGAGCGCTGGCGGGGCCGCAGCGCCCCCCCTGACCCTGCGGTACGAAGGCAGTTTCAAGGGCTTCCTGGATGCCGTGGAAGCGCATTTCGGGGTGTGGTCTCGGTACAACGACGGCACGGTCACGTTCTTCAAGACGGAAACCCGCACCTTCATGCTGCCGAGCCTCGCTGATTCGTCCTCGATGAATGGATCGATCACCACGACGGACAGCAGCTCGAGCGGCATGTCGGGCGCCGGCGGGACCGGGGCCAGCAATGGTAGTAGCGGAGCAGGGCGCAGCGGGCAGTCGATGAGCATGTCGGTCGAGATGAAGCCGTGGGAGACGCTCCAGGTGACCGCAAAGGCCGTTGCCGGCGCCAGCGCCGAGGTGGTTGTCGACAAGAACCTGGGCACCCTCACAGTAACCGGGGATCCGGCCCAGTGCGACCGCATCGAACAGTTCGTCAAGAGCCTGGCCGCCATGTATGGCAAGCAGGTGGCCATCGACGTGCAGGTCTACGAGGTCCGCGTGACGCGCGAGGATAACTATGGTCTGAACCTGGCCCTCGCGTACCAGAGCTCCAGCGGGCAGCCCGGGGTCACGTTCAATTCGGCCAGCATGCCGAATGTCTCGGGCAGCGCTTCGCCGATGAACCTCGGCGCGACCATCATGAGCGGGCCATTTGCCGGCAGCAAGGCTGTGATCCAGGCGCTCTCGACGCTGGGGAACGTGTCGCAGGTGGTGTCCCGCTCGGGCGTTACGCAGAACGGGAAGGTCCTCGCGCTGCAGACCGCGACGCTGCAGGACTACGTTGCACAGGCGCAAACGACGCTGGCGGCGAATGTCGGCTCCACCAGTTCGATTCAAACCGCGACGGTCACGTACGGTTTCACCAGCAACTTCCTGCCCAAGGTCGTTGATGGCCGGATCCTGATGAACTTCGACATGACGCTCTCGGACCTTCTGCCCCTGCAGCCGTTCAACTCGGGTGGCTCAGCCAACCAGACCAGCGTGCAGCTGCGGACCATGCCGACCAACCGTTTCACGCAGTCCATCACGCTGAAGCCTGGTGAATCTCTCGTGCTGACGGGCTTGCGCAACCAGAAGGCGGCGACGACCAACAACGGCGTGGGTGAGCCGTGGATGGCCGCGCTCGGTGGCGGGGTCGGGGCGACCCGTGGCGATACCGTCATTGCAATCATGATCTCGGCCCGCTTGCTGTAACACTTCAGACAATCCCATGCAGAATCGCGCATTCAATCTTCGTTGCAGTCAGTTCGGGATCGCTATCGCGGCAGCCTTGCTGCAATCGGTGGCTGGTTCGGCAAACGCGGCGTCTTCCATGACCGACCCGATCTCCGCGGCGATTGCGGAAGCTGGCCGCAAGCAGGCGTCACATCCAGCCTCGCAGCAGGCAGCTCGGCCGCCGGCGCGGACGCAGGAGGCCGCGCCGCCTGCATCCACGCCCGCGGCCCAGCCGTCCAGTCCCAGCGCTGCTGGCCCAGCTGCTGGGGCGGGGGCATCGTCTGCCAATGCGGCAGTGGCGGCCGACGCTACAACAACGCCGCGGCATACCGATGCATCGGAACTCGCGGCGTTACAGTCGCAGATTGCCTTGTGGAAGGCCCGGGCCGAGATTGCGAAATTCAAAGCCGAGGTGAAGCGGGCGGAAGAATCGCTGTTGACGGGCACGGCAGGTGCAGCTGCGCCTGCTGGAGCAGCGCCGGCCATTTCGCTTGGGGCACCCATGCCGGCGGCCGGCGTTGCTGAACGGATGCCTCGGCAAGCGGCCGAGGCACCGCGGCTCGTGGCGTTGCGCGCGTTCGATGGCCAGTTCAACGCGGTTGTCGAGGTCAACGGCCGCACTGTGCCAGTCGCGACCGGCGACGCGCTGGATGGTGGCTGGAAGGTCGTCAGCATCGACGATGGGGGCGTCAAGCTCGCCAACGGCAAGCGCGTGCGGACGCTGAGGCCCTGAGAAATGGCGCAGATCCTGTCGTTTCCTGGGCTGAAGGGCGCCTTCGCGATCGGGCTGACCTGGCAGCACGAGGAGGTTCAGCCGAGCAAGCGTGCCGTGCGCGGGAGCGCGATGGCGCTCGGCCGACACTTCCGTTGGGGCGTCGTGCACCAGAGCGCCGAAGGCGCTGTGCAGAGCGGCTTTTGCGAGCCGATGGCTGGTGTCAACGTTGCCACGGTCAAGCCGCTCGCCGCCGTCGTGGCCGCCCAGCATCACCAGCCTTGGATGGGCCTCTTTCACCTTCAAGACAACCTCTACTGGTATGTCGCGGTTCGACAGGGCCACGCCATCATCTCGGGCGGCGATCGGGTGGGCACCCTCGAGGAGCTTGACACGATCCGGGCCCGCCATCGCATCCTGGGCGATTGGACCGAGGTCGAGGGTACCGTACGAGACCTCGCCGCCATGGCGCGCGCAAGTAAGGGCGTGTCGGCAATGCACGATGTGTTGCGAGGCCCATGGCGCTCAACCGCATATACGTTGGCCGCGGTGGGTGTGGTCGGCGCGCTCGTCGGCGGTGGCTGGCATTGGTATGACGCGCAACAGGAGGCCGAGCGGGAGGCACAGCGCGCGCGCCAGCGCGCAATCGCCGCTGCGCAGCAGCTGAACGAAGCTTCCCGCCCCCGAATCCTTCCGTGGGTAGAGGAGGCTCTACCGTCGGCATTCCTGCGGGCATGCCGGCGCGCATGGGAGGTGCAGCCGCTCGCAGAGAACGGCTGGACCATGGCCGCATGGAGCTGCAAACCGGCGACGGCTACCACCCTCAATATCGAGACAAGCTGGAAGCGAGACGGCGGCGTGGCTGCCAACGCGCCCGGCTCTTTGTCGGCGGACGGCAACCAGGCGAACGCAACCGCCGTTGCCAGCGCCGCTTTCCTGCCGTCCCCCTCTGCGATCGAAACCGTTCGCGAGGCCCAGCGCGCGATCTGGACATACGCGCAGGCGCGCGGCATGGCGCTGCAGGTCACGATGCCGCCGCCGTTGCTTCCCTCGGATGGCAAGACGCCTGTCGATCCGTGGCTGGTGATGACTGCGGATATCCAATTTGGCACGCCGCCATGGATGGGTATGGGCACTGGTCTCGACAACGTGGCGGGCTTGCGCCTGACCGAAGTCAGCTATGAAGCGGCGAACCAGACATGGAAGGGCGTCGGAAAGCTGTACGCCCAAAGGAACGGAAACGCCGCTGCTCCGGCTGCCGGGCCTCAACACCAAGGAAAGCCATGATGATCGGGACACTTTCGCGCCTGTGGGGCGGTGCCGCTCGCAAGGGGGACCGTACCGCGGTCGTCGCCGCGCGATCGGAGCCGTCGGCAAAGTCCGACCTGCTGACGCTGCCGCCCCCGCCAGAGGTGCTGGCGCCGCACATCCTCTACCCGCGCACGCTCGCAGGCAGCTTCGACAAGGTTGCCTGCATGCTGAATCTGCTTGGGCCAGAGGATGCGGCAGCGCTGCGCCAACGCGTAGCCGAGACGGGCCTCTACGTCGAGGATCTTGCCCTGGACCATGGGCTCACCAATGAGACCGTCCAGAAGGCCCTCGCTGTGCACGCATGCGACATATACGTGGACGCCCGGCATTTCGGCACCCCGCGCTTTCTCACTTGGGAGGCCAAGGTACGCCGCAGCGGCGCTGCACCTCAGGTTCGCAAAGTGTCGGCCCAGGAGCTGGCGGTCCTGCGGCAGCAGCGCGGCTCTGGCCAGCAACAGGATGCCGACCTCCAGACGTTGAGCCTCGCGCGCCGGCTGGTGGCCGACTGCGCGGCGCTGATTGCCTCGGATATTCACGTGCTGGTGCGTGAACACCACACCGAGATTCAGGTACGCGTGCAGGGCGACCTGCGTACTGTCGGCGCGCTGTCGATGCGAAGGGAGGAGGGGGAGCGGCTGGTACGCGCCATGTACACCGGCCTGGCCACCGTTAAAGCCGCGACCTACAACCCGCTCGACGTGCAGGATGCCCAGATTGCGGGCGATGCACTGCCGGGCACCGGGCTATCGAGCGTGCGGATCGTGCGCGGGCCGGCTTACCCGGTGGAGAGCGGCGGCGGCTTCCTCGTGGCGCGCCTGCAGTACCGAGAGCACCACCAGGGTGCCCGCAAGGCAGACGCCATCGATGCGGCGAAGCGGCTGGACTTGAGCACGCCGAAGAGCCCTTCGGGCGAATTCATGCTAGGCCAGATGGGATACACGCCGCTGCAGGTGGATCTGATCTCGCAACTGCTGCGCCGGCCGATGGGTGTGGTGGTTGTGACGGGGCCAACGGGCAGTGGCAAGACCACGACGCTCTTCGAGTGCACCCGGCACCAGGCACGAATGTTCCCCGAAAAGCGTCTGGTCACGATCGAGAACCCAACCGAGTATCCGATGGATTGGGCGATCCAGCTCACCACCGAGAGCGAGCGCTTCCCCGAGATGCTGCGCATGACGCTGCGGATGGACCCGGATGCCATCCTGCTTGGCGAAATCCGTGGTGTCGAGGAAGCGGTGGCCACGCTGCAAGCCGCGGCCACCGGCCACCTAGTGCTGACCACGCTGCACGTGACGGATCCCTTCGAAACGTTCTCGCGTCTGGTGATGCTGGACCACGTCCGTCTGGCCATGGAGGTGATCTGCAACCACAACCAGATCATCGGCCTGATTGCACAGCGCGTGGTCCCGTTGCTCTGTCCGAAATGCAGCGTGAAGTTGGAGGATGCGCCGGAGGCCTTGCCGGAATACATGCTGCGTGCCATGCGGACTTGGGGCGATCTTTCGGAGGTTCGCGTGCGCGGGGCAGGTTGCGACCATTGCCATGGCGATGCAATCGTTGGTCAACAGGCCGTGGCTGAAGTTGTGGTGACAAGCGAGGATCTGATGCAGGACTGCATCAAGGAAGGGGTGCTGGTGGCCCGCCGGAAGCATCGCAATCGCGCCGGCGCCGACAAGCCCATGATTGCCCATGCGATGGATCTGGTGCTCGCTGGCAGGCTATCGCCTGTTGATGCCGAGCGCAGTGTCGACGCTATCCCCCACCGAGACGAAACATGAGCGGACTTTCTTGGACCATGCGCCGCCGCCTGTACCAACAGGCATCGAGCCAGCTTGAAAACGGCCTCACCCTCGCACAGATCCTGGAGGACTTCCGCGAGCGGCTCGCCCGACGTGGGCGTGAGCGGGCGGCCAAGGCGGCGCATGATGTCGCCCGCAAGGTGCGGGACGGCATGACCCTGATGGCAGCCATGGGCGCCGGGCTCAGCGATCTTGAGCGCAGCGTGCTCGATGCGGGCGAGCGCGCCGGGCAGTTGCCAGAAGCCATGCGTCTGGTCCTTGAGGTGCGCGAGCAGACAACGCGGCTGCGTCAGAAGTTGCAGGCCAGCTATTTTGCTCCAACGGTCTATCTGCTGACGCTATACGCGGTGCTGTTCCTAATCGGTGCCCAGATCGTGCCGCAATTCCTGGATTTTGTGCCGCTCGACCAGTGGACCGACTGGGCCTATGCCATGTACTGGATGGGCCAGCTGGCGGTGGGCTGGCCGGCGCCGGTCCTGTTCGGCAGCCTGGGGGCCTATGCGATATGGAGCTGGTGGGCGCTACCCCGATGGGATGGCTCGGGCAGGCGGTTCCTTGACAAGCATGTCTTCCCATTTACGGTGTATCGCGAGATCAACGGATTCACCTGGCTCAGGTCGTTTGTAGCGCTGTTGCGGGCCAACGTGCCGGACGTCGTTGCCTTGGAGGGCCAGATTCAAACCGCCTCGCCATGGATGGCGTCTCGCCTCAAGCCCATCCGCCTCGGACTCACCGACGGCCTGGACCTGGCCGAGGCGATGCGGCAAACCGGATATGGCTTCCCATCGATGGACTTGATTGACGAAATCGGTGCGTATGCTGGATTCGATGACTTCACCGACAAGATCACGGTCGCCGTGCGGCAGAACGCTGAAGTCATCGAGCGGCAATTGCTCGCGAAAGGGATGGTCATGTCGGCGGCCTTCACCGGCCTCATGTTCCTCGCCTTTGTCGTACTGCAACTGGGCTCTAACTCTCTTTCATCGATCCTCACGTCGTCGATGGGCAAGTTCTAAATCTTGGCGTGTTCAACAGCATAGGAGTTTCAAATGGATGGCATTCTCGGGCGCGTTGTCGCCATTGTCTTGGGCCTGCTTGCACTTGTTGGCATCGCCTACGCCGGCTACAACGGCTTCCAGAATCACAAGGCGAGCGTAGTGGCGACCAATATTGCGCAATTGATTACCAACGCTCGCGCCGGATTTTCCCAAGGCAACAATGGCTATACCAACTTCACCACGGCCAACATTGCGGCGATGATCAACGGCGGCATGTTCCCCACCGACATGGTCCGCGGCAATGCACTGGTTGACCCCTGGGGTAACGCGGTCACGCTTGCATCGGCAAACAATGGTTCGCGCGGGGTGATTACCTTCGGTGGTGGCAACGCGCAGACGGCAAAGCAGTGCGTGAGCGCGACGCTTGGTATGAAGGACTACGTGACGCTGACGGTTGGAACGACGACGTTCGACCAGACCAACCTGCCGGACCAGGTCACCGCCAGTGCAGCCTGCAGTGCCACCGCGACCTTCGCCCTGACCTTCCAGTGATGAAACCGGCGTGACGCCGGGATCTGAGGAGACGCGCATGGGATATCTCATTCTGCCACTCGCTACGGTGCTCTTCTGTATGGGCATCGTGGCGCAAAGCCGCCAACTTTCGCAGTCGGTCCCCAGTGCCGGCGAGCCCGGGCGCATGGAGGCCTTGGCTGCGGTGACTGCACAGCAAGCGCAGGCTTATGGTGCCGCGTGCGTCTCCACCGCCGGCGCGACGCCAGGTCTCGTAGGTTCAAACGTGGCGCCAGTCCTTCCGTCGGGGATGGTGACACCTTCTGGCGCCGGCTGCATGGCGGTGGCCAATCCCGCGGGCGGCAGGGATGTCTATGGATTTGTACGCGTCTCTCCCGGTGCCGGCGCGGTGCTGCTCAACAGCACGCAAGGTAGCGCAACGTGGTTTCGTGTTCGTAGCCAGGGCACTGCGATTAGCCTCACGACCGGCACGGCCTACAGCGTGCCGGCCTCAATTCCTGTTGGCACGCTGGTCCAGTGGGTCCAGCTGAATACCTGAGAGTTGCATGGAAGCCATACTCGGTTATCTCGTCGCGCTGATGCTGTCGATGCTGAGCATCGCCGGCTTTGCGACGTGGGCAAAAGCTGGCGTCACCAACGTCCAGACGGCGGCAGCAGCGAGCCAAATGCTGGTCTTCGACAAGGCGGCATTGCAGTTTGTGCAGGATGAAGCCGCCACCCTTGCCGCGCAAGCCACCGCGAGCGTGCCGGTGTCCGTCACGCCGGCGATGCTCGTCAACGGGGGCTATCTGCCTGCCGGCTTCTCGGCGACGAACGTATTCGGGCAGACGTGGTTGCTCCAGGTCCTGCAGCCGACGCCGAACACGCTGCAGGCACTCGTGACGTCGCAAGGCGGCCGGCCCATCACGGACACACGCCAGCTGGTGCAAATCGCGGCCCAGGCAGGGGCGCAGGGCGGGTTCGTACCGTATCCGGGGCAGAACGGGGATCCGACGATGGTTGCCAGCAATGCCTATGGCGCCTACGGCGCCTGGCAGGTGCCGCTGGCCAGCTACACCAATCCCGGCAGCGGCAGGCTGGCGTCGTTGCTAGCCTTTACCGGCACGCAGGCCAACAACGGCTACCTGTACCGGGTTCAGGTGCCAGGGCATCCCGAGCTGAACAGGATGCAGACGTCGATCGACATGGGTGGCAATGACCTGAACAACGCCCGACGCGTGTCAGCTACCACGGCGCTGACCAGCAACGGTGAGACCTACATCACCAATACTGCTGTGCCAGGATCGGCATGCAACGTGGAGCCGTCAACGCGCAGAAGCAGCACAGGCACGGGCTTCGTGATCTGCTTCGGTGGCGTCTGGCAGCCGATCGGCACCGCGGTGGCGAACATCTACGAGGGCATGGCATGCGCAAACAGCGGTCAGCTGGCGACGGGTGCGACCAACGTCGGCTTTATCTGCAAGGGCAACCGATATGTGTCGCTGAACAATGCGCTCGGCAATATGTCCGTTACGCGCAAGTACGACAACGTGACCGATGGGATGACGTTCGGCAAGGACTACTGCCCGGGGGGGACAGCATGGGCGCTCTACACGCCGAAGCAGCAGATGGTGAACATTACCGGGAGTGTGATGCCTCCCATCGAAGGGACGTATCTTGCGATGAACGATTATGGCACGTACTGGTATGCCCAAGCGAGTGCCATGTCTCCGGCCGCATGGTATAGCGGCAACGACGTTGGCGCTATTGGAGGTCAACTTGTCGGTACCGTAACCACAGGTTGCCTGTACTAGTTTCTGGAACGTCTATGAAGCCCCTTCTTTTAGCGACCATCCTGGCAACGTGCTACGTTGATGCTAACGCTCAGTTATATGCCTTTCCGGCGCCGCCGATGACAGTGGCTGATTGTCCTGTAGGCAAGATGTGGATAATGAAGAATAACCTCCCAACGTGCGACTATCCGGCCCCACCACCACCACCGCCACCGCCGCCGCCTCCGCCGCTGACGTGCCGGTTTCAGAACCCCATTTTCTCAATCACGATGGGGCCCATGGGCAACTGCTCAGCGGATGGCGGCTGCGCTGGCTACGGGATTGTCGTCAATGATGGGAGCTATACACCAGCCTGGTCGAGAATGTGGTCCAACTCAGAAATTTCTGATGAACAGGATTTCTCAAATAAAGCTATGGCCGCCCTTGCAACAAGCCAATATCGGTTGGGCGCGTGGAAGTTGTCAACGATCGGCAACGGCAACTACGGAAACAGCTCCATGTATGAAGTCTGCAAGTAAGTAGGGCGGGGCCATACACGTGAAAAAGCCCGCAAAGCGGGCTTTTTTCTTGCTGCGATCAGTCTGCGTCTTAGGATTAGAAGGCCGTAAAGCTCCACGACTTGTTGATGGGAACGCCATTGCGTGCGCCTGCGAAAGTGGCAGTGTAGGTACCTGCAATGAGAGGTTGAGTCGGAAGCAGGAAAGCTACGCCATTGTAGACATTGGGGTCGGAAATTGCATTTGCAGCAGAGTTTGCCTTCGCGCCGCTTGCAACCAGGACGCGTGCCGGCACAAGGCTTCCACCGGGGCCAGTCAGCGTAAAGTTCACGACCGTAAGGACATCGTTGGCATTCGGTGCAGGAACCCTGAACATGACAGGGTGGCCTGCATTCGAGAGGTCTGGGGCCGCGCTCGGTTGTTCTCCGGAGGCTGTGAAGATGCCCGGTACAAGCTCATTATCAATTGGCGAGTAGGCGACCCCATTTCCTTGAAGCTGCTGTCCGCCCCACAACGGCAGGCCATAACCACTGCCGTTCGCTCCAGTCGATAGCCCGAAGTTGATTACACAATATCCATCTCGGACAGCAATGCCAACCGTCTCTTGATTGCTGGTAATTCCCTGGAGGTGATACACCGTGTTCTTGAATACCGTCACGCAATCGGTAGAACCGCTGGCGGCTTGGCTAATCCACTGGGCCCTGGATGCGCCTGCCGCGATACCCTGTTCATAGGGATTAATTCCAGTAAAGCCCACCTTGCCAGCGGTCTCCTCGTGCGTTATCACGGAGTTCGCTTTCATGTAGGCGAGGTGGTTGTCAGCAGCTACATCGAGGGTCGCATCTTGTTTCAGGGCGCCCACGCCCATCTTGATCCGGTAATCGTTAAGCGCATTAAATGCTGCCAGGCGCAGATCGCCTCCCGGGTAAGTCGGGGCAGGAACGGAGGTTGCAGGAGGTACCGAGGTCGGATCTTGCGGCGTCGTCGGCGCAGTGGGAGTGCTGGGCTCCTGCTTGGAGCCGCCGTCATCACCTCCGCCACCACCACCGCAAGCGGCGAGAGCAAGCGTCATGGCCGTGACCAGGGCCGAGAGAGCGAGATTAGACTGTTGCATGTTTTTTTCTTCCTCTGACTTTGGGCCGGCCGGGGATCGACCGTTACTTTTAGCTTACAGGCCGGCACGAGAAGTCAAGTGCCAGCAATCCCCAGCCGGGCGTGAGAATACACGAAGGGACCTTGGATAGGACGGCACGGGCAGCCGGAACTTGACCCCCTGATTGGGGGGTATCGTCTCAGGTGGTGTAGAGCGACTGTCCGCAGTGATTGCAGACGTGGTACTGCTTCACCGAGAACATCCACTGCTTGCGCCAGATGCGGATGCTTCGCGAGCCGCACGAGTTACAGGACATGCCGTGTTTCGTTGCGCATTGAGGATTGTCCAGTCGGTAGCGTTGAAGCGTCGGCGTCGCCTTTGATGGCAGCAGAATGAGCAGGAGCAGTCCGAAATAGTGCGTGCAAAAGCAAATCGCCGCCCATTTGAAGCCGCTCCTACCCCAGCGTCGAGCCAGCCGGTAGGCCAGGATCGGGGGGATGACAAAGAGGAGGACGAAAAGAATGGAGGTATGCATTTCAGTTTCCCTCGGTCACTTGCGACGACGCATTGAGCCATTGGGCCCGCCTAAAGTGCCGCTGCAGCCAGGGCAAGAGAACGCGTGGCTAAGTTCAATGCGTGGCGCAGTATTCGCAATGAGATAAGGTGTCCTGCATACCCTGCACGGGGCCAGTTCCAGCTGCGCATCGGTGGACGTGGTGCGACAAATGTGACACGCGCGGTCCGCCGAGATCTTCGAGGTAGTTCCGAAGAACTTGTCGAAGAGGTCATAAGCCGAGATGAAAGCCTCTGGCACGTTCGCTCCGAAGGCCAATGCGATACGGTAGAGCGAAACCATGATGGTTGCCTGCAGTCGGTGTGTCGGGTGCTCGAAGTACCAGGCGGTCGAGGTAGGCAGCTGGCCTGATGGAGAGGATCTGCCGTGAATCTGCTGAAATAGCGTTCTCGTGCGCGTGGATGTAATCCCAAGCAGTGAGGTGATGGTTGATGCTCGACAGTGACTGCGAACCATCATTTCGCTGTACACCTTCTTCTGAAGCGGCTCCAACCGGAGGTTGGTCCAGCTATGCTTCGTTGCCATGCGATCGGCACGCATCGGGGTAGAGGCAAGGAAATGGTGGCCATTGGAATCTGGCCCAAGCCGCTTCGAGTCGAAGTCTACCCAGAAGGTCTTGCTGTGCAGGCGCCAGCGGAAGATCGGAAAATCTACCCGTGCGATGGCCATGTCGAGCACATGTTGTGGGAGAGATCGAAGATACTCTGCCAGCTCCTTGGTGATTCCGAGAAGAGGAGCGGCCAGAATGCTAACGTGTAGCAATTCAACGATCAGCCAAATGTAATGGCGATTGTTGTAAAACAAGCGGAGCTTGTCGTCGTTGCTCCAGATGGGCAACTGCGATCGCAATGCGTCGACGGCCAGGGTCGTTGTGGTGTTCTCTGTGAGGCAGCGCCAATCCTGTACTTCGGACAGCGTCGGCACGACAACGAGGAACGGCGTGCCCATCAAATCGCGTTGCGTCGCTTCAGCTTTGCGCACCCTGTCGACGGCTGCTTTGCTGATGTGCAGGGGCTGTTCCAGCTCGGGATGGGCCCCCAGGAGTTCGGCGAGGTGATCGGTGAGGTGATAGTTTGCCGAGCGAATACGGTCGCACGTCATCCGGGTGAGTTGCAGACGCTCGAACTCAGCGGTTGGGGAATGCGGTTGCATGGGTCGTTGCTCCTACTTTGCTTTGATGGCCGAGCGGATTTCGGATTGAAGGCGGCCGACGATGCCGTCGAGGACTGTCAGAGTCGGGCGGAATTCGGAAATGTCGCCGGCCATCTGCACAGTCAGTTGGGCCGACGCAAAGCTCGAGACCGCCTGTCGAAATGCTTCTACTAGCTTCGCCAGCTCGTCATGAGCGCGCGCTCGTTTGTCCAGAACCGCGGTACGCTCGGCGATCTCTTCTTCGATTCTCTGGCGTTGAGAGATGACGTTGTTCAGCTCGCTCTTGGCGGTCGCAAGCTCTTCATTCTTGGCGGCCAATGCGTCTTCCAACGTGGCATAGCCGGGTGGAACGACGGGCACTTCGATAGATTCAGGGCGGACGTTGCCCTTTGCAAAGGCGATGCGTTCCTGCAGTTCGCGCTTCTCTCGTTCCAAGTCGGCAACTTGCATTCCGAGTGCGCTGTAACTTGAGTTTTGCCTCGTCATCTCCTCACGCAATTGGGTAAGGGTCAGACGATCGGTGTCGCGTTCGGCCGTCAAGCGGGAAAGCTCGGTGTTGAGCCGACGGATTTCATGGTCCTTGTCGGCATTCTCGGAGATAGTGCTTGCAAGTTCGGCTGTGGCGACGTCGAGCTTGGATTGGACATCGAAGACTTCTTCCTGTTTGCGGCGCAGTCGCTCGACGAACTCCCGAATGTCCTTGCGTCGATAGGAAGGATCGTTCTCTTTGAATTCGATCACCGCGTCGATTTCCTCCGCGGTGTAATCACTCCGGCGAAGGATCATCAGCTCACCGATGTTCAGCTTCGTGAGCGCGCCGTTATGTTGCAGGAAGCGCCGGTAAAGGTTCAGCTGCAAATGAGCCTGGCTTCGTGTCAGGTGCAGGACCTCTTCCGCGATCGTGTAGAACATCTCCAACGCACGCGTTCGCGCGACTCTCGTGTCGCCATACATGGCGACGGCAATGTCCATGGTGTGGTCATGCATCTGTTGGAGATCTGCGCCTTGGTCGCGCAGCAGCCGCTCAATCTTGTCCCGCGTGCGCTGAAGATTGCGCACACACTGGAGTAGCCGGCTGAACGCGTCCGCGTCCACCGGTGCGCCGCCGAGTGCGTTGCGCAATGCCAATTCGGCACGCGACACCTCCGGTTGCAAGGGGAAGTTGACGATGTCAGCCTGTACGGCCGGATTTTCTTTTGGCTGGTCTTTTTTTTGCGGCATCTTTGCTCTCGGAAATGGACCCTGACAACCAGCGTAACGACCCAAAAACGTTGTCAAGTGGCCTCGTGCAGAGTACGAAACGAGACAGCCGCGTTGTTCCCAGAAATCGCCTCTTTTAGGGGTGGCTTTCGTCGGAAAGGGCAGAAAGCAGGTTGCTTATGCAATTCATATCGCCCAGCGATCGACGAAATGTAGGGGTTTACCCCTAAGGTGAGGGGTCGAATTAAGCGGCGATAAGAACAGAAATAAACGAAAGTAATATCAGCATGAGAAGGGCGCGGACACTCGCCGCCAGGATCGGCCGGGGCCGGCGCCGCGACAAACTGGTGAGCATGCTCAGGTCTTTTTTCCAGAAAGCGGGGTGTTTTTGTTGGTCTTTCCGAAGGTTTCGGGCGTCAGAGTCCTATTAGGATCTGAGAGAACTTCAGCGTCCTTTACGCATCGACATGAGCGCGGGCCTTACTGGCGCTCCAATTCAGCAGCCGCTCATCCACGTCAGCGTGCTTCCGCCATGCGCTACCGCATGACGCAAGTACGTTGAAGCGCTGCAGCTTCCCTCCAGAGATTCCTTGCTCGACCGAGCATCGAATAATCGCCTGGCATCCGTCAGGAAATCCCTTTTTTTGTTTCTGGAGAGAAACCGTGGAATCCTTTGTCACGAACCTCATCAAGCGTCCGTTCCAACTCCTCATGTTCTGCGTGGTGCTGTATATGGCCTCGCAGTCGTTCATCGTCGGTGCCTTTGTGACCGTCGTCGGGCTTTCGTTCCTGTATCACAGGGGTGTTGCCTGGACCAAAGCCATTCCTGAAGCCCCGAAGGTTTCGATGCCGGACGACGTGTCCAAGTCGAAGCCGGATGTTGAGCTGATGGCGGAGCCCGAGCGGCAGTACGAGCGCTCGGCTGTGGTAACGCCGATTCGACGGACGGGAACACACGACCGTTCCTGATCCCAAGCCGCCCCATCTGGGCGGCGCTTTTCACCTGTCGCGGGTATCCGATACCCGCCGGCAGGTGGGTCTTTCGGGTGCCCGACCCGGAGACCATCATGGAAACAACAACCGCCGGATGGCAGCTGGACTTCTTTGGTGAAGCAGCCGCTATCGTCGTGCCACCTCCCAAGCTCGACCCCTTGCCCGACCCGTCTCAATGGAGTGAGACCGTGCGGGAAAAAATGGTCGACGCCCTGATAAGCCTGGCCTGCGACAGCAGGCGGGGCGACAACATGCCGGAGTCCCTGATCGATTGCGCCGAGATGCTGCGTGCCCGCTTGCGCAATCGCACGCTCGACGTCGAGGACTACTCCATGACGCTGGGCTGGATCTTTGGATACTGGGACGGCGCACTGCCCTATACCTACGTCTGTGCAGTCTCGGGGGTCGATCCCGAGACGTTGCAAGACGTAATCCTTAACCATCGCCGGTTGCGCGAGGACCTGGAAGTGGTCCGTCGCCAGTGCTGCGGCTCACTTCTTTGATCATGACCTGGCTCAATTTCATCAAGCGCGTAGCCGGTGCCCTCGATGCCGAGCGGCGACCCGACACCTCCGATCCGATTCCAGTTGGGAGAGGCGACCCGAATGAACGGCAGTTCTATGTTCACGGTGTCCCCCACCTTCTGCGAAAGGAAGCCGATCGCGTGGTTCACTTCGTAGGTGTCTTTGAACACCGTCTTCAACGCACCCAGTTTGGCGACAAGCTGCTGCCCGAGGTTTTCCCGCGGTGGAAAAAGGTCGGCGAGCACCCGAACACGGCGCTGGAACAAGTGGCTGCCAAAGTCATTCAAGACGGCGCTCAGCAGGATGCTCTGCGGCAATCGCATGCTGGCGCCGATGCTGATGCCCGCCAACGCGAGCGACCGACGGCCCGTGCGTCCGATGCCGAGCGTCCTGGTCGACAAGAAAGGGCCGGCACCGGCCCCACGAATGTTGGCGCCGATCAGGGCACGTCTTCGGTCTACACCGTCGGCGAGCTGCTCGAGTGGGGCGAAATGACGTTCCCCAACCGAAAGCCAAGCGGGCCGCGTACTTACACGTCGTTCGCTTTGAAACTGGCCACGACCACCGGCGAGAAGATCCTCCAAGGCGAAGGCCTCAAGGATGCGCTGGCCGATGCACGCTGCAAGCTTGGCGACCGAATTGCCGTCAAGAGACTGCACAGGGAAAAGGTGCCGGCCTTCGACAAGAAGAGCGGCTCCCCCATCATGGATCGCACGACCGGAGAACAAAAGCTCTGGGACCGTTGGGTCTGGACTATTAATCTCGTACTCTGAATTGGAAGGATCATGGCATCCGTAAACAAGGTCATTCTCGTTGGCAACCTGGGTGCAGACCCGGAAACGCGCTACATGCCCAGCGGCGATGCCGTCACCAACTTTCGCCTGGCCACCACCGATCGCTACAAGGACAAGCAGTCCGGCGAGATGAAGGAAGCCACCGAATGGCACCGCGTGGCGATGTTCGGCAAGCTGGCCGAAATTGCCGCCCAGTATCTGCGCAAGGGCTCGTCGGTCTATATCGAGGGCCGCATCCGCACTCGCAAATGGCAGGACCAGTCCGGCCAGGACAAGTACTCCACCGAGATCGTTGCCGACCAGATGCAGATGCTCGGCGGCCGGAGTGGTGGTGGCGCTGATGAAGGTTCGTCCGGCGATGGCTACAGTCGCGCCGGCTCACAAAGCAGTTCCGGCGGCACGGGACGTAGTACTGCGCAACGCGCTGCGCCAGAAGGGCAGCGCAGGACGGCTCAGCCACCCGCACAGTCCGGCGGTGGTTTCTCCGACTTCGACGACGACATCCCGTTCTAACCTTGAGTAAGTAATACTTGTAAAGATTAGCCCCGTGTTCGCGCGGGGTTTTTCTTTTTGATCAGTACTTTATGGGCGGTGGTGCGTTGGAAAGATCAGAAGGTGGTTTTGCGGAAGGGCATGAGATTTTCGTCAGGAAGCGAAAGTGTCAACTTCGGCGCCCAGAAGCTAAGATCTCAGGCGGGATCTTCAACCTCCAACGAGGGAAGAACGTGAGCTAGTGCTCACCACTGCTGATACTTGGATAACGACACTCTGCTGTTGTTCAGGTGCAGCTGGGGCTGTGACAGCGATCGCTTCCATTACTGCGCTTATCATTAGAGACATCGCCATCACCACAAGGGAGATTGCACAGCAATGGCACGATGCACAGCACCAGTTCGAGGGCACCACTCGGCGGCCGCGGCAGCAGCCTGTCCGGCATGTAGTTCCCGCTATGGCGGGTACCGCAGCAGCTATGGAGGCGGGTACGGCAGTGGCTATGGCTCGTCCTACGCTTCTGGTGGCGGGAGCAGCTACAGCAGCGGTGGCAGGTCCAGCGGAGGCGGCAGTTCAAGGCCGCGCTGGTCGCGTGCCGGTTCGTCCGTTTCGTACACGCCCGCTCAGGTGGCGTCCCTCACTCCGATTCGCGAGGCTGTTGAAAAAGAAGCGGCGGCGAAGCCGGACCTTCGGGATTGCTTCCTCTGCCACGCTTGGGATGACAGGCAGGGCGCGGCCAAGGAGCTGCACGATTTGCTCGAGGCGGCTGGGGTCAAGGTCTGGTTCAGCGAGAAGGATCTAGGTCTGGGCGTACCGATGATGCGAGCCATCGATAAAGGCTTGGCGGCCTCGAAAATTGGACTCGTCCTGGTGACCCCCGCATTGTTGGCACGCCTTCCGAAAGAGGGCGTCGCCGACAAAGAGCTTTCGACTCTTCTGCAGGGTAACCGTCTCGTGCCCATCGTGCATGGCACTACGTACACTGCGCTCCGCGATGTTAGCCCCATGCTTGCTTCGCGAAGCGGACTTGACACGTCCGAAGACACGATGGCGGTGGTCGCAACCAAAATTGCCGAGCTGGTCGCTATCTGGAGCTGACAGGTGAAGCTTCCGTGGGGGGAAACGCCGGCGAGAGCCGGTTTTTTGCTTCTGGGGCTGCGATCACCGCTTCGTGACATGGAAAAGTCGTAAACATTGTCTACGGTAATTGGGACGCGTCGGCCGAAGGAGCGCCAATGCATGCCCAATTTCATGTGGTGACGGTCCGGCATCCGGACGGCGAGCGCCTGCCGATCCTGCTGGACGCAGACCGGCAACCTATCGGCTGGATCAACGAGTATGCGATTCAGCGACTGCGTTCACGGCTGTCGGCCAACAGTCTGTCAAAATCACTGCAGGTCATCGGGTTGCTGTGGCAGTGGGCGGTCCAGCATGGCATTCCGCTACAGGCCAGACTGATTACCGGCGAGGGACTCTCACCGGACGAAATTGCCAGCCAACTTTACCCCTGGCTAAGACGCGACTTCAAGTCACGAGGGGCGGTACGCCGGCTGGTCGTGGCTCCGACCACCGTAGCGCAGCGTCTTCAAGTCGTCATGCAGTTCATTCGTTGGCATGTGGAAGGCGCCATGGGGCGTCTGCCGATCGGTAGCCGGGAACTGACTGATATCAGACAACGACTGGCGACGATGCAGCACACGATTGCCACGGCCGGGCCAAGGCGCGCCGCGCCAGTGCATCATGCCTCCCCGCTGTCCGAGGAGCGTGTGAACCGTCTGCTGAGCATCTGCCGTCCCGGCAACGACGAAAATCCCTGGAAGGTCCCCTATCAGGACCGCAATTACCTCATCGTCCTGGTGTTGCTGCTGTTGGGTATCAGGCGGGGCGAACTCCTCAAACTGCGCGTTGCTGACTGCGTCCTATCGGGCGCCATTCCGGAGATCAGGGTTGAGCGCTCGCCCGACGACGCTAGGGATCCTCGTCGCAATGAACCCCAGGTGAAGACGGAGTCGCGACAGTTGCCTTGCGATCGGGCGTTAGCTGGACTGTTGAACGCCTATATCTGTCGTACCCGTCGAGCCATACCGGGTTCAGACAAAAGTCCGTTCCTGTTCCTGGGCCGGAATGGGATGCCGATGAGCCTGGCGCGCGTCAACGGATTGCTCACCCAAGTTGGCGCAGCACACGCCGAATTCCGCGATTTGCATCCGCACTGCCTGCGTAGCACGTGCGCAACGAACTTCCGTGCGGAAGCGTTGCGCAACGGGCTGGACGAGGAGCGCGTCGAGAAACACATGATGTACTTCTTCGGTTGGCGCTCGTCAGAGTCTATCCGGCCGTACGTCTGGCATGCGATCCGGCGGGAGTCCTGTGAGCTCAGCCTTGAATACCAGTCCACGGTCTTTAATGCATCGACGTCGGATATCGAATGACGAACGCCGAGATCAATCGCGCAATCATGTCGTTGCTGCGAAAGAACAACCTTCCACCGTTGCCGAGCTACGTCATCGACCGAGATGGTCGTCGTATGGAGATGAGTGGAACGTACTGGAAGTTCAATGTGCCTACCAACAACGTCGCGTTTCACTGGGAGAGGCAGTCGGACGGAAGCGCCGTAGTGGGCTACGCGTTGCGTCGATGGGCATCGATGCTAATGACGCAACAAGCGAGCCGGAGCGTCATGAATGCGTTGACCAAAGTGCTAGGGGCCCTGAGAGGAAGATCATCAGGCATTGGTACGCAGGGGCTATTGCTGTTGGAGCAATGGCGAGCCTTGGCGTCGGAGGAACAGACGGAAGATCTGAAGGATGCGTTGTGCCGGCATGTCGAGGCAGCTGTTTGCGCACTACGGACCAGGAAGGCGATGGACGAGTTCTACCTTCTGCGCAGCTGGTATCGTTGGTCAGCAACAATGCTTGCGAGCCTGGGGTTCGATGAACAGTTCGCGCTTGAACTAGATGAGGTTTCCATACCCGCACGCTCGTCTCTACTTGCGGTGGAGTTGGAAGACGAGGAGCGCGGACCGCTCTGGGACACGGAGGTGGCTGTTCTGCGTGCCGCATTGGTGGGTGATCGCTCCCAAGAGCGCTCGCACGTGATGCAGCGTGCCGCGATTGCATTGAGCTTGGCATATGGTCGGAATCCATCGAACTATTGCCTCCTCAGAGAGGAGGATCTGTCAAATCAGTTGGCCGGGTTCGACGTGCCGCCACAGTGGAGACTGTCCATTCCCCGCATCAAGAAATGGGGGATCGGTGTGCGCCAGCAGTTCGTGCAAGAGCGGGTGAGCAACGATCTGCTGCCGTTGATACATGACCTGCTAGTGGCCAACGGGAGTATCGATTGTGAAGGGTATCCGCGTCCGCTGTTTATGCGCGATAGTGTGGACGAATGGCGGGTCGGTACTGGTGTCGAGGAGTATGCGTACCACATGACAGGAAAGGAATTCCTGAGACTCATACGGGGGTTCGCTACACGAATGGCAATCCAATCGCCGCGCACCGGACGGCAGCTCCGCTTGAGTTCACGCCGCTTGCGGTACACGTTTGCCACGACGATGGTGGAGCTCGGCGCATCCAAGACCATGCTCGCCACGATGTTGGACCATTCCGATACGCAACATGTGCGGGTCTACTACGCTTTGAAGGGAGCCCGTCTGACCCGCATTCTGAACCGCGCCGCTGCACTACGGCTAGGCCCCCTCATGAAGCTGTTCAAAGGGATGCCCATCGGAGTGGACTCCGAAGCGGCGAGGGACGTTTGCCAGGAAAAAAGGGTCCGCTTCGTCGGTGACGTAGACGCTGTGGAGCCGGTTGAGATCGGCGCATGTGGCCAGTCACCTCGCTGCCTGCTGGACCCACCATTCTCTTGCTACGTCTGTCCCAAGTTCCAGCCGTACCTGGAAGCCGACCATCAGGCCGTACTGGATGCGCTGCTCAAAGGGAGGGATGAGCGTCGTGGTCGGCTCGGCATGCGCCTGTCAGTCCAGATGGATGAGGTGATCTACGCAGTAGCGGAGGTTGTACAACTGGTGGCCCACCATGGTAAACGGAACGGCGGGAAGGCGTAAGACGATGGCGGCCGTCGGCCGCCTGGAAGCACCCGCAGGAGATGACTGGATCGAGAATGGAATGCAGCTGATCGGCAAGGCGAAAGCGTTGATGCCGTTCGGTGATGTCGAGTGGGATGCACCGGTCTGGGATGTCTCGGCTGCCTATGAACATCGCACGCGAGGATACAAGGCCAACGCCGGGGGACTGCGACTGCCATTCACCCAGCATAGGCGAACGGCCAAGGGTGTGGGCGAGCCGCTGCCAGAGGCCTTCGCGGATCTCGTCAAGGCTCTTGTATGCGTCCGGCATCAGAAGCGAGGCCAGTCTGTGAGCAGCCACAGCGTGTTCATCCGGGCTACACGCTACGTGTGTGAGGCAATCCGAAGGACTGGGCATCAACTCGGCGAACTGCGCAAGGATGACCTGGACCGGGCGGCGGCCATGGTTATCCAAAGAGAACTGGAGACATCCGCGTACAAGGTCCTTGGTCACATGGAAGAGTTCGCCGATATGCTGGACCGATATCGTCTCAGCCGCGTGAGGCTGGACTGGCGGTGCAGGCGAAAAGCGCGGCCCCGATCACTGACGCCGGACAGGATTGGAGACCGCTCGACAGAGGTATCGGACAGGCTGCCAAAAGAGGAAGCGATCCGGGCGCTTGGATGGCTTTACCAGAAGATCCCGCAAGCCGAACCCACGGATGATGCGGGCACCGGCGACCGCATGCTGGTTCTGATCGCCACGATCATGGCATGCACTGGCCTCAGAGTTGGCGAGATGCTGACGCTGCCGGTGAATCCGATCTCCATTGCGAAGGACGGTAGTCGGAACTTGCGCTATGCAAGGCTGAAAGGTCGAGCTGACGACGTGATGGTCGAATGGCATACGAAGCCATTGCTATCCGAGACGGTGGAATTGGTGGAGGCTGCGCTGGCGGAACTGCAGAAAGCAACGGCTGGGCCGCGGCAGGTCGCCCTGAAAGCCAGTCGCCGCGGGTCGCTGCTGTTACTACGCTCCCTTCCCGAGAGGCTCTACACGTGTGACATACAAACTGCACTTGGGTTGGAGAGTCGAAATATTGCGCAGTTCCTTAGGAGTAGGGAAATTCCATTCGAGATAGAAAACCGGGGGCTACGTGTTGATCGGGAAGCTTTGCTGTGTGGCATCGCCAAAGACCATTGGTTTGGGCCGATGATCCCGGGGCCTGCCGGTCAAGGGCTCAAGCTTCACGAAGCGTTGTGCGTGGCTTACGCGAATCAGTTCCATCGCGGGACGCGGACAACGCTTAAGTATGCCGCTCGACCCGTATCGGACCAGAACGTAACGGACTTCCTGACCGGACGGCCCGCCATTCGGTCGGCGTTCGAGCGATATGGGCTTGCGGGTGAAGACGGCCTGGTACTGCGTTTGCGATCGCATGGACTCCGGCACTTCCTTAACCATCTGCTGGACGAAGGTGGAGCGCCGGATCTCGTGCAAACGAAATGGTTTGGGCGAAAGCATGAGGCGGACACGAGAGCCTATCAACATCTGACGACTGCCCAACGCGCGGCGCAGGTGGTTAAGGAGGTTCTGGAAGACAAGTTGGCGGGAGGCATTGTTGAGGTTGCCAAAGCCCTGCCGCTTGAAGTGGCAAAGACATTCCTGACTGCACGCATCCAGGCAGTCCACGATGTAGGGCCGGGCTTATGCGTCCACGACTTCCAGATGTCCCCCTGCGAGCGCCATCTGCAATGCACGGCGAAATGCGAGGAATATCTGTGGATCAAGGGCGAAGCGGCCAGAGCGCATGAACTGAAAAGACAGGCTGCGGTGGCATACATCAGCCTGCATGCAGTGACGGCACGTGCGAGGTCGCTATCCTTGATGCACTCGGATTGGTACCGGCATCTTGAGACTCGATATGGACAGCTGACGGAGCAGCTTGCAACGATAGGCTTCCATCAAGCTGATCTGGTGCGATACGTAGAGGAGTATGGAAGTGCCGAAAAGCATCCGGGCAAGCGCAAAGATAAATGAGAGTAAGAAGGCGGGCATCATCGCCGAGCTTGAGCGCTGGCAGGGCAGGGAATTGGGTACGCGACTGACCTGGGAGCGTGTCGAAGCGTTCTCCGGATACACCCGCCAGGCGCTGAGCCGTCATCCGGAGATCGTGCACGCATACCAGGAGGCCAAGCGTGCGCTGGCCGACAGCGGCCGAAAATCCAGATCACGCACGCGTCGCGACGAGCTTGCCTATCTCGATCAAACGGTGGAGAGCCTGCGCGCAAAGATACGCTGGTATGAAAACCTTGAAGCGCTGTGGCTACAGCGCTGGCAACGCATTGCCAATCAATGCCTGCAGCGCGGACTCAGTATCGATGATCTGGATCGTCCGCTGGATCCCTTGAACCGGAAAGCCTAGGCGGAATTAGCGGTTGCGGCGACATCAGCGTTCGGTGTCGCGGCCTTGAGAAAGGTGCAGCCGTCCAACGTCGTCTGGGCAACGGCATCGACGTACTTCTCTGCTTGGGCTGCTCGCCTTCGAACCCGCTGTGCCCATTCGTTGGTGGCCTTGCGATAAAAACGCTCGGACTCCTCCTTCCAGTCGCTGCTTCGATCGGACATGACGTAGGCGAGGTAGACGCGGTCAATGGCGAGATCCTCGAAGCGGCGGTGGTGATGCACCTGGTTCCGCTCGCGAAGCTCCTGGTCAAAATCCCTCTCGAACAACTTGAGGAACTGTCCGATATCGATTCGGTGATGTGGTTCAGCCTTCTTCATCGAATTGAGGTATCTCTTGATCCGCTCCTTGAGTTCGTAGAACCGATTGAAGTACATCTCGCACATGTACGTGAGATGTTCGTGCTTGCTCACGGGCAGGCCATGAAAGGGAAACCGGCGGAAATAGTACTCACAGTCCCTTAGGGCTTGAAGGGCTTGCTCGATGCCCAGGTACTGGACAACCAGGTCGCGCTGTTGCTCGATCTCCGGAGCGAAAGCGAATTCCTCTGGATGGATGTCGTCCTTTGGCAGCGGGAAGTCGTCGTCGTAGAGAGTTCGCGCCAAGCGCCCCTTGCGCCAGTCGGACCACCCGGGGTAGGTCTCCAACTGCTTCATCCAGTGGCCGATAGCGCGTTCAACTAGTTCGCGAGGGGACGACGGGGCGATTCCTTTAGGCATGGCAGACACGGGCGACTCCGTTCGCGCGGGGGAACTGCAGCATTCTGCCATTGGAAAATGTGATTTATAGGGCTTCTGAGAACGCTACCTGAAATTGCCGAGCATTCACGCCCAAATGAGCTCGCGAGCGGCGCAAAATAGCATCACCGCAGCGCGAACCGCGCATCGATCCTCGGTCCTAGCCTGGGCCCCCACGATCCTCAATCTTTACGATGGCCGGGTCGCAGCTCTCCCAAAGCGACCATCCACGCCGGTTGGCGGTCAATGTTTACGCCGTTGCATAACAGAACCGTTC
>NZ_JBYOJO010000007.1:214819-387658 GCF_057798955.1 Cupriavidus sp. 207A1 | reverse complement strand
CTGATTCTCGGCGTCAACGGCTTCATCGGCCACCACCTGACGCGCCGCATCCTGGAAACCACGCCGTGGGAGGTCTACGGCATGGACATGAACACGGACCGCCTGGGCGACCTCGTCGACCACCCGCGCATGCATTTCTTCGAGGGCGACATCACCATCAACAAGGAGTGGATCGAGTACAACATCCGCAAGTGCGACGTGGTGCTGCCGCTGGTCGCCATCGCCACCCCGGCCACCTACGTGCGCCAGCCGCTGCGCGTGTTCGAGCTGGACTTCGAGGCCAACCTGCCGATCGTGCGCGCCGCGGTCAAGTACCGCAAGCACCTGGTGTTCCCGTCGACCTCCGAGGTCTACGGCATGTGCGGCGACGAGGAATTCGACCCCGACGCCTCGCCGCTGGTCTACGGCCCGATCAACAAGCCGCGCTGGATCTACGCCTGCTCCAAGCAGCTGATGGACCGCGTGATCCATGCCTATGGCATGGAGCAAGGGCTCAATTACACGCTGTTCCGCCCCTTCAACTGGATCGGCGCGGGGCTGGACTCGATCTTCGAATCGAAGGAAGGCTCGTCGCGCGTGGTGACGCAGTTCCTGGGCCATATCGTGCGCGGCGAACCGATCAGGCTGGTCGACGGCGGCGCGCAGCAACGGGCCTTCGCCGACATCGCCGACGGCATCAGCGCGCTGATGCGCATCATCGAGAATCCCGGCGGCGTGGCCAGCGGCAAGATCTACAACATCGGCAACCCGGACAATATCCACTCGGTGCGCGAGCTCGCCGAGATGATGCTGAAGATGGCCGCCGACTACCCGGAATACGCGCAGCAGGCGCGCCTCACCCAAATCGTCGAGACCTCGTCGGGCGACTTCTACGGCAAGGGCTACCAGGACGTGCAGCACCGCGTGCCGAAGATCGACAACACCATCGAGGAGCTGGGCTGGCGCCCCGAGATCGGCATGGAAGCGGCGCTGCGGTGCATCTTCGAGGCGTACCGCAGCCCCGTCAGCGATGCCCGCGTGCTGGTCAACCACGGCTGAGCGCTCGCGGCCCATGCAAAGCAGAACGGCGGTGCCCAGGCACCGCCGTTCTGCATCCGGGCATGCTTAGCCCACCGAGACCTCGATCCGGCGCGGCCGCGCTTCATCGCGGCGCGGGATGGTCAGCTTCAGCACGCCATCCTGCAGGTTGGCCTCGATTCCGGACGCGTCAAGGTCCGGGCTGAGCGTGAACGTGCGCGCATAGCGCGGCTGCCGTACCTCGGCATGCTGCACGCGCAGGCCCGCCGGCATTGGCAGCACCGCCTCGCCCTCGATGCGCAGGCTGCTGTCGTGCACGTTGACCTCCAGCTTCTCGCGCGGCACCCCCGGCAGGTCCGCCCACAGCGTAACGCCCGCGGCGGTTTCGAAGATGTCGACGGCGGGGATCAGCGTCATGGCCGGGGCCTCGTCGCGGCGCTGCGCCACGGCACCGCCCTGCCCGGCCGCATTGGCCTGGTCGCGCTGGACGACTTGATTCAAATCGGTCATGGCTACCTCCTCACATTAGCTGACGGTGATGGCACGCGGGCGCGAGGCCTCGCGCTTGCCGACGCTGATCGACAGGCAGCCGTTGGCGTAGCGTGCCTGCACCTTGTCGGGGTCGGCCGCCTGCGGCAGCTCGATCACACGGCGGAAGCTGCCCGCAAAGCGCTCCTGCGCGTAGGGCCGCGCCTCGGCGTCGCCCTCGGGCTGCGTCGCGGCGCGCTCGCCGCTGATGGTCAGCAGGCCCTTGTCCACCGACACCTCGAACTGCTCCGCCTTCAGGCCCGGGGCAAACACCACGATCTCGATGGAGTCGTCGGTGGTGCCGATATTGAGCGGCGGAAACGCACCGAAACGCCCGGAGCGCAGGCTCGACGGAAAGCCGCCGAACAGGCCGGCCATTTGCCGTTGCATCCGGTCGAATTCACTGAACAGATCAGTCCCGAAAATGAAGTCACTCATGGTTGGATCCTCCTTCTGTGCAGCGGGGAGGCGCACGGACGCCTTGTTTCCCGGCCGCCGGCGCGCCGGCTGGCGGGGAAGCCACAGCGCGTTGCTGCAGCGGCTGGGCAATCCTTAATTAGTGTCCGGGCCGGAGGATTTCAAGAGGGGTTGGTGCAGGCTGGCCGGCGCCTCAGGCACCGGCACGATCGAAGCCGGCCTTGCGCGCCAGCACGATGGCCTGGCCGCGGTTTTCCACTTCCAGCTTGGCGAAGATGCTGGTGATATGGTTGCGCACGGTCTTTTCGCACAGGTCGAGGTGGGCAGCGATCTGCGCGTTGTCGCGCCCCTGCGCGATCAGTTCGACGATATCGCGCTCGCGGCGCGTGAGCGCGGTGAACGCGGCGAAGGCGGGAGAGCGCGCCGGCTGCGCCAAGGGCAGGAACCCGCGCACCTCGTCGAGCCAGCGGCGCCACGCCGGCTCGTCCTCCAGCAGCAGGTGGTTGCCGCTTTCCAGCGGCACGAAGCGCGCCCCGGGAATCTCGCTGGCCATCAGGCGGCCTTCATCGAACGGCACGCGCGCGTCGCGCACCGCGTGCAGCACCAGCGTCGGGCACGATACGCGCGGCAGCAGCGCCACCACATCAATCTCGTTGAACACGCGCATGAAGCGCGCCGCATTCAGCGGCGAGGTCGACACCCGCTCCAGTTCATTGAACCAGGCATGCTGCTCGGCGGTGCCGCCGGGAATGAACTGGGTGGTGAAGAACTGGCGGAAGGCGGGGTTCTCCTGGCCCCAGCCGAGTTCGGCCAGCTTGTTCATCAGCTCCGCTTCTTCCAGCAGGCGCTGGCTCAGGTGGTCGCGCTTGAGGCGCCCGCGCGCGTAGCCGCCGTGCAGCACCAGGTGGCTGACGCGCTGCGGATGCGCCACCGCGTAGGCCACGGCGATCGATGCGCCCTGCGAGATACCCAGCAGCGGGAAATGGTCCACGCCGGTGGCGTCGACGATGGTTTCGAGATCGCGCAGCCAGGCATCGAAGGACAGGTCCTCGATGTCGCGGTCGGACAGCCCGCAGCCGCGCTCGTCATAGCGGATCAGCGTATGCGTATCGGACAGCGCCGTGATCATGTGGCTCCACACCGGGCTGCCGACGTCGAACTCCAGGTGGCTCATCCAGTTGGCCGCCTTGACCAGCGGCGCGCCGCTGCCGGTGATGGCATAGGCCAGCCGCACGCCATCGCGGCTGGTGCACAGGCGGATCTGCTGCTTGAACATCGGCATGTCGGGGCCGCGCGGGCAGGAGCTGCCTGCCGGAGGCCGCGGGCCGCGGCCGCCATGCGGGCGCGCCGCGTGACTTCCCTAGCTTAGGCAAAGGACGGGCGGCGCAAAAGCGCCGCCGCGGGTTCAGGACAGGCATTCCCCGCTGCCGCGCGCATCGCTGCGCGCGCCGTCGGTATACGGGTCACGAGAGGGGTCACGAGAGGGGTCACGAGAGGCGGCGCGCGCGCCCTCGGTGAAGACGTCGAAACGCCCCATGCGCGCGCCGTCGGTATAGGGATCCGCCTTGCGCAGTCCGTCCTGGCTCGCGTCGAAGCCGCGCACCCGGCACACGGAAAGGTTGCCGCGCGCCACCACGGGCAGCAGCGCGGTCCCTGCGTCCGGACTGCGCGCGCCCTCGGTAAATGCATCGCGCTGGGCGGCGGCGTGGCGCGGCATGGCAGCGGCCAGCGCTTCGCCATAGGCACCGGCGCGGGCCGGCTGGCTCAGGCCGGCGGCGAGTGCGGCAGCGGCAACGAGGGTGTGGGCAAGATTCCTGTGCATTGCAATCTCCAACTGCGGTAGCCGGCGGCAGGGTCAGCCGCGGCAGCTCCGTCATTCAGGCGATCGGCGGCGAAACGGCGCGGCTGCACGGGATCGCCCGTGCCGTGCAAGCCATGGCCTGGCGCCGGCCGGCTGCGATCCATCAGGGCAGCGGCATGGCGCCGGACTCCGGATTTCCGGGGGGTGCTGGGGCAGTCTGGAAGGCCGCCGCGCCGATGAGGGAACTGCCGCAAGGCGCGGGGCTGAGACAAGCTGAGGGACGCATTGTCGGACGCGGGTCGGTTGGCCGCATGAGGCTACGGTCCCGGTTCGGGCTGCCGCATGGCCGTTTTCCGGGACCTGTGCCCCGCAGCGGGCATTGCCCCAAAATGAAAAGCCCCCGGGGCGCCTGGCGGCGCAGACCCGGGGGCTGGGGGAGCGGGCGGCGGGCGCGGCCCGCGCGCGCTCAGATCTCGACCTTGGTGCCCAGTTCGACGACCCGGTTGGCCGGGATCTGGAAGAAGTCCGACGGCTTGGCGCCGTTCTGGTGCATCCACGCGAACAGGCTTTCGCGCCACATCGGCATGCCCGGCAGCTTGGACGGGATCACCGATTCGCGGGCGATGAAGAACGAGGTCTCCATCAGCTCGAAATGCATGTCCAGCTTGCGATCGGCCAGGTCCAGCACCTTCTGCACGTCCGGCGTTTCCTTGAAGCCGTATTCGGACTTGAGGATAAACACGCCGCCGCCCAGGTCCTTGCAGCTCAGGCGCTGGTCGTCGTCGACGTACGGCACGTCGCGCGTGATGAAGTTCAGGAACACCACGCGCTCATGCAGCACGCGGTTGTGCTTCAGGTTGTGCAGCAGCGAGACCGGCACCGAGTCGGTGTTGCCGGTCAGGAACACCGCGGTGCCCTCGACCCGGTGCGGCGGGTGCGCCAGCAGGCCGGCGATGAACGGCTCGAGCGGGATGCCGTCTTCCAGGCTGCGCGCGCGCAGCAGCTTGCGGCCGCTGTACCAGGTCATCAGCAGGAAGAACGCACTGCTGCCCAGCAGCAGCGGGAACCAGCCGCCTTCGGCGACCTTGAGCAGGTTGGCCGCGAAGAACGACAGGTCGACCACCAGGAAGGCCGCGCCCAGCACCGCGACCAGCGCCGGGTTCCATTTCCAGACGTTGCGCATGCACACCGTCGCCAGGATGGTGGTGATGACCATGGTGGTGGTCACCGCGATGCCATAGGCCGCCGCCAGGTTCTCGGACTTCTTGAACGAGATCACGACCGCGAACACCAGCACCAGCAGCAGCCAGTTGACCACCGGCAGGTAGATCTGGCCAATCTCCGCCGCCGAGGTATAGCGCACCCGCATGCGCGGCAGGAAGCCCAGCTGGATCGCCTGGCTGGTCAGCGAGTACGCGCCCGAGATCACCGCCTGCGAGGCGATCACGGTGGCGCAGGTGGCCAGCAGCACCATCGGGATCAGCAACAGCTCCGGCACCATCAGGTAGAACGGGTTCTCGGCCCCGGCCGGATTGTTCAGCAGCATCGCGCCCTGGCCGAAGTAGTTCAGCATCAGGCACGGCATCACCAGGATGAACCAGCCGATGCGGATCGGGCGCGCGCCGAAGTGGCCCATGTCGACATACAAGGCCTCGGCCCCGGTCAGCACCAGGAACACCGAGCCGAGCACGATGAACGCCTGCAGCGAGTGCTCCACCAGGAAGGTGATGCCGTAGTAGGGATTCACCGCCTTCAGGATTTCCGGCGCCTGCACCAGGTTGTAGACGCCCAATGCGCCCAGCGCGAGGAACCACGCCAACATCACCGGCCCGAACAGCTTGCCCACCGCGGCGGTGCCATGACGCTGGATCAGAAACAGCGCCGCCAGAATCACCAGCGTGATCGGTATCACGAATTGCGACAGCTGCGGCGCGGCGATCTCCAGCCCCTCCACCGCCGACAGCACCGAGATCGCCGGCGTGATCACCGCGTCGCCGTAGAACATGCAGGCGCCGAAGATGCCCAGCATCATCAGCACCCTGGCCTTGCCGGAGCGCGGCGCCACGGTGCGCAGCACCAGCGCCATCAGCGCCAGCACGCCACCCTCGCCGTCGTTGTCGGCCCGCATCACGAACACCACGTACTTGATCGAGACCACGATGATCATGGCCCAGAACAGCATGGAGATCACGCCCAGCACGGCGTCCGTGCTGAAGGCGATGCCGTGCTCCTTGCTGAAGCATTCCTTGAGGGCGTAAAGCGGGCTGGTGCCGATGTCGCCGAAGACGACGCCTACCGCGCCGAGCACCAGCGCGCGCGTGCTGGGGCTCTCGACAAAATAGTGGCTGGTTGTGGATTGGGTCATGAAGTTGGGTCTGCCCGACCGGAGCGCCGGCAGGTTTGTTGGCTCTGCAGCGGGCCGGTCAGATCCGGCGCAACAGCTTGCTGCGCCCGGTGCCGGTGCTGGGTGCGGTTCTTATTGCATTGCACAAACGCGCGCAATTCTAGTGGAACTGTCGACTATCGACCACTGCGGCAAACCGGGATGCCGCTTTCGTGACTTCGGAAGGATGGGAGGGAAGTGGCGGATGGTCAAGCCCCGCGAGAGCAAAACAGCGATACCTTGCGCCCGCAAGTGCCGTTGCGGCAGGGCAACAATAGTGCCTTATACGCCGCTCTCTCTTTCTCTCTCGATTCAGACGCCGAGGTAGCGGTCCAGCGCTTCGGGCTTGCCGGCCAGGTCAGAGGCGGGGCCGGACAGCACGACCCGGCCCTTTTCCAGCACCACGGCACGGTCGGCGTGGGCCAGCACCGAGCGGAAATTGCGGTCGACCACCACCGAGGCGATACCGGTGGCCCGCACCGTGGCGATGACGGCCCAGATCTCGCGGACGATGCGCGGCGCCAGTCCTTCGGTGGCCTCGTCCAGCACCAGGCAGTCAGGATTGGTCATCAGCGCGCGGCCGATCGAGAGCATCTGCTGCTCGCCGCCGGACAGTTGCTGGCCGCCATGAGACAGGCGCTCCTTCAGGCGCGGGAACAGGTCGAGCACGCGCGCCTCGTCCCAGTCGTTGCGGCCATTGCAGCCCTGGCGCGCCGCCATCAGCAGATTCTCGCGCACCGACAGGCTCGGGAAGATGCCGCGCCCCTCCGGCACGTAGGCCACCCCCAGCCGCGCGACCTCGAACGGCTGCGCGCGCGAGAGATCGCGGCCGGCCACCAGGATCCGGCCCTGGCGCTGGCGCACGTGGCCGAGCAGCGTGCGCAACAGCGTGCTCTTGCCCATGCCGTTGCGCCCCAGCAGCCCGACCGTCTCGCCCGCGCCGACGGTGAAGTCGATGTCGCGCAGCACGTGGCTGGAGCCATACCAGGCGTTGATGCCGGTGGCCTCGATCATCGGCGTGGCCGCAGCCGCCGCGGAGTTCTGCAGGTTCATGCGGCCTCGTCCTCTTCCTCGCCCAGGTAGGCCACCTGGACTTCGTGGTTGGTGCGGATCGCCTGCGGGCTGCCGGTGGCGATCACGGCGCCGTTGACCATCACGGTGATGCGGTCCGCGACCGAGAACACCGCGTCCATGTCATGCTCCACCAGCAGGATGGCGTGGCCTTCGCGCAGGCCGCGCAGCAGCGCCAGCATCCGCGCCGACTCTTCCGCGCCCATGCCGGCCAGCGGCTCGTCCAGCAACAGCGCGACCGGCTGCGTGGCCAGGCACATCGCCACTTCCAGCTGGCGCTTCTGCCCGTGCGCGAGGTCGCTGGCGCGCCGGTCCGCCAGGTGCTCCAGCCCGGCGCGCTCCATGGCCTCGTCGGCCAGCGTCGCGGCGGTGCGGCAGCCCTGGGCGCTTTCCCACACCCGCCACGCGCGCTGCGCGCGCGACTGCGCCGCCAGCCGGCAGTTCTCGCGCACCGTCAGCGGCAGGAAAATGTTATTGCGCTGGTAGCTGCGCCCCACGCCATGGCGCGCCAGCCGCGGCTGCGACCAGCCGGTCACGTCCTCGCCCTTCAGGCGCAGCCGGCCCGAGGAAGGCGGCAGTTCGCCGGACAGCATATTGATCAGGGTCGACTTGCCCGCGCCGTTGGTACCGATCACGGCGTGGATCTCATGCAGCGCCAGCGTCAGGTCGACCCCCGCGACGGCGGTCAGGCCGCCGAAGCGGCGCGTCAGCTGCTGCGCCTCCAGGATAGGGGTGGCGGGCGCGTTCATGCGGCCTCCGTATGGCTGCGCGGCTCGGCGGCGGCTTCGTCGGTGCCAGAGCCGGCATCGCCATTGCGGCGGCGCCGGCGTCCGTGCCGCAGCACCGACGGCAGGCTCACCAGCCCGCGCGGCAGCAGCGCCACCGCGACAATGATGAAGCCGCCCATCAGCAGCTGCCAGTGCTTGGTCAGGGTACTGAACCACTCGGCCAGCAGCACGAACGAGAACGCGCCCAGCACCGCGCCGGCGAGGCTGCCGACGCCGCCCAGGATCACCATCAGCATGGCGTTGCCGGACTGGTGCCACGACGCGATTTCCGGATTGACGAAGCCGAACTGGATCGCATAGAGAAACCCGGCCAGGCCCGCCAGCAGCCCGCCCGCGACAAAGGCACCAAGCTGGTAGCGATAGGTGGCATAGCCGGCCGCGCGCATGCGCTGCTCGTTGTGGCGGATGCCGACCAGCGCGTGGCCGAAGCGCGAGCGCAGCACCAGCATCAGCACCGCCACGGTCGCCAGCAGGCCCAGCCACACCAGCCAGTAGAAGTGCATCGGGTCGTTCACCGTCAGCAGGTGCTCGCCGGGCACGGGGAATTCCGGACGGAAGTAGATATAGGTGCCGTCGCTGCCGCCCGCGACCTTGGTGTCGTGGAACACGAAGTACACCATCTGCGCGAACGCCAGCGTCACCATGATGAAATACACGCCGCGCGTGCGCAGCACCAGCGCGCCCACCACCAGCGCCAGCGCGGCCGATGCCGCCAGCGCGCCGGCCAGCAGCACCCAGCCGTTGCCAGGGCCGCTCTGCGGCGCCAGCATGGCGGTGGCGTAGGCGGCCATGGCGAAATAGGCGGCATGGCCCAGGCTGACCAGCCCGGTGTAGCCGATCAGCAGCTGCAGCGAGAGCGCGAAGATCGCCATGATCATCACCTTGCTGAGCAGCTCGATATAGAACTTGTGGCTGTCCGCGGTCAGCAGCAGCGGCAGCCCGGCCAGCACCGCGAAAGCCACCACCCAGCCCAGCGCGGTGGCCAGCGTGGCGTTGCGCGCAGCGTGCCGGCGCGCCGGCAATGTCGTCGGATTCATGTCACCCCGCCTTGAACAGCCCCTGCGGCTTCCACAGCAGGATCACCGCCATCAGCAGGTAGATCAGCACGCCGGCTGCCTCCTGCCAGAACACCTTGCCGAAGGTATCGACAAAGCCCAGCAACAGCGACGCCACCAGCGCGCCCTTGACCGAGCCGATGCCGCCGATCACCACCACCACGAAGCAGACGATCAGCACCTGCGCGCCCATGCCGGGATAGACCGACGACACCGGCGCCGCGATCATGCCGGCCAGCACCGCCAGCGCCACGCCGAGCGCGAACACAAAGCGGTACAGCACGGTGATATTGATGCCAAGCGACTGCACCATCTCGCGGTTGGTGGCGCCGGCGCGGATCATCATGCCCAGGCGCGTGCGGCGGATCACGTAGTACATCGCCAGCGCCACCACCAGGCAGATGGCGGAGATGAACAGGCGGTACACGGGATACGTCATGTCATTGCCGATCGGCAGCGCGCCGTCGAGCAGCGCCGGCACCTGCACGCCGTGCACGTCATCGCCGACCAGGATGCTGCGCAGCTCCTCGAACACCAGGATCAGGCCATAGGTCATCAGCACCTGCTGCAGGTGGTCGCGCTCGTACAGGTAGCTGAAGAAGGCCCATTCCAGCACGTAGCCGAACGCCACCGCCAGCACGATGCCCAGCGGGATGGCGATGAACAGGTTGCCGGTCAGTCCGGCCAGCGTGAAGGCCAGGTAGGCGCCCAGCATGTAGAAGCTGCCGTGGGCCAGGTTGATCACGCCCATGATGCCGAAGATCAGCGTCAGGCCGCTGGCGACCAGGAACAGCAGCAGGCCGTACTGGACGCTGTTCAGGCACTGGATGAGGAAGGAGACGATGTCCATGCGGGCAATACATCAAGGAACCGATAGCGCCACGCATGCTGGTGGCAAGCTCCCTCTCCCGCGCCTGGGAGAGGGGCGCAAACACGCGGGTGTTGAAGCGCTTACAGCCGGCAGCCGCGCGCCGGATCGGCCAGCGCCTTCACCGCCACCGCACTGACCTTGTTCTCGCGCCCGTCAACCTTGCGCAGGTAGAAGTCCTGAACCGGGTTGTGCGCCTTGGACAGCGTGAAGGTGCCGCGCGGGCTGTCGATCCTGGCGCCGCCCATGGCCTTGTACAGGTCGGCCTTGCGCGTCATGTCGCCCTTCACCGCGGTCGCGCCGGCCGCCAGCAGCTGCGCGGCATCGTAGCCCTGCACCGCGTACACGTCGGGCTGCAGCTTGTAGGTCTTGGCGTAGTCCAGGCGGAAATTCTTGTCGCGCGCGTTGCTCAGGCCGTCGGCGTAATGCAGCGTGGTCTCCAGGCCCTGCGCGGCGTTGCCCTGCGCCTCGAGCGTGCCGTCGGTCAGGAAGCCCGAGCCATACAGCGGAATCTTGTCCTTCAGCCCGGCCGCGGCCCAGTCCTTGACGAACTTGACCGCGCCCCCGCCGGCAAAGAACACGAACACGGCATCGGGCTTGAGCGATGCCACTTCGGTGATCAGCGCCTGGAACTCGACATTGGGGAACGGCAGGCTCAGCTCCTTCACCACCTTGCCGCCCTTGGCCTCGAACGCTTCCTTGAAGCCCTTGACCGACTGCTCGCCGGCAGCGTATTTCCAGGTCAGCGTCACCACCTTCTTCAGGCCGCGTTCGCCCAGCACCTGGCCCATGGCATAGCCCGGCTGCCAGTTCGAGAACGAGGTGCGGAAGATGTTGGGCCCGCACAGCGGTCCGGTGGCCTCGTCGACGCCGGCGTTGGGAATGATCAGCAGCGTGTTGTTTTCCTTGGCCACCTTGACGATGCCCATCTGCACGCCGGAATGCACCGTGCCGACCACCACGTCGACCTGGTCGCGCTTGACCAGCTTGGTGGCATTCTCAGGCGCCTTGGCCGGATCGGACTCGTCGTCGACCTTGAAGTACTCGATCTCGCGCCCGCCCAGCTTGCCGCCCTGCTGCTGCACGTACATGCGGAAGCCGTTTTCGATGGCGTTGCCCAGCGCGGCGTAGGTGCCGGTGTACGGCAGCATGAAGCCGACCTTGATCTTGCCGCCGGCGGGGGCGCCGGTCGCGGGGGCCGCGGTCTGCGCGGACGCGCCGGCCATGGCAAAGACGGTGGCGACGGCAAGGCAGGCAGGCGCAAGCCTGCGCGATGGGAAGCGACGCATGGTGTCTCCTGGTGGTCAAGCCGGTTGGCTCGCTGGACCGTTGCCGGTCACCCCTGCCCTTGCCACGGGCCGCCGGCGCATCTGGCACCGGGAACCCCTGCGCAATCGGCGGGAAGCCGAATTATTTTAGGTTTGAAGTATATGCGTTTATATGCCGAACCGCGGCCAGCGTCAACGGATCTTTTTGGTCGCGATGGGGCGAATGTCCGCATCGCGCGAGTTTAAGCAAGGTGGTCTGGGGGGCATATCGATGGATACCCTCGATCTGCGCCATGGTGCCGTACTCGTCGTCCTCGCCCTGCACCGCCAGCACCGGGCATCGGATGCCGGACAGCAGCGGCCGCAGGTCCCAGGCGCGGAATTCAGGGTCGAGCCAGATATCGTTCCAGCCCCAGAACGCCGAATCGACATCCGCGTGGTGGCGCGCCAGCCGCTCGCGCAGGTCGGTTTCGAGATAGGCCTGGCGCGTCGCCGCGATGCTTTGCACCGACAGGTCTTCGACCACGATATGGGGCGCCAGCACGGTGATGCCCGCCACCGCACGCGCAAAGCTGGCAGCGTGGATCAGCGCGATCGAGCCGCCGTCGCTGTGGCCGAGCAGCCAGGGCGTGCCGTGCGCGCGTCCGGGTCCGATTTCGAGCGCATCGAACAACGCGGGCAACGCCTCGCGCGCCTGCCGGTGCATGAAATCGGGGCGCCACTTCTGGTCGTGCGGCCGCGGCGTGGAGCGACCGTAGCCGTAGCGGGAAAACACCAGCCCGCGGTAATCGCCGGCCTCGCAGAAGTCCAGCGGAAAGTCGCGCCACATGCTGACCGAGCCCAGGCCCTCGTGCAGGAACACCACCAGCGGGCGCTGCGCGCGCTGCGGGCGCAGCCACTGGTATTCGATCTGGATGCGGCGGTTGTCGAACGGAATCTCGACCAGGCTGCTGGGCATGGACATCTTGTCTGGTTGCATCGGTTAAGGAAGTTCAGCCGCGCGCGGCCTGCTCGCGCTGGCGCAGGCGGAAGCGCTGGATCTTGCCGGTCGCGGTCTTGGGCAGTTCCGGCACGCATTCGATCTGGCGCGGGTACTTGTACGGCGCCAGGCGCGACTTGATGAAGGCCTGCAGTTCCGCCGCCATGCCGTCGTGCCACTGCTGGCCGGGCCGCAGTACCACGAACGCCTTGGGCTTGACCAGTTCGTCGGCGTCCGTCACGCCGATCACCGCTGCTTCCAGCACGGCCGGATGCTGTGCCAGCGCTGCCTCGACCTCGAACGGCGAGACGTAGATGCCGCCGACCTTGAGCATGTCGTCGCTGCGGCCGGCGTAGGTGTAGTAGCCGTCCGCATCGCGCAGATACTTGTCGCCGCTGCGGGTCCAGGCGCCGACAAAGGTCTCGCGGCTCTTGTCGCGGTTGCACCAGTACATCAGCGCGGCGCTCGGGCCCTTGATGTAGAGCTCGCCGATCTCGCCGGCGGCGCACGGCTGGCACTGCTCGTCGAGCAGCCTGATTTCGTAGCCGGGGACCGGCACGCCGGTGGTGCCGTAGCGCACCGCGCCCGGCCGGTTCGACAGGAAGATATGCAGCATCTCGGTGGAGCCGATGCCGTCGAGGATGTCGCAGCCGAAATGCGCCAGGAAGCGTTCGCCGATATCGCGCGGCAGCGCCTCGCCGGCCGAGGTGCATACGCGCAAGGCCACCTGCGCTCGCGCCGGCAGCTCGGGCGCGGCCAGCATGCCGGCGAACAGTGTCGGCACGCCGCAGAACAGCGTCGGCTTGTGCTCGCACAGCCGTTTGAACACGGCCGCGGGCGTGGGCCGCTCGGCCATCAGCACGGTGGTGGCGCCGACCGACAGCGGGAAGGTCAGCGCGTTGCCCAGCCCGTAGGCAAAGAACAGCTTGGCCGCGGAGAACACCACGTCGGCCTCGCGAATGCCCAGCACCTGCCGTGCATAGAGGTCGGCGGTATGGAACAGGTTGGCGTGGGTATGCACGGTGCCCTTGGGCCGGCCGGTCGAGCCGGACGAGTAGAGCCAGAACGCCATGTCGTCGGGCCCGGTGCTCGCAGTCGTTGCCGGTGTGCGCGTGCGCGCCAGCATCGCGCCGACGCTGCACGACGGTGCGGCGCCGGCGTGCGGTGCGGCCTGGATCACGGTCGGCGACAGCCCGCTCTTGTCGATCGCGGCCTGCATCACCTGCAGCAGCGGCTCGGACACCACCACCGCGCGTGCGCCGCAGTGTTCGAGCATGTAGGCGTAGTCGTCGGCCGTCAGCAGGGTATTGACCGCCACCGGCACCACGCCGGCCAGCAGGCAGCCGAGGAACACCACCGGAAAATCGACCGTATCCAGCGCGCACAGCAACAGGCGCTCTTCCTGGCGCAAGCCGGCCGCGCGCAGCGCGCCGGCGAAGCGGCGGGCCCGCTCGTCGAGCTCGGCGTAGGTCAGCGCGGTGGTGTCGTCGCGATAAGCGGTCTTGGCCCCGCGGCCGGCCGCGAGGTTGCGCGACAGCAGATCGTCGGCGGCGTTATAGCGTGACGGCGGCGCCGCAATGGCACCAGCGGTGCCGGCCGCGGCCGCGGCAAGGGTGGGGGGCGTCATGTCTGCACTCCTCGGGGTCGCGCGCCGCGGCCCGCTACTGCCCCGCGGGCGCGCGCCGGCACCAGGCCAGTCGCTGTTATGGGGACCGGCCGGAATGGAGCCGGAATCCGCTTGTTGATGCATTTTATTTCACATCAACTATTATGCAACCAAGGGAATGCACTATAGGACAGGGTTCGCGGTCGCAGCCGCCTCCGGCACCACTTGGTGCGGCCCCGCTGAACGTATAATGCGCCCCTGCTTTTGCCCGAGCCTTCATTGGCCGCCTCCAACCCCGACCGACACCATGCGCCGCGATTCCGCACCGCTGCCCGCCGCCAGCGCCGCCGAGGCCGACACCCCTGCCGCGCCCGCTGCCAACGCCGAACGCGACCCCTACCTGACCCGGCTGGGCGAACGCATCCGCTCGCTGCGCGCCTCGCGCGGCATGTCGCGCAAGGACCTTGCGCGCGGCGCGGCCGTGTCCGAACGCTATCTGGCCAATCTGGAAACCGGCACCGGCAATGCCTCGGTGCTGCTGCTGCGGCAGGTGGCGCGCGCGCTCGATGTGCCGTTGCCGGTGGTGCTGGCCGAGGTGGACACCCTCAACGGCCAGCAGGCGTCCGAATTCGCGCAGATGGTCCAGTGGCTGGCGCAATTGCCAGCCAGCGACCTTGCGCGGGTACGCGAAGCCTGCCGCCATGCGCTGGCGCCGGAACAGTCCGGCGATGCGCGCCACCGCCGCATCGCGCTGATCGGCCTGCGCGGCGCCGGCAAGTCGACGCTCGGGCGCGCGCTCGCCGCGGTGCGCGACGTGCCCTTCGTCGAACTGAATACCGTGATCGAGCAGGAAGCAGGCGCCAGCCTGTCCGAGATCCACTCGCTGTACGGGCAGGCCGCCTATCGCCGCTACGAAATGCGCGCGCTGGAGCGGACCCTGCGCGAACACGACCGCATGGTGCTGGCCACCCCCGGCAGCCTGGTGTCGGAGCCGGCCACCTTCAACCTGCTGCTGGCGCAGTGCTACACCATCTGGGTGCGCACCTCGCCCGAAGAGCACATGGCGCGCGTGGTGGCCCAGGGCGACATGCGGCCGATGGAAGGCAACCGCGAGGCCATGGCCGACCTGCGCCGTATCCTCGAAGCGCGCGCGCCGCTGTATGACCGGGCCGACCTGTCGATCGACACCAGCGGCCAGGACGCCGCCGCCTCGCTGCAGCAACTGCGCGCCCGGCTGGAGGCCGCGGGCGCCTGAGCTGCCCCGGCGCAGGCCGACAAAGACGTTGCACCACCCGTCTCCATGCACTATATTTCATCAAAAGCCGCAAGGCACGATAGTGCACTCTGGAGACAGCCATGTCCACGCCGGCAATCGCCCCGCAGCACCCCGGCTCGGCCGACGCGCCCGCGCCGGTCACGTTCGAGCGCCACCCCGACCAGTACCGCCACTGGAAGCTGAACTTCAACGGCCCCATCGCCACGCTGGCGATGGACGTCGACGAGGAAGGCGGCCTGCGTCCGGGCTATGCGCTCAAGCTCAATTCATACGACCTCGGCGTCGACATCGAACTGCACGACGCGCTGCAGCGCATCCGCTTCGAGCACCCCGAGGTGCGCACCGTGGTGCTCACCAGCGCACGCGAGCGCATCTTCTGCTCGGGCGCCAATATCTTCATGCTGGGGCAGTCGTCGCACGCGTGGAAGGTCAACTTCTGCAAGTTCACCAACGAGACCCGCAATGCCATCGAGGACGCCAGCCGGCACTCGGGATTGAAGTTCATCGCCGCCTGCAACGGCACTACCGCCGGCGGCGGCTATGAACTGGCGCTGGCATGCGACGAGATCGTGCTGGTCGACGACCGTTCGTCCGCGGTAAGCCTGCCCGAGGTGCCGCTGCTGGGGGTGCTGCCCGGCACCGGCGGGCTTACGCGCGTAACCGACAAGCGCCATGTGCGCCGCGACCACGCCGACATCTTCTGCACCACCACCGAAGGCGTGCGCGGCCAGCGCGCCAGGGACTGGAAGCTGGTCGACGAGGTGGTCAAGCCGGCGCGCTTCGCCGAATACGTGGCCGAGCGCGCCGCGGCGCTGGCAGCGACCAGCGACCGTCCGCAAGGCCACCACGGCATCACCCTGACGCCGCTGTCGCGCACCATCGAGCCGGACGGCTATCGCTACGAGACCGTGCGCGTGCACGTCGACACCGCCGCGCGCAAGGCCACGCTGACCGCCAAATCGTCGAGACCTCGTCGGGCGACTTCTACGGCAAGGGCTACCAGGACGTGCAGCACCGCGTGCCGAAGATCGACAACACCATCGAGGAGCTGGGCTGGCGCCCCGAGATCGGCATGGAAGCGGCGCTGCGGTGCATCTTCGAGGCGTACCGCAGCCCCGTCAGCGATGCCCGCGTGCTGGTCAACCACGGCTGAGCGCTCGCGGCCCATGCAAAGCAGAACGGCGGTGCCCAGGCACCGCCGTTCTGCATCCGGGCATGCTTAGCCCACCGAGACCTCGATCCGGCGCGGCCGCGCTTCATCGCGGCGCGGGATGGTCAGCTTCAGCACGCCATCCTGCAGGTTGGCCTCGATTCCGGACGCGTCAAGGTCCGGGCTGAGCGTGAACGTGCGCGCATAGCGCGGCTGCCGTACCTCGGCATGCTGCACGCGCAGGCCCGCCGGCATTGGCAGCACCGCCTCGCCCTCGATGCGCAGGCTGCTGTCGTGCACGTTGACCTCCAGCTTCTCGCGCGGCACCCCCGGCAGGTCCGCCCACAGCGTAACGCCCGCGGCGGTTTCGAAGATGTCGACGGCGGGGATCAGCGTCATGGCCGGGGCCTCGTCGCGGCGCTGCGCCACGGCACCGCCCTGCCCGGCCGCATTGGCCTGGTCGCGCTGGACGACTTGATTCAAATCGGTCATGGCTACCTCCTCACATTAGCTGACGGTGATGGCACGCGGGCGCGAGGCCTCGCGCTTGCCGACGCTGATCGACAGGCAGCCGTTGGCGTAGCGTGCCTGCACCTTGTCGGGGTCGGCCGCCTGCGGCAGCTCGATCACACGGCGGAAGCTGCCCGCAAAGCGCTCCTGCGCGTAGGGCCGCGCCTCGGCGTCGCCCTCGGGCTGCGTCGCGGCGCGCTCGCCGCTGATGGTCAGCAGGCCCTTGTCCACCGACACCTCGAACTGCTCCGCCTTCAGGCCCGGGGCAAACACCACGATCTCGATGGAGTCGTCGGTGGTGCCGATATTGAGCGGCGGAAACGCACCGAAACGCCCGGAGCGCAGGCTCGACGGAAAGCCGCCGAACAGGCCGGCCATTTGCCGTTGCATCCGGTCGAATTCACTGAACAGATCAGTCCCGAAAATGAAGTCACTCATGGTTGGATCCTCCTTCTGTGCAGCGGGGAGGCGCACGGACGCCTTGTTTCCCGGCCGCCGGCGCGCCGGCTGGCGGGGAAGCCACAGCGCGTTGCTGCAGCGGCTGGGCAATCCTTAATTAGTGTCCGGGCCGGAGGATTTCAAGAGGGGTTGGTGCAGGCTGGCCGGCGCCTCAGGCACCGGCACGATCGAAGCCGGCCTTGCGCGCCAGCACGATGGCCTGGCCGCGGTTTTCCACTTCCAGCTTGGCGAAGATGCTGGTGATATGGTTGCGCACGGTCTTTTCGCACAGGTCGAGGTGGGCAGCGATCTGCGCGTTGTCGCGCCCCTGCGCGATCAGTTCGACGATATCGCGCTCGCGGCGCGTGAGCGCGGTGAACGCGGCGAAGGCGGGAGAGCGCGCCGGCTGCGCCAAGGGCAGGAACCCGCGCACCTCGTCGAGCCAGCGGCGCCACGCCGGCTCGTCCTCCAGCAGCAGGTGGTTGCCGCTTTCCAGCGGCACGAAGCGCGCCCCGGGAATCTCGCTGGCCATCAGGCGGCCTTCATCGAACGGCACGCGCGCGTCGCGCACCGCGTGCAGCACCAGCGTCGGGCACGATACGCGCGGCAGCAGCGCCACCACATCAATCTCGTTGAACACGCGCATGAAGCGCGCCGCATTCAGCGGCGAGGTCGACACCCGCTCCAGTTCATTGAACCAGGCATGCTGCTCGGCGGTGCCGCCGGGAATGAACTGGGTGGTGAAGAACTGGCGGAAGGCGGGGTTCTCCTGGCCCCAGCCGAGTTCGGCCAGCTTGTTCATCAGCTCCGCTTCTTCCAGCAGGCGCTGGCTCAGGTGGTCGCGCTTGAGGCGCCCGCGCGCGTAGCCGCCGTGCAGCACCAGGTGGCTGACGCGCTGCGGATGCGCCACCGCGTAGGCCACGGCGATCGATGCGCCCTGCGAGATACCCAGCAGCGGGAAATGGTCCACGCCGGTGGCGTCGACGATGGTTTCGAGATCGCGCAGCCAGGCATCGAAGGACAGGTCCTCGATGTCGCGGTCGGACAGCCCGCAGCCGCGCTCGTCATAGCGGATCAGCGTATGCGTATCGGACAGCGCCGTGATCATGTGGCTCCACACCGGGCTGCCGACGTCGAACTCCAGGTGGCTCATCCAGTTGGCCGCCTTGACCAGCGGCGCGCCGCTGCCGGTGATGGCATAGGCCAGCCGCACGCCATCGCGGCTGGTGCACAGGCGGATCTGCTGCTTGAACATCGGCATGTCGGGGCCGCGCGGGCAGGAGCTGCCTGCCGGAGGCCGCGGGCCGCGGCCGCCATGCGGGCGCGCCGCGTGACTTCCCTAGCTTAGGCAAAGGACGGGCGGCGCAAAAGCGCCGCCGCGGGTTCAGGACAGGCATTCCCCGCTGCCGCGCGCATCGCTGCGCGCGCCGTCGGTATACGGGTCACGAGAGGGGTCACGAGAGGGGTCACGAGAGGCGGCGCGCGCGCCCTCGGTGAAGACGTCGAAACGCCCCATGCGCGCGCCGTCGGTATAGGGATCCGCCTTGCGCAGTCCGTCCTGGCTCGCGTCGAAGCCGCGCACCCGGCACACGGAAAGGTTGCCGCGCGCCACCACGGGCAGCAGCGCGGTCCCTGCGTCCGGACTGCGCGCGCCCTCGGTAAATGCATCGCGCTGGGCGGCGGCGTGGCGCGGCATGGCAGCGGCCAGCGCTTCGCCATAGGCACCGGCGCGGGCCGGCTGGCTCAGGCCGGCGGCGAGTGCGGCAGCGGCAACGAGGGTGTGGGCAAGATTCCTGTGCATTGCAATCTCCAACTGCGGTAGCCGGCGGCAGGGTCAGCCGCGGCAGCTCCGTCATTCAGGCGATCGGCGGCGAAACGGCGCGGCTGCACGGGATCGCCCGTGCCGTGCAAGCCATGGCCTGGCGCCGGCCGGCTGCGATCCATCAGGGCAGCGGCATGGCGCCGGACTCCGGATTTCCGGGGGGTGCTGGGGCAGTCTGGAAGGCCGCCGCGCCGATGAGGGAACTGCCGCAAGGCGCGGGGCTGAGACAAGCTGAGGGACGCATTGTCGGACGCGGGTCGGTTGGCCGCATGAGGCTACGGTCCCGGTTCGGGCTGCCGCATGGCCGTTTTCCGGGACCTGTGCCCCGCAGCGGGCATTGCCCCAAAATGAAAAGCCCCCGGGGCGCCTGGCGGCGCAGACCCGGGGGCTGGGGGAGCGGGCGGCGGGCGCGGCCCGCGCGCGCTCAGATCTCGACCTTGGTGCCCAGTTCGACGACCCGGTTGGCCGGGATCTGGAAGAAGTCCGACGGCTTGGCGCCGTTCTGGTGCATCCACGCGAACAGGCTTTCGCGCCACATCGGCATGCCCGGCAGCTTGGACGGGATCACCGATTCGCGGGCGATGAAGAACGAGGTCTCCATCAGCTCGAAATGCATGTCCAGCTTGCGATCGGCCAGGTCCAGCACCTTCTGCACGTCCGGCGTTTCCTTGAAGCCGTATTCGGACTTGAGGATAAACACGCCGCCGCCCAGGTCCTTGCAGCTCAGGCGCTGGTCGTCGTCGACGTACGGCACGTCGCGCGTGATGAAGTTCAGGAACACCACGCGCTCATGCAGCACGCGGTTGTGCTTCAGGTTGTGCAGCAGCGAGACCGGCACCGAGTCGGTGTTGCCGGTCAGGAACACCGCGGTGCCCTCGACCCGGTGCGGCGGGTGCGCCAGCAGGCCGGCGATGAACGGCTCGAGCGGGATGCCGTCTTCCAGGCTGCGCGCGCGCAGCAGCTTGCGGCCGCTGTACCAGGTCATCAGCAGGAAGAACGCACTGCTGCCCAGCAGCAGCGGGAACCAGCCGCCTTCGGCGACCTTGAGCAGGTTGGCCGCGAAGAACGACAGGTCGACCACCAGGAAGGCCGCGCCCAGCACCGCGACCAGCGCCGGGTTCCATTTCCAGACGTTGCGCATGCACACCGTCGCCAGGATGGTGGTGATGACCATGGTGGTGGTCACCGCGATGCCATAGGCCGCCGCCAGGTTCTCGGACTTCTTGAACGAGATCACGACCGCGAACACCAGCACCAGCAGCAGCCAGTTGACCACCGGCAGGTAGATCTGGCCAATCTCCGCCGCCGAGGTATAGCGCACCCGCATGCGCGGCAGGAAGCCCAGCTGGATCGCCTGGCTGGTCAGCGAGTACGCGCCCGAGATCACCGCCTGCGAGGCGATCACGGTGGCGCAGGTGGCCAGCAGCACCATCGGGATCAGCAACAGCTCCGGCACCATCAGGTAGAACGGGTTCTCGGCCCCGGCCGGATTGTTCAGCAGCATCGCGCCCTGGCCGAAGTAGTTCAGCATCAGGCACGGCATCACCAGGATGAACCAGCCGATGCGGATCGGGCGCGCGCCGAAGTGGCCCATGTCGACATACAAGGCCTCGGCCCCGGTCAGCACCAGGAACACCGAGCCGAGCACGATGAACGCCTGCAGCGAGTGCTCCACCAGGAAGGTGATGCCGTAGTAGGGATTCACCGCCTTCAGGATTTCCGGCGCCTGCACCAGGTTGTAGACGCCCAATGCGCCCAGCGCGAGGAACCACGCCAACATCACCGGCCCGAACAGCTTGCCCACCGCGGCGGTGCCATGACGCTGGATCAGAAACAGCGCCGCCAGAATCACCAGCGTGATCGGTATCACGAATTGCGACAGCTGCGGCGCGGCGATCTCCAGCCCCTCCACCGCCGACAGCACCGAGATCGCCGGCGTGATCACCGCGTCGCCGTAGAACATGCAGGCGCCGAAGATGCCCAGCATCATCAGCACCCTGGCCTTGCCGGAGCGCGGCGCCACGGTGCGCAGCACCAGCGCCATCAGCGCCAGCACGCCACCCTCGCCGTCGTTGTCGGCCCGCATCACGAACACCACGTACTTGATCGAGACCACGATGATCATGGCCCAGAACAGCATGGAGATCACGCCCAGCACGGCGTCCGTGCTGAAGGCGATGCCGTGCTCCTTGCTGAAGCATTCCTTGAGGGCGTAAAGCGGGCTGGTGCCGATGTCGCCGAAGACGACGCCTACCGCGCCGAGCACCAGCGCGCGCGTGCTGGGGCTCTCGACAAAATAGTGGCTGGTTGTGGATTGGGTCATGAAGTTGGGTCTGCCCGACCGGAGCGCCGGCAGGTTTGTTGGCTCTGCAGCGGGCCGGTCAGATCCGGCGCAACAGCTTGCTGCGCCCGGTGCCGGTGCTGGGTGCGGTTCTTATTGCATTGCACAAACGCGCGCAATTCTAGTGGAACTGTCGACTATCGACCACTGCGGCAAACCGGGATGCCGCTTTCGTGACTTCGGAAGGATGGGAGGGAAGTGGCGGATGGTCAAGCCCCGCGAGAGCAAAACAGCGATACCTTGCGCCCGCAAGTGCCGTTGCGGCAGGGCAACAATAGTGCCTTATACGCCGCTCTCTCTTTCTCTCTCGATTCAGACGCCGAGGTAGCGGTCCAGCGCTTCGGGCTTGCCGGCCAGGTCAGAGGCGGGGCCGGACAGCACGACCCGGCCCTTTTCCAGCACCACGGCACGGTCGGCGTGGGCCAGCACCGAGCGGAAATTGCGGTCGACCACCACCGAGGCGATACCGGTGGCCCGCACCGTGGCGATGACGGCCCAGATCTCGCGGACGATGCGCGGCGCCAGTCCTTCGGTGGCCTCGTCCAGCACCAGGCAGTCAGGATTGGTCATCAGCGCGCGGCCGATCGAGAGCATCTGCTGCTCGCCGCCGGACAGTTGCTGGCCGCCATGAGACAGGCGCTCCTTCAGGCGCGGGAACAGGTCGAGCACGCGCGCCTCGTCCCAGTCGTTGCGGCCATTGCAGCCCTGGCGCGCCGCCATCAGCAGATTCTCGCGCACCGACAGGCTCGGGAAGATGCCGCGCCCCTCCGGCACGTAGGCCACCCCCAGCCGCGCGACCTCGAACGGCTGCGCGCGCGAGAGATCGCGGCCGGCCACCAGGATCCGGCCCTGGCGCTGGCGCACGTGGCCGAGCAGCGTGCGCAACAGCGTGCTCTTGCCCATGCCGTTGCGCCCCAGCAGCCCGACCGTCTCGCCCGCGCCGACGGTGAAGTCGATGTCGCGCAGCACGTGGCTGGAGCCATACCAGGCGTTGATGCCGGTGGCCTCGATCATCGGCGTGGCCGCAGCCGCCGCGGAGTTCTGCAGGTTCATGCGGCCTCGTCCTCTTCCTCGCCCAGGTAGGCCACCTGGACTTCGTGGTTGGTGCGGATCGCCTGCGGGCTGCCGGTGGCGATCACGGCGCCGTTGACCATCACGGTGATGCGGTCCGCGACCGAGAACACCGCGTCCATGTCATGCTCCACCAGCAGGATGGCGTGGCCTTCGCGCAGGCCGCGCAGCAGCGCCAGCATCCGCGCCGACTCTTCCGCGCCCATGCCGGCCAGCGGCTCGTCCAGCAACAGCGCGACCGGCTGCGTGGCCAGGCACATCGCCACTTCCAGCTGGCGCTTCTGCCCGTGCGCGAGGTCGCTGGCGCGCCGGTCCGCCAGGTGCTCCAGCCCGGCGCGCTCCATGGCCTCGTCGGCCAGCGTCGCGGCGGTGCGGCAGCCCTGGGCGCTTTCCCACACCCGCCACGCGCGCTGCGCGCGCGACTGCGCCGCCAGCCGGCAGTTCTCGCGCACCGTCAGCGGCAGGAAAATGTTATTGCGCTGGTAGCTGCGCCCCACGCCATGGCGCGCCAGCCGCGGCTGCGACCAGCCGGTCACGTCCTCGCCCTTCAGGCGCAGCCGGCCCGAGGAAGGCGGCAGTTCGCCGGACAGCATATTGATCAGGGTCGACTTGCCCGCGCCGTTGGTACCGATCACGGCGTGGATCTCATGCAGCGCCAGCGTCAGGTCGACCCCCGCGACGGCGGTCAGGCCGCCGAAGCGGCGCGTCAGCTGCTGCGCCTCCAGGATAGGGGTGGCGGGCGCGTTCATGCGGCCTCCGTATGGCTGCGCGGCTCGGCGGCGGCTTCGTCGGTGCCAGAGCCGGCATCGCCATTGCGGCGGCGCCGGCGTCCGTGCCGCAGCACCGACGGCAGGCTCACCAGCCCGCGCGGCAGCAGCGCCACCGCGACAATGATGAAGCCGCCCATCAGCAGCTGCCAGTGCTTGGTCAGGGTACTGAACCACTCGGCCAGCAGCACGAACGAGAACGCGCCCAGCACCGCGCCGGCGAGGCTGCCGACGCCGCCCAGGATCACCATCAGCATGGCGTTGCCGGACTGGTGCCACGACGCGATTTCCGGATTGACGAAGCCGAACTGGATCGCATAGAGAAACCCGGCCAGGCCCGCCAGCAGCCCGCCCGCGACAAAGGCACCAAGCTGGTAGCGATAGGTGGCATAGCCGGCCGCGCGCATGCGCTGCTCGTTGTGGCGGATGCCGACCAGCGCGTGGCCGAAGCGCGAGCGCAGCACCAGCATCAGCACCGCCACGGTCGCCAGCAGGCCCAGCCACACCAGCCAGTAGAAGTGCATCGGGTCGTTCACCGTCAGCAGGTGCTCGCCGGGCACGGGGAATTCCGGACGGAAGTAGATATAGGTGCCGTCGCTGCCGCCCGCGACCTTGGTGTCGTGGAACACGAAGTACACCATCTGCGCGAACGCCAGCGTCACCATGATGAAATACACGCCGCGCGTGCGCAGCACCAGCGCGCCCACCACCAGCGCCAGCGCGGCCGATGCCGCCAGCGCGCCGGCCAGCAGCACCCAGCCGTTGCCAGGGCCGCTCTGCGGCGCCAGCATGGCGGTGGCGTAGGCGGCCATGGCGAAATAGGCGGCATGGCCCAGGCTGACCAGCCCGGTGTAGCCGATCAGCAGCTGCAGCGAGAGCGCGAAGATCGCCATGATCATCACCTTGCTGAGCAGCTCGATATAGAACTTGTGGCTGTCCGCGGTCAGCAGCAGCGGCAGCCCGGCCAGCACCGCGAAAGCCACCACCCAGCCCAGCGCGGTGGCCAGCGTGGCGTTGCGCGCAGCGTGCCGGCGCGCCGGCAATGTCGTCGGATTCATGTCACCCCGCCTTGAACAGCCCCTGCGGCTTCCACAGCAGGATCACCGCCATCAGCAGGTAGATCAGCACGCCGGCTGCCTCCTGCCAGAACACCTTGCCGAAGGTATCGACAAAGCCCAGCAACAGCGACGCCACCAGCGCGCCCTTGACCGAGCCGATGCCGCCGATCACCACCACCACGAAGCAGACGATCAGCACCTGCGCGCCCATGCCGGGATAGACCGACGACACCGGCGCCGCGATCATGCCGGCCAGCACCGCCAGCGCCACGCCGAGCGCGAACACAAAGCGGTACAGCACGGTGATATTGATGCCAAGCGACTGCACCATCTCGCGGTTGGTGGCGCCGGCGCGGATCATCATGCCCAGGCGCGTGCGGCGGATCACGTAGTACATCGCCAGCGCCACCACCAGGCAGATGGCGGAGATGAACAGGCGGTACACGGGATACGTCATGTCATTGCCGATCGGCAGCGCGCCGTCGAGCAGCGCCGGCACCTGCACGCCGTGCACGTCATCGCCGACCAGGATGCTGCGCAGCTCCTCGAACACCAGGATCAGGCCATAGGTCATCAGCACCTGCTGCAGGTGGTCGCGCTCGTACAGGTAGCTGAAGAAGGCCCATTCCAGCACGTAGCCGAACGCCACCGCCAGCACGATGCCCAGCGGGATGGCGATGAACAGGTTGCCGGTCAGTCCGGCCAGCGTGAAGGCCAGGTAGGCGCCCAGCATGTAGAAGCTGCCGTGGGCCAGGTTGATCACGCCCATGATGCCGAAGATCAGCGTCAGGCCGCTGGCGACCAGGAACAGCAGCAGGCCGTACTGGACGCTGTTCAGGCACTGGATGAGGAAGGAGACGATGTCCATGCGGGCAATACATCAAGGAACCGATAGCGCCACGCATGCTGGTGGCAAGCTCCCTCTCCCGCGCCTGGGAGAGGGGCGCAAACACGCGGGTGTTGAAGCGCTTACAGCCGGCAGCCGCGCGCCGGATCGGCCAGCGCCTTCACCGCCACCGCACTGACCTTGTTCTCGCGCCCGTCAACCTTGCGCAGGTAGAAGTCCTGAACCGGGTTGTGCGCCTTGGACAGCGTGAAGGTGCCGCGCGGGCTGTCGATCCTGGCGCCGCCCATGGCCTTGTACAGGTCGGCCTTGCGCGTCATGTCGCCCTTCACCGCGGTCGCGCCGGCCGCCAGCAGCTGCGCGGCATCGTAGCCCTGCACCGCGTACACGTCGGGCTGCAGCTTGTAGGTCTTGGCGTAGTCCAGGCGGAAATTCTTGTCGCGCGCGTTGCTCAGGCCGTCGGCGTAATGCAGCGTGGTCTCCAGGCCCTGCGCGGCGTTGCCCTGCGCCTCGAGCGTGCCGTCGGTCAGGAAGCCCGAGCCATACAGCGGAATCTTGTCCTTCAGCCCGGCCGCGGCCCAGTCCTTGACGAACTTGACCGCGCCCCCGCCGGCAAAGAACACGAACACGGCATCGGGCTTGAGCGATGCCACTTCGGTGATCAGCGCCTGGAACTCGACATTGGGGAACGGCAGGCTCAGCTCCTTCACCACCTTGCCGCCCTTGGCCTCGAACGCTTCCTTGAAGCCCTTGACCGACTGCTCGCCGGCAGCGTATTTCCAGGTCAGCGTCACCACCTTCTTCAGGCCGCGTTCGCCCAGCACCTGGCCCATGGCATAGCCCGGCTGCCAGTTCGAGAACGAGGTGCGGAAGATGTTGGGCCCGCACAGCGGTCCGGTGGCCTCGTCGACGCCGGCGTTGGGAATGATCAGCAGCGTGTTGTTTTCCTTGGCCACCTTGACGATGCCCATCTGCACGCCGGAATGCACCGTGCCGACCACCACGTCGACCTGGTCGCGCTTGACCAGCTTGGTGGCATTCTCAGGCGCCTTGGCCGGATCGGACTCGTCGTCGACCTTGAAGTACTCGATCTCGCGCCCGCCCAGCTTGCCGCCCTGCTGCTGCACGTACATGCGGAAGCCGTTTTCGATGGCGTTGCCCAGCGCGGCGTAGGTGCCGGTGTACGGCAGCATGAAGCCGACCTTGATCTTGCCGCCGGCGGGGGCGCCGGTCGCGGGGGCCGCGGTCTGCGCGGACGCGCCGGCCATGGCAAAGACGGTGGCGACGGCAAGGCAGGCAGGCGCAAGCCTGCGCGATGGGAAGCGACGCATGGTGTCTCCTGGTGGTCAAGCCGGTTGGCTCGCTGGACCGTTGCCGGTCACCCCTGCCCTTGCCACGGGCCGCCGGCGCATCTGGCACCGGGAACCCCTGCGCAATCGGCGGGAAGCCGAATTATTTTAGGTTTGAAGTATATGCGTTTATATGCCGAACCGCGGCCAGCGTCAACGGATCTTTTTGGTCGCGATGGGGCGAATGTCCGCATCGCGCGAGTTTAAGCAAGGTGGTCTGGGGGGCATATCGATGGATACCCTCGATCTGCGCCATGGTGCCGTACTCGTCGTCCTCGCCCTGCACCGCCAGCACCGGGCATCGGATGCCGGACAGCAGCGGCCGCAGGTCCCAGGCGCGGAATTCAGGGTCGAGCCAGATATCGTTCCAGCCCCAGAACGCCGAATCGACATCCGCGTGGTGGCGCGCCAGCCGCTCGCGCAGGTCGGTTTCGAGATAGGCCTGGCGCGTCGCCGCGATGCTTTGCACCGACAGGTCTTCGACCACGATATGGGGCGCCAGCACGGTGATGCCCGCCACCGCACGCGCAAAGCTGGCAGCGTGGATCAGCGCGATCGAGCCGCCGTCGCTGTGGCCGAGCAGCCAGGGCGTGCCGTGCGCGCGTCCGGGTCCGATTTCGAGCGCATCGAACAACGCGGGCAACGCCTCGCGCGCCTGCCGGTGCATGAAATCGGGGCGCCACTTCTGGTCGTGCGGCCGCGGCGTGGAGCGACCGTAGCCGTAGCGGGAAAACACCAGCCCGCGGTAATCGCCGGCCTCGCAGAAGTCCAGCGGAAAGTCGCGCCACATGCTGACCGAGCCCAGGCCCTCGTGCAGGAACACCACCAGCGGGCGCTGCGCGCGCTGCGGGCGCAGCCACTGGTATTCGATCTGGATGCGGCGGTTGTCGAACGGAATCTCGACCAGGCTGCTGGGCATGGACATCTTGTCTGGTTGCATCGGTTAAGGAAGTTCAGCCGCGCGCGGCCTGCTCGCGCTGGCGCAGGCGGAAGCGCTGGATCTTGCCGGTCGCGGTCTTGGGCAGTTCCGGCACGCATTCGATCTGGCGCGGGTACTTGTACGGCGCCAGGCGCGACTTGATGAAGGCCTGCAGTTCCGCCGCCATGCCGTCGTGCCACTGCTGGCCGGGCCGCAGTACCACGAACGCCTTGGGCTTGACCAGTTCGTCGGCGTCCGTCACGCCGATCACCGCTGCTTCCAGCACGGCCGGATGCTGTGCCAGCGCTGCCTCGACCTCGAACGGCGAGACGTAGATGCCGCCGACCTTGAGCATGTCGTCGCTGCGGCCGGCGTAGGTGTAGTAGCCGTCCGCATCGCGCAGATACTTGTCGCCGCTGCGGGTCCAGGCGCCGACAAAGGTCTCGCGGCTCTTGTCGCGGTTGCACCAGTACATCAGCGCGGCGCTCGGGCCCTTGATGTAGAGCTCGCCGATCTCGCCGGCGGCGCACGGCTGGCACTGCTCGTCGAGCAGCCTGATTTCGTAGCCGGGGACCGGCACGCCGGTGGTGCCGTAGCGCACCGCGCCCGGCCGGTTCGACAGGAAGATATGCAGCATCTCGGTGGAGCCGATGCCGTCGAGGATGTCGCAGCCGAAATGCGCCAGGAAGCGTTCGCCGATATCGCGCGGCAGCGCCTCGCCGGCCGAGGTGCATACGCGCAAGGCCACCTGCGCTCGCGCCGGCAGCTCGGGCGCGGCCAGCATGCCGGCGAACAGTGTCGGCACGCCGCAGAACAGCGTCGGCTTGTGCTCGCACAGCCGTTTGAACACGGCCGCGGGCGTGGGCCGCTCGGCCATCAGCACGGTGGTGGCGCCGACCGACAGCGGGAAGGTCAGCGCGTTGCCCAGCCCGTAGGCAAAGAACAGCTTGGCCGCGGAGAACACCACGTCGGCCTCGCGAATGCCCAGCACCTGCCGTGCATAGAGGTCGGCGGTATGGAACAGGTTGGCGTGGGTATGCACGGTGCCCTTGGGCCGGCCGGTCGAGCCGGACGAGTAGAGCCAGAACGCCATGTCGTCGGGCCCGGTGCTCGCAGTCGTTGCCGGTGTGCGCGTGCGCGCCAGCATCGCGCCGACGCTGCACGACGGTGCGGCGCCGGCGTGCGGTGCGGCCTGGATCACGGTCGGCGACAGCCCGCTCTTGTCGATCGCGGCCTGCATCACCTGCAGCAGCGGCTCGGACACCACCACCGCGCGTGCGCCGCAGTGTTCGAGCATGTAGGCGTAGTCGTCGGCCGTCAGCAGGGTATTGACCGCCACCGGCACCACGCCGGCCAGCAGGCAGCCGAGGAACACCACCGGAAAATCGACCGTATCCAGCGCGCACAGCAACAGGCGCTCTTCCTGGCGCAAGCCGGCCGCGCGCAGCGCGCCGGCGAAGCGGCGGGCCCGCTCGTCGAGCTCGGCGTAGGTCAGCGCGGTGGTGTCGTCGCGATAAGCGGTCTTGGCCCCGCGGCCGGCCGCGAGGTTGCGCGACAGCAGATCGTCGGCGGCGTTATAGCGTGACGGCGGCGCCGCAATGGCACCAGCGGTGCCGGCCGCGGCCGCGGCAAGGGTGGGGGGCGTCATGTCTGCACTCCTCGGGGTCGCGCGCCGCGGCCCGCTACTGCCCCGCGGGCGCGCGCCGGCACCAGGCCAGTCGCTGTTATGGGGACCGGCCGGAATGGAGCCGGAATCCGCTTGTTGATGCATTTTATTTCACATCAACTATTATGCAACCAAGGGAATGCACTATAGGACAGGGTTCGCGGTCGCAGCCGCCTCCGGCACCACTTGGTGCGGCCCCGCTGAACGTATAATGCGCCCCTGCTTTTGCCCGAGCCTTCATTGGCCGCCTCCAACCCCGACCGACACCATGCGCCGCGATTCCGCACCGCTGCCCGCCGCCAGCGCCGCCGAGGCCGACACCCCTGCCGCGCCCGCTGCCAACGCCGAACGCGACCCCTACCTGACCCGGCTGGGCGAACGCATCCGCTCGCTGCGCGCCTCGCGCGGCATGTCGCGCAAGGACCTTGCGCGCGGCGCGGCCGTGTCCGAACGCTATCTGGCCAATCTGGAAACCGGCACCGGCAATGCCTCGGTGCTGCTGCTGCGGCAGGTGGCGCGCGCGCTCGATGTGCCGTTGCCGGTGGTGCTGGCCGAGGTGGACACCCTCAACGGCCAGCAGGCGTCCGAATTCGCGCAGATGGTCCAGTGGCTGGCGCAATTGCCAGCCAGCGACCTTGCGCGGGTACGCGAAGCCTGCCGCCATGCGCTGGCGCCGGAACAGTCCGGCGATGCGCGCCACCGCCGCATCGCGCTGATCGGCCTGCGCGGCGCCGGCAAGTCGACGCTCGGGCGCGCGCTCGCCGCGGTGCGCGACGTGCCCTTCGTCGAACTGAATACCGTGATCGAGCAGGAAGCAGGCGCCAGCCTGTCCGAGATCCACTCGCTGTACGGGCAGGCCGCCTATCGCCGCTACGAAATGCGCGCGCTGGAGCGGACCCTGCGCGAACACGACCGCATGGTGCTGGCCACCCCCGGCAGCCTGGTGTCGGAGCCGGCCACCTTCAACCTGCTGCTGGCGCAGTGCTACACCATCTGGGTGCGCACCTCGCCCGAAGAGCACATGGCGCGCGTGGTGGCCCAGGGCGACATGCGGCCGATGGAAGGCAACCGCGAGGCCATGGCCGACCTGCGCCGTATCCTCGAAGCGCGCGCGCCGCTGTATGACCGGGCCGACCTGTCGATCGACACCAGCGGCCAGGACGCCGCCGCCTCGCTGCAGCAACTGCGCGCCCGGCTGGAGGCCGCGGGCGCCTGAGCTGCCCCGGCGCAGGCCGACAAAGACGTTGCACCACCCGTCTCCATGCACTATATTTCATCAAAAGCCGCAAGGCACGATAGTGCACTCTGGAGACAGCCATGTCCACGCCGGCAATCGCCCCGCAGCACCCCGGCTCGGCCGACGCGCCCGCGCCGGTCACGTTCGAGCGCCACCCCGACCAGTACCGCCACTGGAAGCTGAACTTCAACGGCCCCATCGCCACGCTGGCGATGGACGTCGACGAGGAAGGCGGCCTGCGTCCGGGCTATGCGCTCAAGCTCAATTCATACGACCTCGGCGTCGACATCGAACTGCACGACGCGCTGCAGCGCATCCGCTTCGAGCACCCCGAGGTGCGCACCGTGGTGCTCACCAGCGCACGCGAGCGCATCTTCTGCTCGGGCGCCAATATCTTCATGCTGGGGCAGTCGTCGCACGCGTGGAAGGTCAACTTCTGCAAGTTCACCAACGAGACCCGCAATGCCATCGAGGACGCCAGCCGGCACTCGGGATTGAAGTTCATCGCCGCCTGCAACGGCACTACCGCCGGCGGCGGCTATGAACTGGCGCTGGCATGCGACGAGATCGTGCTGGTCGACGACCGTTCGTCCGCGGTAAGCCTGCCCGAGGTGCCGCTGCTGGGGGTGCTGCCCGGCACCGGCGGGCTTACGCGCGTAACCGACAAGCGCCATGTGCGCCGCGACCACGCCGACATCTTCTGCACCACCACCGAAGGCGTGCGCGGCCAGCGCGCCAGGGACTGGAAGCTGGTCGACGAGGTGGTCAAGCCGGCGCGCTTCGCCGAATACGTGGCCGAGCGCGCCGCGGCGCTGGCAGCGACCAGCGACCGTCCGCAAGGCCACCACGGCATCACCCTGACGCCGCTGTCGCGCACCATCGAGCCGGACGGCTATCGCTACGAGACCGTGCGCGTGCACGTCGACACCGCCGCGCGCAAGGCCACGCTGACCGTGTTCGGCCCCGACAAGCACCAGCCCGCCGACCTGGCCGGCGTGGTCGCGGCGGGCGCGCAATGGTGGCCGCTGAAGATGGCGCGCGAACTCGACGACGCCATCCTGACGTTGCGCACCAACCATCTCGACCTCGGCATCTGGGTCCTGAAGACCGATGGCGACCCCGCCGCGGTGATGGCGGCCGATGCCCTGCTGCAGGCGCACGCCGGCCACTGGTTCGTGCGCGAGACGCTGGGCATGCTGCGCCGCACGCTGGCGCGGCTGGATGTGTCGTCGCGCAGCCTGATCGCGCTGATCGAACCCGATTCCTGCTTTGCCGGCACGCTGCTGGAACTGGCGCTGGCCGCCGACCGCAGCTACATGCTGCACCTGCCCGACGCCCCCGACGACGCGCCGCGCGTGTTCGTCTCGCCGCTCAACTTCGGCCACTACCCCATGCCCAACGGCCACACCCGGCTGGCCGCGCGCTTCTACGGCGACGAGGCCGCGCTGGGCCCGGTGCGCGACCACATCGGCGCGCCGCTGGACGCGCTCAGCGCCGATTCGCTCGGCCTGATCACCGCGGCGCCGGACGATATCGACTGGGAAGACGAGATCCGCATCGCGCTGGAGGAACGCGCCAGCTTGTCGCCGGATGCGCTGACCGGGCTGGAAGCCAACCTGCGCTTCGGCGGCGCCGAGACCATGGAGACCCGCATCTTCGGCCGGCTCACCGCCTGGCAGAACTGGATCTTCCAGCGCCCCAACGCCGTCGGCGAGCACGGCGCGCTGAAGGTCTTCGGCAGCGGCAACAAGGCCCGCTTCGACTGGGATCGCGTCTAGCGCGCCCGCAAGACACAGGAGACCAGGACGTGAGCATCGACTACAGCCAGAAGATCCCCAACAACGTCAACCTGTCCGACGACCGCGCGCTGCAGCGCGCGCTGGAACACTGGCAACCCGCCTTCCTCGACTGGTGGCGCGACATGGGGCCCGATGGCTCGCACGACTTCGAGGTGTACCTGCGCACCGCGGTGTCGGTCGATCCATCGGGCTGGGCGCATTTCGATCACGTCAGGATGCCGGACTACCGCTGGGGCATCTTCCTGCAGCCGGCCGATCCCGAGCGTCGCATCCACTTCGGCGAGCACAAGGGCGAGGCCGCGTGGCAGGAGGTGCCGGGCGAGCACCGTGCCAACCTGCGCCGCATCATCGTGACCCAGGGCGACACCGAACCCGCCTCGGTCGAGCAGCAGCGCCATCTCGGGCTGAGCGCGCCGAGCCTGTACGATCTGCGCAACCTGTTCCAGGTCAACGTCGAAGAAGGCCGCCACCTGTGGGCGATGGTGTACCTGCTGCACCGCTATTTCGGCCGCGACGGCCGCGAGGAAGCCGAGGCGCTGCTGGCGCGCCGCTCCGGCGACCAGGACAACCCGCGCATCCTCGGCGCCTTCAACGAACGCACGCCGGACTGGCTGTCGTTCTTCATGTTCACCTATTTCACCGACCGCGACGGCAAGTTCCAGCTGTGCGCGCTGGCCGAGTCCGGCTTCGATCCGCTGGCGCGCACCACGCGCTTCATGCTGACCGAGGAAGCGCACCACATGTTCGTGGGCGAATCGGGCGTTTCGCGCGTGATCCAGCGCACCTGCGAGGTCATGCGCGAGCGCGGCATCGACGATCCGGCCGAGGTGCGCGCCGCCGGCGTGATCGACCTGCCGACCATCCAGCGCTACCTGAACTTCCACTACAGCGTCACCATCGACCTGTTCGGCGCCGACCAGTCATCGAACGCCGCCACCTTCTACAGCGCGGGGCTGAAGGGACGCTTCGAGGAGGGCAAGCGCGCCGACGACCATGTGCTCAAGGGCGAGGTCTACCGCGTGCTGGAGGTGCGCGACGGCCGCCTTGGCGAGCGCGAGGTGCCGATGCTCAACGCCCTCAACGAAGTGCTGCGCGACGACTACATCAAGGACGGCATGGGCGGCGTGGCGCGCTGGAACAAGGTCTTCGAAAAGGCCGGCATCCCGTTCCGCCTGAGCGTGCCGCACAAGGCCTTCAATCGCAAGATCGGCACGCTGGCCAACGTCCATGTCTCGCCCGACGGCAGGCTGATATCGGAAGCCGAATGGAAGGCCAGCGAGCGCGACTGGCTGGCGACCGACGAAGACCGCGCCTTCGTCGCCTCGCTGATGGGCCGCGTCACCGAGCCCGGCAAGTACGCCAACTGGATCGCGCCGCCGGCGGTGGGCATCAATCGCCAGCCGATGGATTTCGAATACGTGCGCTTCAACTGAAACCAGATACGCCATGGGCGCCCCCGACATCATCAAGCAGCATCTGATCGATCCGGAAATCTGCATTCGCTGCAACACCTGCGAAGACACCTGCCCGATCGACGCCATCACCCATGACGACCGCAACTACGTGGTCCGGGCCGACGTTTGCAACGGCTGCAACGCCTGCCTGTCGCCCTGCCCGACCGGCGCCATCGACAACTGGCGCACCATGCTGCGCGGCCAGGCCTACCCGATCGAGGCGCAGCTGCTGTGGGACGAACTGCCGGCCGAGCTGCCGTTGCCGGAGCTGGACAGCGCGGACCAGACCGCGCCGGCCACCGCCGGCAGCGGCACCACCACGGCCGACGACGCCGCGATCCAGGCGGTCGAGACCAGCCGCCATACCTCGCCGCGCGCACCGTGGTCGGCCGCCCATCCCTATGTGAACCTGCACGGCGTGCGCGTCCCGGTGACCGCCACCGTGGCCGGCAATTACCGGCTCACCGCCGCGGATGCCTCGAGCGACATCCACCATATCGTGCTGGATCTCGGCACCCACTTTTTCCCGATCCTGGAGGGCCAGTCGATCGGCATCGTGCCACCCGGAACCGATGCCGCCGGCAAGCCGCACTACATCCGCATGTATTCGGTCGCCAGCCCGCGCGACGGCGAGCGCCCGGGCTATAACAACCTCGCGCTGACGGTGAAGCGGGTCGAGCAGGACCACGACGGCAAGGCGGTGCGCGGCGTGGCGTCGAACTACCTGTGCGACCTGGCCAAGGGCGACACGGTGCAGGTGGTGGGCCCGTTCGGCTCGACCTTCCTGATGCCCAACCACGCCGAGGCCAGCGTGATGATGATCTGCACCGGCACCGGGTCGGCACCGATGCGCGCCATGACCGAGCGCATGCGCCGCAACCTGGCGCAATTCAGCGGGCGTCGCCTGCTGTTCTTCGGCGCGCGCAATGCCGCCGAACTGCCCTACTTCGGCCCGCTGCTGAAGCTGCCCAGGGACTTCCTCGACATCCACTTCGCCTTCTCGCGCGACCCGGCCACGCCGCGCCGCTATGTCCAGGACGCGATCCGCGAAGCCGCCGACAGCGTTGCCGCGCTGCTTGGCGACGCCAACGGCCATGTCTATATCTGCGGCCTGAAAGGCATGGAGGAAGGCGTGCTGGCGGCATTTGAAACGGTCTGCGCCGGCGCCGGTCTTAACTGGAAGGCGCTGGAAACCACCATGAAGGCCGAAGGACGGCTGCATATCGAAACCTATTAGCCGCGACCCGGGCAACCGCCCGCGCGGCGCCACGGATCTTTTGGGGCAGCCCCTTCCCTTCTGAAATTCATCGCCTATAATCTTTCTGAAGAAACAGGAGCATAGGCGATGCAATCGAGGCGGATTCCCGAAACCGATCCCGCCGGCGGCCCCGACCCCGGCACCACGCTGACCAAGGCGGTCATGCGCGCCGCGGGCTTCCTGGGCATCAGCCAGGCCATGGTGGCAAGCGTGCTGGGCATCAGCACCGCCTCGGTCTCGCGCATGGCGTCGGGCGGCTATGTGCTCGACGCGCACCGCAAGGAGTGGGAGTTCGGCGTCTTGTTCGTGCGCCTGTTCCGCTCGCTCGACGCCATCCTGGGCCACGGCGACCAGGCCCGCCTGTGGCTGACCAACGACAACCTCGCGCTGGGCGCCAAGCCGCTTGAACTGATCCGCACAACCGAAGGTCTGGTCCGTGTCGTTCACTACCTGGACGCCACCCGCGGTCGCATCTGAGCGCCGGCAGTTCGCGCTCACGCTGTGGCGGGCGGTGGAAGCCCAGCATGTGGTCTCCACCATGCCGCTGGTCGACAGCCTGGAGGAACAGGCGGTGCTGGAAGCGGTGCTCGACGCCGGCAAGCCGGCCGTGCCCCTGGAGGCACGCCATCTGCACTATCTGCTGTTCACCCCGTTCCGCTACCCGTCCTCCCCGTGGGGCTCGCGCTTCCGCGCCAGCCAGGACCCGGGCGTGTTCTATGGCGCCAACGAGATCCGCACCGCCTGCGCCGAGCTCGGCTACTGGCGCTGGCGCTTTCTCAACGACAGCCCGGCGCTACCCCGCATCGACGCACGCGCGCAGACGCTGTTCGAAGTGCGGGTCGAGACCTCCGGGGTGGCGCTCGACCAGCCGCCGTTCGACCGCGACCGCGCCGCCTGGACCGATCCGGACAACCACGAACCCTGCCAGGCGTTCGGCCGCATCGTGCGCGAAGCCGGCCTCGGCATGATCCGCTACACCTCGGTGCGCGATCCGCAGCACGGGCCCTGCGGCGCGGTGCTGACGCCGCGCGCGTTCTCGCACCCGACACCGCTCGCCACCACCACGTGGATGCTGACCGTGCGCCGCGACCGCGTGATCTGGCAGCGCGACGACCTGCAGCAGCGCGACAGCTTCGAGTTCGAGGCCGCGCTGTGGCAGCGCACAAGCGATACCCCCGAGGCGCGCTGAACCTCTGCCCCGCCGCGGCGATCTAATCGTTATGGCATGTGGCAATGCGCATCGCCCACAGGTTTTGTTAAACAGGTGTTGCATTGCGCAACCAGATGCCATATAATCTTTTCTTCGACGGACGCGGGGTGGAGCAGTTGGCAGCTCGTCGGGCTCATAACCCGAAGGTCGCAGGTTCAAGTCCTGCCCCCGCAACCAACCGCACAGATGCTTATCTGTGACGCCGTCGACGCAGACAAACCCGCCTTCGGCGGGTTTTTTGTTTGGTGCCGCCAACCCGCGTCGCGCGGGTGCCGCTGCGGCATGCCGACCGATGGTGCACCACCGCTCCTACGGCCCGCCGGTGCTCTCGGCGGGGGTGATACACTTTCGCCATTCTCCCGGACGCCCCTCATGAAATTCTGCTCGAACTGTGGTCATGCGGTCGTGTTGCGCGTGCCTGACGGCGACAACCGCCCGCGCAGCGTTTGCGACAACTGCGGCACCATCCACTACGTCAATCCCCGCAACGTGGTCGGCACCATCCCGGTCTGGGAAGACAAGATCCTGCTGTGCAAGCGCGCGATCGAGCCCCGCTACGGCTTCTGGACCCTGCCTGCGGGCTTCATGGAGATCGGCGAGACCACCGCCCAGGCGGCCTCGCGCGAAACCCTGGAAGAAGCCGGCGCGCGCGTGCAGGTGGGCGAGCTGTTCTCGATCCTGAACGTGCCGCATGTGCACCAGGTGCACCTGTTCTACCTCGCCACGCTCGACGACCTCGACATCGCGCCCGGCGAGGAAAGCCTGGAAGTGAAGCTGGTGGCTGAGGCCGATGTGCCCTGGGATGAACTGGCCTTCCCCACCGTGATCCATACCCTGCGCTGCTTCTTTGCCGACCGCGCCGCCGGCCGGCTGCAGGACGGCAGCTTCCGGCTGCACAGCCTGGACATCGACAAGCCCATGCGCCCGCTGACCAGCCGGGCCACGGTCACGCCCTGAGCGGCAGGCCCGCCGCGCACCGCCCTCCGGCGCAGCCCGCATGATTGCCTGGCTGGACCCGCAAGATCCGTTTCCCCCGGTCGAGCACGCGCTCGGGCCGGATTCCGAGGCCCCCGGCCTGCTTGCCGCCAGCCGCGAGCTGTCGCCGCAGCGGCTGCTGCTGGCGTATCGCCAAGGCATCTTCCCGTGGTATTCGAGCGGCCAGCCGGTGCTGTGGTGGAGCACCGATCCGCGCATGGTGCTGGCGCCGCCGGCGCTGCGCGTCTCGGCCAACCTGCGCAAGACGCTGCGGCGCGTGCTGCGCGATGCCGACTGGGAAATCCGCGTCGACCACGATTTCCTGGCGGTGATGCGCGCCTGCGCGAGCACGCCGCGCGAGGGCCAGGACGGCACCTGGATCACCGATGCCATCGTCGCCGCGTACGGCACCCTGCACCGCAACGGCCTGGCGCACTCGGTCGAGAGCTGGTACCGCGGCGAGCGCGTCGGCGGCCTGTATGGCGTGGCGCTGGGGCGGATGTTCTTTGGCGAATCGATGTTTGCGCACCGCACCGACGCGTCCAAGATCGCGCTGGCGGCGCTGTGCGCGTTCCTCGGCAACCACGGCGTGGCGATGATAGACTGCCAGCAGGAAACCGACCACCTGGCTTCGCTGGGTGCGCGCCCCATCCCCCGCGCCGAATTCGTGGCACATGTGCGCGCGGCAACGGCACAGCCGGCGATCAGTCCGTGGCGGTTCGACAAATCGGTGCTGGAGCGCTGGGCCGGGACACCCGCCGCGCCGGCAGCCTGAATCCCTGGCACGGGTGCCGACGCTGACGCTGCGGACCACCGTGCCAACCGCGCCGTCCCGCCCCGGAGCACCCTGAGTCATGAGCAAGCTGAAGGAACTACCGCTGTCCGCGCTGCAGTTCTATGCCACGGCGCCCTACGCTTGCAGCTATCTCGACGGGCGCATGGCGCGCTCCCAGGTGGCCACGCCGGCGCACCTGATCAATGCCGACGTCTATTCGCGCCTGGTGCGCGCGGGCTTCCGCCGCAGCGGCATCTTCACTTACCGGCCCTATTGCGACGATTGCCACGCCTGCACGCCGTGCCGGGTGCTGGTCGATCAGTTCACCCCGGACCGCTCGCAGCGCCGCGCATGGAACCGCCACCAGCACCTGCAGGCGCTGGTGGCGCCGCTGACCTACGTCGAAGAGCACTATTCGCTGTACCTGCTGTACCAGTCGATGCGCCATGCCGGCGGCGGCATGGACCAGGACAGCCGCGACCAGTACGAGCAGTTCCTGCTGCAGAGCCGCGTCAACTCGCGCCTGGTCGAGTTCCGCGACCCCCCCGGCTCGCCCGAGGCCGGCCGGCTGCGCATGGTCAGCATGATCGACGTGCTCGACGACGGGCTGTCGTCGGTCTACACCTTCTACGATCCGCTCGAACGCAACGCCAGCTACGGCACCTACAACATCCTGTGGCAGATCCGCCAGACCCATGCGCTAGGCCTGCCGCACCTGTACCTGGGCTACTGGATCGCCGACAGCCGCAAGATGGCCTACAAGGCGCGCTTCCGGCCGCTGCAGGTGCTGACCGGCAACCACTGGCACGCGTTCGAGGACGTCGCCGCCGAAGCCCCGGAAGCCGCTGCGCCGGTGCCGCCCGCGACGCAGCCGTAGCCCGGCTCGGCCGCGGGCCACCGCCACGGCCGCCCTCGCGGACGGGCCAGCCGCTACAATGCCGCCCTGGTCCCGACTTCCGCGCCGCCCCGGCGGCCGCCTGCCCACGTGCTCAACGCGCTCTACCCCCTGTTTCGCCCCGCCCTGTTCTCGATGGATGCCGAGGACGCCCACCATTTCACGCTGAACAACCTGCTGCGCGCCCACCGCATGGGCCTGGGCGGCTGCATCGGCAATCGCATCGCCGACGACCCGCGCACGGTCATGGGGGTGCGCTTTCCCAACCCGGTCGGCCTGGCCGCCGGGCTGGACAAGGACGGCGCCTATATCGACGGCCTCGCCGCGCTCGGCTTCGGCTTTATCGAGGTGGGCACGGTCACGCCGCGCGCGCAGCCGGGCAACCCGCGCCCGCGCATGTTCCGGCTGCCGCAGGCGGATGCGCTGATCAACCGCATGGGCTTCAACAACGGCGGCGTCGATGCCTTCGTCGCCAATGTGCAGGCGTCGCGCTGGAAGGCCGAGGGCGGCGTGCTGGGGCTGAATATCGGCAAGAACGCCGATACCCCGATCGAGCGCGCCAACGACGACTACCTGTACTGCCTGGAGCGCGTCTATCCGCACGCCAGCTATGTGACGGTCAACATCTCGTCGCCCAACACCAAGAACCTGCGCCAGCTGCAGGGCGCGAGCGAGCTCGACAGCCTGCTGTCGACGCTGAAGGCCGCGCAGCAGCGCCTGGCCGACCAGCACAAGCGCTATGTGCCGCTGGCGCTGAAGATTGCGCCGGATCTCGACGCCGACCAGATCGGCAATATCGGCGACGCGCTGGTGCGCCACCAGATCGATGGCGTGATCGCCACCAACACCACCATCTCGCGCGAGGCGGTCAAGGGCCTGCCGCATGCCGACGAAGCCGGCGGCCTGTCGGGGCGCCCGGTGTTCGAAGCCTCGACCCGCGTGGTGCGCGCGCTGCACGGCGTGGTCGGCGACGCGGTGCCGATCATCGGCGTGGGCGGCATCTTCGGCGGCGCCGACGCGCGCGCCAAGACCGACGCCGGGGCCAGCCTGGTGCAGGTCTACAGCGGCCTGATCTACCGCGGCCCGGCGCTGGTACGCGAGTGCGCCGCCGCGCTGCGCGGCTGAGCGCGACGGGGCCGGCCCAAGGCCCCGATCCTACCCGGCCGATGCGCCACCCGCACCGCCCGGGTCGAGGAAAACCTCGACACCCTGGTGACACGCAATTGCATGAAGATGCGGCCGCCGCAATCAGGGTAATCCACAAGCAAATCCCGGTTCCCGCGCAATAAAATGCGCCTCGATGGCGGATAGCGGGCGTCTGGCAGCATCGGATGCCCCACTTCCGCATGATGACTATCCATTTCGTGCGCGGGAAGTGGTATCCTCGCAGGCTTATCGCTGTCGCATCCGACGCGTCCGCGCACGCTCCCTCCCGCCGCAGGAAGCCGCCGCGCCCGCCCGGACCGGCACCGTGCGCCAGCATGCGCGCGGGCCAGGACGGCTGACCGAACCATCCGCGGCCGTATCCAATCCAGAACCGAGTTTCGGGGGAGCACACATAATGAAATCCACCAAGGGTCTCGCAGCATCCAAGTCCATCCTGGGCGGCGCCGTGGCGCTGGCACTGCTGTACGGCGGCGCCGTGCAGGCCCAGACCGTCAAGGTGCTGTCGATCGTCGACCATCCCGCGCTGGACGCCATCCGCGACGGCGTGCGCGCAGAGCTGAAGGCGGCCGGCTATGACGCCGACAAGAGCCTGAAGTGGGAATACCAGAGCGCCCAGGGCAACACCGGCACCGCCGCGCAGATCGCGCGCAAGTTCGTCGGCGACAACCCCAACGCCATCGTCGCCATCGCCACGCCGTCGGCGCAGGCCGTGGTGGCCGCCACCAAGACCGTGCCGGTGGTGTACTCGGGCGTGACCGATCCGGTCGCGGCGCAGCTGGTCAAGAGCTGGTCGGCGTCGGGCACCAACGTCACCGGCGTGTCGGACAAGCTGCCGCTGGACAAGCAGGTAGCCCTGATCAAGCGCGTGGTGCCCAAGGCCAAGACCGTGGGCATGGTCTACAACCCGGGTGAAGCCAACTCGGTGGTGGTGGTCAAGGAACTGAGCGCGCTGCTGGCCAAGGAAGGCCTGACGCTCAAGGAAGCCGCCGCGCCGCGCACCGTCGACATCGGCCCGGCCGCCAAGAGCCTGATCGGCAAGGTCGACGTGATCTACACCAACACCGACAACAACGTGGTGTCGGCGTACGAGGCCCTGGTCAAGGTCGCCAACGAATCGAAGATCCCGCTGGTGGCGGCCGATACCGACAGCGTCAAGCGCGGCGCCGTGGCGGCACTTGGCGTCAACTACGGCGACCTGGGCCACCAGACCGGCAAGGTGGTGGTGCGCATCCTGAAGGGCGAGAAGCCGGGCGCGATCGCCTCGCAGACCAGCGACAACCTGGAACTGTTCGTCAACACCGGCGCGGCCGCCAAGCAAGGCGTCACGCTGTCGCCGGAGCTGGTCAAGGAAGCAAAGACCGTCATCAAGTAAGCCCAGCCACGCCCTGCCATGCCGCCGCCGCGAGGCGGCGGATGCGCTGGCCCGGCCTACCCGGCCCGGCCGGAACAGACCAGGGCGAGGCGGCCGGCGGCCCCACCGGGCGTGCCGGGCGCACCGCCCCGAAACCGGCGCCAAGACAGACGCCGGACCCCGCAACAGGATTCCCCCATGTCCCTCTTTTCCCTTCTGGGCGCCCTGGAGATCGGCCTGATCTTCAGCCTGGTGGCGCTCGGGGTGCTGATTTCCTTCCGCATCCTCAATTTTCCCGACCTGACCGTCGACGGCAGCTTCCCGCTGGGCGGCGCCGTGGCCGCGACGTTGATCGCCGCGGGCCAGGACCCGTTCCTGGCGACCGTGGTCGCCATCGCGGCCGGCGCGCTGGCCGGCTGGATCACCGGCTGGCTCAACGTGCGGCTCAAGATCATGGACCTGCTCGCCAGTATCCTGATGATGATCGCGCTGTACTCGGTCAACCTGCGCATCATGGGCCGCCCCAACGTGCCGCTGATCACCGAGCCGACGCTGTTCACCGTGCTGCAGCCGGAGTGGCTGCCCGACTACGTGCTGCGCCCGCTGGTGCTGTTCGTGGTGGTGGTGGTGGCCAAGGTTGGCCTGGACTGGTTCTTCAGCTCGCAGCTGGGCCTGGCGATGCGCGCCACCGGCGCCAACCCGCGCATGGCCCGCGCCCAGGGCATCCCCACCGGCCGCGCCACGCTGGCCGGCATGGCGCTGTCCAACGCGCTGGTGGCGCTGGCCGGCGCGCTGTTCGCGCAGACCCAGGGCGGCTCCGATATCTCGATGGGCATCGGCACCATCGTGATCGGGCTGGCCGCGGTGATCATCGGCGAGACCATCCTGCCGGCACGCCGGCTGATCTGGACCACGCTGGCGGTGGTGCTGGGCGCCATCCTGTACCGCTTCTTCATCGCGCTGGCGCTGAACAGCGACTTCATCGGCCTCAAGGCGCAGGACCTGAACCTGGTCACCGCCGCGCTGGTGACGATCGCGCTGGTGCTGCCGGCGACGCGCAAGAAGCTCTTTGCCCGCAAGAACGGAGGTGCCTGAGATGCTGCGCGCACAAGACCTGAAGCTCACCTTCAACCCGGGCACCCCGATCGAGACCCGCGCACTGCGTGGCCTCAGCCTGGAAATCCCGAGCGGCCAGTTTGTCGCCGTGATCGGCTCCAACGGCGCCGGCAAGTCGACCTTCCTGAATGCGATCAGCGGCGACCAGATGGTCGACTCGGGCCGCATTACCATCGATGACACCGACGTTACGCGCAAGCCTGCGTGGGACCGCGCCCACCTGGTGGCACGCGTGTTCCAGGACCCCATGGCGGGTACCTGCGAAGCGCTGACGATCGAGGAGAACATGGCGCTGGCGATGGCCCGTGGCAGCCGCCGCGGCTTCCGCCCGGCGCTGAACCGCGCCTCGCGCGAGCTGTTCCGCGAGAAGCTGCGCCTGCTCAACCTGGGCCTGGAAAACCGCCTGACCGACCGCATCGGCCTGCTCTCCGGCGGCCAGCGCCAGGCGGTCAGCCTGCTGATGGCCTCGCTGCAGCCGTCGCGCATCCTGCTGCTGGACGAGCACACCGCCGCGCTGGACCCGAAGACCGCCGCGTTCGTGCTGGAGCTGACCGCGCGCATCGTCGAGGAAAGCAAGCTGACGACGATGATGGTGACGCACAGCATGCGCCAGGCGCTCGACTACGGCCAGCGCACGGTGATGCTGCACCAGGGGCAAGTGGTGCTGGATGTCTCGGGCGACAAGCGCAAGGGGCTGGATGTGCCGGACCTGCTGAAGATGTTCGAGCAGACGCGGCATGAGCAGCTGGATGACGATGCGTTGTTGCTGGGGTGACAGCGCGGGCAAGAAAAAATGCGGGGAGCTTCGGCTCCCCGTTTTTTGTTTAGCGCCGATCAGCGGGCGACGGCAACGGGGCGCGCCATGACGCCCAACTGTGCCGACTGTGCGCTCCCGCTCCCGCTTGCATGCCGGCGATAGCCGATGCGCTGAACTGCCCGGTACGCGACGGCGCGCTCGATCTTACCGCTACGTACGCAGAACAGGCAGCAAGGAAGTGTCGTTTAAACGATAATCAAAAAATCGTGGGATTTTTAAACGGCTGCCGGCCAAATTAAACGTTCACGCCGACCCGCCAGTTGTATCCGGATGGTGTTCAGTCGAACTTTACGTTCGCCGGATACGACGCAGCATTGCCCGCATGGCGTTACCCTGACCTGACTGCGCAGGTCGAGTATATGGCTGATGTCATCGACAGGACCATCAGGCAAGAAATGAGGACGGAGGCCGGTATTCTGCAGGAGTGGACCACCGCTCGGCGGATGGTGAAGGACATCATCGACGGTCCTGACGCCGATATCGATCGGATCATCCGCTCGGTCAGGGACAACCAGGGTACAGTCTCGAACAAGCTCCGAAAGGAGTTCCCTGTTCTCGAAAATGTGGAGATCGTGACAGATCTGGTTGGTGCTCTGAAAACCGCCTTCAAGCATTTCGATGGCGGCTCCCCAACCAGTGAATTGCCTGACGAGCATCGGCTGGCCACGGAACCGGTCCGCACCAAGCGAGAGCCTGAAACTCGGCCGGCCCGGATTCGCGACGCCGAGGATAGCGATTGAGTGAGGGGATAAATTGTTCGGCGAGTATGGAGTCGATGACTGATCACGATGCGTTCGCAGCACTGCAAGCCGAGAACGCCCGCCTGATCGGGCTGATGCGATGACGGTATTCGGTGCGAACTGGCCCAATATCGTCGCCGTGCCGATCCGCACCAAGGTCAATGCCTCGGTGCAGATCTTCCATGTGCAGACGGAGCCGCTGTCGCGGCTGTCGCTGGAATTCGTGGAGACGCTGACGGGGACGATGAAGCGTTAGGCCGCGGCGGCGATTGAAGAAGCGGCCGCGGCGAAGCGTGAAGGCCTCAGGCCGTCGCCGCCTTGTCCAGCCACCGCGCCAGCTGGTCCGTCACCGCGCTGCTCGAGAACGAGCAGCTGTCCTGCGCAAACACCGCGGACATCTCCAGCCTGCGCAGCAGTTCTTCCATCGCCTGCCCGTAGACAGGCGGCAGCGCCAGCGCGCTGCCGGCATCGCGCCAGGCGCGCACGAGTTCCTGCGCGGGCATCGACCCCGCGACATGCTGGTCCAGCGCGGCGCGCATGCGCGCCAGCGTTTCCGTGTTGGCTGCGCTCATGAACGCGCCCTCCTTTCCTTGTAGAGTTCGCGGAATGTGCGGCCCGACGGCGCCGGCATGTCGCGGGTTTCGGTCCAGCCCTTGCCCGCCAGCGGCAAGCTGGCAATCAGTCCGTTGCTGCCGCCCATGCGGCCCAGCAGCCAGGCACCGATGCGGGCAGTCAGCGCATAGAGTTCGGGCCGCTTGGCCACGTAGCCCCAGGCCTTCAGCGCAAAGCGCTCCTGCCATGGCCGCAGGCCACGTTCCATCTGCTTTTCGCGCAGCTTGCGCAGCAGGTCCGACAACGGAATCGATGCCGGGCAGACGCGATTGCATTCGCCGCACATGGTGGCCGCCTGCGGCAGGTCTAACGTATTGGCCAGACCGACGTAGCTGGGCGTCAGCACGCTGCCCATCGGGCCGGGATAGACCCAGCCATAGGCATGGCCGCCGATCTTCTGGTACACCGGGCAGTGGTTCATGCAGGCGCCGCAGCGGATGCAGCGCAGCATCTCCTGGAAGTCGCCGCCGATCAGTCCGCTGCGGCCGCCATCGACCAGCACGAAATACATATGCTCGGGACCGTCGCGCTCGCCCTCGGCACGCGGCCCGGTCAGCAGCGAAAAGTAGTTGGAAATCGCCTGGCCGGTGGCCGAGCGCGGCAGCAGCCGCATCACCGTCGCGAGGTCTTCCAGCGTCGGCAGCACCTTCTCGATGCCGGTCACCGCCACGTGCACGCGCGGCATCACCGTGCACATGCCTTCATTGCCCTCGTTGGTGACTACCGCCACCGAGCCGGTCTCGGCGATGATGAAGTTGCCGCCGGTGACGCCCATGTCGGCGCTGAGGAATTCCGGGCGCAGCACTTCGCGTGCCTCACGCGTCATCTCCGGAATCTCGGTCAGCCGCGGCTTGTGGTGGACTTTGGCGAACAGGTCCGCGATCTCGTCCTTGTCCTTGTGTACCACCGGCGCAATGATGTGCGAGGGCGGCTCCGAGTCGTTGATCTGCAGGATGTACTCGCCGAGATCGGTCTCGATGCTCTGCACGCCCATCTCGCCCAGCACCTGGTTCAGGCGCATTTCCTCGGTCACCATCGACTTGCTCTTGATGACCTTCTTCACGCCATGCTCGCGCGCGATCTCGGCGACCAGCCGCGCGGCGTCGGCGGTGGTCTCGGCAAACAGCACGGTGGCGCCGCGGTGGGTCGCGTTCTCTTCAAACGTGGCAAGCCAGACGTCGAGGTTTTCCAGCGCGCGGTTGCGACGCTCTTTCAGGGCCTCGCGCGTGGCGTCGAAATCGATGTCGCGGATCGCCTCGGCGCGCGCCGTGACAAACTTGGTCGAGAGCTTCTTCAGGTTCTGCTGCAGGCGCTGGTCGGCCAGTTTCTGCCCGGCGCGCGCCTTGAATTCCATGCTGTGGACTTGCATCGTGGCGAATTCCTGATGTGTCTGCGCGGTCAGGCGTCGCCTGCCAGCACCTGCGCGATATGCAGCACGCGCGTGCGGCTGTCGCCGGTGCGGCGCAGGCGGCCTTCGATATTGAGGATGCAGCCCAGGTCGCCCAGCACCACCGCATCGGCGCCGGTGGCCTGGATGTTGGTGCACTTCTCGTCGACGATGGCCGTGGAGATATTGCCGTACTTGACCGAGAAGGTGCCGCCGAAACCGCAGCAGGCCTCGCAGTCCTTCATCTCGGTCAGTTGCACGCCTGGCAGGCGCGACAGCAAGGCGCGCGGCTGCTGCTTGACGCCCAGTTCGCGCAGGCCGGAACACGAATCGTGGTATGTGATCTGGCCCGAGAACGTCGACGGCAGGGTCTCGACCCGGGCCACGTTGGCGAGGAAGTCGGTCAGCTCGTACACACGTTCGCGCAGGCGCTCGTAGCGACCGTTCAGTTCGGGATCGTCGCGCAGCAGGTCGGCGTAGTGATGCCGGATCATGCCGCCGCAACTGCCGGACGGCACCACGATGTAGTCGAACATCTCGAACTCGCGCAGGAATTTCTCGGCCAGGTCGCGCGACACCGCACGCTCCCCCGAGTTGTAGGCCGGCTGGCCGCAGCAGGTCTGCGCCTCGGGCACCATGACCTCGCAGCCGGCGGCTTCCAGCAGCTTGAGCACCGAAAAACCGATCTCCGGGCGCATCAGGTCCACCAGGCAGGTGTGGAACAGACCGACTCGCATTGTTGACTTCTCCCAGACCCTGAAACCCCGCAATTATGCGCGCTTGGCGCCGCGGGTGGCGCATAAAGCGTTCATCGGCCTCGTGAATGCGGTGCCATGCACGGCACTTCACGCAGCGACATCACCGGCGGTTTCTTACCGTAATGTCATTTCACCTATTGAAATTTTCACGATGCGAGATAGAATCAGGCAGACGTTTAAAAATGCCGCAAGGCAACATTGCTACTTTTCCCAACCATGTCCGACGCAGACAAGTCACCCGGCAAGACGTCCATCCAGGTCATCGAGCGCATGATGACCCTGCTGGACGCCCTCGCCCAGCATGCCGACCCGGTCAGCCTGAAAGAGCTGTCGCTGGCCACCGGCCTGCATCCTTCCACCGCGCACCGCATTCTCAACGATATGGTGGCCTGCCGCTTTGTCGACCGCTCCGACCCCGGCAGCTACCGGCTCGGCATGCGGCTGCTGGAGCTGGGCAACCTGGTCAAGGCGCGCCTGTCGGTGCGCGACGCGGCACTGGCACCGATGCGCGCGCTGCACCGCGTCACCGGCCAGACCGTCAACCTGTCGGTGCGCCAGGGCGACGAGATCGTCTATATCGAGCGCGCCTACAGCGAGCGCTCGGGCATGCAGGTGGTACGCGCCATCGGCGGCCGCGCCCCGCTGCACCTGACCTCGGTGGGCAAGCTGTTCCTGGCCGCCGACGAGTCGGCGCGCGTGCGCAACTACGCCACCCGCACCGGGCTGGCTGGCCACACCCGCACCTCGATCACCGACCTGGCCAAACTCGAACGCGAACTCAACTGGGTCCGCACCAACGGCTATGCCCGCGACAACGAGGAGCTGGAACTCGGCGTGCGCTGCATCGCCGCCGGCATCTATGACGACTCGCGCCGGCTGGTGGCGGGCCTGTCGCTGTCGGCGCCGGCGGACCGGCTGCAGGACAGCTGGCTGCAGAACCTGAAGGACACCGCGCTGCAGATCTCGCGCGGCATGGGCTACGTGACCGAAGCCGCGGCCTGACGCCACCTGCCGCATTGCCGCCAACGCGCGGGCTGCCAGCGAGGCAGTCCGCGCGTTTTGCTTTTGATACCCCAGATTTTCCACCCTAACGTTTACCCTATGTTTTCAGATAACCAGCAAACCTTATAATCGACTGCCATGCGAACCCGCACCGTCACCCTTACCGAACAGGTCACGCGCCAGTTGCGCGCCGATATCGAAAGCGGCGCCTACCCCGTCGGCAGCCGCCTGCCGACCGGCCGGCAGCTGGCCGAGCAATACGGCGTCAGCGCCGCCGTGATCCGTGAAGTCACCGAGCACCTGCGTTCGCAGGGCTTTGTCGAATCGCGCCAGGGGGTTGGCTGCACGGTGCGTTCGCGCACCGGCGCCTCCGGCTTCCAGCTGCCGCGCGAGCCCCAGCTCGACGCCGGCGAACTGGCCGACCTGTACGACCTGCGCATCGACCTGGAAGGCGCCGCCGCGGCGCTGGCCGCGGTGCGCCGCACCGATGACGACGTGGCCGCGCTGGCGGCACTGCTGCAGCGCCTGCAGGACCGGCTCTACGACCCGCAGCCGGCTGCCGATCTCGACGCGGCCTTCCATATCGGCATCGCCGCTGCCACCCACAATCCGTACTACCGCCAGCTGCTGCAATACCTGAACCTGCAGCTGCACCAGGCCGTCGCCACCGCGCGTGCCAATACGCTGCGCCAGCCGGGCCTGGCCGAGACCGTGCATGCCGAACACGAGGCCATCGTCGCGGCAATTCGCCGCGGCGATGCCGGCGCGGCGCGCGCGGCGGCGGTGGACCACCTGCAAAGCGCCGCACGCCGCCTCGGGCTTGCGCTACGCGCGCGCGACGACGCAGCGACGGCAGCGAGCGCCGCCAGCCCCGCATCCCTTTCCTGAGACCACACCACCATCATGCAAAACGGATCCTTCGCCCAGCGGCTTACCGACGCCCTCGGCCCCGACACCGCGCTGACCCACCCCGACGATATCGCGCCGTGGCTGTCCGACTGGCGCGGCATCTACAGCGGCCAGGCCCAGGCGGTGCTGCGACCCCGAAGCGTCGACGAAGTGTCGCGCGCGCTGGCGCTGTGCCAGCAGGCCGCGGTGCCCGTGGTGCCGCGCGGCGGCAATACCGGCCTGTGCGGCGGCGCCACGCCCGACGCCCGCGCACAGAACGTGGTGCTGAGCCTGGACCGCATGAACGCGGTGCGCTCGCTCGACACCATCGCCAATACCATGGTGGCCGAGGCCGGCTGCATCCTGGGCAACCTGCGCCGCGCGGCGCAGGACGCCAACCGCTTGCTGCCGCTGTCGCTGGCCGCCGAAGACTCGTGCCAGATCGGCGGCAACCTGGCCACCAATGCCGGCGGCGTCAACGTGGTGCGCTATGGCATGACGCGAGAACTGGTGCTGGGGGTCGAAGCGGTGCTGCCCAACGGCGAGGTCTTCCACGGGCTGCGCACGCTGCGCAAGGACAATACCGGCTATGACCTGAAGCAGCTGCTGATCGGCTCCGAAGGCACGCTCGGCGTGATCACCGCGGCGGCGTTGCGCCTGTTCCCACGCACCGATACGCGCAGCGTGGTGCTGGCGGCAGTGGCCTCGCCGGCGCAGTCGCTGGCGCTCTATGAACTGCTGTTCGAGCAATGCGGCGCACGCCTGCAGGCCTTCGAATTCTTTACCGGCGCTTGCCTGGACCTGGTGCTCGCCCATGCCGAAGGCGTGCAGGAGCCGTTTGCGCAGCGCTACCCGGCCTACGTGCTGGTGGAACTGGCCGATACCACCGACGAGGCGGCGCTGAACGCGCTGCTGGAACGCGTCATCGGCGAGGCCCTGGAGCGCGAGCTGTGCCTCGATGCCGCAGTCTCCGCTTCGCTCGCGCAGCTGCAGGCGCTATGGAAGCTGCGCGAGGAGATCTCCGAAGCGCAGCGCGCCGACGGTCCGCACCTCAAGCACGACGTGTCGCTGCCGATCGAGCAGATCCCGGCCTTCATGGCGTCGATGGAAGCCCGGCTGCGCGCGCTCGATGCCGCGATCCGGCCCTTCGTGTTCGGACACTTCGGCGACGGTAACCTGCACTACAACCTGTCGCGTCCCGCCGGCGCCGCCAGGGACTGGGCGGCCACGCAGGGCGATGCCGTGACCGATGCGGTGCTGGACGAGGTGATGCGCTACGGCGGCAGCATCAGCGCCGAGCATGGCATCGGCCAGCTCAAGCGCCATGCCTTCCTGGCAGTGAAGGATCCGCTGGAATTGCGGCTGATGCGGGAGATCAAGTCGGTGTTCGATCCGGCCGGGATCATGAACCCCGGCAAGCTGCTCTGAGCGCTGCCGCACCAAAGCAAAACGCGCCGCATTGCGGCGCGTTTTTTTTCCGGCCAGGCGTGCGCGCTCAGATGCCGCGCGATTGCTGCGAGGCCAGCACCGCGTGGGCGCTGCCCGGACCCTGCGTCAGGTTCGGCGACGACGGGAAACCGCGCTGCGGCGAGGACGGCGAATGCTCGAGCCAGTCCTTGACGCGGTTGGCATCGGCAAAGCGCGACAGCTTGCCGGCCGAATCCAGGAACACCATCACCACATTGCGTCCGTGCACGCGTGCCTGCATCACCAGGCACTGGCCGGCCTCGGAGATAAAGCCGGTCTTCTGCAGGCCGATCTCCCAGTTGCCGCCGCGCACCAGGCGGTTGGTGCTGACGTAATGCTGGGTGCGGCCGAGCACGTTGACTTCATGCTCGGTCTGGGTCGAGTACTCGCGGATGGTCGGGTTGCGGTAGGCGGCGTTGACCATGCGCACCAGGTCGGTCGCGCTCGACACGTTGCTGCTCGACAGGCCGCTGGAATCAACGAAATGGCTGTCGTTCATGCCGAGCTCGCGCGCCTTGCGGTTCATGGCCTGCACAAAGGCCGGCAGGCCGCCCGGGTAGTGGCGGCCCAGCGCCGAAGCGGCACGGTTCTCGGACGACATCAGCGCCAGCAGCAGCAGTTCCTGGCGCGTCAGCTGCGTGCCGAAGCGCAGGCGCGAGCTGCTGTGCTTCTCGGTGTCGCGGTCTTCCTCGGTGATGGTCAGCACCTCGTCCATCGGCAGGCGCGAGTCCATCACCACCAGCGCGGTCATCAGCTTGGTGATCGATGCAATCGGCAGCACGGCGCCGGCATTCTTCTGGAACAGCACCTCGTTGGAGTTCTGGTCCATCACCAGGGCGACGCTGGAGCGCAAGGCCAGCGCATCGTCGGTGTCGCGCAGGCCCATGGCCTCGCCCAGCGACGGCTTGGACGGCGTAAACGCAGCCCGCACCGGGGCCGCGCGCTGCGCTACCACGACGTGGCGCTTGCCCTTCTTCAGCACCACCACCTTGCGCGCGGAGCCTGCTTCGCTCTTCGCGACCCTGGCGTTGCGGGCGCTCTTGGCAACAGGCTTCGAAGCGGTCTTTTTCTCCGTTTTAGCGGATTTTTCCTGCTTTTTGCTTGTTTTTTGCGTGGATGAGGCCTTGGTGGCCGCTTCGGCCACAGGCACCGCGACCATCGACACCGACACCAGTACCGCGGCGGCGACGGCGGACAAAGGTGTGGAGCCGAAGAATCTGGAGAAAATGGAATCAGACCGGAACATGATTCGTTCAGCGCATAGGAATGGCGCTAGTGTAGGAAAGAAAGAAATTGTTAGCAAGATTAAAGACTTACGGACGCTCCTTAAAGTTCGATTCACATACATTTCCACATTGTGGAAAAAGTACGTGATGCGTCACGTCCGCCTTCGAACTCCCGTGCGCTCGACCCAAGCGCAGTCCGGCTCACCCTTGCTACCCCTTTGCAGCGACGAAGCCAATACGGAAAGTCTCTTGAGATATCGGCGCCCATCGTTACATGTTGAAACAAATTTCACTATGAGAGAAAACGCGCAAACCCGCTGACCGGCTCACGTTCCGTGGTGAGGCGGTTTGCGACAGCCTCCGGATCGGCAAAACCCAGCGACATGCCGCACACCACCATTTCCTCCGGTGGCAGCCGCAAGTGGCTGGCGATGATCTTGTGGAACTGCGTGAACGCCGCCTGCGGGCAGGTATCGAGCCCGCGTGCCCGGGCGGCGACCATGATGCTTTGCAGGAACATGCCGTAGTCGAGCCAGCTGCCCTGCTCCATGATGCGGTCGATGGTAAAGATGATGCCGACCGGCGCATCGAAGAAACGGAAGTTGCGCGCATGCTGTTCGTGCATGCGCGCCTTGTCCTCGCGGCTGATCTCGAGCAGCCCGTACAGGTCCCAGCCCACCTTGCGCCGCCGCGACAGATACGGGTCGGCCCATTCGCGCGGATAGTACGGGTACTCCTCCCGATACTTGCTGTCGCGCTCGGGATCTTCATAGGCGGCGAGCACATCGGCGCACAGCTTGGCCTTGGCCTCGCCCGACAGCACATAGACGCGCCACGGCTGCGTGTTGGTACCGGACGGTGCGCGGCTGGCCACCGCCAGGATCTCTTCCACGGTGCTGCGCGGCACGGGCGTATCGAGAAAGGCCCGCACCGAACGCCGCGTCAGGATCGCACGATCCACGCAGTCCACGGCATCCTGCGAGCCGAGTTGCTTCTCGTGGGACATCTTGTTCATCTCCTGTTGCCCCGTCCTATTCCCGCGCGCCCGTCACCGCGCCCGCCGCCGCCAACGGCAGCAGCGCTTCGCGCAACGCGCCCGGCAGCGGTACCGGCCGGCGCGTAGCGCGATCGACATAGACGTGGATGAAATGCCCTTGCGCGGCAGCGACTTCGTTGTCGCCGCTGAACAGGCCGACCTCATAGCGCACGCTCGACGTGCCCAGCCTGGCTACGCGTAAACCCGCTACCACGGTCTCGGGAAAGCTGAGCGACGAGAAGTAGTTGCACTGCGTCTCGATCACCAGTCCGATGGTGTCGCCCGACGTAACATCGAGCACGCCTTGCCGGATCAGGTAGGTATTCACCACGGTGTCAAAATAACTGTAGTAGACAACGTTGTTAACGTGGCCATAGACATCGTTGTCCATCCAACGCGTGGTGATCGGCTGGAAGTACGGATAGGCACTGCGCGATTCGGCTTGCGGTTTCATGGGGCGAGAGAGGGACAGAAGCGAGGCAGTACGAAATGCGAATATTCTGAACCAGCGGCCTACGCGATACGAACGCGCGGCCGCTAGCGACGGATGACAAGCGCGACACCCAGCGCGGCCAGCACCATGCCAGCGGCAGCCAGCGGCGGGAAGCGCTCGCCGAACAAGAGCCAGGCCATCACCGCCGTGGTAGGCGGGGTCAGGTACATCAGGCTGGACACCCGGGTGGCCGCACCCTGGCGGATCAGCAGGAACAGCAGCGAGATCGCGCCGATCGACAACGCCACCACCGACCACGCCAGCGCGCCGAGCATGGCGGCAGTCCACTGCACCTCCCGCGTCTCGAACAGGAACATGAACGGCACGCAGGCAAGCGCCGCCGCGGCGAACTGGATCACCGAACCCATGCGCAGGTCGAACACCGGGCAAAAATGCCGCTGGTAGACCGTGCCCACGGTGATGCTGAACAACGCACCGCCTGCCAGGGCGAGGCTGGCCGGCGTCAAGCCGCTGGTACCGAGCTTGTTGGCCACCACCAGCGCCACGCCGGCAATGCCCAGCAGCAGGCCCAGCCACTGGCGTGCGCCGATGCGCTCGCCCATGCGCGTGGCGATCAGCGCGGTCAGGATAGGCTGCATGCCGACGATCAGCGCCGATACGCCTGCCGGCATGCCTAGCTTGATCGCGGCCCAGACGCCGCCAAGGTAGCCCGCCTGCAGCAGCAGGCCGGCCACCGCGATATGCCCCACCGCGCGCCAGTCGGTTGCGGTCGATCCCGTCACGCGCGGCAGCGGCACGCGCGCCAGCAGCACGAACGGCACCATCAACACCAGCACGCCGGCAAAGCGCAGGAACAGGAAGGTCATCGGCTCCGCATACGGCATGCCGTATTTGGCGACGATAAAGCCGGTGCTCCAGATCAGCACGAACAGCCACGGCATCGATGCCACCCACAGCGTGGCACGCGGGTTGGCCGCACCGCTGCGGCCCGACTCGATCGCCTCGCTCATGATGCAAGCCGCTCGGCAAGTGGCGCGTACCGGGCGTGATATTGCGCGGCGAGCCGCACCGTCTGCGCATGGACGGCAACGGTGTCTTCGATCTGGTTGCCGTAGCCGCCCGCCATGGTCACCGCCACCGGCAGCCGGCGTGCTTGCGCGGCGTCGAACACCAGGCGGTCGCGCCGTGCCAGGCCAGCCATGGTCAGCTTCAACCGCCCGAGCCGGTCGCCCTCGTGCGGGTCCGCGCCCGCCAGGTAAATCAGCAGGTCGGGCTGGAAGCGGCGGAACAGCGTGTCCAGCGCTGTCTGCAACGCCTGCGCGTAGACCTCGTCGTCACAGCCATCCGGCAGGCCGACGTCGAGGTCGCTTGCTTCCTTGCGGAACGGATAGTTCTTCTCGCCATGCAGCGATAGCGTGAATACCGATGAGTCGCCGTGCAGGATCGATGCGGTGCCGTTGCCCTGATGCACGTCAAGGTCGATCACTGCCACGCGGCGCACCGCGCCGTCGCGCTGCAGCACGCGTGCAGCGATCGCGGCATCGTTGAAGACGCAGAAGCCGCCGCCCTTGTCCGCATACGCGTGGTGCGTGCCGCCCGCCAGGTTCACGGCTATGCCTTCACGCAGCGCACTGCGGCAGGCCTCGATGGTGGCGCCCGCCGACCGGCGCGAGCGTTCCACCATCGCTTCGGACCACGGAAAGCCGATCTCGCGCTGGCGCGCCGGGTCGAGCGTGCCGGCCGAGGCCGCCTCTACGTATTCCGCGGTGTGTGCAAGCAGCAGCGCATCGTCGCCGGCACGCGGCGCCTCGGACAGGCGCAGCCCCGGCACCTGGGCCGACACCGCGTCGCGCAGCATGCTGTACTTGCGCATGGGGAAGCGATGTCCTGGCGGCAGCGGCAGCACGAAGTGGTCGGCGTAGAAAGCGAGCATGGAATGAGGCCTGGGCGATCCTGTTCACATCTTGTTGGTGTTTCGGCCTCGGCCGGCCGTACCGGCGCGGGCAGCCTGGCATGGTAGCACCCCTGTCCGGGCATTGCCGGGGGGCCGAGATGGCTACCACGCCACTTGCCGCAAGCACGGTGGAACCGGATTTTGTGCGATGCACAAAATCTCCTTGACATTGATTTGGCTGTCCCTAAAATACGACTTGTTGCGGCGCACAAACGAACAAACAAACGGATTGACGCCCTGACCCACCCACACGCCTGGGCTGGCCGAAACGGCGAAACACCGTCACGGCCCTGACATCTAGGCGGCTTAATTTGCTTGACCTTGAAGTTCACCACTGGAGACCAGCAATGATCCTCACCCCGGAACAAGTCGCAGCAGCACAAAAGGCTAACCTCGAAACGCTGTTCGGCCTGACCACCAAGGCGTTTGAAGGCGTCGAAAAGCTCGTCGAACTGAACCTGCAGGTCGTCAAGACCAGCTTCGCCGAAGGCGTGGACAACGCCAAGAAGGCGCTGTCGGCCAAGGACGCGCAGGAACTGCTGGCGATCCAGGCCGCGGCCGTGCAGCCGGTCGCCGAAAAGACCCTGGCCTACACCCGTCACCTGTACGAAATCGCTTCGGAAACCCAGAGCGAATTCGCCAAGGTGGCCGAGGCCCAGCTGGCCGAAGGCTCGAAGAACGTCCAGGCTCTGGTCGAGAACTTCGCCAAGAACGCCCCGGCCGGTTCGGAATCGACCGTGGCGATCGTGAAGTCGGCAATCTCCGCTGCCAACAACGCCTACGAGTCGGTGCAGAAGGCGACCAAGCAAGCGGTCGAAATCGCTGAAACCAACTTCCAGGCCGCCGCCACGGCTGCCACCAAGGCTGCCCAGCAAGCCAGCGCCACGGCCCGCACGGCAACGGCGAAGAAGGCCGCTGCTGCCTGATAGCCTGCTTTGAAGATGGACCGGCCCCGGCCGGTCCGTTGGCAAAGCCCATCGACGCCCTGCGCAGGCGGTGGGCTTTGCCAACGATGAAGGGAGTGCCATGACCGACCGGCCCGGCGCTGCCTTGTCTGCCGATGTCTCCTCGGTACCGCGGTCTCCTTGTCCAAAGGTATCGTTAAACCCGACCTCTACAGGTCGGGTTTTTTTTGATCTCTCCCCAGGCAGCCTTTCCCCCTTTTCCCCTCTCGCTGCAAGCCGCCACGCATTGGCGTTGACAAGTTAAGGCGGTTAATTGCAAAACCGCGCCAAACAAAGCCCGCCATCACGGCGGGCCTTGTCATCGCAGCGGACAGCGCCTCAGCGCTTGCGCGGCGGCGGCACGTCGGTACAAGTGCCTTCGTAGATCTCGGCCGCCATGCCGATCGACTCGCCCAGCGTCGGGTGCGGATGGATGGTCTTGCCGATATCCACCGCGTCGGCGCCCATCTCGATCGCCAGGCACACTTCGCTGATCAGGTCGCCGGCATGCGTGCCGACGATGCCGCCGCCGATCACGCGGTGCGTTTCCTCGTCGAAGATCAGCTTGGTGAAGCCCTCGTCGCGGCCGTTGGCGATGGCGCGGCCCGAAGCGGCCCACGGGAACACGCCCTTGCTGTACTTGATGCCCTGCGCCTTGCACTCGTCCTCGGTCAGGCCGGCCCAGGCCACTTCCGGATCGGTAAAGGCCACCGACGGGATTTGCTTGGCGTCGAAGTAAGCCTTCTCGCCATGCGCGGCTTCGGCCGCCACGTGCGCTTCGTGCACGGCCTTGTGCGCCAGCATCGGCTGGCCGACGATATCGCCGATCGCGTAGATGTGCGGCACGTTGGTGCGCATCTGCTTGTCGACATCGATAAAGCCGCGCTCGGTCACGGCAACGCCGGCCTTCTCGGCGCTGATGCGCTTGCCGTTGGGCGAGCGGCCCACCGACACCAGCACCAGGTCGTAGCGCTGCGGCTCGGCCGGTGCGGCTTCGCCCTCGAAGCTGACGTAGATACCGTCCGGCTTGGCTTCCACCGCGACCGTCTTGGTGTTCAGCATCACCTTGCCGAAGCGGTCCTTGTTTTTCTTTTCCCAGACCTTGACCAGGTCGCGGTCGGCGCCGTTCATCAGGCCGGGCAGCATTTCGACGACATCGATGTCGGCGCCCAGCGTGCTGTACACCGTGGCCATTTCCAGGCCGATGATGCCGCCGCCGATGACCAGCATCTTGTTGGGCACTTCCGGCAATTCCAGCGCGCCGGTCGAGTCGACGATGCGCGGGTCTTCCGGGATGAAGGGCAGCTTCACCGCCTGGCTGCCGGCGGCGATGATGGCCTTCTCGAAGCGGATCACGGTCTTCTTGCCGGTGCTGCGCTTGCCCTCGCCCTCGGTCAGTTCGACTTCCAGGTGGTGCGGGTCGAGGAAGTTGCCGATACCGCGCACCACCTGAACCTTGCGCGCCTTGGCCATGCCGGCCAGGCCACCGGTCAGCTTGCCCACCACCTGGTTCTTGTAGTGGCGCAGGCCATCCAGGTCGATCTTGGCTTCGCCGAACAGGATGCCGTGGGCGGCCAGCGCCTTGGCCTCGTCGATCACCGCGGCGTTGTGCAGCAGCGCCTTGGACGGGATGCAGCCCACGTTCAGGCAGACCCCGCCGAGCGTGCTGTAGCGTTCCACCAGCACGGTGTTCATGCCCAGGTCGGCGGCGCGGAAGGCGGCCGAGTAACCGCCAGGGCCGGCACCCAGCACCAGCATCTCGCACTGGATATCGGCACCGCCGGCATGGCTGGCGGCCGCCGGGGCGGGCGCTGCGGCGGGCGCGGGCGCAGGGGCCTGCGCGGGTGCCGGGGCCGGGGCTTGCGCCGGCGCGGCGGCTGCTCCAGCCTGGGCCTCGATGGTGCAGATCACCGCGCCCTGGCCCACCTTGTCGCCGACCTTGACCTTGACGTCGACCACCTTGCCGGCGGCCGACGACGGCACATCCATGCTGGCCTTGTCGGACTCCAGCACGATCAGGGACTGCTCCACCTCGACCGTGTCGCCGGCCTTGACCAGCACCTCGATCACTTCAACCGCGTCGAAATCGCCGATATCCGGCACCTTGACTTCGATCACACTCATATTTGCTCCTCTATGCGCGCCCGCCTCTCGGCTTCAGGGCGCGCCGTCGTTGTTGGTTGCTGCGTCGCCGGCCGCCGGCTCGCCGCCCGCGGCATCGTCGGCGAGTGCCGCCGCGGCGTCTTCCTGGTGCAGCCGCACCGTGTGCATCTCGATCGGTCCCGACGAGCTCTTGTCGAACTCCACGCCGGCATCGACGCCGATGCGCGCGATCTCGCCCGCGCCGAGGTCCGGCCGGTCATAGACCGCATGCATCGCGCCCAGCGCGTAGTTGCGGCCCGAGCCGATGCCCCAGAAGCGGTCGAACGAGAACACCTCGCGGTACGAGTAGACGCCGAAGATGCCCGCCGGATTGGCGATCAGGCATACGATCTGCGACGACTCGTAGGGATCGTCATCGTCTTCCTTGGTGTTGACGAAGTAGTCCGTCTTCAGCTTCTCGTGCACCTTCAGGAAGGTGCGGAACACGTCGTCGCGCGAGCCCAGCCTGCATTCCTCGCCCAGGCCCGCCAGCAGCGTGCGCATGACCGGGAAGTGCGCGGTCGTCCCGGCCAGCGCGATAAAGCCGTCGCCGACCGGAAAGACCTTCTGGTTGCGCTCATACGCGCGCGACAGCCGCGTATCGCCGAAGGTGACCAGCGCGTCCGCCGCGATCGCCACCTCGGCGCCCTTCTTGACGACAACACAGGTAGTCATGGCTCGCTCCTATCGTCAGGCTTGGGCGCACACCGGCAATGCCGGTGTGCGCTGCCGAGTTAGAGCAGGATACGGCGGAAGTCCGCCAGCAATTGCGCAAAGTACGTGTTGAAGCGCGCGGCCTCGGCACCATCGATGACGCGGTGGTCCCACGACAGCGACAGCGGCAGCGTCAGGCGCGGCACGAACTGCTTGCCGTCCCACACCGGTTTCTGGAACGACTTGCACACGCCCATGATGGCCACTTCCGGCGCATTGATGATCGGCGTGAAGTACGTACCGCCCAGGCCGCCCAGCGACGAGATCGAGAAGCAGCCGCCCTGCATCTGGTCCGGCTTGAGCTTGCCGTCGCGCGCCAGCTTGGCCAGCTCGCTCATTTCCTGGCTGATCTCCAGCACGCCCTTCTTGTCGGCGTCCTTGATCACCGGCACGACCAGGCCGTTCGGGGTGTCGGCGGCAAAACCGATGTTGAAGTATTTCTTCAGCACCAGGTTGTCGCCATCGAGCGAGGCATTGAAGTTCGGGAACTTCTTCAGCGCCGCGACCGTGGCCTTGATCATGAAGGCCAGCATGGTCACCTTGATGCCGGACTTCTCGTTTTCCTTGTTCAGCTGCACGCGGAAGGCTTCCAGCTCGGTGATGTCCGCTTCGTCATGGTTGGTGACGTGCGGGATCATGACCCAGTTGCGGTGCAGGTTGGCGCCGGAAATCTTCTTGATGCGCGACAGGGCCTTGCTTTCGACCTCGCCGAAGCGGGTGAAATCGACCTTCGGCCACGGCAGCAGGCCAAGCTCGCCACCGCCGCCGCCAGCCGGGGCGGCCTGGGCCGGCGCGGCGGCCTGGCCGGTCATCACGCCCTTGACGTAGCTCTGCACGTCCTGCTGGGTGATGCGGCCCTTGGGGCCGGTGCCGGCCACGCGCGACACGTCGACGCCCAGCTCGCGCGCGAACTTGCGCACCGAGGGGCTGGCATGGGCGGCCTTGCCGCTTACGCCAGCGACGGCCGGCACGGCGGCAGGCGCTGCTGCCGGAGCGGGGGCAGCCGCGGGGGCGGGCGCCGGGGCGGGCGCGCTGGCTGCGGCCGGGGCCGCCGCGGCAGCCTGAGCCGGTGCGGCGGCCGCGCCGGCGGCGCCTTCCAGGATCAGCAGCAGCGTGCCTTCGGACACATTGTCGCCAACCTTGACCTTGACTTCCCTGACCACGCCGCCCTGCGGCGACGGCACGTCCATGGTGGCCTTGTCGGATTCCAGCGTCACCAGCGCGTCTTCGGCGTTGATGGTGTCGCCCGGCTTGACGTGGACTTCGATGACCGGCACGGCATCGTAGTCGCCGATATCGGGCACCTTGACCTCGACGGTGCCGCCACCGCTGGCGGCAGGCGCAGCCGCGGGAGCAGGTGCCGGCGCGGGAGCGGGCGCAGGTGCCGCGGCGGCAGGCGCCGGAGCGGGCGCGGCGGCGGACGGTGCCGCGGAGGCCTCGTTCGCCGCTTCGAGCATCACCAGCACCGAGCCTTCGGACACGTTGTCGCCCACCTTGATGCGGACGTCCTTGACCACGCCGGCCTGCGGCGAGGGCACGTCCATGGTGGCCTTGTCCGATTCCAGCGTCACCAGCGCGTCTTCCGCGTTGATGCTGTCGCCGGGTTTCACATGCACTTCGATGACGGGGACGGCGTCATAGTCGCCGATATCCGGCACCTTGATTTCAATTGCTTGACTCATTCAGTGTCTCCTGAGCAGGCCGGCACGCGCGACATCCGCAAGCGGCGAGATTACCTTCGCCGCCCGCTTCTGTCACGCCGCCATGCCGCAAGGCGCCATCGGGACTGTGCCGGGGCGCCCGCGGCACGGCGTTGCCGTACTGCGGGGGTGGGTGCAGGCTGCCGGATCAGACCGACATCGGGTTGGGCTTGTTCGGGTCGAGGTTGTACTTCTTGATGGCCTCGGCGACCTTGTCGCGGCCGATCGCGCCTTCGTCGGCCAGCGCCTTGAGCGCGGCCAGCGTGACCCAGTAGCGGTCCACTTCGAAGAAGTGGCGCAGCTTCTCGCGCGTGTCCGAGCGGCCGAAGCCGTCGGTGCCCAGCACCACGTAGCGGCGCGGCACGTACGGACGGATCTGCTCGGCGAAGGTGCGCACGTAGTCGGTCGAGGCAATCACCGGGCCGCGCGCCGACTTCAGCTTCTGCGTGACAAAGGCTTCGCGCTGGGTCTCGGCCGGATGCAGCAGGTTGTAGCGCTCGGCGGCCTGGCCGTCGCGCGCCAGCTCGGTGAAGCTCGGGCAGCCCCACAGGTCGGATTCGACGCCCCAGTCCTTCTTCAGCAGCTCGGCGGCGGCGATCACCTCGCGGAAAATCGTGCCCGAGCCCAGCAGCTGCACGCGCGGCGCGTTGCTGTTCTCGACGCCCTTGCGGAACTGGTACATGCCCTTGACGATGTCCTGCTCTACGCCAGCCGGCATTTCCGGGTGCTCGTAGTTCTCGTTCATCACCGTCAGGTAGTAGTAGACGTCTTCCTGCTCGGCGTACATGCGGCGCAGGCCGTCCTGCATGATCACCGCCAGCTCGTACTGGAAGGTCGGGTCGTACGAGATGCAGTTCGGGATGACGGCGTGGAACACGTGCGAATGGCCGTCTTCATGCTGCAGCCCTTCGCCGTTCAGCGTGGTGCGGCCGGCGGTGCCGCCCAGCAGGAAGCCGCGCGAGCGCATGTCGGCGGCGGCCCAGCACAGGTCGCCGATACGCTGGATGCCGAACATCGAGTAGTAGATGTAGAACGGGATCATCTGCACGCCGTGGGTCGAGTACGACGTCGCGGCAGCGATCCAGTCGCACATGGCGCCGGCTTCGTTGATGCCTTCCTGCAGCACCTGGCCAGTCTGCGATTCCTTGTAGAACATCAGCTGGTCATGGTCTTCCGGCACGTATTTCTGGCCTTCCTGGTTCCAGATGCCGACCTGGCGGAACAGGCCTTCCATGCCGAAGGTGCGCGACTCGTCCGGGACGATGGGCACCACGTGCTTGCCGATCTGCTTGTCCTTCAGCAGCGTGTTCAGGATCCGCACGAAGGCCATGGTGGTGGACACTTCGCGGCCTTCGCCGGTGGCCTTGAGCAGCGCTTCGAACGCCTTCAGCTCGGGCACCTGCAGCGCTTCGGCCTTCTGGCGGCGCGCCGGCAGGTAGCCGCCCAGGTTCATGCGCGCCTGGCGCATGTATTCCAGTTCCTTCGAGCCTTCCTCGAAGGTGATGTACGGCACTTCTTCCAGCTTGTCGTCGGCGACCGGGATGTTGAACTGGTCGCGGAACTTGCGGATCGCGTCGACCGGCATCTTCTTCTGCTGGTGCGCGACGTTCATGGCCTGGCCGGCGTCGCCCATGCCATAGCCCTTGATGGTCTTGGCCAGGATCAGCGTGGGCTGGCCCTTGTGCTCGCTGGCGGCCTTGTAGGCGGCGTAGATCTTGTGCGGGTCGTGGCCGCCGCGGTTCAGGCGCCAGATGTCCTCGTCGGACCAGTCGGCGACCATCGCCTTGAGCTCGGGCGTGTTGAAGAAGTGCTCGCGCACGTAGGCGCCGTCCTTGGCCTTCATGGTCTGGTACTCGCCGTCCACGCATTCCATCATGCGCTTCATCAGCAGGCCCTTGGTGTCGCGCGCCAGCAGCGCGTCCCACTTGCTGCCCCACACCACCTTGATCACGTTCCAGCCGGCGCCGCGGAACTCGGACTCCAGTTCCTGGATGATCTTGCCGTTGCCGCGCACCGGGCCGTCCAGGCGCTGCAGATTGCAGTTGATGACGAAGACCAGGTTGTCGAGCTTTTCGCGGCCGGCCATGCCGATCGCGCCCAGCGATTCCGGCTCGTCGGTCTCGCCGTCGCCCAGGAAGGCCCAGACCTTGCGGTCGCCGGCCTTGGCCAGGCCGCGGCTGTCCAGGTACTTCATGAAGCGGGCCTGGTAGATGGCCATGATCGGGCCCAGGCCCATCGACACCGTCGGGAACTGCCAGAAGTCCGGCATCAGCCACGGGTGCGGGTACGACGAGATGCCCTTGCCGTCGACTTCCTGGCGGAAGTTATCGAGTTGGTCGGGCGTCAGGCGACCGAGCAGGAAGGCGCGCGAGTACACGCCCGGCGCCGAGTGGCCCTGCACGAAGACCAGGTCGCCGCCGCTCTGCTCCGACGGCGCGCGCCAGAAGTGGTTGTAGCCGACGTCGTACAGCGTAGCCGCCGAGGCAAACGACGAGATATGGCCGCCGACATTGGTGTGCTTGTTGGCGCGCAGCACCATCGCCATGGCGTTCCAGCGGGTGTACGAGCGGATCCGGTGCTCGATGTCCTGGTCGCCGGGGATGCGGGCCTGCTGCTCGACCGGGATGGTGTTGATGTATTGCGTCTCGGCGTGGAACGGCTGGGTCACGCCGTTCACGCGTGCGTATTCGATCTGCTTGTCGATCAGGAAGGCGGCACGCGCCGGGCCTTCCGCGGCCAGCACGCCCTGCAGGGCGTCGAGCCATTCATGGGTTTCCTGGGGATCGGCGTCGTTGGCGCTCGAGGCGCCGAGGATCTGCTCTGGTACGGCGGACATGACTGTCTCCTGGGTGAATTCTTGGCTTCCGCGTCCGCGCTGGCAGCGCCGGACACGACTCAACGTATGACTCGCACCGACTTGCGGAGATCGGCGCCATTGCCGCCTTGCATCGGGGCCGCCGCCGGGAAACCTGTTCCGGTTTCTCCGCGCGGCAGGCGCATGGCTACCGCCCGCATTCTTGGGTCGGACCGATTCTATGGAAGCCCAATGGCGAGCACAAGGGAAATTTTCAAATTGCGATATCGTTTTTTATAATGTGGAATTATGCGGCAGCGCACCAAGAATCACAGCCCAAGCCGCATGCCCCGTGCCTCCATCCTGCCAGCGCCGGCACGCGGCGCCGGGATTTCATTGGCGCTTTCCCCAAGCGACGCACCGCAATAATCTCGGTACACTGGCCGGTCAGCCGTCAATCCCTCCCATGCCGTTTTTCAACCGCCTCGACCGTCTTTTCCGCAGCCTGCGTGCAGCCATGCTTCCCTCCGATGCGTCGGGTACAGCCAAGGCCGCCGGCGGCGAGTCCGCGCAGGTCCCGCATGCGCCTTCTCCGGCGGCCGGCCTGGGGCCGATCGAAGCGCTGGGACCGGACGACGGCGTCCCGGTCGCGCCGCCGCGCGGCCTGTGGTGGCTGCGCTGGCGCAACCTGGTCGCCACCAGCTGGTTCATGTTTATCCCGCTGGTTGCCATTGTGCTCTTCACCGTGGCCATGGGCGTGATCCTGTGGTCGCTGCACGAGACCGAACGCCAGCAGCAGCGCGACGCGCTGTACCGCGACGCGGCGTGGGCGCAGCAGCGCGTGCGCCTGTCGCTGCTGAGCAACCAGGACCAGCTGGCCTCGCTCGCGCGCGACATCGCCGCCGCGCAGCTGGAGCAAGGTGCCTACCGCACCGCGGCGCAGGAAATCCTGCGCGAGAACCCCGAGATCGTCTTCATCAACTGGCTCGACGCCACCAAGCGCGGGCGCTGGTCGCTGCCGTCGACTTCCGAATTCGCCAGCCGTCTGCGCGAGAACCAGGACCAGCCGCTCGAGCCCGAAGTGCTCGACACCTTCGACGCCGCGCGCGAGACCCAGCGCGTGGTCTACTCGCGCCCTCTGGTCAACGAGCGCGGCGACAGCTTCATGCTGATGGAAGTGCCGATCGTGCGCGACAACGAGTTCCTCGGCACGCTGGGCGCGCTGTATTCGATCAACGGCATCCTGACCCACCTGCTGCCGCCCGAGCTGACCGAGCGCTACCGCTTCTCGCTGATCGACAAGAACAACCAGACCCGAGCCAGCACCTCGCTGCGGCCGGTGCCGGGCAACGCGCTGTCGTACGAGGTGCTGCTCGACCCGCCGGGCCATTCGCTGTCGCTGCGCGCCGACGCCTACCCGCCGGCATCGAACCTGCCCAACAACATGCTGCTGTGGCTGGTGGTGGGGTTGTCCTGCTTCCTGCTGTGGAGCCTGTGGAGCATGTGGCGGCACACCAGCCGCCGCTCCGAGGCGCAGCGCGCGCTGCTGGCCGAGACCTCGTTCCGCCGCGCGATGGAAAACTCGATGCTGATCGGCCTGCGCGCACTCGACCTGAACGGCCGCATCACCTACGTCAACCCGGCCTTCTGCCGCATGACCGGCTGGCAGGAGAACGACCTGGTCGGGCGCCTGCCGCCCTTCCCCTACTGGCCGCCCAACGACCAGCAGGAGATGCAGAAGCAGATCGACCTGACGCTGCAGGGCAAGTCGCCCGCCGGCGGCTACGAGATGCGCGTGATGCGCCGCGACGGCAGCAGCTTCTATGCCCGCATGTACGTGTCGCCGCTGGTCGACAGCCGCGGCCGCCATACCGGCTGGATGAGCTCGATGACGGACATCACCGAGCCCAAGCGCGCGCGCGAGGAACTGGCCGCCGCGCACGACCGCTTCACCACCGTGCTGGAAAGCCTTGACGCCGCGGTGTCGGTGCTGGCCACCGACAAGGCCGAGCTGCTGTTCGCCAACCGCTACTACCGCCAGCTGTTCGGCTGGGAGGCCGAGGGCCACGTCAAGCTGGCCGGCGACGAGCTCGACAAGGACCAGGTTTCCAGCGACAACACCGACTATGTCGATGCCTATGCCGGCCTGCCCGCCTCCGAGCTGATGCCGTACGCCTCCGATGCGCGCGAGGTGTTCGTGCCCGACATGCAGAAATGGTTCGAAGTGCGCCGCCGTTATATCCAGTGGGTCGACGGCCACCTGGCGCAGATGCAGATCGCCACCGACATCACCGTGCGCAAGGCCGCCGAGGAAATGGCGCGCCAGCATGAAGAGCGCCTGCAGTTCACCAGCCGCCTGACCACCATGGGCGAGATGGCATCGTCGCTGGCGCACGAGCTGAACCAGCCGCTGGCGGCGATCAACAACTACTGCATGGGCGCGGTGGCGCGGCTGCATTCGGGGCGCAGCACGCCCGAGGACCTGATCCCGGTGCTGGAGAAGACCTCGGCGCAGGCGGTCCGGGCCGGCACCATCATCAGCCGCATCCGCGGCTTCGTGAAGCGCAGCCAGCCGCAGCGGCGCGAGGCCGCGCTGCACGACATCGTCGCCGACGCGGTGGGCCTGGCCGACCTGGAGGCCACGCGCCGCCGCGTCACCATCCTGACCCGGCTGCCGGCGCCGCCGCTGACGGTCTATGTCGATCCGGTGCTGATCGAACAGGTGCTGGTGAACCTGCTCAAGAACGCGGTCGAGGCCATGGCCGGGCTGCCGGCGATGCGCGCCGGCGGCGTGGTGCGGCTGCACGCGCGGGTCGAGCCAGGCGAGATCGGCGACAACGTCCATATCGACGTGATCGACCAGGGCCCGGGCGTCGACGAGGCCACCAAGGAGCGGCTGTTCGAGCCGTTCTTCAGCACCAAGTCCGACGGCATGGGCATGGGGCTGAACATCTGCCGCTCGATCATCGAGTCGCACCAGGGCCGGCTGTGGGTCGAGAACAATGTCGACGGCATCGGTTGTACATTCAAGATCATGCTGCCGCTGCAGGCGGCGCCGGCCGAAGCCGTGGCCGAATAAGCAGAGCCCGCGCGCGCGGGCCACGCGCACCCTTGCGCATCATCGGATGCCTGGCGCCGGCGGCGCCGCTTCCCCTCCGACGTGGGGGGCCTGTCTCGCCACAGGGGGCCGCTGCCGGTTACACTTCGCAGCAATGAATTGTTGTCCCGAGGAGACTACATGACCGCAACGCCAAACCCCACGCCCCACCGCGGCGAGACCGTGTTCATCGTCGACGACGATGAAGCCATGCGCGACTCGCTGACCTGGCTGCTGGAGGGCAATGGCTATCAGGTGCGCAGCTTTACCAGCGCCGAGCAGTTCCTCGCCGCCTACGACGCCAGCCAGGTGTCCTGCCTGATCCTGGACGTGCGCATGCCCGGCATGAGCGGGCCCGAGCTGCAGGAGCGCATGCTGGCCGAGCAGATCGACATTCCGATCGTCTTCATCACCGGCCACGGCGACGTGCCGATGGCGGTATCGACGATGAAGCGCGGCGCCATCGACTTTATCGAAAAGCCCTTCGACGAGTCCGAGCTGCGCGCGCTGGTCGAGCGCATGCTGCAGAAGGCCCGCACCGACCACTCGACCGCGCGTGAGCAGCGCGCCGCCAAGGACCTGCTGGGCAAGCTGACCACGCGCGAGCAGCAGGTGCTGGAGCGCATCGTGGCCGGCCGCCTGAACAAGCAGATCGCCGACGACCTGGGCATTTCCATCAAGACCGTGGAGGCGCACCGCGCCAACATTATGGAAAAGCTCAACGTCAACACCGTCGCCGACCTGCTGCGCCTGGCGCTGTCGCGCAACAGCTGAGCGGCTGGCGCCCGCCCCCTTGCACGGTGCGGCCGTGGGCCGCACCTGCGCCCCGCTGCGCCACTTCCCCACGCCACTTCCCCACGCCCTGCCGCCCACCGCTCAGCGCCCGAGGTAATCCTCGTCGCGGAAGGTCACCACCCACTGTGGCCGATAGACCACAAGCACTGCGACCAGCATGCCGGTGAGGAAGGCCTCGCCGAAGGCGAGGATCACGGCCCCGAGCAAGGTGTCGGCAAGGCTCAGTGGCTGTCCCGGCATGGCCAGGTAGCGCCAGGCCGCCTGCGCCGTCCCGGCCCCAAGCGCGGCCAGGCCGGCGGTGAAATACCCGTGCCCCAGGATGAATACGAACGGATGGCGCGGCAGCAGGCGCCGCATCGCCGCCTGCAGGCCCGCCGAGAGCAGCGCCGGCAGCAGCGCCAGCCACACGTAGCGCACCCATAGCGCGGCCCAGTCGAACTGGCTCCAGCCGTGCCCGGCCAGGTACTCCAGCCCCAGCAGCGAGACCACGTCCGCGGCGAACAGCGACAGCAGCGCCAGCGGCAGCCCGAACAGCGTCACCATCAGCGTGGCGCCGAGCAGCTGGATCACCATGCCGCCTGCCAGCGTCGCGCGCACCGTCCACAGCAGCGCGACCAGCAGCATCGCGCCCAGCCAGGCATTCTGCAGCGCATCGCGGCGCAGCAGCCGCCAGGGCCGGCGCGTCAGCGCCCACAGCAGCCCGCACACGGACAGCAGCACCAGCAGCGGATCGGATAGCGTCGAGGCAAGCGCGGTAGGCATGCGGCCGATGCTACCAGTACCTGGCCAGCGCGATGGCTGCCGGCGGTCAAGCTCCGTGCGACAGGGCCCGCGCAACCCTTATAATTCCGCCTTTGGCCCTGCCGCGCGCCTGCGCTGGCCGGCGCCGTCACCTTCTCGCCATCACCCCGTCCTGCCTCCCATGCCTGCCCAACTGATCGACGGCAACGCCCTTGCCAAGCAAATCCGCTCCGAAGCCGCCCAGCGCGCCGCCCGCCTGACCGAACGCGGCCACCAGCCCGGCCTGGCCGTGGTGCTGGTGGGCGAAGACCCGGCCAGCCAGGTCTATGTGCGCAACAAGGTCAAGGCCTGCGAGGACAACGGCTTCCATTCGTCGCTGGACCGCTATCCGGCCGACCTGTCCGAGGCCGACCTGCTGGCCCGCATCGACGCGCTCAACCGCGATCCCCGCATCCACGGCATCCTGGTGCAGCTGCCGCTGCCGAAGCACATTGACAGCCACAAGGTGCTCGAAGCGATCGCCCCGGAAAAGGACGTCGACGGCTTCCACGTGGCCAACGCTGGCGCGCTGATGACCGGCGCCCCGCTGTTCCGCCCGTGCACGCCCTACGGCTGCATGAAGATGCTGGAATCGATCCAGTACCCGCTGCGCGGCGCACGCGCCGTGGTGGTGGGCGCCTCCAATATCGTCGGCAAGCCGATGGCGATGCTGCTGCTGCAGGCCGGCGCCACCGTCACCATCTGCAACAGCAAGACCCGCGATATCGGCGCCCACACCCGTGACGCCGACGTGGTGGTGGCCGCGGTCGGCAAGCGCAACCTGATCACGGCCGACATGGTCAAGCCCGGCGCGGTGGTGATCGATGTCGGCATGAACCGCGATGACCACGGCAAGCTGTGCGGCGATGTCGACTTCGCCGGCGTGCGCGAAGTCGCCGGCTACATCACGCCGGTACCGGGCGGGGTCGGGCCCATGACCATCACCATGCTGCTGATCAACACGCTGGAAGCCGCCGAGCGCGCCGCGGGCTGACCTCCCGGGCTTGCCGCCGGCGCCCGATGCGCCACCCGGGGCACTGGAAAATCCACCGCCCCGGCCCCATCTGCGGGAATATCGCCTGACCAAGACCAGCCAACCGAGCAGCCAACCGAGACCACGCCATGGACCACGCCGCCAACGCTACCAATCCGCTGCTGGACTTTTCCGACCTGCCCCGCTTTGCCGAGATCCGGCCGGAGCACATCAGCCCCGCCCTCGATGTGCTGCTGGAACGCGCGCAACAGGCCGTCGCCCGCGCCCAGGATCCCGCCACGCCCGCTGACTGGGCCAACGCCGTGCAGGCGCTGGAAGCCGCCACCGAGCCGCTGGGCCGCGCCTGGGGCGTGGTCAGCCACCTCAGCGCCGTCGCCGATACGCCCGAGCTGCGCCAGGCGCATGCCGAGAACCTGCCGCGCATGACCGAGTTCTGGTCGTCGCTCGGCCAGAGCCTGGCGCTGTACGACAAATACAAGGCACTGGCGGCCAGCCCCGAGTTCGCCGGCATGAGCGCGGCGCGCCACCAGCTGATCGAGAACGAGCTGCGCGGCTTCCGCCTGGGCGGCGCCGAACTGCCCGAAGACAGGAAGCCCCGCTTTGCCGAGATCCAGGAGCAGCAGGCCCAGCTGTCCAAGGCCTTCTCCGACCACGTGCTCGATGCCACCAACGCCTACGCGCTGATCATCGAGGACGAGACGCGCCTGTCCGGCCTGCCCGACGATGCCCGTGAAGCCGCCCGCCATGCCGCGGAAAAGGATGGCAGGGCCGGCTGGAAGTTCACGCTGCACTTCCCCTCCTACTTCCCCGTGCTGCAGTACGCGGACGACCGCGCGCTGCGCCAGACCCTGTACGAGGCCAACGTCACGCGCGCGTCCGAGCTCGGGCCGCAGCACGGGCAGGGCCAGGCCGACTGGGACAACACCGCCAATATGCGCGAGCAGCTGGCCCTGCGCCGCGAAGAGGCGCAGATGCTGGGCTACCAGTGCTATGGCGAAGTCTCGCTGGTGCCGAAGATGGCCGAATCTCCGGCCGAGGTGCTCAAGTTCCTCGACGAGCTCGCGGTCAAGGCGCGCCCCTATGCCGAACAGGACTGGGCCGAGCTGAAGGCCTTCGCCGCGGCCGAGCTTGGCCTGCCCGAGCTGGCACCGTGGGACGTGGCTTATGCCTCGGAGAAGCTGCGCCAGCAGCGCTATGCGTTCTCCGAACACGAGGTCAAGCAGTATTTCCCGGAAGCCAAGGTGCTGGAGGGCCTGTTCGGCGTGGTACAGAAGCTGTTCTCGGTGAGCATCCAGCCCGAGCAGGCGCAGACCTGGCACCCCGACGCGCGCTTCTTCCGCGTCAGCACCCCCGATGGCACGCTGCTGGCCCAGTTCTACATCGACCTGTACGCGCGCGAAGGCAAGCGCGGCGGCGCGTGGATGGACGACGCCCGCGGGCGCAAGGTGCTCGAGCATGGCGGCGTGCAGACCCCGGTGGCCTACCTGACCTGCAACTTCTCGGCTCCGGTCGGCGACAAGCCCGCGCTGTTCACACACGATGAGGTCATCACCCTGTTCCACGAGTTCGGCCACGGCCTGCACCACATGCTGACGCAGGTGGGCGAACTCGGCGTGTCGGGCATCAACGGCGTGGAGTGGGACGCGGTGGAACTGCCGTCGCAGTTCATGGAGAACTTCTGCTGGGAGTACGAAGTGCTGACCGGCATGACGCAGCATGTCGACACCGGCGAGCCGCTGCCGCGTGCGCTGTTCGACCGCATGCTGGCGGCCAAGAACTTCCAGAACGGCATGATGACGCTGCGCCAGATCGTGTTCTCGTCGTTCGACATGCACCTGCATACCGATTTCGATCCGGCCGGTGCCACCTCGGTGCTGGAGCTGTCGCGCCAGATCAATGACCGCGTGCACGTGGTGCCGCAGCATCCGCTGTCGCGCTGGCCTAACACCTTCAGCCATATCTTCGCCGGCGGCTATGCGGCGGGCTATTACAGCTACAAGTGGGCCGAGGTGCTGTCGGCCGATGTCTACGCGGCGTTCGAAGAGGCCGCGCAGCTGTCGGGCACGGTCCTCGACAGCGAAACCGGCGCGCGCTACCAGCGCGAGATCCTGTCGGTGGGCGGCAGCCGGCCGGCGATGGCCTCGTTCGTGGCGTTCCGCGGCCGCGCGCCGCAGATCGACGCGCTGCTGCGCCACGGCGGGATGGCCGCATGAGCGCGCTGGGACTGCCGGGCCAGGGCCCGCTGCGCATTGCCAGCTGGAACGTCAATTCGCTGAAGGTGCGCCTGCCGCAGGTGCTGCAGTGGCTGGCCGAGCAGGACCAGGCCGGCGCGCCGATCGACGCGCTGTGCCTGCAGGAACTGAAGCTGCCCGACGACAAGTACCCGCTGGCCGAACTGGAAAATGCCGGCTTCCACAGCGTCTACACCGGCCAGAAAACGTACAACGGCGTCGCCATCCTGGCGCGCGACGCGAGCATGCCCGGCCCCGTCGACGTGGTGCGCAACATCCCCGGTTTCGAGGACGCGCAGCAGCGCGTGATCGCCGCGACCTATGGCGACCTGCGCCTGGTCTGCGCCTATTTCCCCAACGGGCAGGCGCCCGACTCGGACAAGTTCGCCTACAAGCTGCAATGGCTCGAAGCGATGACCGCGTGGCTGCGCGAGGAAATGACGCGCCACCCGCGGCTGGCGCTGCTGGGCGACTTCAATATCGCGCCGGAAGACCGCGACGTGCACGATCCGGCCAAGTGGGAAGGCCAGAACCTGGTCTCGCCGCCCGAGCGTGCCGCCTTTGCCGCGCTGCTCGAACTTGGCCTGGCCGATGCGTTCCGCAAGTTCGAGCAACCGGACAAGGCATTCTCGTGGTGGGACTACCGCATGCTGGCGTTCCGGCGCAATGCCGGCCTGCGCATCGACCATATCCTGCTGTCGCCGGCGCTGACCGAGCAGTGCAGCGCGTGCGTGATCGACCGTGTGCCGCGCACCTGGGAGCAGCCATCCGACCACACCCCGGTGGTGGCGACGCTGCATTGCGGCTGACCCTGCGCGGCGTGCGCGCCTGCCGGCCGCGCTGGGGCATGGCGCCGATTCAGGCAAGCCCGGGCAAGCCCCGCTCGCCGCGCCCGGCCGTGCCCGCTACACTGCGGGCATGAGCCCTCCCAGCCAGGCCATGTTTCGCCATCGCAATCTCCCCCACCTGCTGCTGCAAGCGCGCGAAGCGTTGCTGGCCGGCTTCCGGCCGATCCTGCGGCAGTTCGGCGTGACCGAGCAGCAATGGCGCGTGCTGCGCACGCTCAACGAGCGCGGGCCGATGGAGCCCAACCAGCTCGCCGAGGCCTGCCTGATCCTGAGCCCCAGCCTGACGCGCATGCTGGCGGGCATGGAAGACGCCGGGCTGGTGGCACGCACGCGCTCGGCCACCGACCAGCGCCGCCAGCTGGTCAACCTGACCAATGCCGCGCGCGACGTCATCGCGCAGATGGAACCACTGATCGACGCCCGCTACCAGCAGCTCGCGCAGCAGCTGGGGGCCGAGCGCCTGGCCGAGGTCTATCGCGCGCTCGACGCCATGCTGGCGAGCCTGGGCCCGCAGCAGGCCACACCTCAATCCACTGCGCCAGCCTCAGCCGCCTTGCCGCCCTCCGAACGCGGTGGCGAAGCCCGCTAGCCAGCGCCGTTTTCCGCCGATGCCCGCGCCCACCACCGCATCCCTGCTGCCACGCCTGTTCCCCTGGAGCCAGCGCGTCGACTCGACCACGCTGCGCGCCGACCTGGTGGCGGGACTGCTCGGCGCCGTGCTGGTGTTGCCGCAGGGGGTGGCGTTCGCCACGCTCGCCGGCCTGCCGCCGCAGTACGGCATCTACAGCGCGGTGGTGCCGTGCATCGTGGCGGCTCTGTTCGGTTCGAGCTGGCACGTCATGTCAGGACCGACCAACGCCAACTCGCTGGCACTGTTCGCGATGCTGAGCCCGCTCGCGTTCGCGGGCAGCCCGGCCTATATCGGCCTGGCGCTGGCGGTGACCATCGTGGTCGGCGTGATGCAACTCGCGGTGGGCACGCTGCGGCTGGGCTCGCTGGCCAACTTTATTTCGCCGTCGGTGCTGCTCGGCTTTACTTGCGGCGCGGCGACGCTGATCGGCCTGTACGCGCTGAAGGACCTGTTCGGCCTGTCGGTGCCGACCGGCACCAGCGCCTTCGGCGTGCTGCGCCATCTGTTCGAGCATGCCGACGCCATCAACTGGGACGCGGCCATGGTGGGCGCGGTCACGCTGGCGGTGACGCTGCTGTGCAAGCGGCTGTGGCGGCGCCTGCCGTTCATGCTGCTGGGCCTGCTGGCCGGCTATGGCGTGGCGCTGTGGCTGAACCAGTCTGGCGGCCACCACGTCAACGTCGTGGGGCCGATTCCGTCGGCGCTGCCGCACTTCCAGGTGCCGGACGTCGACTGGCGCAAGCTGCCCGACCTGCTGGGCATCGCCGCGGCGCTGACCATCGTCGCGCTGGGCCAGTCGATCTCGATCGCCAAGGCGGTGGCGTTGCGCTCGGGCCAGCATGTCGATGCCAACCGCGAGTTCATCGGCCAGGGCCTGTCGAATATCGCGGGCGGCTTCTTCTCCGGCTATATCTCGTGCGGCTCGCTCAACCGCTCGGTGCCCAACTTCGAGGCCGGCGCGCGCACGCCGCTGGCGAGCGTGTTCTCGGCGCTGTGGCTGGTGGCGCTGGTCGCGGTCAGCGCGCCGCTGCTGGCGCAGATCCCGATGGCGGCGATCGCGGCGATGCTGCTGCTGGTGGCGTGGGGCCTGCTCGACATCGCGCGGCTGCGCCGCATCTTCACGCTCAGCCGCACCGAATTCGCGATCGCCATCGGCACCTTTGCCGCCACGCTGGTGATCCGGCTGGAAATGGCGGTGCTGCTCGGCACCGTGCTGTCGCTGGTGGCTTACCTGTACCGCACCTCGCGGCCCGCGGTGCGCAGCCTGGTGCCGGATGCCGACGATCCCGGCCGGCGCTTCACGCCGCTGGACGAGCTGCGCCGTCCGCAGCCGGAATGTCCGCAGCTCAAGCTGCTGCGCATGGAGGGTGCGATCTACTTCGGCGCGGTGCAATACGTGACCGACCGCCTGCACTGGCTGCGCACCGTCAATCCCGGCCAGACCCACCTGCTGGCGATGACCAAGAGCATGAATTTCATCGACCTCGCCGGCGCGGAAATGTGGGAATACGAGCTGAGCGAGCGGCGCGCGCTCGGCGGCGACCTGTACTTCCACCGGCCGCGCACGCAGGTGCTGCAGACCTGGGCGCAGACCGGCTTTACCGACAAGCTCGGCGCCGACCATGTGTTCCCGACCAAGCGGCAGGCGCTGCACACCATCATCGGACAACTGTCGCCGGAAGTCTGCGCCCGCTGCACCGTGCGCATCTTCGAGGAATGCGCGTCGCGGCCTGGCGCCACGGCAGCGACGGCCGCGTCCGCGCAGCCATGAGCGCAGCGCCCGCACAGGCGCGCTTCGCCACGGTCACGGCGGAAAAAAACGGAAGAAACTGGGGATTGCCTGCGCCGGCGGTGCCGGCTGGCAAGCAAGGCCGGACGGCCTATGCTCTGAACCCTGATGCCAGATGGGCGCCCGCGGCTTGCCTGGGGCGGGCCGGGGCATCCATCTGCATCAGATCGGCGCCACGTGGGCGCGCTTGACGACGATAGGCTGCGGCGCGCCCTGCTCGATCAGCACCACGGCGGCGCGTTCGATGGTTTCGCGGCCGGCGCGGAATGCTTCTTCAAGTGACAGCACCTGGTCGGCGCTGAAACCTTCCCACAGTGCTTCGCGTGTCACCACGCAAGTCACCTTCTCGCCATTGACAAGTGCCTGGAACAACAAGCCTTCGTTATTGATGTCGTAGCGCTCTTGCTCTTGGAATTTGATATCCATCGGTGCAGCCCTCCATATGCAAGTGGAGAAACATCCTAACATGGCTCCGGCAAAATCGTATGGGTAGAACCCTATGCGATAGGGTTCATTCGGAAGACCACCGCGACCGCCGTTCGGTTCCGTCGCACACCCCCTTCGCACGCAGGGCTCGTGCGCGTAGCTTGCCATGGCAATTGCGTCAGGCAATTGACAGCGCCGGAAATCATGCTAGAATCTCGTTCTTCGTTGGGGCGTTAGCTCAGTTGGTAGAGCAGCGGACTCTTAATCCGTAGGTCGAGTGTTCGAGTCACTCACGCCCCACCAGCGAATACAAAAAAGGCCGGAAGCAGCAATGCTTCCGGCCTTTTGCTTTTGGCAACGGCCTTTTGCCCTGGGCGGCCCGGACCGCACCGATCCGTTGCGGCAGAGGCCACCGCCCCCGCCGCAACGGCACTGTGTCACGCGCCAACGCTGGCCCGCTCGAACAGCGTGCGCGCCAGCGCGCGATGGCGCAGCAGCACCGCGGGCAGGTCGGCCGTCAGCAGCTCGCCGTCGCGCACTACTTCCCTGCCATTGATCACGCTGGCCGCGACATTGGCCGGCGTGCAGAACACCAGCGCCGCCACCGGGTCATGGCCGGCGCCGGCAAACCCGACCGACGCCAGGTCGAAGGCGACGAAGTCCGCCGACATGCCCGGCGCCAGCGCGCCGATATCGTCGCGGTTGAGCACGCGCGCGCCACCCAGCGTGGCGATTTCCAGCGCCTCGCGCGCGCTCATCGCGGCCGGACCGTAGCCGACCCGCTGCAGCAGCATCGCCTGGCGCGCCTCGCCAAGCATATGCGCGCCGTCGTTCGACGCGCTGCCGTCCACGCCCAGCCCCACCGGCACGCCCGCATCGCGCATGGCACGCACCGGCGCAATGCCCGATGCCAGCCGCATGTTCGAGCACGGGCAATGCGCCACCCCAGTGCCGGTGCGGGCGAACAGCGCGATGCCCTCGTCGTCCAGCTTGACGCAGTGCGCGTGCCAGACATCGTGGCCGACCCAGCCCAGGTCCTCGGCATACTGCGCCGGCGTCAGGCCGAATTTCTCGCGCGAATAGGCAATGTCGTTGTCGTTCTCGGCCAAGTGCGTATGCAGCGACACGCCGTAGTGGCGCGCCATCACCGCCGATTCGCGCATCAGGTCGCGCGACACCGAGAACGGCGAGCACGGTGCCAGCACCACGCGCAGCATCGCGTGGCGCGCGCTGTCGTGGTACTGCTCCACCAGCCGCTGGCTGTCGCGCAGGATGGCGGCCTCCTCTTCGACCACCACGTCCGGCGGCAGGCCGCCCTTGCTGCGGCCCACGCTCATCGAGCCGCGCGCCGCATGGAAGCGCATGCCCATCTCCTGCGCCGCGGCGATCGAATCGTCCAGGCGCGAGCCATTGGGAAACAGGTAGAGGTGGTCGCTGGTGGTGGTGCAGCCCGACAGCATCAGCTCGGCCATCGCGGTCTTGGTCGACACCGCGATCATTTCCGGCGTCAGGTGCGACCACAGCATGTACAGGTTGGTCAGCCACGAGAACAGCTCGGCATCCTGTGCCGCCGGCACCGCGCGCGTCAGGCTCTGGTACATGTGGTGGTGCGTGTTGACCAGCCCGGGCGTGACCACGCGGCCGCGCATATCCAGCACCTGCGCGCTGCCATCGTCCACCATGCGCCGGTATTGCGGCGGCAGCTCCGCGGTGGGGCCGACCCATTGCACCGCGGGGCCTTCGGCGACCAGCGCACCGTCGCGGATCTCGCGGCGCTGGGCGTCCATGGTCACCAGGACGTCGGCATTGAGGGCGATCAGGGTCATGGCGGAATTCCTTCTGTGAGCGGATGGGATTGAGGGCAGATACGATCGCCGCCAGTCTACGGCGGCGCGTTGCCTCTTCCCAAGCACAGAATTCCGAGCAGCCTGTCCACAAAAAGTGGACATCTTCCAGAAGCCCGGCTCAGCGGGCCTGCGCGAACAGCGTCGCCAGCGCGTCGCCGATGCGCTCGGCCATCAGCGCCGCCGCGGCGTTGAGTGGGCCGCCGGCGCGCGCCACCAGTGTCAGCGTCTGGCCCTGCAGGTGGCGGTCGCGCAAGGGCACGTACACCAGCGCCTGGCGCGCGCGCTCCTCCATCACGTCGAGCGGGTTCAGCAGGGCAATGCCGGTCCCCAGCAGCACCAGCTGGCGGATCAGCACGGTCGAGGTCGACTCCGCCACCGGCGACACCTCGATCGCATTGCGCGCAAAGGCCGCATCGAGGATGGCGCGGATCGACAACGACGGCGCCGGCAGGATCAGCGGATAGCCGACACATTCGCTTAGCAGCACCGATGGCCGCGCCGCCAGCGCATGGCCGGGCGGCACTACCGCACCGATCTGCCAGTCGCTGCTGGCCAGCGCACGAAAGGCCGGCAGTTCCGGCAGGTCATAGCCCAGGCCCAGGTCGGCATCGCCCTGCTCCACCGCCGCCACGATATCAGCCACCGGCAGGTCATTGACGCGCACCACGATGCCCGGATAGCGCTGGCGGAAGTCATGCACCAGCGACGGCATCAGCGAGCCCGCCAGGCCTGCCGTCACCGCCAGCGTGACCTCGCCCCGGCGCGCGCCCTTGAAGTCCTCGATGCGCTCGCGCAGCGCGTCGTGCTCGCGCAGCGTCTGGCGGACATGGGCCAGCACCATCTCGCCCAGCGGCGTCAGCCGCAGGCGCTTGTTGATGCGCTCGAACAACGGCGCGCCCAGTTCGGCCTCCAGATCCAGGATCTGCCGGTTGACCGCGGTCGGCGCCACATGCAGGTGCTCGGCCGCCTTGCGGATGGAACCGCGGCGAACGACCTCGTCGAGATAGCGTAGGACTCTGGCGTGCATGGATCTGGCAAACAGGTGGATGCGATGCCGGCGCGGAGGCGCATGATGGCGGCCTGGCATTGTAGCGGTCAGGCTTCGCAAAAAATGCCGCAAAGGCTATTGCGCCGCATCCGATACCTTGCTACAATCTTTTTCTTCGTTGGGGCGTTAGCTCAGTTGGTAGAGCAGCGGACTCTTAATCCGTAGGTCGAGTGTTCGAGTCACTCACGCCCCACCAGCGAATTCAGAAAAGCCGGAAGCCTTGCTTCCGGCTTTTTGCTTTGGCGCTGCCTTAACGCTTGCCTCTCCATCCCGGCCACGCGCGCGATCGGCAACACGGCCCGATTCTTGATACGCGGGTTCTCACCAATTCCCCTGCAGGCGCTTTCCCGGTTGAATCGCTCCGGCGCCATTGTGGAACATAGTTCCGTATCGCGGAACTATCGCAAGGCGCCGGCCGTACCGCATCCCGGCACGGCCCGGTCATGCCAGCCCGGAAAAACCTGACCGCGCGGACGCCGGATCCGTAGCCGATCCGCGGACACGCCTGCAGCCCGGCTGGCGAATCAGTGAAAGAAGAATGGAGGCCCTCCTTGAAAGCAGTCCTTAACGCCGGCGCAGCCGCATGCATCGCGGCCCTCGGCCTGGCCCACGCCGGCCTGGCGCACGCCCAGTCCTACCCTGCCAAGCCGATCCGCCTGATCGTGCCGTTCGCGGCCGGCGGCACCACCGATATCGTGGCGCGCGCGGTGTCCGACGGCCTGGGCCGTGAACTGGGCCAGCCGGTGGTGGTGGAGAACCGCGGCGGCGGCGGCGGCGCCATCGGTGCCGACGCGCTAGCCAAGTCCGCGCCGGACGGCTACACGCTGGGCATCGCCACGGTCAGCACCATGGCGACCAACCCGGCCACCAACCCGAAGAACCCGTACGATCCGCTCAAGGACTTCGCGCCGATCACCAACCTGGTCAACGTGCCCAACGTGCTGACGGTGAATCCGAAGGTCCCGGCCAAGACCCTGAAGGAATTCGTGGCGATGCTGAAGGCCAACCCGGGCAAATACAGCTATGCCTCGGCCGGCAAGGGCAGCATCTCGCACCTGGACGGGGAACTGTTCAAGGACATCACCCAGACCGACATGGTCCACATCCCGTACCGCGGATCGGGCCCGGCGCTGAACGACACGCTGGCGGGCCAGGTCAACGCGCAATTCGACAACCTGCCGTCGTCGATGCCGCATATCCAGGCCGGCAAGCTGCGCGCGCTGGCGGTGGCAGCGCCCAAGCGCGTCGAGGGCCTGCCCGACGTGCCGACGTTTGCCGAAGCCGGCATGAAGGACATGAACAACATGGCCTGGTACGGCCTGGTGGCCCCGGCCGGCACGCCGGCGGCGATCATCACGCGCGTGCATGACGCGGCGGTCAAGGCGCTGCAAGACCCCAACGTCAAGCGCCGCCTGGCTGACAGCGGGGCCTACACCGATGGCAACACCCCGGCGCAGTACGCCGCCCAGATCAAGCGCGAACTGGACCTGCGCAAAAAGATCGCGCGCGACCAGAACATCACGCTGGAATAAGCCGGCCTGGCGGCATCAGCCGCCTCCGGACCGTGAAAACCGGCTGCCGCGGCAGCCGGTTTTTTTATGGGCGGCGCCCGAAAAGGCGCCGCGCACCACTCAGAGTCTTCCTATTTCCGCCGCATTTGATCCCGCACAGCACGCCAGCTCCGCCGGTAACGTTCAATACGTGTAGAAGAAACTTTCACTTTGCGGACACGCGCCGACTCGGTACATTTACCGGGTGCTCCGCAACACCGCGCCGGCATTCGACCGGCCAACGTCCGGCCCCAAAACCGGTTTCGCGCAGGCGCTGCGCGACCGACATTCGCGAGGATAGCAAGATGCTGAAGAAGACCCTGATCGTTGCAGCCCTGGCCGCGCTCGGCGCGACCCAGGCGTATGCGCAGAAAAACTACACCGAAGGCGGCGATCTCTACAGCGGCAGCCACACCAAGAAGGCCGGGCCGAACCAGAGTGCGGCCAAGTCCGGCAAGTTCGACCCGTACACCGACGGCGCCAAACAATCGACCAAGTCGGAGCTGAACAGCTCCGGCAAGAAGTTCGATCCGAACACCGATGGCGCCAAGGCCGGCAAGTACGACCCGTACACCGACGGCGCCAAGGCGGGCAAGACCGATCCCTACACCGACGGCGCCAAGGCGCCCGCCAGCCAGGGCACCAAGGCGCAGTAACCCGCCTTCGTCCAGGCAGACAAACAGCCCGCACGTGCGGGCTGTTTTGTTTCAGGGGTGGCCCGGGCTCAGGCGGCCAGCGCCGGTGCCGGCCGCACCGGCTGCATGGTGCCGCGGTCGCGGAACGCGGCATGCCAGGACAGCGCCTCTTCCACCAGGTGCGGGGTCTGGCCGCCATGGGCGCAGGCACGGCGGAAGTAATCGCCCAGCAGGTCGCGGTATTGCGGATCGGCGCAGTTGGCGATGACGGTGCGGGCGCGTTCGCGCGGCGCCAGGCCGCGCAGATCGGCCAGGCCGTGCTCGGTGACGATGATGTCGACATCGTGCTCGGTATGGTCGACGTGCGCCACCATCGGCACGATGCTGGAGATATCGCCACCCTTGGCCACCGACTTGGTCACGAACACCGACAGGTGCGCATTGCGGGCAAAGTCACCCGAGCCGCCGATGCCGTTCATCATGTGCGTGCCGCCCACATGGGTCGAGTTGACGTTGCCGTAGAGATCGCACTCGAGCGCCGTGTTGATGGTGATCAGCCCCAGCCGGCGCAGGATCTCCGGATGGTTGCTGATTTCCTGCGGCCGCAGCAGCAGGCGCGAGCGGTAACGGTCCAGGTTCGACAGGAAGCGCTGGTACACCGCGCGCGTCAGCGTCACCGACGAGGCCGAGGCAAAGGCCAGGCGCCCCGCATCCAGCAGCTCGATGGTGCTGTCCTGCAGCACTTCGGAATACATCTGCAGCTCGCGAAACGGCGACTCGACCATCCCGTGCAGCACCGCGTTGGCAATGGTGCCGATGCCGGCCTGCAGCGGCTGCAGCGACGGCGACAGCCGCCCGGCGCGCACTTCGCGCAGCAGGAATTCATTGAGATGACCGGCGATCTGGCTGGTGCCGGCATCCGGCGGCAGCGCGTTGGACGGGCTGTCGTCCTTGGCGGTGATGACAATGGCCGCGATCTTCTCGGGATCGATCGGGATATACGGCAGGCCGATGCGCTGCGCGGGCGCGATCAGCGGGATCGGCTGGCGGTACGGACGCTGCACCGGGAAATAGATGTCGTGCAGCCCTTCCAGCTCCAGCGGCATGTTCAGGTTGATCTCGACGATCACCTTGCGCGCCAGCATGGCGAAACTGGCCGAGTTGCCCACCGAGGTGCTGGGAATGATGCCGCCCTGCTCGGTGATTGCCACCGCTTCCACCACCGCGACGTCCACCGGCGCAATCTGGCCCGAGCGCAGCTGCTCGACGGTCTCGGACAGATGCTGGTCGATGAACATGACTTCGCCCGCATTGATCTTGCGGCGCAGCGTGGGATCGGACTGGAACGGCAGGCGGCGCGCGATCACGTCGGCCTCCGCCAGCACCCGGTCGATGTCGTTGCCGAGCGAGGCGCCGGTCATCAGCGTGATGCGCAGCGGCTCGGTGGCGGCGCGACGGGCGAGCGCGAACGGCACTTCCTTGCAGTCGCCCGCGCGCGTGAATCCGCTCATGCCTACCGTCATGCCGTCGCGGATCAGCGCGGCGGCTTCGTCGGCCGAGACCACCTTGTCATGCAGCCTGGCCAGGCGAATGCGTTCCTTGTACATCCTTGATCTCCGTTCTGACGGCCGGCCCGTGCCTGCGCCGTTTGCCCCGTGCTGGCCTGGGGGCTGGTTGCGGGGTCTCCGGCAGGCAGTGTAGCCAGCCACGCTTATTCCAGCGATGATTTAAAGTCATTCATTCAAGTCGCTTTTTTCATAATCCTGCAAATGACGCGCAGCAGTCGGCACTAGTGCGCGGTACCGGCTCAGGACATTCCCGCAGTTGTCACAAATCCGGCAAAAGTTTCTGTTAGTCTCGCCGTTCGGTCGACCCAGCCCGCCCCAGAGGCTGCGGCGGCCGTGCCGCCCGGGCCGGCCATGCTCCGGCCCCTTGCACCCCTTGCGGGTGCCTGTGCATTGCGGTGGCGGCAAAACACAACAGGAGACGCCATTCATGCAGCCAAGACCCCTCGAACCCAGCGAGCCGGTTGTCCTTGCCCTGATTGACGCAGTCACCGCCTGGCAAGGTGCGTTGGACCAGACCCTGCGCGCCTCGGGCCTTAGCTATTCCCAGTGGCTGCTGCTGCGGGCCATCCGCCAGGGTGCCTTCAAGCGCGGCTTGCCGCTGACCGGTCCGATGCCGCTCGAAGCCGCACAATCGGAGACCATGCTCGACGAACTGCGCCGCGACGGCTGGATCGAATTCACCGCGACGGTGGCACCCCGCATCGCCGAAGGCGCCACGGCGCGGGTGCAACGTACCGCGCAGGCGCTGAGCGCGCTGCACAGCGTCTCGGTCGCGGCCTTTAATTCGCAGGAGCGTGCCGCGCTGGGCAGCCTGCTGGACCGGATGAAATCCACGCTGGACGGCCACACTTCACGCCAGGTCAGGGCCGCCTCCGAGGCCCCCCGGCAGGAACGGCACAGCCAGCATAGCCAGCCGCTGCCCTGCCCGGGCCTGCCGCCGGTCGCGCACCGTCCGTCTTCCTGCCCCAGCCTCGCCACGCGCTTCTGAGCGCTGCCCGGGTCCCGCGGCTCGCCGCCGGGACCCGTCCGTGCCCCTCCCTCGCCATCGCCAGTACCCGCCACTTTGTTGCGCCGGGTACTCGGATTTTTCCTAAAGTATGAGCATGCCCCGGCACATGCCCCGGCGGCCCATCGACACCGCGAGGAGGGGAACATGCCGCAGGAGAACGAAGACAAGGTCGCGCACCTGCTGGACCAACTGGCCAACTTCGCGCGCGGGCGGCTGCCGGCGGCGATGTTCAGCGTGGTCGAGCCCTTCCTGCTGCATTACTACGACCAGGCCGATGCCGAAGACCTGTTGCGGCGCGAAGTGGCCGACCTGTACGGCGCCGTGATGGCGCACTGGCAGACGGCGCAGAAGTTCACCCCCGGCAGCGCCCGCATCCGCGTCTACAACCCCAACCTGGAAGAGCACGGCTGGCACTCCGACCACACCGTGGTCGAGATCGTCAACGACGACATGCCGTTCCTGGTCGACTCCGTGACCATGGAGATCAACCGCCAGGGCCTGGCGCTGCATTCGGCCATCCATCCGGTGTTCCGGGTCTGGCGCGGCGGCGCCGGCATCGAGCGGATCGCCCCTGCCGGGGCCGGCGAGGGTGGCGACAATTCGCGCCTGGAGTCCTTCATCCATTTCGAGATCGACCGCACCGGCGAGGCATCGCGCCTCGACGCCTTGCGCAACGGCATCTCGCAAGTGCTGGTCGACGTGCGCGCCGCGGTGGAAGACTGGCCGAAGATGTGCGACATCACTCGCGCCACCATCGGCGTGATGGCGCAGGCACCGGACGCGGCTTCAGCGGAGAGCGTTGAGGCGCGCGCCTTCCTGGAATGGATGATGGACGACCATTTCTCCTTCCTGGGACAGCGGGACTACCAGCTGGTGGCGCGCGACGGACGCTACTTCCTGCGCGGCGTGGCGGGCTCGGGCGCCGGCATCCTGCGCGAAAGCCTGCGCGAACCCGATGCCGAAGACCTGACCCCGCTGCCCGCGGCGGCCACCGCGATCATCGAAGGCAGCTCGCCGATCTTCCTGACCAAGGCCAATTCGCGCGCCACCGTGCACCGGCCCGGCTATCTCGACTACGTCGGCGTCAAGCTGCTCGACGAAAACGGACAGCTGTTCGGCGAGCGGCGCTTCGTCGGCCTCTACACCTCGACCGCCTACATGGCGCCGATCGCCGACATCCCGCTGGTGCGGCGCAAGTGCGCCAACATCCTGGCACGCGCCGGCTTCCTCGCCAAGGGCCACCTGTACAAGTCGCTGGTCACGATCCTGGAGCAATATCCGCGCGACGAACTGTTCCAGGCGACCGAGGACGAGTTGTTCGACATCACCACCGGCATCCTGCGGCTGCAGGAACACCAGCGCACGCGGCTGTTCGTGCGGCGCGACCGCTTCGATCGCTTTGTCTCGTGCCTGGTGTTCGTGCCGCGCGACAAGTACAACACCGACCTGCGCCAGAAAATCCAGAAGCTGCTGACCGCGGCCTTCCACGGCACCAGCTGCGAGTTCACGCCGCTGCTGTCGGAATCGCCGCTGGCGCGCATCCAGCTGACCGTGCGCGGCGAGCCCGGCACCATGCCCAGGGTCGACACACAGGAGCTGGAAGCGCGCATCGTGCATGCCAGCCGCCGCTGGCAGGACGACCTCGCCGAAGCGCTGCACGAAAGCCACGGCGAAGAGCAAGGCAACAGGCTGCTGCAGCGCTATGGCGGCTCGTTTCCCGCCGGCTATCGCGAAGACTATCCGGCGCGCACCGCGGTGCGCGATATCGAGCTGATGGAGCACGCGGTGCGCGGCAACGGCATGGCGATGAACCTGTACCGCCCGATCGAGGCCGCGCCGGGTGCGTTCCGTTTCAAGGTGTACCGCGCCGGCGAACCGATCGCGCTGTCGCTGAGCCTGCCGATGCTGGAGCACCTGGGCGTGCGCGTCGATGAAGAGCGCCCTTACCTGATCGAGCCCGACAGCGGCGCGCCGCTATGGGTGCACGACTTCGGGCTCGAAATCGCCGATGGCAGCAGCGCCGCGGAGTTCGACATCGCGCGCGTCAAGGCGCTGTTCGAGGATGCCTTTGCGCGCGCATGGCACGGCGAGATCGAGAACGACGACCTCAACCGCCTGGTGCTGCGCGCCGAACTCGCCGCGCGCGACGTAACCATCCTGCGCGCCTACGCGCGCTACCTGCGGCAGGTGGGCTCCACCTTCAGCGATGCCTATATCGAACGCGCGCTGACCGGCAACGCCGCCATTGCCGCAATGCTGGTGGCGCTGTTCGTGGCGCGCTTCGACACCTTCAGCCAGGTCGCCGCCGACACCGCGCGCCAGGCGCGCTGCGACAAGCTGCTGGCCGATATCGGCACGGCGCTGGACAAGGTGCCCAACCTCGATGAAGACCGTATCCTGCGGCTCTTCCTCGGCGTGATCAACGCCACCGTGCGCACCAACTATTTCCACCGTGGCGAGGACGGCCAGCCGCGCCCCTACCTGTCGTTCAAGTTCAATCCCGCGCTGGTGCCAGGCTTGCCGGAGCCGCGCCCGATGTTCGAGATCTGGGTCTACTCGCCGCGCGTGGAGGGGGTGCACCTGCGCGGCGGACGCGTGGCCCGCGGCGGCCTGCGCTGGTCGGACCGGCGCGAGGACTTCCGCACCGAAGTGCTGGGCCTGATGAAGGCGCAGATGGTCAAGAACACGGTGATCGTGCCGGTCGGCTCCAAGGGCGGCTTCGTGGTCAAGCGCCCGCCGCCGCCCACCGACCGCGACGCCTTCCTGCGCGAAGGCATCGCCTGCTACCAGACCTTCCTGCGCGGCCTGCTGGACCTGACCGACAACCTCGTCGGCGGCGAGCTGGTGCCGCCACCCGACGTGGTGCGCCACGACGACAACGACCCCTACCTGGTGGTGGCCGCGGACAAGGGCACGGCCACGTTCTCGGACTTCGCCAATGCGATCTCGGGCGAGTACGGGTTCTGGCTGGGCGATGCCTTCGCCTCCGGCGGCTCGGTCGGCTATGACCACAAGAAGATGGGGATCACCGCTCGCGGCGCCTGGGAATCGGTCAAGCGGCATTTCCGCGAGATGGGCGTCGACATCCAGTCCACGGAATTCACCGTCGCCGGCATCGGCGACATGTCGGGCGACGTGTTCGGCAACGGCATGCTGCTGTCGCCGCATATCCGCCTGGTGGCCGCGTTCGACCACCGCCACGTCTTCCTCGACCCGGATCCGGACCCGGCGCGCAGCCTGCAGGAACGCGCGCGGCTGTTCGGGCTGCCGCGCTCTAGCTGGGCCGACTACGACGCGACGCTGATTTCCGCGGGCGGCGGCATCTATCCGCGCACGGCCAAGACCATCCCGCTGTCGCCGCAGGTGCAGGCGGTGCTCGGCATTACCGCGAGCGCGCTGTCGCCAGCCGAACTGATCCACGCCATCCTGATGGCGCCGGTGGACCTGCTCTACAACGGCGGCATCGGCACCTACGTCAAGTCGAGCCAGGAGACGCACCTGCAGGCGGGCGATCGCACCAACGATTCGGTGCGCGTCAATGGCAGCGAACTGCGCTGCAAGGTGGTCGGCGAAGGCGGCAACCTCGGCTTTACGCAACTGGGCCGCATCGAGTTCGCGCGCAAGGGCGGCCGCATCAATACCGATGCCATCGACAACTCTGCCGGCGTCGACTGCTCCGACCACGAGGTCAACATCAAGATCCTGCTGGGACTGGTGGTCGCCGACGGCGAGATGACCGAAAAGCAGCGCAACAAGCTGCTGGCCGAGATGACCGACGAAGTCGGCCTGCTGGTGCTGCAGGACAACTACTACCAGACCCAGGCGCTATCGGTCGCCGGCCGCAGCAGCGCCGCGCTGCTCGACGGCGAGGCGCGCCTGGTGCGCTGGCTGGAACGCGCCGGGCGGCTGAACCGCGCGCTCGAATTCCTGCCGTCGGACGAGGACATTGCCGAGCGCAAGCTGGCCGGCGAAGGCCTGACCTCGCCCGAGCGCGCCGTGCTGCTCGCCTACAGCAAGATGTGGCTGTACGACGAACTGCTGGGCTCGGACGTGCCGGAAGACGTCCTGGTTGCCGGCCTGCTCGCGGATTACTTCCCGGTGCCGCTGCGCCAGCGCTACGGCGACGCCATGCAGCGCCATCCGTTGCGGCGCGAGATCCTGTCCACACACCTGACCAATATGCTGGTCAACCGCATCGGCGCCACCTTCGTGCACCGGATCATGGAAGAAACCGATGCGCGACCCGCCGATATCGTGCGCGCCTGCCTGATCGCGCGCGACGTGTTCGGCCTGACCGCGCTGTGGCAGGAGATCGACGCGCTCGACAATCGCGTCGCCGACGCCGAACAGGCGCGCATGTTCGGGTCGGTGGCGCTGCTGCTGGAGCGCGCTTGCCTGTGGTTCATCCGCTATCTGCGCAGCGGCAGCAGCGCCACCGAAGACCTGGCGCGTTTTGCGCAGGCGGCACAGTGGCTGGCGCCCCGCTTGCCGCAACTATTGCCGCAGGCCGATGCCACGGCGTTGACCGAGCATACGCGTGCGCTGATCGAGGCGGGGGTGGGCGAAACGCTGGCCGCGCGCGTGGCCGGCAGCGAGATCTCCGCCGCGGCGCTCGACATCGCCGAAGTGGCCGCGGCGTGCGAGCGCAGCCTGGAGCTGGTGGCCGGGGTCTACTTCGCGCTGGACAGCCACCTGAGCTTCAGCTGGCTGCGCGACCGCGCGCTGGCGCTGCCATCGGACACCCACTGGGACTTGCTGGCACGCACTACCACGCTCGATGATCTGGGACGGCTCAAGCGCGCGCTGACGGTCAGCGTGCTGTCTCAAGCGGGAGATCAGGCCTCGCCGGAAGCGATGATCGACGCCTGGCGCGCCAGCCGCCATGGCGCGCTCGAACGCTTTACGCGCATGCTGGCGGACCAGCGCGCCTCCGGCGCGGCGGGACTGTCGATGCTGTCGGTCGCGGTGCGCGAGATCGGCATGCTGGAGCGAAGCTAGCCGCCCCGGCTGCCTGCCGGCTTACTCGTCGGTGTCAGGGTCAGGATCAGCGCCGAGGTCCGCATCGGCGTCGGCGCTGCGCGGGCGCAGCTCGAGCCCGAGCAGGATCAGCAGCTCGAACGCATCGGACAGCAAGTGTTTCTGCCGCGGCAACAGGCTGGCGTACGGCATGTCGTAGATCGACTGATGCGCCGCGCGCTCGCCCTTCAGGCCACGGTCGCGCGCGATGTCCGACAGCAGCGCGGCAAAGCCGGACAGGTCCTGCGCCGCCAGCGCCGAGTTCAACACCTTCGCGATAACTTCGGGCGAAGCGTTGGCCCAGCCCATGCGCTCGGCATTGGAAGCGGGGTCGTTGGGAAGGTCGGCAAAGTCCATATTGTGTTTAACGGTCCTGCCTAAACTAGCTTAAGCCGCCAACGATGTGAATTTGACCCCACACAGGTGGGGTGACATGGCCTGCCACCGGTGCCGGTCAGCGCGATGCGGGCTTGGCGCGGCCCTGGGCCGGTGCCTTCCGCGCTACCTTCGCCGGCGCCTTCGGCCCTGCTTCGGCGCGCCGCTTCGCCGGTGCCTGTTGCGCGGCGCCGGCGGGTACCTGGCGATAGGTCGTGCTGCCATCCTTGGCCGTGCGCGCCACGACATGGTTGCGCGCGCCACACTGCGGGCAGCGGAACACCAGTCCCTGCCCTTCATCGCGGATCTGCACCTCGTCCGGCTCCCAGCTGGCGCCACAAGCCTGGTTCCCACAAACAAACATGAATTCTCCTGGAGGATCGTGCCGATCGACTGTCGGCACGGACGCGATTATCAGGCCTGTCGCGCGCCAGCGGGTCGATTTGTCGCCGATTGCGCCGGTCGGCCGGGATGGCCCCGCGCTTCAACCATTGCGCTGCACCCATTGCTGTGCCCACGCAATCGCCGCTGCCCGCGCCTCGTCCGGCGTGGCATGGGTGATCGGCGGCGCCCCGCCTTCCAGCACCACCGCGCCCGATTCCCAGATATCGCACAGCGCCTTGAACCGCCCCATGCCGAGCGCATGGCAGAACACGTGGATGACGAAGCCGCGGTACTCGACCACGTCAGTGGCGGCATCGGTCAGCACCTGGTCCGCGGTGACATCGGCAGGCAGTGGCGCATCGGACTGACGCGGTTCGCGCTGACCAGCGGCCGTGCGCGCCGACTGCGCCCACCGCGCCAACGCGCCCCCGGCCGCGGCGCCAAGCAGCACGCCAAGGCCGAACCAGCAGGCTTTGCTTCCGCTTCCAGCCATGGCATCTCCTGTAGCGACCCGGCGGTCGCGGCAAGACAGCGTCGTGAGGACTGTCACCGGTTTCAGGTTATACCAGGCAGCGCCAACGCACCGCCGCCCCATCGCCCGAAATTGAGAATCGGGAGGATGACCGAACGGCATGCCGCAGCTATACTGTACATTCATACAGTATCAGGACACTGCCATGCCCTTGTACCAGTCCGATTCCATTCTGCTCGAAGCCCATTACTTCGGCGACGACACCGAATCCGTACGCCTGCGCTGCGGCAGCGTCTGCGTCAACGCCGGCGCCATCGTGGTCGACGGCATCGAGCCGCGCCAGCTGCAATCGCTGCGCTGGACGCCGGACTTCCTGTCGTTCGAGTCGCAAGGCATGCGCCACCGCTACCCGGTGAGCCGCCCGGCGCTGGTCGGTCCCGCGCAGGCGCGCTTCGCCCTGCTCTAAGCTACGCCCTCCGATTCCACCGATGCGCCGCGCGCCATGCCCCCATGCCAGACCTGAGCCCGACCGCCCGCCAGCTGATCCACGCACTCGACCTGCGGCCGCATCCGGAAGGCGGCTACTACCGAGAAACCTATCGCAGCGAGGAGCGCGTCGCATGCCAGGACGGACGCACGCGCGAGGCCTGCACCGCCATCCACTACATGCTTTGCGGCAACGACTATTCGGCCTGGCATCGCATCCGCTCCGACGAACTGTGGCACTACCACGCCGGCTCCCCGCTGGACGTGCACCGCATCGTCGACGGCACCATCGTCACGCAGCGCCTGGGCGACCCGCTGCGGCATCCCGGCGCAGCGTTCCAGGCGCTGGTGCCGGGTGGCCAGTGGTTTGCCGCCGAACGCGCGGACGCTGGCGACCCCGAGGACTTTGCGCTGGTCGGCTGCACCGTCGCGCCGGCCTTCCAGTTCAGCGAATTCGAACTGGCCAGCGCGGCGACGCTTGCCGGACTCGTGCGCGGACATGACATGCGGTGTCAGCGGCTGCTCCGATAGCGCCGCACAAAAAAACAGCCCGCCGCGGCGGGGTGCGGGCGGGCTGGTGAGTACAGCCCATCCAGTCTATGTGCACCTGCGTCGGCGCCATGCCCCGAGCATCCCGGTATCCGGGCGCTTTTTCTGATTTCCGGCCCGAGGGGTCACATGGCTAATGCCGCTACCGACAACTGCGCCGCAAAAGACACCGGCGCTGTCAGACGGTCACCGATACCGTCCGCGGGAAGCAGCGTGGAGACTAGGGCATCTTCCACCACGGAGGTGCGCCATGCCGGCCAAGAACATCCACGTCGTACCGCTCGACAACGGCTGGGCCATTGAATCCGAAGACGGCGCGGGCGGGCGCCAACTTTACGCGACGCAGGAAGACGCGATCGCCGCGGGCACCGAGAAAGCCCGGCAACTCCATGCAGAACTGCTCGTCCACGGCCGTGACGGCCGCATCCGGATGCGCAACAGCTTTGGCAACGACCCTCGCGATATCCAGGGCTGAACAGTCCACAGCGCGTCAGCCGCCGCTGGCGCGCTGCCCTTCCACACGCGCGCGCGTCGCGTAATAAGCAAGCACCAGCGATGCAGTCAGCGCCAGGCCGGCGACTGCCAAGGCGATGCATGTGGTGCCGACGATCCCGTTGCCCTTGTCGCTCATTGCTGCCTCCGTCGCGATGAAGTCCACTGTGCCACCACTATAGGTGCAACGGGCTGAATCGAAAAACGGCCATGGCTGCGCTCACGCGGAGACCACACTCGTTGCAGGCGCGAAGTAGCACGCGTCTGCCACCGGGACACGGAAATAAAAAAACCCGCTTGGCGATTTACCAAGCGGGTTTTTTTGTCTGGTCGGGGCGAGAGGATTTGAACCTCCGACCACCTGCACCCCATGCAGGTACGCTACCAGGCTGCGCTACGCCCCGAAGCAAAAGATTATAACAGAAGCATTTCTCGTATGACTAGCTCCTGACGTGGAAATTATCCGTCCTTCGCGATCTCGCGCAGCTGCGCCAGCAGGTGCTGCACGTCGACAAGGGCAGTGCGCAGGCCGGCGATGTCGACCGACAATACCGGCGCTTTTTCCCCGCCGGCTTCCATCGATTCCTGCGTTGCCGTGGCCGCGCTGTGATGACGCCCTTCGTCGAGGCGGTTGCGCGCGCCGTTAATGGTAAAGCCCTGCTCGTAGAGCAGCTCGCGGATGCGGCGGATCAGCAGGACTTCATGATGCTGGTAGTAGCGGCGGTTGCCGCGGCGCTTGACCGGCTTGAGCTGCGTGAACTCCTGTTCCCAGTAGCGCAGCACATGCGGCTTGACGGCGCAAAGCTCGCTCACCTCACCGATGGTGAAGTAGCGCTTGGCCGGGATCGGCGGCAACGCGATGCGGTCGCTGGGTTTGTCCGACATGCAGTGTGTAGACGAGCGTCAGGCCATGCCGGCCAGGTGGTTGGCGCGCGTCACGCGCGCGCCCAGAAGAATACCGATGCCGGCCTCGGGAAGCAATCCGCCGTTCGGGTGACGGGTCAGCCGGCGATGCCGGCGCGTTCTTCGACCAGGCCCTTGAGCTTCTGGCTGGCGTGGAACGTCACCACGCGGCGCGCGGTGATGGGGATGACTTCGCCGGTCTTGGGATTGCGGCCGGGCCGCTGCGGCTTGTCGCGCAACTGGAAGTTGCCGAAACCGGAAAGCTTGACGCTGTCGCCCTGCTCCAGCGCTTCGCGGATGACATCGAAGAAGGCCTCGACCATGTCCTTCGACTCACGCTTGTTCAGGCCCACCTGGTCGAACAGCATCTCGGCAAGCTCGGCCTTGGTCAGCGTGGGAACTTCGGTCGCGCGGGCGTCCGGCATTGCCTCGTCAAGGGAGGATGCCTGCCGGTCGCTCATCTCACCCAGTGCTGCAGCGGTCATGGAATTCGCGTCTCGATCATTCATGTCGATCGCTCGAGTGTCTGTCTGGCGATCCGCCCGGGGCAAGCCCGGGCGCCCTTTTTTATGGTGCTCCGTCGGTGCTGCCGACGAATCAGCCGCGCAACCGCGCCTGGAAGGCTTCGGCCACCGCGTCGACCATGCAGCGCACCGCGCTGTCGACGGTTTCGTCCTGTAGGGTCGACCCAGTATCTTGCAAGGTCACCCGGAACGCAAGGCTTTTCTCGTCCGCGCCAATGGCCGTGGAAGCGCCCTTGGGACGGAACTCGTCGAACAGCGCCAGGCCCTGGCAGAAGCGGCCGTAACCCTGTTTTTCCAGGGCCGCGCGCATGGTGTCGAGCAGGTCCTGCACGCGTACCGATTGCTTCACGACCACGGCCAGGTCACGCACGGCCGCGGGGAACTTGGAGATCTCGGTGTACGCCGGCAGGCCGGTAGCGCGCAGCGCGTCGAGCCGCAACTCGAACAGCACCGGCGCATGCGCCAGCTCATATTCCTGCAGCCAGCGCGGATGCAGTTCGCCGACCACGCCCACCGGCTCGCCGTCGAGCAGCACACGCGCGGCGCGGCCCGGATGCAGCGCGGGATGCGAGACCGGCTCGAAGCGCGGCACGCGCGGATGGAACAGCGCCTCGACATCGCCCTTCACATCGAAGAAGTCGACATTGCGCGTGGCGACGCCCCACTGCTCTTCGAACGCCGGGCCGTAGGCGATGCCCGCAGCCATCATCGGCTGGTCATAGCCGGCCACGGTCAGCCCGCCGTCCTTGACGCCGGCGTCGCGATGGAACACACGGCCCACCTCGAACAGGCGCACGCGCGCGGCCTTGCGATTGAGGTTGTAGCGCACCTTGTCGACCAGCCCGCCGATCAGCGTCGAGCGCATCACCGCCAGCTGGCTGGCGATCGGGTTGAGCAGGCGGATCGGCTGATCGTTGGCGGCAAAGTCGCGCTCCCACTTCTCTTCGACGAAGGCGAAGTTGATCACTTCCTGATAGTCGCGCGCCGCCACGGCGTGGCGCACCACGTGGGTCGAGCGGCCGGCTTCGTTGGTCGGGCGCATTTCGCTTTCGGCGACCGGCGGGCGCGCCGGGATGCGCTCGAAGCCGTAGATGCGCGCGACTTCCTCGATCAGGTCTTCTTCGATCTCGATGTCGAAGCGGTAGCTCGGCGGCGTGACCTCGAACACCTCGCCTTCGGCGCCCTGCGCACGCGTGAACGGCAGCTGCAGGCGCTGGAACACATCGGCGATGGCCGCCGGCGACAGCTCGATGCCGAGCACGCGCTCGGCGCGCGCCACGCGCAGGCTGACCGGTTTGCGCACCGGCAGGTTGACCACGTGGTCGTCCACCGGGCCGGCCTGGCCGCCGCAGATCGCGAGGATCAGCGCGGTGATGCGCTCGATATGCTCGACCGTGGTGGCGTAGTCAACGCCGCGCTCGAAACGATGTCCGGCGTCGGTCGAGAAGTTGTAGCGGCGGCTGCGGCCCTGGATCGCAGCCGGCCACCAGAATGCGGCCTCGAGGTAGATGTCGGTGGTGTCGAGCGTGACCGCGGTGCTGTCGCCGCCCATGATGCCGGCCAGGCTCTCGATCTCCTTGTCGTCGGCGATCACGCCGACCTGCTCGTCGACCTCGATGGTGTTGCCGTTCAGCAGCTTGATCTGCTCGCCCTTGCGGCCCCAGCGCACGTCCAGGCCGCCATGGATCTTGTGCAGGTCGAACACGTGCGACGGACGGCCCAGCTCCAGCATCACGTAGTTGGAGATATCGACCAGCGCCGACACGCTGCGCTGGCCCGAGCGCTCCAGCCGCTGCACCATCCACAGCGGCGTGGCGGCACGCGCGTTGACGCCGCGGATGATGCGCCCGGAAAAGCGGCCGCACAGGTCGGGGGCCGATACCTTGACCGGCAGCTTGTCCTGGATCGTCACCGGCACCGGCTGCATGTCGGGCAGGTTCAGCGCGGCGCCGGTCAGCGCCGACACCTCGCGCGCCACGCCGTGGATCGACAGGCAGTCGGCCTTGTTCGGCGTCAGCTTGATGACGAAGACCTGGTCGTCCAGGTCCAGGTACTGGCGAATGCACTGGCCGACCGGTGCGTCTTCCGGCAGCACCATCAGGCCGCCGTGGTCTTCCGACAGCTTCAGTTCGCGCGCCGAGCACAGCATGCCGTAGCTGTCGACACCACGCAGCTTGCCGACCTTGATCTCGAACGGCTTGCCGCCGTCCTCTGCCGGCGGCAGCGCGGCCCCGACCAGTGCGCACGGCACCTTGATGCCGGGCTTGACGTTGGGCGCGCCGCACACGATCTGCAGGGTTCCACCGGTGCCGGCATCGACCTGGCACACGTTGAGGCGGTCGGCGTTGGGATGGCGCTCGGTCGACAGCACGTGCGCAACCACCACCTTGTCGAACGGCGGCGCGACCGGGCCCACCTCTTCCACTTCCAGGCCGGCCATGGTCAGGCTGTGCGACAGTGCGTCGGTGGAGATCTTTTCAGGGTTGGCGAAGGTGCGAAGCCAGGATTCCGAGAATTGCATGGCGCTTCTGATCCGGTAAGTATTCGGTGTAGTCGGTGACGAGTTTTGACGATGCGCCGCTCAGGCGAACTGGCGCAGGAAGCGCACATCGCCCTCGAAGAACAGGCGCAGGTCGTTGATGCCATAGCGCAGCATGGTCAGGCGCTCGAGGCCGGAGCCGAACGCGAAACCGATATAGCGCTCGGGATCGAGGCCCATGTTGCGCAGCACGTTCGGATGCACCTGGCCCGAACCGGAGATTTCCAGCCACTTGCCATTGCCGAAGGCCATGTCGATTTCCGCCGACGGCTCGGTGAACGGGAAGTACGACGGACGGAAGCGCACCTGGATGTCATCGCGCTCGAAGAACTTGCGCAGGAAATCGGTGTACACGCCCTTCAGGTCGGCAAAGCTGACGTCCTCGCCGATCCACAGGCCTTCGACCTGGTTGAACATCGGCGAGTGCGTGGCGTCGCTGTCGACGCGGTAGGTACGGCCCGGGCAGATCACCTTGATCGGCGGCATCGCCTTGCCCGCGTACTTTTCCACGTGCATCTTGGCGTAGCGCACCTGCATCGGGCTGGTGTGCGTGCGCAGCAGCAGGAGCTTGTCGTCGCTGTCGCGGCCGTCGACGTAGAACGTGTCCTGCATCGAACGCGCCGGATGGTTGTCCGGGTTGTTCAGCGCGGTGAAGTTCATCCAGTCGGTTTCGATCTCGGGGCCGTCGGCCACGTCGAAGCCGATCGAGCCGAAGATCTGCTCGACGCGCTCCCAGGTGCGCATCACCGGATGCAGGCTGCCGCGCGCCACCGCGCGGCCCGGCAGCGTGACGTCGATGGCCTCGGCGGCCAGGCGCGCGTTCATCAGCGCATCGGCCAGCGCCTGGCGGCGCGCCTGCAGCGCGGCTTCCACCTGCTGCTTGACCTGGTTGATGCGCGCGCCCTCGCTCTTGCGGGTCTCCGGGTCGAGCTTGCCGAGGCCCTTGAGCAGTTCGGTCAGCGCGCCGGTCTTGCCCAGGAAGCGGGCCTTTTCGTTTTCCAGCGTGGCGTTGTCATTGGCGGCGGCGAAAGCGGCCTGGGCGTCAGCGACGATTTGGTCCAGATCCTGAGACATGGCGGCGGTCGTGGAGTGTTCTGGCGTCGGCGGAACCCTGTCGCGAAACAAGGCCGGCCCGACGTGGGTTGGCACTTCGTGCGGTATGCGTTTCCGGATGCAGTCTCGTCAAGCAACGCAAAACGGCATCCGGAACCGCAAATAAAAACGGGGCTCGATGAGGAGCCCCGTTTCAGCAGACCTTGCGGTCAGCGGTCGACCTTGCGGTCGGTGCTTGCCCGGCAGCGCTTGCGCGCTACCGGAGCCGGCATCAGGCAACGGTGGCTTTCACCTGGTTGACGATGGCGGCAAAGGCAGGCTTGTCGTGAATAGCCATGTCCGACAGCACCTTGCGGTCCAGTTCAATCGAGGCCTTCTTCAGACCGTTCATGAACACGCTGTAGGTCATGCCATGCTCACGCGTCGCGGCATTGATACGCGCAATCCACAGAGCGCGGAACACGCGCTTCTTGTTGCGGCGATCGCGGTACGCGTACTGGCCAGCACGCATGACCGCCTGCTTGGCGATGCGATAGACATTATTGCGACGGCCGCGGTAACCCTTGGCAGCGTCGATAACCTTCTTGTGACGGGCCCGTGCAGTGACCCCACGCTTTACTCGAGGCATGTAATTCTCCTTTCGTTGTCGTCAGGGGTTATGCGTAAGGCATCATCGCGCGCACCGACTTCAGATTCGTCTCATGGACGTCCTGAGTACCGCGCAGTTGACGCTTGTTCTTGGTGGTCTTCTTGGTCAGGATGTGACGCTTGAAGGCCTGGCCACGCTTGAACGAACCGTTCGGACGGGCAGTAAAGCGCTTGGAAGCGCTTTTCTTCGTCTTCATCTTCGGCATGAAAAACTCCAGCTCATATGACATGCATGCAGGTGGACGGCTTACGCCGACGCTTGCAAGACCCGCATCCACTTGTTGTTGCACGATGGTCCTTGCGGACCCCGCGCGACTTCCGCACGAAGCAGCGCCGGGATGACTGGCATCCCGGCCGCCGCACCGCGCAGGAATTACTTCTTCTTCTTGGGGGCGAGCACCATCACCATCTGGCGCCCTTCCATCTTCGGCATCTGCTCGACCTGGCCGATCTCTTCCAGGTCCGCCTTCAGGCGTTCGAGCATGCGCGCGCCGATTTCCTGGTGGGCCATCTCGCGACCACGGAACCGCAGCGTGATCTTGGTCTTGTCGCCATCTTCCAGGAAGCGCTTCAGGTTGCGCAGCTTGACGTTGTAGTCGCCATCATCCGTACCCGGCCGGAACTTGACTTCCTTGACCTGGATGATCTTCTGCTTCAGCTTGGCCTCGTGGGCGCGCTTGGCTTCCTCGTACTTGAACTTCCCGTAATCCATGATCCGGGCGACGGGCGGAGTCGCGTTGGGGGCGATCTCCACCAGGTCCAAGTCCTTGTCCTCAGCCAGCCGCAGAGCGTCCATGAACTTGACGATGCCGAGCTGCTCGTTATCAACCCCTACCAGGCGCAGTTCAGGCGCGCTGATTTCCCGGTTGATGCGATGACCTTTGTCCGTAGCGATGTTGCGTTACCTCAAGAAGACAAAAAAACAAGCCGTGCTCACCACCCTCAGGCTTTGCTGGCGACGTCGTGTTGCAGACGCTCAGCAAACGCGGAGACAGGCATCACACCCAGATCCACGTTGCCACGGGCACGCACGGCCACTTGATTGGCATCCCGCTCCTTGTCACCCACTACCAGCAGGTAGGGGACCTTTTGAAGCGAATGCTCGCGGATTTTATACGTAATTTTCTCGTTACGCAAATCGGCCTTGGCCCTAAACCCTTGTTTTTGCAGCAATTGCACGACGCTTTCGGCGTATTCTGCCTGCGAATCCGCAATATTCATCACCACCACCTGGTCCGGGGCCAGCCAGGCCGGCAGCGCACCGGCGTGGTTTTCCAGCAGGATGCCCAGGAAGCGCTCGAACGAGCCCAGGATGGCGCGATGGAGCATCACCGGGCGCTTGCGCGAGTTGTCCTCGGAGACGTACTCGGCATCCAGGCGCTCGGGCAGTACCAGGTCCAGTTGCAGCGTGCCGCACTGCCACGAGCGGCCGATCGCGTCCTTGATGTGGTATTCCACCTTCGGGCCGTAGAAGGCGCCCTCGCCGGGCAGCTCCTCCCAATCCACGCCGCAGGCGCGCAGCGCCAGGCGCAGGCCTTCCTCGGCATGGTCCCAGATCTCGTCCGAGCCGGCGCGCTGGTCCGGGCGCAGCGACAGCTTGACCTTCACATCCTTGAAGCCGAAGTCGTCATAGACCGAGAACGCCAGTTCGTTGAAGGCCTTGGCCTCGGCGACGATCTGCTCTTCCGTGCAGAAGATATGCGCATCGTCCTGCACAAAGCCGCGCACGCGCATCAGCCCGTGCAGCGCGCCGGACGGCTCGTTGCGATGGCAGGCACCGAACTCGGCCAGGCGCAGCGGCAGGTCGCGGTACGAGCGCAGGCCGTGGTTGAAGATCTGCACATGGCCCGGGCAATTCATCGGCTTGATCGCGTAGTCGCGCTTCTCCGACTCCGTGACGAACATGTTCTCCTTGTAGTTCTGCCAGTGGCCTGACTTCTCCCACAGCGAACGATCCATCACCTGGGGCGTGCGCACCTCGTCATAGCCGGCTTCCGTCAGGCGGCCGCGCATGTACTGCTCGACGGCCTGCCACACCTGCCAGCCCTTGGGGTGCCAGAACACCATGCCGGGCGCCTCTTCCTGCAGGTGGAACAGGTCCAGCGTCTTGCCCAGCTTGCGGTGGTCGCGCTTCTCGGCCTCTTCCAGCATGTGCAGGTAGGCTTCCTGGTCTTCCTTCTTCGCCCATGCCGTGCCGTAGATGCGCTGGAGCATCTCGTTATTGGCATCGCCGCGCCAGTAGGCGCCGGCTACCTTCATCAGCTTGAAGACCTTGAGCTTGCCCGTCGACGGCACGTGCGGCCCGCGGCACAGGTCGACGAAATTGCCTTCGCGGTACAGGCCGATTTCCTGGTCGGCCGGAATCGAGCCGATGATCTCGGCCTTGTACTTCTCGCCCATCGACTCGAACAGCGCCACCGCCTCATCGCGGTTCCACACTTCGCGCGTGACTTTTTCGTCCTTGCGGGCCAGTTCCGTCATCTTCTTCTCGATGGCGGCGAGGTCTTCCGGCGTGAAGGGGCGCTTGTAGGCGAAGTCGTAGTAGAAGCCGTTCTCGATCACTGGCCCGATCGTCACCTGCGCGTCCGGGTACAGCTCCTTGACGGCATAGGCCAGCAAGTGCGCCGTGGAGTGGCGGATCACATCGACGCCGTCGGCATCCTTGTCCGTGACGATGGCCAGTTCCGCATCGCGCCCGATCCTGTAGCTGGTGTCGACCAGTTGGCCATCCACCTTGCCGGCCAGCGCGGCCTTGGCCAGGCCGGCGCCGATGCTCTGCGCCACTTCGGCAACCGTCACCGGGCCGGGAAACTCGCGGCGGGACCCGTCCGGCAGCGTGATTGCGATCATTTCGACTCTCCAGGTTCCGCCGGCGGCGCCTTGCACCTCGCCTGAGCGGATCAAACTGCATCTTGTGGCACCGGCCCGCATGCCTGCGTGCTGGCGATCTGTTCTTGGCTGCCCCGCCCTGCCGCGCGGGAAGGCGGCAGCTTATCAGGGCTGCTGGCAAGCGACGGACGAAAAAAAACGCGGCCAAGGCCGCGTTTCTCTTTGTCAAACCCGATCCAACCGGGCCGAAGGCGCACCTCGACTACTGTCGCTTGCCAGCGGTAGTAGTTCGCGGTGTCATAACCATGATGCGCTTCCGTTCCGTATGGGGTTGAATCGGACTTGCTTTACTTCTTTCTACTGCAATTCGTTGGTAGGCTCGATTGGACTCGAACCAACGACCCCCACCATGTCAAGGTGGTGCTCTAACCAGCTGAGCTACGAGCCTAGCGAAGCCGCAAGTATAGCATCACTTTCTTTTCGCCTGCAACACCCCCTGGACTTCCTCGATCAGCAGCAGCGCCCGCTGCAGCTGCGTGGCCTCGGAGACCTCGGCGGTGAACTGCATGCGCGCCACGCCCTTGCTGGATAGCGTCTTGACCCCGGTGACGTTGATCTTCTCGCGCGACAGCACTTCGGAGATGTCGCGCAGCAAGCCTTGCCGGTCGATGGCCTCGACCTGGATATCGACCGGATAGACCGCGGCGTGGCTTTTCTTGCCCCACTCGGTCTGGATCACCCGCTCCGGCGCGCGCGCCGACAGTTGCTGGAAGGTATGGCAGTTGCGGCGATGGATCGACACCCCGCGCCCGCGCGTGACAAAGCCGACGATCTCGTCGGGCGGCGCCGGCTTGCAGCAGCGCGACATCTGCGTCATCAGCGAATCGACGCCCACCACCAGCACGCCGCTCTTGGCGCCGCGCGCCACGCTGGTGGCGCGGCTCTTCTTGGTGACGGCGTCTTCCTCGCTCAGCGGCGCCTGCACCTCGCCCTCGGGGTGGCGCAGCGCGTGCTCCACATGGCGCAGGCTGAACTCGTCCTTGGCCACCGCGGCGAACAGTTCGTCGGGGGTCTTGAAGCCCAGCCGCGTCGCCAGGTCTTCCAGCTTGACCGCGGTCTTGCCTTCGCGCTGCAGCGTCTTGTCGATCAGCGCGCGGCCCTGAGCGATGGTTTCCTGCGAGTCCAACGCGTTGAACCACGCGCGCACCTTGGCGCGCGCGCGGCTGCTGGCGAGGTAGCCGAGGTCGGCATTCAGCCAGTCGCGCGACGGCCCGCCCTGCTTGACCGCGATGATCTCGACGGTCTGGCCGTTCTTGAGCGGCGTGTTCAGCGGCACCATGGTGCCGTCCACGCGCGCGCCGCGGCAGCGGTGGCCGAGGTCGCTGTGCAGGTAGTAGGCGAAATCCACCGCGGTCGCGCCCTGCGGCAGCGCCACCACGCGCGCCTGCGGCGTCAGCACGTAGATGTGGTCGTCGATCGCGGCGTGCTTGATCTGTTCCCACGATTCGTCGTGCGCCACGCTGTGGTCGGCATCGTCCTTCCACGCCAGCAGCTGGCGCAGCCAGGCGATCTTTTCGTCGTAGCGCTCGCTGGCGGAGAACTGCCCGGCATAGCCGCGGCTGCCCGCCTCCTTGTAGCGCCAGTGCGCCGCCACGCCATATTCGGCGAAGTGGTGCATCTCGTGGGTGCGGATCTGCACCTCGAAGGCGCGCCCGTCGTCGCCGATCACCACCGTGTGCAGCGACTTGTAGCCGTTGGCCTTGGGCCGCGAGATGTAGTCGTCGAACTCGCGCGGGATCGGCTGCCAGATATGGTGGACGATGCCGAGCACCGTATAGCAGTCCTTGATATCGTCGACGATCACGCGGAAGGCGCGCACATCGTACAGGTCGGCAAAATCAAGCTCCTTGCCGCGCATCTTCTTCCAGATGCTGTAGATGTGCTTGGGCCGGCCGCTCACCTCGGCGCGGATGCCGGCGGTGGCCAGTTCGGACTGCAGCCGCGCGATCGCGCCGGCGATATAGCCTTCGCGCTCGATGCGCTTTTCATCCAGCAGCCTGGCGATGCGCTTGTAGGTATCGGGCTGCTCGAAGCGGAACGCCAGGTCTTCCAGTTCCCACTTCATCTGCCAGATGCCCAGGCGGTTGGCCAGCGGCGCGTAGATGTCGAGCGTTTCGCGCGCCACGCCGGGCAGCGGCGACTGCTTGGTTTCAGCCAGCCAGCGCAGCGTCTGCAGCCGCGAGGCCAGCCGCACCAGCACCACGCGGATGTCCTGCGCAAACGCCAGCAACATCTTGCGCAGCGCCTCGACCTGCTCGTGGCGCGCCTGGGCTTCGTTCTTCGACGGCGCGGCCGACTCCACCTCAGGGCGATTGCCGGCGATGGCGCCGATGCGCAGCAGCTGCCGCACGCCGTTGACCAGCCGCGCCACTTCCTCGCCGAAGCGCGGCTCGATCTCGGCCTCGGTCTCGGGCACGAATGCCGCCAGCCCGAACAGGCACGCTGCCGCGCGCGCGGAATCGTCCACGCGCAGGCCGTCGAGGATGCGCAGCATCCCCTGCGCGTGCGACTGCACGTTCTCGCCGGTGGGCAGCGCCACGCCGGCGCCGTGCTCGCGCACGTACGCCAGTGCGCGCTCGACCAGCTCGGTATCCGGAATGCCCGCGACCCGGCCAGCCAGGTCGGTCGACGTCACCATGTCACAGCGCCTGCATCAGTTGAGCGCAGCGGTCACCACCACTTCGATCAGGTAATCGGGATTGGCCAGGCGGGCTTCGACGGTGGCGCGCGGCGGCGTGTTGCCTTGCGGCACCCAGGCATCCCAGACCTCGTTCATCTCGCCGATCAAATCGATGTTGGTCAGGAAGATCTGGCACGACAGGATGCGGGTCTTGTCGCTGCCGGCCTCGGCCAGCAGGCGGTCGATATGGCCCAGCACCTCGCGCGTCTGGCCGCGGATGTCGGCCTTGGGATCGACCTCGGGCACCTGGCCAGCCAGGTACACCACGCCGTTGTAGACCGCGTATTCGGACAAGCGCTTGCCGACGTGGGCGCGCTTCAGTTCAGGAAGACTCATGGCAATGCGTAACTCGATAAAAACAGCCGGATGGCAACCTGGCCGCAACAGGGCGCGCTCAGGCGCCGGTAAAGAACTGGCGCACGATCGCGATCTGCGCCGGATCGACAAAGGTGGGGGCGTGACCCACATCGGGCACTTCCACCGAACTCACATGCCTGCCGCGCGCCACCATCTCGGCCACGGTCTCGCGCAGCAGCAGGTCGGACTGCGCGCCGCGCACCACCAGCACCGGGGCCTCGATGGCTTCGAAGCTGCGCCACAGCGCGGCTTCGCCGGCGGCGATGGCCTCGGGCGTGGATTTGCGGAACGGCACCGCCAGCTGCGGATCGTAATGCAAGCCCCATTCCAGGCCGTCGGCGCCCTGCACCGGCTTCAGGATGGCGGCGTTGAGCTCGCGCCACTGCTCGGCGCTGTGGCGCCCGAACGAGGCGCTGATGGTCTGCAGGTACGCCAGCCCTTCCTCGAAGGTCTTGAAGCGCACCGGCAGGCCCAGGTAGGCACCGATGCGCTCGACCGCCGAGGGAGCGATCCGGGGACCGACGTCATTGAGCAGCAGCTTGCGCACCGGCGACTTCGGCAGGCCGGCAAGGCCCATGCCGATCAGGCCGCCCATCGAGGTGCCGAACCAGTCCACCTGCTCGACGTTGAGCCGCGCGATCAGCGTGACCATGTCGGACACGTACTGCGGCACGATGTAGCTGTCCGGATTGGCCAGCCATTCCGAGCGGCCGCGTCCGGCCACGTCTGGGCATACCACGCGATAGTCACCGCACAGCGCGCTGGCGACGGCGTCGAAGTCGCGCCCGGTGCGCGTCAGGCCGTGCGCGCACACCAGCACGCGCGGATTGGCGGGGTCGCCCCACTCGTGGTAGGCCATGCGGTGCAGGCCCGCGGGACTGATGCACTGGACGAAACCGAGACGCGGACTGGCAGACATCTGGACTCCCTGGCAAACCGGACGCAAGGCGCCAGCAGGCGCCGCGGCCGGAAGTTGAGCAAAGCTGGATTGTACGCCGCAGCGGGTACAATGCCACAGCACAGTGTCCGCGCCCCGCGCGCGGGGCGCGCACCGCCACGGCGCGCGCCGCCCATCCGGCGGCTGTCCTGTCGTGGCGTTCCCTTTCTCTCGACGGAGGCTTACATGCTCAACGGCAAGACCGCCCTGGTGACTGGCTCGACCAGCGGCATCGGGCTCGGCATCGCAAAGGCGCTGGCGGCGCAGGGCGCCCACATCATCGTCAACGGCTTTGGTGACGCGGACGCCGCAAAGAGCGAGATCGCGCAGGCCGGCCAGGGGATCCGCGTCGGCTACCACGGCGCCGACATGAGCAAGGCGGCCGAGATCGAAGACATGATGCGCTACGCCCAGGCCGACTTCGGCGGCGCCGACATCCTGGTCAACAATGCTGGCATCCAGCACGTCGCGGCCATCGAGGACTTCCCGCCCGAGCGCTGGGACGCGATCATCGCCATCAACCTTACCTCGGCCTTCCATACCACGCGCCTGGCGCTGCCGGGCATGAAGCAGAAGAACTGGGGGCGCATCATCAATGTCGCCTCGACCCACGGGCTGGTGGCATCGGCGCAGAAATCGGCCTATGTGGCGGCCAAGCACGGCATCGTCGGCTTCACCAAGGTCACAGCGCTGGAAACCGCGCAGACCGGCGTGACCGCCAACGCGATCTGCCCGGGCTGGGTGCTGACGCCGCTGGTGCAGAAGCAGGTCGAAGCCCGCGCGCAGAAGGAAGGCATCCCGGTCGAGCAGGCCAAGCGCGAGCTGGTGCTGGAGAAGCAGCCCTCGGGTCAGTTCGTGACGCCCGACGAGCTGGGCGCGCTGGCCGTGTTCCTGTCGTCCGAAGCCGCCCGCCAGGTGCGCGGCGCGATCTGGAACATGGATGGCGGCTGGGTGGCGCAGTAAGGTGCCGCATCCGGGCGCCACAAAGGAGCAAGAAGCCATGATGCAACGACGACGTTTCCTCGGGACCCTGGGCGCGCTCGCGCTCGGCACGCTCGCCGTGGGCGTGCTTGGACCCGCGGCGGATGCGTTCGCGCAGGCGAAGCCGCTGGCCATCGACGTCTACAAGAGCCCGCTGTGCGGCTGCTGCGAGGAATGGGTCAAGCACCTGCGCGCCAACGGCTTCACCGTGACGGTGCACGACGTCGAGGATACCGGCGAATACCGCAAGCGCTTCGGCATGCCGGAGCGCTTCGGCTCCTGCCACACCGGCCATATCGCCGGCTATGCGATCGAGGGCCACGTGCCCGCCGCCGATATCCGCAAACTGCTGGCCGCCAAACCCAGGGCGGTCGGGCTGGCGGTGCCGGGCATGCCGGTCGGCTCGCCGGGCATGGAACAGGGACCGCGCAAGGATCCCTTCGACGTGCTGCTGGTCAAGGCCGACGGCGCCGCCTCGGTGTTCAGCCGCCACAACAAGCCGGCGGCCTGACGTGCCGCCGCGCCGGATGCGCCGCGGCGCATCCGGCCATGCCCTACTCCCCTGCCAGGCGCCGCAGCGCCGACTCGACCTCCCGCCACACCGCCTCGGTCTCGCCCTCGGTGCATTCGCCGTGCTGGCGCTTGACCGCGCCCAGCCGGTTCAGCACCAGGTGCTGGTCCGGCACCACGCCCGCGTTGGCCAGGCACGCCTGCACGCAAGCCAGCGGGCACCCGTCCAGCGCCAGGATCGGCCGGCCCGATCGCGCCACCCGCGTCAGCGCCGGCACGCCGCCGCCCACCCCGCTGATGCACGACATCTCCGCGCGGCCGCTGCGGTCCAGCCGCACCGCGCAGGCATTGGCCAGCTGCGCCACGCTGGAGCAGCCGGAGCAGGCGTAGACCAGTGGCAGGGATCGGGTGGGGGAAGCGGGCATCGCGCACCTTCCATCAAATCGGTTCATCGCAGGGGGCAACGCCCCTACGGAAAGCGGCCAGCTTAGTGGCAAGGCCAGTAGCCCGGCCATTCGCCGAAAGAGCTAGCAGCCTCGTTCACACGACATAGGTCGAAGCACCACCCGCCCCCTGTGGCGGACTGAAGCCTGACTCAAATCAAGTCTTGCGTTTCCGGCGGCGCTGGTTTATACCAGTTCAGGTATATTACCTGGATGCCAGCCAAGGAAAAACCACTCTTCTGGATCGGGAGCAGCAAGAAGGACCTGACGGCGCTTCCGCTCGACGTGCGGAGGTTTTTCGGCCATGCCCTGCATTTTGCCCAGCGTGGAGAGCGACATGATGCGGCGAAGACTCTAAAAGGTTTTGGCAGCGCCGGGGTGCTCGAAATACTCGAGGACGACGCTGCCGGCACGTACCGCGCCGTCTATACCGTGAAATTTGCTGAAGCGGTGTTCGTCCTTCACTGCTTCCAGAAGAAGAGCAAACGCGGCATTGCCACGCCGAAGGCAGACATCGAAATCATTGGCGCCAGGCTGAAGGTCGCCGAAGCGCTGGCATGGGAGTTACGACATGGCAAAACGCAGGATTGACGGCATCGAGGTCGAGGCCAGCTCCGGCAACGTGTTTGCCGACCTGGGCGTCCCGGAGGCCGACAAGCTCCGGATCAAGTCCGGACTGGCCATCGAGATCACGCGAGCCGTACGCAGCCTTGGCCTGACCCAGGAAGAAGCGGCCCACCGCATGGGCATCCCGCAACCGAAGGTCTCCGGACTGCTTCGCGGCGACTTCGCCAACCTGTCGGAGCGCAAGCTGATGGACTGCCTGAACCGGCTTGGGTACGACATCGAAATCACGGTCAGCCCCGCGCCGGAGCCGATCGGCCACCTCACGCTCAAAGTAGCCTGAAAACAAGAACCCCCTGCAAGCGCATAGCTTGCAGGGGGTTGCTGATGTCGGCGTGCGCCCGAACCTGCTTACAGCAGCGGCGCCCCCGTCTTCGCCTGGATTTCCTCGCGGCTGACGCCCGGCGCGGTCTCCACCAGCTTGAGGCCGTCCGCGGTCACGTCGATCACGCCCAGGTCGGTGATGATGCGGTTGACCACGCCCACGCCGGTCAGCGGCAGGTTGCACTGCTTCAGGATCTTGAGGTCCTCGGTGCCGTCCTTTTTCTTGGCGGTGTGTTCCATCAGCACCACCACGCGGCCGACGCCGGCGACCAGGTCCATCGCGCCGCCCATGCCCTTGACCATCTTGCCGGGGATCATCCAGTTGGCCAGGTCGCCCTTCTCGCTGACCTGCATCGCGCCCAGGATGGCCAGGTTGATGTGGCCGCCGCGGATCATCGCGAACGAGTCGGCCGACGAGAAGATCGACGAGCCCGGCAGCGTGGTCACGGTCTGCTTGCCGGCATTGATCATGTCGGCGTCGACCTCGGCTTCGGTCGGGAACGGGCCGATGCCGAGCAGGCCGTTCTCGGATTGCAGCCAAACTTCCATGCCTTCGGGCACCCAGTTGGCTACCAGCGTCGGCAGCCCGATGCCCAGGTTGACGTAGAAACCGTCCTGCAGCTCGGCCGCGGCGCGCGCGGCCATTTCGTCACGTGTCCATGCCATGATGGGTCTCCTTAGCTGGCCGCGCGCACGGTGCGCTGCTCGATGCGTTTCTCGGGGTTGGCGTTGAGCACCAGGCGCTGCACGAAGATGCCGGCCAGGTGGATCTCGTCCGGATCCAGCTCGCCGGTCTCGACGATCTGCTCGACCTCGGCCACGGTGACCTTGCCCGCCATGGCGCACATCGGGTTGAAGTTGCGCGCGGTGCGGCGGAACACCAGGTTGCCGGCCTTGTCGGCCTTCCAGGCCTTGACCAGCGCGACGTCGGCGGTCAGCGAACGCTCCATCACGTACTTTTCGCCGTCGAATTCGCGGATTTCCTTGCCTTCCGCGACGATGGTGCCGACACCGGTCTTGGTGAAGAAGGCCGGGATGCCCGAGCCGCCGGCGCGCAGTTTTTCGGCCAGCGTGCCTTGCGGGGTGAATTCCAGCTCCAGTTCGCCGGCCAGGTACTGGCGCTCGAACTCCTTGTTCTCGCCCACGTAGGACGAGATCATCTTCTTGATCTGGCGCGTGGCCAGCAGCAGGCCCAGGCCGAAGCCGTCGACGCCGGCGTTGTTGGAGATGCAGGTCAGCTGCTTGGCGCCGCTGTCGCGCAGCGCGCCGATCAGCGCCTCGGGGATGCCGCACAGGCCGAAACCGCCCACGGCGATCGTCTGGCCGTCGCGGACGACGCCTGCAAGCGCTTCTGCGGCGCTGGCGTAGACCTTGTTCATGCTTCGCTCCTTCCTCGGTAGTCCCTGTCGATCTCCCCGCCGGCGGGTAGTGCGGCGGGCGACGCAAGGAAATTGTAACGGTACAATCGGCAACGGGCGGTCGGCCGTCGCCGTAACGCGTCCGACCGACAGCATACGCAAGCACAGCCGGCTACGCCATTACGTAAAAATACATAAGCAGATGCCCGCCATCGACTACCAGACCGCCTTCCAGCTCGCCCCCGTGGGCCTGGTGCTGTCACGCGAGCGCGTGATCGAGGATTGCAACGAAGAGGTCTGCCGCATCTTCGGCACCACGCGCGAGGCCCTGCTGGGCCAGTCGTTCCAGGTGCTCTACCCCACCGCCGACGAGTTCGAGCGCACCGGCGCGCGCATCGCGCCGATCATGGGCAAGCGGGGCATGTATTCGGACGAGCGCATCATGAAGCGCGCCGGCGGGGAGCTGTTCTGGTGCCACGTCACCGGCCGCGCACTGGACCGGGCGCAGCCGCTCGGCGCCGGCATCTGGACCTTCGAGGACTTGTCGCAAAAGCGCCAGGTCACCGCCGAACTGACCGCGCGCGAACGCGAGATCGCGGCGCAGCTGGTGGAAGGCAAGACCAGCAAGCAGATCGGCAAGCTGCTGGCGATCAGCCCGCGCACGGTCGATATCTATCGGGCGCGGCTGATGAAGAAGTATGGGGCGAGTACGTCGGTGGATCTGGTGCAGCGGCTGGTGGCTCACTGACACTGAAAAACAATCACCCTTCGATGATCGCCCGAATCTCCGCCGGCACCGGCACCGATTTCTCCGCCGCATAATCGCACCACACCACCTTGGCGCCCCCCTCGGCCCACACCACCTCCGGCAGGTCGGTGCGCCGGATTTCCATGCGCGTCTCGAAGCTGGTGCGCCCCAGCTGTCCCGCATACACGCGGCATTCGATCTGGCCCGGATAGCGCAGCTGCTTCAGGAAGGTCATATGCGCGTTGATGATGACCGGCCCCTGCCCGTTCGCATCCTTGCCGCCGCGGCCCAGCGACGCGAACCACTCGATGCGCGCCTGCTCCAGGTACTGGAAATAGACGGTGTTGTTGACATGGCCCATCGCATCCATGTCGCCCCACCGGATCGGCATGACCACCGTGTAGACGTGTTTCATCGAAGCCTCCAATGCAACAGGCCCGCCGACACTGGCGGGCCTGCTTCATGACTTAGCGCTTGGCAATCGCGCCTTCGGCCTTGGTGACAAGGTCGGCGCCGATCTGCTTCTTCCACTTGTCGTAGACCTTGGCGGTCGCCTTGCGGAAGGCGTCGTGCTCGGCCGGCGTCAGGTGCGTGACCTTGACGCCGTGGGCTTCCATCTCCTTCCACGCGGGCGCACCGGCCTCGGCCAGGCCCTTGCGGGCCAGCGCGATTTCCTGCTTGCCGGCGTCGATGGCGGCCTGCTTGACGATCTCGCGGTCGGCCGGGGTCCAGCTTTCCCAGATCTGCTTGTTGACCACGAAAATCAGCGGGTCAGCCACGTAGCCCCAGGTGGTCACGAACTTCTGGCCCACCGTGTACAGCTTGGCAGCGGCGAACACCGATTGCGGGTTCTCCTGCCCGTCGACCGCGCCCGAGGCCATCGCCGGCTGCGCGTCGGCCCAGCTCATCTGGGTCGGGTTGGCGCCCAGCGCGTTGAAGGTCTCGATATAGAGCGGCGAACCCACCACGCGCAGCTTCATGCCCTTGAGGTCTTCCGGCTTGCGGATTTCGCGCTTGGAGTTCGACACCTCGCGGAAGCCGTTCTCGCCCCAGGCCAGCGGCACCACGCCGGCCTTCTCCAGCGTGGCGAAGATCGACTTGCCGACCTCGCCCTGCGTCAGCGCGTCCAGTGCCTTGTAGTCGGGCATCAGGAACGGCAGCGAGAACAGGTTCAGTTCCTTGACCTGCGGCGACCAGTTGATGGTCGAGCCCACCGCCATGTCGATCACGCCCTGGCGGATCGCCGAGAACTCGCGGGTCTGGTCGCCGGCCACCAGCGAGGTGCCCGGGTACAGCTTGATGTTGATGCGGCCGTTGGTGCGCTGCTTGACCAGGTCGGCCCAGATCTCGCCGCCCTTGCCCCACGGGAAGGCCGGGCCGAGCACCAGCGACATCTTGTACTCGGACTTGTAGGTCTGGGCCATCGCACCGGCGGGCGCGAAGGCGGAAGCGGCCAGGGCGGCGGCCGTGGCGAGCATCAGGGCACGACGTTTCATTTCATCTCCTCAGGGGAAAAGCGTCAGGTTCTTGTTGGTGAATGCAAAATCAAGACAACAGCGATCAATAGCCAAGGTACTCCGGCAACCACGTCGCCAGCGGCGGATAGGCCAGCACCATCAGCATGGCGACAAACATCGCCAGCAGCATCCAGATCACCCAGGGCACGGTTTCCTCCATGCGCACGCGCGCGATCCGGCACGACACCATCAGGTTCACGGCCAGCGGCGGCGTGAACTGGCCCAGCGCCACCTTCAGCGTCAGCACCACGCCGAACCACACCGGGTTCCACTGGAAGGCATTGGCGATCGGCAGCAGCAGCGGCACGAAGATCAGGAAGATCGAGATGCCGTCGAGGAACATGCCCACCGTCATCAGCAGCAGCACGATCAGCGCCAGCACGCCGTACTCGCCCAGCCCGGAGGTGGCGATCGCCTGCGCCAGCGGGTCGATCACGCCGAGCGTCGACAGCGCATAGGCGAAGATGCCGGCCAGCGCCACCACCAGCAGGATCACCGCCGAGGTTTCGGCCGCCTCCTGGAAGATCGTGAACAGGTCGCGCATGCCGATGCTGCGGTACACCACCATGCCGACGAAGAGACCATAGACCACCGCCACCACGGCGGCCTCGGTCGGCGTGAACCAGCCGGCGCGCATGCCGCCCAGGATCAGGAACGGCGCCACCAGGCCCCACGCGGCCTCGCGCAGGCTCTTCCAGAACGGCGGGCGCGGCAGCGCGGCTTCGGCGGCGCCCATGTTGTGCTTGCGCGCCAGCCACACCGCCGGCACGATCAGCGCGATGCCCGCGAGCACGCCCGGGATCATGCCGGCCGCGAACAGCGCCGGCACCGATGCGCCCGGCACCAGCACGCTGTAGATGATGAACGCCACCGACGGCGGGATCAGGATGTCGGTCGCGGCCGCCGCGCCGACCACCGCGGCGCTGTACGAGCCGGGATAGCCCGCGCGCGACATCGCCGCGATCATCACGCCGCCGACCGCGGCCGCGTTGGCCGGGCCCGAACCGGAAATGCCGCCGAGGAACATCGCCACCAGGATCGCCACCAGCGGCAGCATGCCCGGACCGCGGCCGACGACGGCGATGGCAAAGGTCACCAGCCGCTGGGCCACGCCGGAGCGGTCGAAGATCGAGCCCACCAGCACGAACATCGGGATCGCCAGCAGCGGATACTTGGCCAGCCCCGCATAGAAGTTCTGCGGCACGGCCAGCAGGCCGAACATCTGCGTGTCGAGATTGGACAGGCCGATCGCGACCAGGCCGCCCAGGCCCAGCGACACGCCGATGGGCACGCCCAGCAGCATCAGGCCGATGAAGACCACGAACAGGATGATGGCAACCAGCGTCATTTCGCACGCTCCGTCGCCGACCGGCTCTGTTCATGCAGCGCCTTGAGCGCGCGCACGTTGCGCGCCATCAGCGCCAGCGCGCGCAGCGCAATGCCCGCCGACAGCACCGGCAGCCAGATCGAGTACCACCAGCTTGGCACGCCGATGCCGGGCGAGGTCTCGCCGAAGGTGTATTCGTCCCAGGTGATGCGCGCACCCAGCACCGCCAGCGCGATAAACATCACCGCCACCGCCAGCGCCGACAGGACCGCCAGCCTGCGCTGCCGTGCCGCGCTGCCGCGCTCGAAGAAGAATTCGATGCGGATATTGCGGTCGCGCGCCACCGCCGCGCTGCCGGCCACCAGCGCCAGCACGATCATCAGGAACACCGAGAATTCCTCGGTCCAGGCGAACGACTCGTCGGTGAAATAGCGGACCACCACGTTGGCGAAGGTGATGCCGACCAGCAGCACCATCACGATCACGCCAATCCAGTCCTCGATGCGGGGCGATACCCGGAATTCAGCGTCCTGCGCTTCGTCGGCGGCCTGCGGGATCACCGCGGAATCGACGACGTGTTGCGGCACGGCGTTGCGCCGTGCCTCTGGTTGTTGCTCCATCTCCCCGGCCTCCGGTCCAGGGCCGCTCGGGCCATGCGGCCACCGCGGCGTTCTCGCTTTGTATGTAAAGACTTAATCTGCAGACATGGCGGATTATGCCAAGACTGGCCTGCCACGCACGAAATTTCTGAAGTTTGACGCGTACTGACGACGGCGCGCCCAAGGGGACCGGATAAGCCCAGGGTTGGCGCTCGGGCATCTCGCGGCGCTTTTGGCGCGTGGGCGGGATGCGGGGGACTGCGCCCCCGGTGTCAGCGCGCGGGCGCTCAGACCATGCCGTCGTCGGCGGTGATGACGGCGCCGTTGATGAACTGCGACTGGTCCGAGGCCAGCAGCAGCAACAGGCCGTCGAGGTCTTCCGGCTTGCCCAGGCGCTTGCGCGGCAGCATCTGGATCAGCTTCTGCCCGGCGTCGGAATCCCAATGGTGGTGGTTGATATCGGTGTCGATATAGCCCGGGCAGATGGCGTTGGAATTAATGCCATGGCGCGCCCATTCCAGCGCCATGGCCTTGGTCATGTGCACCACCGCCGCCTTGCTCATGCAATAGACGCCGATCTGCGACAGCACCTTCAGCCCGGCCACCGACGCGATATTGACGATGCGCGCCTGCGGCAGCGGGCTGCCGTTGCGCTCGGCGCCCTTGGCGCGCGCGATCATGCGCTTGGCGACTTCCTGCGCGACGAAAAACGCGCCGCGGGTGTTGGTGTCGAAGACGAAGTCAAAGTCTTCCGGGGCCACGTCGGTCAGCTTCTGCGTGGTTGACACGCCGGAGTTGTTGACCAGGATATCGATGGCGCCGGCTTCGGTCTCGGCGTGCGCCACCGCGGCGCGGATGCTATCCGGGTCGGTCACGTCCAGGCGCACCACGTGCGCGCTGCCGCCCTCGGCCTCGATCGCGGCGCGCAGTTCCTTGAGCCGCTCGGTGCGGCGCGAGGCCAGCACCACCTTGGCGCCGGCGGCGGCCAGCACCGTGGCGAACCGCGAGCCCAGCCCGCTCGAGGCGCCGGTCACCAGCGCCACCTTGCCTTCCAGATTGATCGACAAACCCATGATTACCTCTTGTGCGGGAGCCCCTCAGCCCTCATCAGGAGCAGAAGGCAGCATATCAAAAAAAAGAACGACCGTTCCAAAAAAATCCTTGCCTGTGGGTGGCGAGTCCCGGACAATGCCGGAGATTCTAAGAACTTGGCCCGCAAAGGGAAAGAGGGAAAACGCGCGATCCGGCCACCTTCGGACGCCGTTCCAGCGCTGTCTGATCGCCGTTCGATGGCGAAATGGCGCCGATTCACCGCCGCGTCCGCGCGGCTCCCCCTGGCAGCCCCGCGCCGCGCCCGGGCCCGGTTCTCAGCACAACGATCACCGCATTTCCCACAATTGCCAGCTAGCAGCAAAGAAACAGAGGGTTAGAGACAAATGGATCAGCAACAGCTCCTGGAGCAGTTCGGCCCGCGCGAAGCCATGGAATACGACGTGGTCATCGTCGGCGGCGGCCCCGCCGGCCTGGCCACGGCCATCCGCCTGAAGCAACTCGCGCAGGAGAAAGGCGCCGACGTCAACGTGTGCGTGCTGGAAAAGGGCTCCGAGCCCGGCGCCCACATCCTGTCGGGCGCCATCATGGACCCGCGCGCCCTGAACGAGCTGATCCCGAACTGGAAGGAGCTGGGCGCGCCGCTGAACCAGGCCGTGACCGAGGACAAGTTCCTGTTCCTGAACGAGACCGGCTCCAAGGGCACGCCGCCGGCGCTGCTGCCCGAGTGCTTCCACAACGAAGGCAACTACATCGTCAGCCTGTCGAACGTGGTGCGCTGGCTGGGCCAGCAGGCCGAGGCGCTGGGCGTCGAGATCTTCCCTGGCTTCCCGGCCGCCGAGGTGCTGTACAACGAAGACGGCTCGGTCAAGGGCGTGGCCACCGGCAACATGGGCATCAACAAGGAAGGCGAGCCCACCGACAACTTCCAGCTCGGCATGGAGCTGCATGCCAGGTACACGATCTTCGCCGAAGGCGCGCGCGGCCACCTGGGCAGGCAGCTGATCGCCAAGTTCGGCCTCGACGCCGGCAAGGACCCGCAGAGCTACGGCATCGGCCTGAAGGAGCTGTGGGAAATCGACCCGGCCAGGCACAAGCCCGGCCTGGTGGTGCACACCGCTGGCTGGCCACTGGACCCGGCCACCTACGGCGGCTCGTTCCTGTACCACATGGAAGACAACAAGGTCGCGGTCGGCTTTGTGGTCGGGCTGGACTACACCAACCCGTGGCTATCGCCGTTCGAGGAATTCCAGCGCTTCAAGACCCATCCGGAAATCCGCCAGTACTTCGAAGGCGGCAAGCGCCTGTCGTACGGTGCGCGCGCCATCACCGCGGGCGGCCTGCTGTCGCTGCCCAAGACCGTGTTCCCGGGCGGCGCGCTGGTCGGCTGCGATGCCGGCTACCTGAACGCCTCGCGCATCAAGGGCAGCCATGCCGCGATCAAGACCGGCATGCTCGCCGCCGAGGCCGCCTACGACGCGCTGCAGGCCGGCCGCCAGCACGACGAGCTGAGCGCCTACCCGGCCGCGTTCGAGCAGAGCTGGCTGTACAAGGAACTGCTGCAGGCCAAGAACTTCAAGCAGTGGTTCAAGAAGGGCCGCACCACCGCGACGCTGATGACCGGCATCGAGCAATGGCTGCTGCCCAAGCTGGGCATCCGCAACCCGCCCTGGACCATCCACCGCGCCAAGCCGGACCACGTGTACCTGAAGCCGGCGGCCGAATGCCAGAAGATCGAGTATCCGAAGCCGGACGGCAAGCTGACCTTCGACCGCCTCAGCTCGGTGTTCATCAGCAACACCAACCATGAGGAAAACCAGCCGGCGCACCTGACGCTGAAGGACGCCAGCGTGCCGGTCGACATCAACCTGAACAAGTACGCGGGCCCCGAGTCGCGCTACTGCCCGGCGGGCGTGTATGAGTTCGTGCAGGACGAAACCTCGGGCAAGGAGCGCCTGCAGATCAACGCGCAGAACTGCGTGCACTGCAAGACCTGCGATATCAAGGACCCGACCCAGAACATCGTCTGGGTGACGCCGGAAGGTGGCGGCGGTCCGAACTACGTCGGCATGTAAGCCGGCCGCGCAAGCGCGCTGGCAATCGAAAACGGCACCGTATTTTCCGGTGCCGTTTTTCTTTTTATGCGACCGCGGAGGCGTTAGCGTGCCTGCCGCCGCGCTGCCATCGCCTGGTCGACTACCTCCGCCTGCAGCGCCTCGCTCGGATTGTCGAAGGCCTGCCTGCGCAGCGTGTCCAGCTGCAGCCGCCGATCCTGCTCCGACAAGCCTGTGAACGCCTCGATCTGCGCGCGGCGCGCGGCGTAGTCGTGGTAGCGCTGCTGCCATGACTGCTCGGCCTGCGCCTGCTGCTGGTAGCGCTGCGCGACCTCTGCGCCGTAGGCCTGTGCCAGCGCGGCGCCGATGTCCTGTGTGCTGCGTCCGGCCGCCTGCAGGTCGGCGATAGTGTGGCTGATGGCCTGCGGACGCGCGCTGGCTTCACGCGCGGCACGCAAGGGCTCTGGCAGCGTGGCGTCGAGCTCGGCCAGCCGCTGCCGCCGCTGCGCGTCGTCCAGGCCGGCCTGCGACATGATCTCCAGCCGGGCCAGCATGGCCTCGTCATAGGCCTGCTCGTCGCCGAACCAGGCCTGCGCCACCTCGGGCAGCCAGCGCTGGCGCGCCGCGTTGCGCTGCGCCAGCAGCGCGCGCAGCTGCTGCACCTGCTGTGCATCCAGCTTGCCGTCCGCATCCGCGAGCGGCTTGTGCGCGGCCTCGGGCTGGATCTCGGCCAGGCAGGCCACATAGCGGCGCCACAGCTGCCACGCCTGCCCGGCCGCGGGCTGGTGCACATGGCGGCGGATATCGTCATGCACCAGCGCATCGAGCGCATCGATGCCGCCGGCGTCGTGGCGCGCGCTCAGGAAATAATCGAAATAGGTGCGCAGCGCGCGCGTCAGCCGCAGCGTGCCCGCGCCATCGGCCTCGGGGCCTGCGGGCATCTCCACGCCGGCGAGCGATGGCCAGGTGGCGGCGCCAGCGGGCGCCGCATCTGCCGATGGCGCAAGCGGACCCGCGGCGATTGCCACCGCCGCCTGCCGCGGCACCGGCACCTGAGCCGGCGGCATGGTCAGCCAGTACACTGCAGCGGCCGCGGCGCCGGCCGGCAGCAAGGCCAGCCATAACCGCGGCGCACGCTCAGAGCTGGTCATTGCGCAGCCGATTGGCGTGGTTCAGGATGACCGCGCGCGGATCGGCATCCTGGTACAGGCCGGCCATCTGGTTGACCTCGTCGAGATGGTTCCAGTAGTAGCCGGTGGCCAGCACCCTGCCCCACTTGCTGCTGCACACCGAGACCAGGCCGTCATTGGCACCGGCGCCCTTCAGCGCCATCAGCCCCGCCGAGGTCGACATCATGACCGTGGACGGGTCCAGCAGGTTGGAACGCAGCAGGCTGAGCGGGCCGCCCTGCCCGGTCCAGGAATACGCGGCCTGGGTATGGGTGACGAGGTTGCCCGCGGCGTCGCGCGCCTGGCGCTGCTCGGACACGGCGCCGGGGCTGTCGCAGTCCGCGCCCAGTGCGGATTGCGTGCCCGGCATCAGCGTGGCATCGAGCCGCGCATTCTGCTCGGCGGCACCGCGCGTGGTCAGGCTCTTGAGCGAGGCCAGCGCATCCTGGTCCAGCGCCTGCCCGTTGCTGATGCCGTTGAACCAGCCGACCGTGTCGAACACGCCCTGGATGATGCTGACCAGTACCGGGCCAGCGATGGGGATGGCGCCAATGCCGTTGATCAGGTCGAGCACGGTATCGGCCACTTCGCTGCCGCGGTGCGGGCTGCCGATGGTGGTCACCGACGCCACGTCCTGCGGCGACATCGCCGCCAGCATGCGCGAGGTGGGCCCGCCCTGGCTATGTCCGATCAGGTTGACCTTGTCGGCGCCGCTCTCCAGCTTGACCGCGCGCACATAGGCCTGCAGCGCCAGCGCACGCTCGGCATCGCTGTTGAACGACGGCACCGTCGCCACATAGACCTGCGCGCCATGGGAACGCAGCACTTCGGGGATGCCATACCAGTAGTCGAGCACGCCGGCCATTTTCGCCGCACCGGTCAGGCCGTGGACCAGCACGATCGGGTAGCGCGTCTTCGCGTAGTCGCCATTGACGGTGACCGCGGCGACGGGTGTCGGCTGCGCCAGCATGGCTGCGGCGGCCAGCGCCGCGGCGGTGCCTGCCAGCCTGCGCCGGGATTTGCGGGACTGCTGCTGCGTGCGCGCTACGGGCGTGCGTTGCCCGCACGCGTGGTGTTCGCCGTGCTCCATCTGGTCTCCTCGGTGGTGGGTCTTTTTATGCTGGAAGCAGTAAAGGCGGCCCGATCCGTGGAGACAATCAAAACATTAGCGGATTCCCTCTAAACGGCTGCTACCGCGGCGGGTTGCACCGGCATGCGGGTGCTCGAAAGCAGCTGTTCGTAGATGTAGCACTGCAGCAGCGTCAGTTCGCGCTCGGCCAGCACGTCGAAGGCCACGCCGAAGGCGGGAAAGTCGGCATCGTCGCCGGCGGCCCCGGCTGGCGCCATGCGGACCCAGCCATCGATCACCACCTCGCTGTCCAGCGACGCTGTACGCAGGTTGAAGCGCAGGCGCACCCGGCTGCCTGGCGCCGGGGCCGGCGCCGTGGTCTGCACCAATGCGCCACCGGTGCTGAGGTCGGACAACAGCGACAGGCGCGCCACACCGCGGTCGATGCCGTCGTCATCGGCCGGTTCGGTCAGGTAAGCGGCCAGGCGGGTCGGTACGCGCGCCGCCTTGCGCACCGGCGTCGCGTGCTGCTGCACTGGCGCGGACAGCACCAGGTAGCGGAACGGGCTGCGGCACACGGCGGTGATGGTCGAGGTAAAGCTGTGGATGGCCTGCCCGGAGAAGCCGCGCAGCACTACGCCATCGCCGGCCTGCAATGGCAGGTCGCGCCCTCCCAGCTGCGGCCAGGTGATGAAGAGGCCCTGCTCGATAAAGCCGATCAGTCGGCTCGCGGCCGGGCGCGCGGCCTCGCCGTCGAGCTTGACATGCAGCAGCGTGCCGACCTGCAGGCCGAGCGGCCCGCTGGCGGGGCGCAGTTCGTCGGCGGCCTCGTCGCCGGCATCGTCGCGGCAGACCGTGCCGTGGTGGAACACCAGCGCCAGGTCGCGCGCATCGGGAATGATGTTGCCGCTGCCGAGCACCAGGTTGCCTTCGCCATCGAGCAATGACCAGGGCAGCGGGTGGCCGACGGGGAGATCGTTAGGGGTGAGCTGGATCATGGCGGTTTGCAGTTGGCCCCGGCGTGGGCGTGCTGGGACGCGACGAGCCCTGGGCGGAACTGACGCACGGACTCCGCCACCTGTATTGGGCTTCTATCGGCGCCAGCGCGGCGAAATTTAGTCCGGGGCGATGGAGGTCGAGGTCGCATGTGTAGCATCGGCTACCTCCGGCAAGCTTGACGCGCCGCAAAGTTGCGGCCAGAATCCGAAAAAGCTGTCAGACAGCCTGACACATTGAGCGCCATGACTACCCTCCTGCCCCGCCCGGCTTCGCTTGCCACCCGTATCGCGCAGACCCTGCATGACGACATCCTTGCCGGCCGCTACGGCGCGGGCGCGCGCCTGCCGGCCGAGTCCGCGCTGGCCGATGCCTTCGGCGTCAGCCGCCCGATCGTGCGCGAGGCCATTGCCCAGCTGAAGGCCGACGGCGTGCTGGTGACGCGCAAGGGCTCTGGCGCCTATGTCTCCGAGACCCCGGGCGGCCAGGCCTGGCGGGTGGCCGGCGCGCCCGATGGCGGCCCCACGCTGGCACAGCTGTTCGAGCTGCGCCGGGTGGTGGAAACCGCCTGCGCGGAAATGGCGGCGCAGCGGCGCACCGCGGCCGACGTCGAGGCCATCCGGGCCGCACTGGCGGCGATGCAGGCGCAGGCCGACGGGCGCGGCGACATGGCCAGCGCCGCCGCGGCCGACATGGCGTTCCACCACGCCATTGCCGAAGCCGCGCACAACCCCTGCTTTACCGGCCTGACGGATTTCGTCGGCCAGCAGATGCTGGCCGCGCGCCAGCGCGCGTGGGAGAACACCGCGCGGCTGAGCAGCGCCACTGGCGCGCCGCGCGCGGCCGACCATGAGCATGCCGCGCTGGCCAAAGCCATTGCCGCCGGCGACGCCACGGCCGCGCGCAAAGCCGCGCAGCAGCACCTGGCGGCCGCCGCCGCGCGCCTGGGCCTGCCCGCCTGAAGCCAAATATATCGAGACCCCTGAAGCAAGGAACAACCATGGACACAGTGGATTGCGTCGTGATCGGCGCCGGCGTGGTGGGACTGGCGGTCGCGCGCGCGCTGGCGCTGCAAGGCCGCGAAGTGATCATCCTGGAAGCCGAGAACGCCTTCGGCACCATCACCAGCGCGCGCAACAGCGAGGTCATCCATGCCGGCATCTACTATCCGGCCGGCTCGCTCAAGGCGCAGCTGTGCGTGCGCGGCAAGGCCATGCTGTACGACTATTGCGCCAGCCGCCACGTGCCGCACCAGCGCTGCGGCAAGCTGATCGTCGCCACCAGCGCGGCCCAGGTGGCGACGCTCGAAGGCATCCGTGCCAGGGCGGCCGCCAATGGCGTGGACGACCTGCGCCTGATCGATCGTAGCGAGGCGCAGGCGCTGGAGCCGCAGCTGCAGTGCCATGCGGCGCTGCTGTCGCCATCGACCGGCATCGTCGACAGCCATGGCCTGATGACGGCGCTGCTGGGCGATGCGGAAAACGCGGGCGCGATGCTGGCGGTACAGTCGCCGGTGCTGGGCGGCGCGGTCACGCCGGACGGCATCCGGCTGGAGGTCGGCGCGGAAGGCGGCAGCGCCACCACGCTGCTGGCGCGCACGGTGGTGAATTCAGCCGGGCTGACGGCACCGGAACTGGCACGCCGCATCGACGGCATGCCCGAATCCCACATCCCCCCGCAGTACTACGCCAAGGGCTGCTATTTCACGCTGGCCGGCCGCGCGCCGTTCTCACGGCTGATCTACCCCGTGCCCGAGGCGGCAGGACTTGGCGTGCACCTGACCATCGACCTGGGCGGCCAGGCGCGCTTCGGCCCCAATGTTCGCTGGATCGACGAGATCGAATACGGCGTCGACGCGGCGGACGCCGACGCGTTCTATGACGAGGTGCGCCGCTACTGGCCGGGCCTGGCCGACGGCGCGCTGCAGCCTGGCTATGCCGGCATCCGCCCCAAGATCAGCGGCCCGCATGAAGCCGCGGCGGACTTCCGCATCGACGGCCCCGCCGTGCACGGCGTGCCGGGGCTGGTTCACCTGTTCGGCATCGAATCGCCGGGGCTGACCTCGTCGCTGGCGATTGCCGAGCGGGTCTGCGCGGCGCTGGACTGAAGCGCGCCGTCCCCTTCCGCGCGAAAGCTCATCACCGCGCAGAAGGCCCCCGCCGCCGCGGCCACGGCGGCGAGTCCGAAGGTATGCGCCGGCGCCAGCGCGTTCCAGGTCCAGCCCATCGCCAGCCCGCCCAGCGTGCCGCCCACGCCGTAGGAGATGCCGGTGTACAGCGCCTGCCCGCGCCCCTGCAGCGGTCCGGCAAACCACGCCTGCAGTCGCTTCAGGCTGGCGCTGTGGTGGGCGGCGAAGGTGGCCGCGTGCAGCACCTGCACCACCGCCATCAGCCACGCGAACTGGGCCAGGTAGCCGGTCAGCCCGAAGCGCAGCGCGGCCAGCACGAAGGTGCCCGCCAGGATGGTGCGCAGCGCGTAGCGCGCGAACAGCACGCCCTGGTAGTAGAAGAAGACGATCTCGGCGACCACGCCGATGGTCCACATCACGCCGATCGCGAACTTGCTGTAGCCCAGCGTCTCCAGCCACAGCGAGTAGAACACGTAGAGCGCCGCGTGCGCGAACATCATCAGGAAGGCCGACGCCAGGAACCAGGCCACGTCCGGGCGGCGCAGCAGCGGCAAGGCGCGCGGTGGCGTCGTGCGCGGGCCCTCGTCGGCGGCGTCGCGCATGGTCAGCACCACCCCGGCCAGGATTGCCAGCAGCGCGCTCGCCACCCACGGGAACGCGCGCATGCCGACCGCCTCGAACAGCGCCCCGCCGGCCAGCACCGCGCCGATAAAGCCGAGCGAGCCGAACATGCGGATGCGGCCGTAGCTGTGGTCGAAGGCGCCGTAACGGCGCAGCGTGGAAATGGTCAGCGCATCGCCCAGCGGCGACATCGCGCTGGTCAGGAGGCTCAGCGTCAGCATCATCGCCATCATGCCGCCGTAGCTGCCGACGCCAGGCAGCAGCAGGAACGCCAGCAGCGAAGTGAACGCGCTGACGCGCAGGATGCGCACGCGCGTGTGCATCATGTCGGAGAGCCAGCCCCACAGGTAGGGCCCGGCGATGCGGCTGACCTGGAAGCTTGCCATCAGCACGCCGATCTGCACCGGGTCGAAGCCGCGGTCGGCGAAGTACAGGCTGACGTAGGGCGAGATCAGGCCGACGTAGCCGTAATAGCCCAGGTAAAAGAGCCCGAAGCGGGCATGGTCGGGGCCGTCGGCCCCGCTTTGGCCGCCCGCACGCTGCGGCGTCAAGTCAGCGGGTCTGGCCGGCCTGCGCGGGGATGCGCGGCGTTTCGACGCGAACGTCGCCGCACTGCGCGCGGTGGCGCAGCGCGTGGTCGACCAGCACCAGCGCCAGCATGGCCTCGGCGATCGGCGTGGCGCGGATGCCCACGCATGGGTCGTGGCGGCCGAAGGTCTCGACGGTGGCGGCGTTGCCGGCCTTGTCGATCGATTCGCGCGGGGTGCGGATCGAAGAGGTCGGCTTGATCGCCAGCGACACGGTGATGTCCTGCCCGGTGGAGATGCCGCCCAGCACGCCGCCGGCGTTGTTGGTGCGGAAGCCCGCGGCGGTCAGCTCGTCGCCATGCACGCTGCCGCGCTGCGCGACGCTGTCGAAGCCGGCACCGATCTCGACGCCCTTGACCGCGTTGATGCCCATCATGGCGTGCGCGATATCGGCATCGAGCTTGTCGAACAGCGGCTCGCCCAGCCCCACGGGCACGTTGCTGGCCACCACTTCGATGCGCGCGCCGACCGAGTCGCCGTCGCGGCGCAGCGCGTCCATATACGTTTCCAGCTCAGGGATGATGTCGGCGTTGGCGGCGAAGAACGGGTTCTCCGGCACGTGCGACCAGTCGGTGAACGGCACCGCGATTTCGCCCAGCTGCGACATATAGCCCCGGATCTCGGTGCCGTACTGCTCGCGCAGCCATTTCTTGGCCACCGCGCCCGCCGCCACCACCGGCGCGGTCAGGCGCGCCGACGAGCGGCCGCCGCCGCGATGGTCGCGGATGCCGTACTTCTGCCAGTAGGTGTAGTCGGCATGGCCCGGGCGGAAGGTCTCGACGATATTGCCGTAGTCCTTGCTGCGCTGGTCGGTGTTGCGGATCAGCAGGCAGATCGGGGTGCCGGTGGTCTTGCCCTCGAACACGCCGGACAGGATCTCGACCTGGTCCGGTTCCTTGCGCTGGGTGACGTGGCGTGAGGTGCCGGGCTTGCGGCGGTCCAGGTCGCCCTGGATGTCGGCCTCGGTCAGCGCCAGGCCCGGCGGGCAGCCGTCCACCACCGCGCCGATGGCGGGCCCGTGCGATTCGCCGAAGGTGGTGACAGTGAAAAGCAGGCCAAGGGTGTTGCCGGACATGATGGAAACCGCACAGGAATTGGGGACGGCCTCCATTGTAAGGCCAATGGCGATGCCCGGGCGGCCCCTGGCGGTGCGGAAACGCTCAGGCGGCCACGCCCTGCGGCACCGGTCCGGCGGCCAGCTCCGGATAGAACTCGGCGCGCATCCGGGCCATATAGGCCACCAGGTTGGCATGCCCCTCGGCCGCGGTGCGGATGGGGGTGTCGAATACGGGGCACAGCAGGCTGCCGGCAAAGGCAAAGAGCGTCGCATCCGCCCCGCACGGCCGGTCGCCCATCAGGTAGCGCTTGTCGCCCAGGATGTCGGCGATCGAGGCCACGCCCTTGCTGGCCAGCGCCACCAGCTCTTCCTCGCTATGCCGGCCCAGGCCCTGACCCCACAGCGTCTTGCGCACCTTGTAGCGCACCAGCCGCTCGGCCAGGCCGCGTACCGGCGCCGGCACGCTGCGGAAGAACTGGGCCGGGCCCTTGTCGAAATTGGCCTGGTCCAGCCAGCGCACCCGCGCCACCGCCCAGTAGAGATGGTCCTCCATCAGCTTCTCGGCGGCCCAGGCAATGCCGCGCTCGGCCGGGCTCAGGCCCTCGTCGAAATCGATGTGGTAGGTCTTCTCGATATGCCAGCGGATCATGGTGGAATCGGCCACGACCCGGCCCATGTCGTCCAGGTACGGCAGCTTGCCCTTGGGCGCGCGCCGCAGGCTGCCGGGGCGCGCGTGGTATGGCAGGCCGGCCAGCTTGAGCAGCATCTCGGCCTTGGTAACGAAGGGGCTGGCATCGGGCAGCCCGAAGGCGGGGCCGAAGGTGTAGAGCGTGATCATCGTTGGTCGGGTTCCGCGTGGGAGCACATGGGTTCAGCGCCAGTCGCCGCGCAGGGCCTGCACCATCTGCTGCAGCCCTTCCGGGGTGGCCGACTCCGGCGGCACCGGCTCGCCCACCACCAGCTCGAGCCGGTTCAGGATGCCGCGCCGGAACGGCCGCGACATCGCCGGCGCTCCCTTGCGCGAGAAGAAGCTGCCCCACAGTCCGCGCAGCGCCATCGGCACCACCGGCACCGGGGTGCGTCGGATGATCTGCTGCACGCCCTGCTTGAACGGATTGATGTCGCCGGTGGCGGTGATCTTGCCTTCGGGGAAGATGCAGACCAGGTCGCCGTCTTCCAGCGCCCGGGCCACGGTGTCGTAGGCACGCCGCAGCATCTCGGGGTCTTGGTGCGCCGGCGCGATCGGGATCGCCCGTGCCTGGCGGAAGAACCACGACAGCAGCGGCACCTTGAAGATGTTGTGGTCCATCAGGAAGCGCACCGGGCGCGGGCTGCATGCCATCAGCACCACCGCATCGGCAAAGCTGACGTGGTTGCACACCAGCACCGCCGGACCGTCCGCGGGGATGCGCTCGGCATTGATGCGGCGCAGGCGATAGAGGGTATGGACCAGGATCCACGCGATAAAGCGCAGCAGGAATTCCGGCACCAGCGAATAGATATAGACCGCCACCACCGCATTGAGCAGCCCGACCACCAGGAACAGCTGCGGGATGGTGTAGCCCGCCTGGGTCAGCGCCACGCCCAGCAGCGAGGCCGCGATCATGAAGAAGCTGTTCAGGATGTTGTTGGCGGCGATGATGCGGGCGCGGTGCGTGGGCGCGCTGCGGCTCTGGATCAGCGCGTACAGCGGCACGCTGTAGAAGCCGCCGAACATCGCCAGCAAAAACAGGTCGGCCAGCACGCGCCAGTGGTGGGGCGCGGCCAGGAAGGCGCCGACGCCGCTCAGCGCGGCCGGTGCCTGCCCCTGGCTGGCAAAGTACAGGTCGACCGCGAACACGGTCATGCCGATCGAGCCGAACGGCACCAGGCCGATCTCGACATGGCGTCCCGACAGGCGCTCGCACAGCAGCGAACCGGTGCCGATGCCCAGCGAGAACACCGCCAGCAGCAGCGTCACCACGTTCTGGTCGCCGCCCAGCACATCCTTGGCGTAGCTGAAGAACGAGGTCAGGAAGGTCGCGCCGAGGAACCACAGCCATGAAATGCCGAGCAGGCTCAGGAACACGGTGCGGTTGCCGCGCGCCAGCACCAGGTTGCGCCAGGTCTCGGAAAACGGGTTCCAGTTGATGCGCAGGTCCGGCTGCGGCGCCGGCGACGCCGGGATGCGGCCAGCCACCAGCCGCCCGGCCACGGCGATGATCACGCAGGCCGCGCCCACGTACAGCGGCCCGACCATGGCGCCGCCCTGTTGCAGCCCGGCCAGCTCGCCACCGATCAGCGTGCCGATCAGGATCGCGACGAAGGTGCCCATCTCGACCAGCCCGTTGCCGCCGACCAGTTCGCTCTCGTCCAGGTGCTGCGGCAGGTAGGCAAACTTGACCGGCCCGAACAGCGTGGAATGCAGCCCCATCAGGAAGGTGCCGGCGTACAGCAGCGGCGCGCTGTGCCAGGCAAAGCCGGCCAGGCCCAGCACCATGATGGCGATTTCCAGCGACTTGACCAGCCGGATCAGCCGCGACTTCTCCAGCTTGTCGGCGATCTGCCCGCTGGTGGCCGAGAACAGCACGAACGGCGCGATAAAGATGGCCGAGATCAGGAACGCCGCGCTGCGCGCGTCGACGCCCTCGAACAGCGCCGTGTGGTAGGTCACCAGCGAGGTGAAGGCGACCTTGAACACGTTGTCGTTCATCGCCCCCAGGAACTGGGTCCAGAAGAACGGCGCGAAACGGCGCAGGCCGAGTAGTCGGAACTGGCTGTGTTGGCTCATGAATGGGCCGGTCGGTCGGGGGACCGCCAACGGAAACGGGAACGCCGGCTAGTGTGCCGCAGCCGCGGCCTTGGCGCCACCTTGCCGCGGCCGCGTGGCGGCAACCGAGGGTATTTCCGCAGGCGGCGTCAGGCGGCTGAAGGAGGCTTGGGGTGGCTTCAGCCGGCGCGGCCCGGCGCCATCACTCGGCGCGCTCCTCCGGCCAGTCGCGGATATACGCCTTGAGCATCTTGTTCTCGAAGCTCTGGTCCTCGACCACGGCCTTGGCGACGTCGTAGAACGAGATCAGGCCCATCAGCGTACGGTTGTCGAGCACGGGCAGGTAGCGGGTGTGACGCTCCAGCATCATCCGGCGAACCTCGTTGACGTCGGTTTCCATGGTGCAGGTCAGCGGCGCATCGTCCATCACCTTGCGGATGCTGCTGCTACCGACGTTGCCATTGTTGCGGGCCAGCGTCTCGATGATCTCGCGGAAGGTCAGCATGCCGACCAGGTCGCCGTACTCCATCACCACCAGCGAGCCGATATCGTGCTCGGCCATGGTGTGCACGGCGACCAGCAAGGAGGTGTCAGGCGTCACGGTGTAGAGCGTATTGCCCTTGATCTGGAGGATGTCGCTGACTTTCATGGTGGTCTCCGCTGCCTGCGCTCACACTGAGCTGAAACTGAGGGTATCGCGCCGGCCGTGGCACCGGGGGCGATACCGGTCGCATTGTTATCTGTCTATGGGTGTGCGGGCACCGTGTGCCCGTTGGCCGATGCTAGCCCAAACCCGCCGCCAAAGTAAAGCGGGAGGCCGGTTTGCGGGCCGCCGGCGCGCGTGGGCAGGCGCACGATGCTACGATGCTGGCCGGAGACAACTCAAGGCCGACCGACCATGTCCGGAACCCGCTTCGACACGCTGGCGCTGCACGCCGGCGCCGCGCCCGACCCCGCCACCGGGGCCCGCGCCACCCCCATCCACCTGACCACGTCCTTCGTGTTCCGCGACAGCGAGCACGCCGCGTCGCTGTTCAACATGGAACGCGCGGGGCACGTCTACTCGCGCATTTCCAACCCCACCGTGGCGGTGCTCGAGGAACGCATCGCCGCGCTCGAGAACGGCGCCGGCGCCATCGCCACGGCCTCGGGCCAGGCCGCGCTGCACCTGGCGGTAGCCACGCTGATGGGCGCGGGCTCGCATATCGTGGCTTCGTCGGCGCTGTACGGCGGCTCGCACAACCTGCTGCACTACACGCTGCGCCGCTTCGGCATCGAGACCACCTTCGTCAAGGCGCGCGACATCGACGCCTGGCGCGCTGCCATCCGCCCCGAGACCCGGCTGCTGTTCGGCGAGACGCTGGGCAACCCCGGGCTGGACGTGCTCGACATCCCGACCCTGGCGCAACTGGGCCAGGACCACGGCATCCCGCTGCTGGTGGATTCCACCTTCACCACGCCCTACCTGCTGCGCCCGTTCGATCATGGGGCCGGCCTGCTCTACCACTCGGCGACGAAGTTCCTGGGCGGCCACGGCACCACCATCGGCGGCGTGCTGGCCGAGGGCGGCACCTTCGATTTCGAGGCTTCGGGGCGCTTTCCGGAGCTGTCCGAGCCCTACGAGGGCTTCCACAACATGGTGTTCACCGAGGAAAGCACGGTCGCGCCGTTCCTGCTGCGCGCGCGCCGCGAGGGCCTGCGCGATTTCGGCGCCTGCATGAACCCGATGGCGGCATGGCAGCTGCTGCAGGGCGTGGAGACGCTGCCGCTGCGCATGAGCCGCCATGTCGACAACACCCGCAAGGTGGTGCAGTTCCTGGTCTCGCACCCGATGGTGGAGTCGGTGTCTTACCCGGAACTGGAATCCCACCCCGACTACGAACTGGCCAAGCGCCTGCTGCCACGCGGTTGCGGCGCGGTGTTCAGCTTCAACCTGAAGGGCAACCGCCTGGCCGGCCAGCGCTTTATCGAAACCCTGTCGCTGTTCTCGCACCTGGCCAATGTCGGCGACGCGCGCTCGCTGGTGATCCACCCCGCGTCGACCACGCACTTCCGCATGGACGCGGCCGCGCTGCAGTCGGCCGGCATCACCGAGGGCACGATCCGGCTGTCGATCGGGCTGGAAGACCCGGATGACCTGATCGACGACCTCAAGCGCGGGCTGAAAGCGGCCGAGAAGGCGATGAGCGGCAAGGGAGGGCAAGCCTGATGGAACTGAACCTTGCCGGCCAGCCGGCCTACGCCTATACCGGCGGCAAACCCTTCGATCCCGCCCTGCCGTGCGCGGTCTTCGTCCACGGCGCGCAGAACGACCACAGTGTCTGGGCGCTGCAGACGCGCTGGTTCGCCAACCATGGCTTCTCGGTGCTGGCGGTGGACCTGCCCGGCCACAACCGCAGCCAGGGCGCGCCGCTGGCCACGGTCGAGGCCATGGCGGACTGGGTCATGGCGCTGGTGGCCGCCGCCGGCGTTACGGCGCCGGCCTTCGTGTTCGGCCACAGCATGGGCTCGCTGATCGCGCTGGAATGCGCGGCGCGCCATCCGCAGGCGGTGCGCGGCATCGGCCTGCTGGCCACGGCGTATCCGATGAAGGTCTCGGACGCGCTGCTGGACGCCTCGCTCAACCGCGAGGGCGATGCCATCGCCATGGTCAACACCTGGTCGCATTCAAGCCTCGCCAACAAGCCGTCGTCGCCGGGCCCCGGCGCGTGGATGCATGGCGGGAGCCAGCGGCTGATGGAACGGGTGTCGCGCAACAACCCGCAGGCGCATGTCTTCCACAATGATTTCTCGGCCTGCAACGCGTATGCCCACGGCGAGGAGGCTGCCGCGGCGGCGACCTGCCCGGCGCTGTTCATCACCGGCAGCAAGGACATGATGACCTCGCCCAAGGCGGCCCAGGCACTGGCCGGCAAGATGCGCAGCGCGAGCGTGGTGACGGTGCCGTGCGGCCATGCGCTGATGGGCGAGCGTCCGGATGAAGTGCTGGATGCGCTGGCGGCGTTTGCGCGCAAGGTGGTGGCGGCGGGCTGACGCTGGTCCCGGACGGCCGGCCACGCCGGCGGCCGTCCCCCCTGCATCGCGGCGCGGAAGGTCTACACTGCAGCAAACAAGACCTGCCGGAGACAGCCATGGCCCACGCCCGCGCACGCGAGTTCGAGAATTTCGCGGCCTTCTATCCCTACTACCTGAGCGAACACCAGAACCGTACCTGCAGGCGGCTGCATTTTGCCGGGTCGACGGTGGCGCTGCTGTGCCTGGTGGCGCTGGTCGTGACCGGCAATTTGTGGTGGCTGCTCGCCGCGGTGGTGGCGGGCTATGCGTTCGCCTGGGTCGGGCACTTTGGCTTCGAGAAGAATCGGCCGGCTACGTTCCGGCATCCTATCTATAGCCTGATGGGGGATTGGGTGATGTATTTTGATGTCTGGCGGGGGAGGATTCCGTTTTGAAAGGGGGGACGGGGCTTGGCGCTTATTTGGGATGGTGGTTGGGGGTGACATGCTGTCGGCCCGTTGAAGCGTCGCGGGGGCTGTCGGTGACATGCTGTCGGCTTTTGGGCCGCCGGGTTCCGCCCTGCTGGGCGGGTCACTTTTTGGCCGAGCGCCAAAAAGTAACCAAAAAACGCGTTGATTGCCCTGCGGGCGGCATGTCTTATCGTAGTGTGCCTGGGGGTTTTCGTACGGGGCTGGGCTTCCTCGCATAGCGGGACTGCCTGCCGCAGGGGTGCACCACGGTAGCAGGGGCGTTGAAGTGTTGGTTGAACGAGCCCAGAGCGCGGAGTGGTCCCTGCTGCCGGCCTTACCGCAGGAACGCCTACGGCTGCGCTGCGCGCCGGCCCTCTCGCGCGGCGTTGGCCCTGGGCACGGAACGCGTCGCTGCGCTCGCTTGGCGCTGCCGGTCTGTGGCCCGGGCTGAGAATCGTACAGCGCCTGCGACTGCGTTCGCGCAACCGCCAAATGACCGTCACCACAATTGAGCCTGCGCAGCAGCCGCAGGCGTCCCCGCGATACGGCCGGCAGCAGGCTGCCTACACCCTCATTGGGATTGTCCAATAGTGGGTGATCGAAGGCACCGCCCCTGACTCACATAGCGTAGCAGGGCCGAGCGGGCAACCACGCCCAAACGGAAAGCACCGCCGCTCGAGCCACCAACGCCGTGAAATTGATTGCCAGCCGCATAGGCGACGCGCTTTTTGGTTACTTTTTGGCGCTCGGCCAAAAAGTGACCCGCCCAGCAGGGCGGAACCAGGCGGCCCAAAAGCCGACACCATGTCACCAACAGCGACCACCCTAAATAACGCCAACGTCGAACGAGAAACAGATCCCCAGCTACGCCAGCGAAACAGCCCACGCCCGTCAAGAACGAGTCCCGCCCAATCAAGCCCCAGCCAGCAAACCAGCTAATCAAAAATCAAACCTGCCCATGCCACCCCGGCGGCACCACCTCCAGCGCACGCCGCGGGCGCTGCCCGTCGCCATCGCCGGCCGTCGGCGGCAAATCGACCGGCTGCTGCCGGAACACCGCCTCCAGCGTCTGGTCCAGCTGCGGATTGTCCAGGATCGACTTGAGCGCATCCGCCCCGCGCAGATGCTGCGCCAGCGCCGTGCGCGGCAGTCGCGGCAGGTTCAGCACCAGCCGGTCGTGCAGCGTGCGCAGCGTCACCTGCGACGGGTCGCACAGCAGCGCCCAGTGGGCCTGGCCACGCTCCTGCTGCAGGCGGCCGACCAGGTGCATGGCCTTGAGCTTGTCCAGCAGGCTGGACAGGTAGTCCGCCTCGACTCGCAGCTTGCGGCTCAGGTCCAGTTCGCCGACGCTGCGCGGCACGTCGTCGCGGGCGCGGTAGAGCAGCAGCAGCACGCCCAGCGCGTCGAAGAACTCGCTGCCGGCAAAGCTGCGGCGGCGCCAGTAGCCCTGCCGGATCACCGGCAGGTTGGCGGCGATGGTGGCGCCCAGCAGGGTCACCAGCCAGCTCAGGTAGATCCATAGCAGGAACAGCGGCAGCGCGGCGAAGGTGCCGTAGACCGCGGTGTAGGCCGGGATCTCGGTGATGAAATAGCCGAAGCCGCGCTTGGCGAACTCGAACGCCACCGCCGCGACCAGCCCTGCCACGATGGCATCGCGCCACTCGACATAGGCGTTGGGCACCGCCGTGTACAGGAAGGCAAAGGCCAGCGCCGACAGCAGCACCGGCGCCGCGCCCACCAGCAGCCCCAGCCCCACCGGCATGGTGCCGACATAGCCGGCCGAGATCGAGATCAGATAGGAACTGATCGACAGGCTCGCGCCGATCAGCACCGGGCCGAAGGTCAGCACCGCCCAGAACACCAGCACCCGCTGCGCCAGCGGGCGGCGCTGCTTGACGCGCCAGATCGCGTTGAGCGCGTCTTCCACGGTCAGCATGGTCAGCACCGAGGTCACCATCAGCCCGCCCAGGCCCATCGCGGTCAGCCCGCGCGCGCTCTTGGCGAACATGCCGAGATAGCGCTGGATCGATTCGCTGACGTTGCCCGGGATCAGGTTCTGGAACAGGAACGCCTCGATGGCGTTGCGGAAGTCGCGGAACACCGGGAACGCGGCCAGCAGCGCGAAGGCCACGGTCAGCACCGGCACCACCGCCAGCACGGTGGTGAAGGTCAGGCTGGCCGAGACCTGCGGCAGCCGGTCTTCGGCGGCGCGGCGCAGCGCATAGCGCGCCAGGGCACGCACCTTTTGCAGGTTCCATTCCCGGCGCAGGCGGGCGACGCGGGCTCCAATCATGCGCAAGCAACCTCCTGGATCTGGTGTGTCGGATCGTCTGTCGAATTCAAGGATGGCCCCGTTGCGCGTGCGGCGCGTGGCCTTCGGGAGATGGCGCGGGGGGCGCATCTATAATACGCGCATTGTTGCCGGCATCCTCGCGCATCCCCCCTTCGCTGTCCCTTCACCGCCGGCCGTCCCGCTCCATGACCGAGATCCTCGTCCTGTACTACAGCCGCCACGGCAGCACCCGCAAGCTTGCCGAACTGATCGCCACCGGCATCGACAGCGTCCCCGGCGCCCAGGCCCGCCTGCGCACGGTGCCGCCGGTTTCCACCGTGTGCGAGGCCACCGCGCCGGACATCCCCGCCGACGGCCCGCCCTATGCCGAGCTGCGCGACCTGGAGGAATGCGCCGGGCTGGCGCTGGGCAGCCCCACCCGCTTCGGCAACATGGCCGCGCCGGTGAAGTACTTCCTCGACGGCACCGTGGCCCAGTGGCTGTCGGGCGCGCTCGCCGGCAAGCCCGCCTGCGTGTTCACCGCCACCGGCAGCCTGCATGGCGGGCAGGAGACCACGCTGGTGTCGATGATGCTGCCGCTGCTGCACCATGGCATGCTGATCCTGGGCCTGCCCTATTCCGAAAAGGGCCTGATGACGACGGCCTCGGGCGGCACACCTTATGGCCCCAGCCACCATGCCCACGGCGACAACCGCGGCCCTGTCACCGAAGACGAATCGGCGCTGGCCCTGGCCATGGGCCGCCGGCTGGCGCAGACCGCGCTGCGCCTGGCCGGAGCGCAGGCATGACCCCCGCCGCGGACAACGACCAGGCCCTGCACAGCCCGTGGCTGTACCGGCTCAGCGTGGGCAGCCTGCTGGCGCTGCTGGCGCTGTGCATTGCCTGGGAATGGTTCCTGGCGCCGCTGCGGCCGGGCGGCTCGTGGCTGATCCTGAAGTTCCTGCCGCTGCTGCTGCCGCTGCGCGGCGTGCTCACGCGCAACCGCTACACCATGCAGTGGTCGTCGATGCTGATCCTGCTGTTCTTCACCGAGGGCATCGTGCGCGCCACCAGCGACCGCGCGCCCTCGTCCACGCTGGCGTGGGTCGAGGTGGCGCTGACGCTGGTGTTCTTCACCAGCACCATCCTCTACCTGCGGCCGTACAAGCGCCGCGCCCGCGCCGCCGCCAAGGCCGCGGCGCGCAAGTCCTGAATCGCGTCCACCCATCGCCATGACCTCGCCTCAAGACTCCTTCCTGGCACTGTGCCGCGCCGCGCTGGGCCCGCAGCACGTGCTGACCGACGCGGCCGACCAGGCGCCCTACCTGACCGACTGGCGCAAGCGCTATCGCGGCGAGGCGCTGGCAGTGCTGCGCCCCGGCACCACCGCGGAAGTCGCCGAGGTGGTCCATGCCTGCCATGCGCACCGGATCGCCGTGGTGCCGCAGGGCGGCAACACCGGCCTGTGCGGCGGCGCCACGCCGGTGGCGGGCGCGCCGCAGGTGGTGATCTCGCTGCAGCGGCTCAACCGCATCCGCCAGGTCGATCCGCTCAACAACACCATCACGGTCGAGGCCGGCGTGGTGCTGCAGCAGCTGCAGGAGGTGGCGCGCGAGCACGGCCGGCTGTTTCCGCTAAGCCTGGCGGCCGAGGGCAGCTGCACCATCGGCGGCAACCTGTCGACCAATGCCGGCGGCACCGCGGTGCTGCGCTACGGCAACACGCGCGAACTGTGCCTGGGACTGGAAGTGGTGACGCCCTCCGGCGAAACCTGGCACGGGCTGCGCGGCCTGCGCAAGGACAACACCGGCTATGACCTGCGCGACCTGTTTATCGGCGCCGAAGGCACGCTCGGCATCATCACCGCAGCGGTAATGAAGCTGTTCCCGCTGCCGCGCGCGTCGGTCACGGCGCTGGCCGCGGTGCAGAGCCCGCGCGCCGCGCTGGCGCTGCTGGCCATCGCCCAGTCGCACGCCGGCGCCATGCTGACCGGCTTCGAGCTGATGTCGGCGCTCAGCATGACGCTGGTGACGCGGCACTTCCCGCAGCTGCGCTATCCGTTCGCCGACATGCATCCGCAGCTGGTGCTGCTGGAGCTGTCCGACAGCGAAAGCGAAGCCCATGCGCGCGGTATCTTCGAGACCATGATGTCGGCCGCGTTCGACGCCGGCGTGGTCGCCGACGCGGTGGTGGCGGAGTCGGTGCAGCAGTCGCGCGACTTCTGGAACCTGCGCGAGCATATTCCGCTGGCGCAAGTGGAAGACGGCAAGAACATCAAGCACGATATCGCCGTGCCGGTCTCGCGCGTCGCGGACTTTATCGAGTGCACCGACGCGCTGCTGCAGAACGCCTTCCCCGGCGCGCGCATGGTCACCTTCGGCCATCTCGGCGACGGCAACCTGCACTACAACGTGGCGCCGCCGGAGGGCGTCGATCACGATGACTTCCTGGCGCACCAGGACCAGGTCAACCGCATCGTGCACGACAGCGTGCGCTCGCATAACGGCTCGATCTCTGCCGAGCACGGCCTGGGCCAGCTCAAGCGCGAGGAGAACCGGCATTACAAGAGCGAGGTCGAGCTCGCCATGATGCGGGCGATCAAGGGCGCGCTCGATCCGCTCGGGCTGATGAACCCCGGCAAGGTGGTGTGAGCGCGCCTGCGCTCAGCGGCGCAGCTCGGTGTGGCGCAGTTCGGTCTGGCGCAGTTCGGTCTGGATATAGGCCGCCACGTGCTCGAGCAGCTCGTCGAGATGCCCGCGCAGCACGGCAAAGCCCGCATGCTGCCCCAGCGTGGCCTCGTCCATGTACAGCGCCCGGTTGATCTCGATCTGCAGGCTGTGGCGCCGCTGCGCCGGATCGGCATAGGCGCGGATCAGTTGCGCGCCCTTGTACGGCCAGTTGATGGCCACATGGTAGCCCAGGCTGCGCAGGCACTCTGACACCAGCTCGATGAACGCCGCCGAGCAAGTCGCGCCGTCGCCGTTGCTGACGACGAAATCGGGCCGTGCCGCGCCGTTGTCGACGTTCATCGCATTGCCGCGCGACTTCATCGAATGGCAGTCGAGATGCCACACCGCGCCGCAGCGCGCATGGTGCTGCGCCAGCAGTCCGGACAGTGCCGCGTGGTACGGGTCGTAGTAGGTCTTGAGCAGGTATTCCGCCATATGCGGCGACAGGGTCGCGGCATAGACCGGCACGCCGGGCAGCGCCAGCCGGCGCAGCACGCCCATGCCGCGGCCGGACTTGTCGCTGGGGCGCACGTCATAAGGCATGGCGCCGTCGATCAGGTCGGGATCGATATCGTCGCGGGCGCGGTTGACGTCGACCAGCCAGCGCGGGAAGTCCGCGCACAGCAAGGTGCCGCCCACCCGCGGCGCATGCGCGAAAAGCTGGTCGACATAGGCGTCCCAGCCCGTCAGCAAGGCTTCGGGCGGCGCCGCCAGCGGCAGGGTCTCGGCATGCAGCAGGCCGCTGTGCGGGGAATCCACCACCAGCGGCAGCGCCGCCCCGGCCGGTTCAGTCAGCGAATACGGAAGCGTCATGGTCAGAATTTGTGCTGGATGCCGACGCCCACCGTGGTCACGGTGTCGCCGGACTTGTGCGAGTTGGGATCCTCGCGGTCGAAGAAGACATAGGGCATGGTGCGCTTGCTCAGGCTGTAGCCGTAGCCGGCCTGCACCTTGCTGAGCCGGCCCTGCGGGTCGCGCTGCACCGCGCGCTGCATGTAGTTGACGGTGAGCTTGTGCGCGCCGTACGGCACCGAGAAGCCGACCAGCCAGTACGGCACGTCGGTACGCGAGGTCGCGGTGCCGGCGTAGCGGTCGCGCCCGACGATGCCGTAGAGGTTGACCACGGTGAAGTCGTACGAAGCCACCGCCTGCACCTTGTCGCGGAAATCGTTGGCCACCAGGCCGCCGCTCTTGGCATCGCGCGAATAGCCCAGGCCTGCGGAGAACTTGCCGGCGGCGTAGTTCAGGCCCAGGTCGAACTGGCGGAAATCGTCCTCCGCCTGCACCGGCGGCCGGGTATTGGGCGTGGTCGAATCCGGCCCCGCCAGGTTCATGCGCGCCCGCAGCGAGAAGCCGCCGAAGCTCGGCGTCATATACCCCAGCGCATTCGACACGCGGTTGCGCGCATTCAGCACCTTGGTGCCGATCGCTGTGGCGCCCGCATCGTGGATGGCGAAGTCGACGTTCTGCGTCACCTGCGAATAGATCGGCGAACCCACGATCGTCGCCGAATCCAGCCGGCCCAGCGCGATCGCGCCAAAGCCGCCCTGCAGGCCGACGAAGGCATGGCGGAACTGCGGGTTGGTGGCGACGCCGTCGTCGGCGCCGAAACCCTGCTCCAGGCCGAACGCCGCGCGCAGGCCGCCGCCCAGCTCTTCGCTGCCGCGCAGGCCCCAGCGCGAGGCGTTGTCCGCCATCTGCGTGCCCCGGCCCTCGGGCCCCTTCTGGTATTCGATGTCGGTGTCGATGCGGCCATACAGCGTCACCGTTGCGTCGGCCGCGGCCGACAGCAGCGCCAGCGCGCTGCCGAGGCAGGCGCGTGCGAGTGCGCGCCGGGTGTGGATACCGTTCATGCTGTTGCTCCCCTGTCGTGGTCTGTCATGCAAGAAATCCCCCCTCTGTGGTCCAACTGCCGCGTGTTGCGCCCGCGCAGCGCGCACGCACCCGCCCATCCCGCGCGGGCGGGATGGAACCATTCGATCGGGAACGTAAGCGGGCCGCGCCGGGCGGCGGCTATCTAGTCATTCAGGTGACAGGCGGACAGGCGTCCGCCGATATCGCGCAGCAGCGGCACCTGCGTCGTGCAGCGCGCGCTCGCGTGCGGGCAGCGCGGATGGAAGGCGCAGCCACCGGGCGGCGCCAGCGGGCTGGGCAGTTCGCCGCGGATGGGCTGGTGCGCGGGCGGACTGGCGCCCAGGCGCGGCGCGTCGGCCAGCAACGCGCGCGTATAGGGATGGTTAGGCGCGGCGAACACCTCGCGCGCGGGGCCGCTTTCGACGATGCGGCCCAGGTACATGATCACCACGCGATCCGACATATGCTCCACCACCGCCAGGTTGTGGCTGATGAAGACATAGGTCAGCGCGTGCTCGCGCCGCAGCTGCATGAACAGGTTGATGATCTGCGCCTGCACCGAGACATCGAGCGCCGACACGGCCTCGTCGCAGATCAGCAGGCGCGGACGCAGCGCCAGCGCGCGCGCGATCGCCACGCGCTGGCGCTGTCCGCCGGAGAACTCGTGCGGATAGCGCTCGGCATAGCCGCGATCGAGCCCCACCTGCTGCAGCAGCTCGCCGGCGGCGGCGGCGGCGCGCGAGCGCTTGACCAGGCCGTGGTAGACCGCGCCTTCGGTAATGGCCTGGCCGATGCGAAGGCGCGGGTTCAGCGACGCATAGGGATTCTGGAACACCATCTGCACCGCGCGGTGATAGGCGGCCGAAGCGAGATCGGCGCGCTGGCCTTGCCATGCGATCTCGCCGCCGGTCCGCGGCAGCAGGCCGGCCAGCATGCGCCCCAGCGTGGACTTGCCGCAGCCGGACTCGCCCACCACGCCGAGCACCTCGCCCTGGCGCACCTGCAGCGAGACATCGTTGACGGCATGCACCGCCTGCGCCGGCTTGCCGGCCATGCGCGCGAGCAGGCCGGGCTTGAGCAGAAAGCGTTTCTGCAGGTTGTGCGCTTCGAGCATGACCGTCATGCCGCCTCCAGGGGATAAAAGCAGCGCAGCGTGCGGCCGCGCACAGTGGTTTCGACAGGGACCTGGGCGCACGCCGGGCGCGCGCGCGGGCAGCGCGGCGCGAAGGCGCAGCCCGGCGGCAGCGCCGCCAGTGCCGGTGCCGCGCCCGGGATCGCGCGCAGGGTGGCGCCGCGCATCGCCGGCGTCGGCAGCGAATCGAGCAGGCCGCGCGTGTACGGATGCAGCGGCCGTTTGATCAGTTCGTCGACCGGCCCCTGCTCCACCACGCGGCCCGCGTACATCACGCAGACACGGTCGACCAGGTCCTTGACCACGGCAAGGTCGTGGCTGATCCAGATCGCCGCGGCGCCGGTCGCGCGCACCAGCTGCTTCATCTCGTAGAGGATCTGCGCCTGGATGGTGACGTCGAGCGCGGTGGTGGGCTCGTCGGCGATGATCAGGTCGGGCCGGTTGATCAGCGCGTTGGCGATCGCCACGCGCTGGCGCATGCCGCCGGACAATTCGTGCGGATAGGCACGCATGCGCTCCCGCGGCGCCGGGATGCCGACCCGCGCCAGCGCATCGACCGCCTGCGCATGGGCCTGCGCGCGGGTACGGCGGTGATGCACCAGCACGGTCTCGGCGAGCTGGTCGCCCACGCGCATCACCGGATTGAGCGACATCATCGGGTCCTGGAACACCATCGCGATGCGGTCGCCGCGCAGGGCCTGCCACTGGCGCGGCGAGCACGCCAGCAGCTCCTGCCCCTTGAAGCGGACCGAGCCGCCGGTGACGCGACCGGGCGGGTCCAGCAGGTTCATCAGCGAGAACGCCGTCACCGACTTGCCCGAGCCGGACTCGCCCACGATGCCCAGGATCTCGCCCGGCTCCAGCGTGAACGACACGCCGTCGACCGCCTTCACCGCCCCGTGCGCGAACGCGAAGCTGGTGCTCAGGCCGGAAACTTCCAGTAGTGCCATGCCGGGCTCCTTATGCTTCCAGCCGCGGGTTGAGCACGCGGCGCAGGCGGTCGCCCACCAGGTTGATCGAGCCGATCAGCAGCACCAGCGCCACGCCCGGGAACACGCTGATCCAGTACTTGTTCGACAGCATGTATTCGAAGCCATTGGCGATCAGCATGCCCAGCGACGGCTGCGTGCGCGGCAGGCCGATGCCGAGGAAGCTCATGGTGGCCTCGAGCGTGATCGCATGCGCGATCTGCAGCGTGCCGGTCACCACCAGCGGCGCCATGCAGTTGGGCAGGATATGGCGGAACATCACGCGCAGCGCCGGCAGCCCCTGGCCCAGCGCGGCCTCGACATATTCCTTGCGTCGCTCCACCTGCGCCGCGCCGCGCACGGTGCGGGCAAAATAGGCCCATTGCACGATCACCAGCGCCAGCAGGGTCTTGTCGACGCCCTGCCCCAGCACCGCCAGCAGGATCAGCGCCACCAGCACCGCCGGCAGGCTCAGCTGCAGGTCGACCACGCGCATGATGGCGGCATCGACCACGCCACCGAAGTAGGCCGCGGCCAGCCCGACTGCGCTGCCCACCATCAGCGCCACCACCGCGCTGATCACGCCCACGCCCACGCTGATGCGGATGCCGTAGAAGATGGCGCTGAGCAGGTCGCGCCCGGCGCCGTCGGTGCCGAGCCAGTAGTGCGCCTGGCCTTCATAGCCCGTGCTGCCAGGCCGCAGCTCGGAATCGATCACCGACACCGTGGCAAGGTCATAGGGGTTCTGCGGGCTGAGCGCATGGGCCAGCACGGCCACCAGCAGCAGCACCAGCAGCAAGGCAAGCGCGGCGGCGCAGACGCGGTTGGCGCAGAAGCGCCGCAGCAGCGAAGGGCGTGCCGGCGGCGCGGCGGCTGGCGCCGGCGGGGCCGCGGCCGGCGCCGGGAGCGCGGGAACGGCTTCATCGTTTTCGGATAGAGGCAGGGACATCGGTTCAGTCTCGGTCTTCGGTTTCAGTCTTCGATAGCGGGGGAACGGACGCGGCGGGAGCTAGGCGGCCTTGTGCCGCAGGCGCGGGTCGAGCACCACGTACAGCAGGTCGACCACCAGGTTCAGCACCACGAACAGCAGCAGCGTCACCAGCAGGTACGCCACCACCACCGGGCGATCCAGCGCCAGCACGGAATCGATGATCAGCTTGCCCATGCCGGGCCACGAGAACACCGACTCGGTCACCACCGAGAAGGCGATCAGGTGGCCGAACTCCAGCCCGACCACGGTCACGATCGGGATCAGCACATTGGGCACCACGTGGCGCAGCACCAGCCGCGCCCCGCCCACGCCCTTGGCGCGGGCAAATTTGATGTACTCCTGCCCCGCCACCTCGCGCGTGCCGGCCTCGGTCAGCCGCGCCACCAGCGAGATCTTGAACAGCGACAGGGTCAACGCCGGCAGCAGCAGGAAGCGGATGCCCTCCCAGCTGGTCACCGACAGCGGCATGCCCAGCACCGTGCTGACCGGCCCGCGCCCGCCCGACGGCAGCCAGCCCAGGTTCACCGAGAACACCAGGATGCCGATCATGCCGATCCAGAAAGTGGGCATGATCACGCCGCCGAGCGAGGCCGCCATCAGCATCCGCGCCAGCCGGCTGTGCGGCTTCAGGCCGGCGTAGACGCCCATCGGGATGCCGATGCCGAGCGACAGCAGCAGCGCCGTCACCGCCAGTTCCAGCGTGGCCGGCACGCGGCTGACGATCAACTCGATCGCGGGCCGGTTGTAGACGAACGAGTCGCCGAGGTCGCCGTGCAGCGCGCCCTTGAGGAAGCGCAGGTACTGCTGCGGCACGGGCAGGTCCAGGCCGAGCGCGTGGCGCGCCTCGGTGATCTCCTGCTCGGTGGCGGTGGGGCTGACCAGCAGGTGCACCGGGTCGCCGATCAGGTTGACCGCGCAGAACGTCAGCACCGACATGATCCAGAGCACCGCGATGCTCTGCAGCAGCCGTTTGAGTAGGGTTTCAAGCATGGTAGGAAGCCGGTGGTAGGCGGATACGGAGTGGCACGTCAGCGTTGCGGCACGGCCGGCGGTGCCGGGCGGATATTGCCGGCATAGGTGAAGCCGTCGCTGCGCGGCTGCACCACAAGCCCGTCGCGATAAGCCCAGGCGGCGCGCAGGTGATGCAGCGGGACGATACCGGCGTCGGCCGCCAGGCGCTCCGCCGCGCCCTGCTGCGCCAGTTCGCGCGGGGCCGGCGCCATGGTGCGCATGGCCTGCGCGATCAGTTCGTCGACGGCGGCGTTGGCATAGCCGCTGCGGTTGTTGGCGCCCAGGCCGGCGGCCTTGTCCTGCGCATGCGCCACCGCCACCAGCGGCTCGAGCGAATCGCCGCTGACCGCGCCGATGCCGAGCAGGAAGGCGCTGAACTCCGGCTTGCCGCCGGCGCCGCCCGAGGTGGCGCGGGTGATATAGACCGAATACGGCAGCGTGCGCACCTCGGTGCGGATGCCGGCGCGGGTCAGCATCTGCCCGACCGCTTCGCAGGTCTTGGCGTCGTTCAGGTAGCGGTCGTTGGGGCAATGCAGCGTCAGGCGGAAGCCCTGCGGATAGCCGGCCTGCGCCAGCAGCCAGCGCGCCCGCTCCACGTCGGCGCGCGGCGCCGGCACCGCCGGGGCGAAGCCGAAGAAGCCCTGCGGCACCATCTGGCCGGCCGGCACGGAATCGCCCTTGGTCACGCGCGCCGCGATCAGGTCGCGGTCGATCGCCAGGCTGATCGCCTGCCGCACCCGCACGTCGCGCAACGGGTTGGCCGCCAGCGGCTGACCCGCGTGGTCCTGCACATAGGGCGAGACCGCGCGAGCCTGGTCCAGTTGCAGGTAGTTCAGCATGTACGAGGTGGCGGCGACGGTGCGGATGCGGCCGTTGGTGCGCGCAAAGGCCTCGGCAATGCTGGCCGACGAGGCGTCGATCACGTCCACCAGACCGGACAGCAGCGCCGAGGCCCGCGCCGGCTCCTTCGGGATGAACTGGAATACCACCCGCTGCCACGGCTGCGGCCCGCCCCAGTAGCCCGGATTGCGCGACAGCGTCAGCTGCTGGCCATGCTCCCACGCCACCAGCCGGTACGGGCCGGTGCCGATGGCGGCGCCGCCGTGCGCGAAATCGGCCTCGCGCACGCCGGGGCCGAGCGAGCGCGGCAGCATCGCCACCATGCCAAGGTTCTGCGGCAGCACCGGGTTGGGCGAACGGGTGCGCACGCGCAACGTCAGCGGCCCGGTGACCTCGACCGCCGCCACCGACTTCAGGTAGGTGCGGAAGGTGCGCGCGCCCGGCAGCTTCATCGCGCGCTCGATCGAGTAGCGCGCATCGTCGGCGGTAAATGGTTCGCCATTGCTGAAGCGCACGTCGGGACGCAGCTGGAACTCCCAGGTGCGGTCGTCCAGCTGGCGCCAGCCAGTGGCCAGCTGCGGCACCGGGCGCAGCGCGTTGTCCAGGCCGACCAGGGTTTCGTAGACATGGCCCCACAGGTTGCGTCCGGTGGCGTCGAGCACATGGGGATCGGCAGCGCTGATCTCGGCCTTGTAGCCGATGCGCAGGTCGGCGGCCCGCGCGGTGTTCGCGCCAGCGATCAGCGCCGTGGCGGCCAGTGCGACGGCGGCAAGGCGCGCCCGCAAGGAAACGGCTGGGTTGGGCATGGTGGGGTGGTTCGCTTCCCGATACATTGTTTCATTCAGTGATACCGTGTACCGAAGGATAAGACATCGACATGGGTCCCGATAAGCAGGGTTTACCCCCGAGCCGTGCATCGGGCCCAAAAAAAACGGCGCCGAAGCGCCGTTTGGGACGGGAAGTGCGCGGGACGTGGCCGCGCGGTACCGGGTTCAGCCGCCCGCGTAGCCGAGTGCCCGCGACAGGTTGGCGGCCTCCGCCACCACCATCGCCACATGGCTGTCCAGCGCCTGCTGCGTGGTGCGGCTAGCCGGGCTGGCAATGCTCAGCGACGCCACCGCGGCGCCGCTGTGGTCGCGCAGCGGCGCCGCGGCAGAGACGGCGTCGGCATCGCGCTCGCCCACCGAGACCGCATAGCCGGCGGCACGGATCGCCGCCAGTTCGTCGCGCAGCGCCTGCGGCTCGATGATGGTTTTCGCGGTGAAGCGCTCCAGCGGTTGCGCCAGCACCGCCTCTGCCACCTCGGGTGCGGCGAATGCCAGCAGCAGCTTGCCGGAGGCCCCCACATGCAGCGGCCGCCGGTTGCCGATCTCGGTATGCACGCGCACCGATTGCGTCGACTCGTGCCGCGCCACGCAGACCGACTCGAGCCCGTCGCGCACGCGCACGATCACGTTTTCACCGCAGGCCGCGCCGATCGCCGCCAGCCGCGGGCCCACCAGCTTGACCAGGTCGAACTGTTCGCGCGCGGCATTGCCGACCAGCAGCGCGTTGTAGCTGAGCTTGTAGACCGCCGCCGGCGACTCGCGTGCGATCAGGCCGCGGTGCTCGAGCGTGGTCAGCAAGCGGAACGCGCGCGCCTTGGTCAGTCCGGCGCGCCGTGCCAGTTCGGTCACGCCCAGCGATGGGTGCTCAGCCACCAGCATCAGCAGGCCCAGGGCCTCATCCACCGCTTCAACGATGTAGGTCATCGATCCTTTTGGTTCAGACTCAGAAATATCCAGCGCAGATTGTAGCGGTCGCCGCAATCGTTCGCGCGCCAAGTGCGTCGCGCCAGGCTTGGATGGCCGCGTCCCCGCCCGCACCGAATACACCCTTCGGCACTTCCGAATACAAGGCAGCGGGCAAGCTACGCAATACTCTCGGGATCGCCGTGCCAGCATTGCGCCCGCACCGCCCCCGCTGGCACCACCTGACGCACCGAAGGAGAACAGATGAGCATCAACGGCAAGGCCTACATCGTCGGGGCCTACGAGCACCCGACCCGCAAGGCACCTGACAAGACCGTGGCGCAACTGCATGCCGAGAGCGCCAAGGGCGCGCTGCAGGACGCCGGCCTGACGCTGGCCGACGTCGACGGCTATTTCTGCGCCGGCGACGCGCCCGGGCTGGGCGCGGTCAACATGGTCGACTACCTCGGCCTGAAGGTGCGCCATGTCGATTCCACCGATACCGGCGGTTCGGCCTACCTGGTCCATGTCTCGCACGCCGCGCAGGCGATCGCCGCCGGCAAGTGCAACGTCGCGCTGATCACGCTGGCGGGCCGCCCGCGCTCGGAAGGCTCCACCGGCACGCAGGCGCGCAACTGGGGCGCCAACCTGCCCGACCTGCCGTTCGAAAGCCCGTTCAGCCCGGTCACCGTCAACCTGTACGCGATGGCGGCGATGCGCCATATGCACGAGTACGGCACCACCGCTGAGCAGCTGGCCTGGGTCAAGGTGGCGGCGTCGCACCACGCGCAGCACAACCCCCACGCCATGCTGCGCGACGTGGTCACGGTCGAAGACGTGCTGAATTCGCCGATGATTTCGGATCCGCTGCACAAGCTGGACTGCTGCGTGGTCTCGGACGGCGGCGGCGCACTGGTGGTGGCGCGACCGGAGATCGCCGCCACGCTGCGGCGGCCCAGGGTGAAGATCCGCGGCGCCGGCGAATACATCAAGGGCCAGCTCGGCGGCGAAGTCGACCTGACCTGGTCGGGCGCGCGCTTCTCGGGCGCCACTGCGTTTGCCGAAGCCGGCGTGACCCCGGCCGACATCAAGTACGCGTCGATCTACGACAGCTTCACCATCACCGTGCTGATGCAGCTGGAAGACCTGGGCTTCTGCAAGAAGGGCGAAGGCGGCAGGTTCGTCGCCGACGGCAACCTGATCTCGGGCGTCGGCAAGCTGCCGTTCAATACCGATGGCGGCGGCCTGTGCAACAACCATCCGGCCAACCGCGGCGGCATCACCAAGGTGATCGAGGCCGTGCGCCAGCTGCGCGGCGAGGCCCACCCCGCGGTGCAGGTCGCCAATTGCGACCTCGCGCTGGCGCAGGGCACCGGCGGCTACCTGGGCTCGCGCCACGGCAGCGCCACCCTGATCCTCGAACGTGAATAAAGCGCGGGAGCACTGACATGACGACCCCCCACATCCCCGCCGTCTACAAGGCGCCCGACGAACAACCCGACAACCTGCCGTTCTGGCAGGCCGCGCGCGAAGGCCAGCTGCTGGTCAAGGTCTGCGACGACTGCGGCAAGCCCCACTGGTATCCGCGCGTGCTGTGCCCGTTCTGCATGGGCACCACCTCGTGGAAGCCGGCCAGCGGCCGCGGCACCATCTACACCTACAGCGTGACGCGCCGCGCCGGCCCCAACCCGTTCTGCATCGCCTACGTCAAGCTGGACGAAGGCGTGACCATGATGACCCATATCGTCGACTGCGATCTCGACACGGTGCGGATCGGCCAGAAGGTGCAGGTCAAATTCTCGCCCAGCGACGGCGGCGCGCCGGTGCCGACCTTCACGCTCGCCTGAGCCGGCGTGGCCGGTAGCGGGCATTGCGCCCGCCACCTGCCACAGCCCCCTTGCTGCGAATTTCTACTGCCGCCCCGCGGCCATGCTGCCGAAGCGGCCGCTGCTGAAGTCGCGGAACGCCTCGGCGATCTCCGCCTCGGTGTTCATCACGAACGGGCCGTGGCCGACGATGGGCTCGTCGATCGGCTCGCCGCTGAGCAGCAGCACCATGGCATCGGTGCCGGCCTCGATGCTGACCGCATCGCCGGCGCCATCCAGCACCACCATCTCGGCATCGCGCACGGTGGCCTCGGCGTTGACCGTGACCTTGCCGCGCAGCACCACCAGCGCGGTATGCCAGCCCTCGGGCAGCGCCAGGCGCGGACTGGCGCCCTGGTTCAGGCGCATGTCCCACACGTGCATCGGCGTAAAGGTGCGCGCCGGGCCGCGCTTGCCTTCGTACTCGCCGGCGATCACGCGTACCGTGCCGGCGCCGTCCGGCATCGGCACCGCCGGGATATCGCGGTCGACGATGGCCTGGTAGCCGGGCGCGGCCATCTTGTCGCGCGCCGGCAGGTTGACCCACAGCTGCACCATTTCCAGCGCGCCGCCGCTTTGCGTAAACGCGGGCGAGTGGAACTCTTCATGCAGGATGCCGGCGCCCGCCGTCATCCATTGCACGTCGCCCGGACCGATGACCCCGCCCTGCCCGGTCGAGTCGCGATGTGCGACCTCGCCCTTGTAGACGATGGTCACGGTCTCGAAGCCGCGGTGCGGATGCTGGCCCACGCCGCGCGGACGCTGCGTCGGCGTGAAATCGGCCGGGCCGGCGTAGTCCAAAAGCAGGAACGGGCTCAGCTGTTTGCCGTGGCTGGTGTACGAGAACATCGAGCGCACCGGGAAACCATCCCCGACCCAGTGCGGACGCGGTGCGCTGTAGACACCCAGAATGCGCTTCATGTCGATCTCCGAGAGTGCCGGCCAGGCGGGGCCGGCAATGATCCATGAAGCGATGATAGGTGCCGCGGCCAGTGCGCGGTAGACGGCGGGATTGCGATGCAGCGTCCTGCCGCTGGAACGATGCCGCCAGCAATCAGAAGCGGTAGCGCACGTATCCCATGCTGAAGTTGGTGCCTGGATTCGGGTCCTTGATCCCGCCGTTGGACAGGTGCTGGAAGCGGTAGCCGATGGTCAGCCGCTGTGCCTTGCCGAAGGCGACGCCCACGCCGATCATGTCGGAAAACTGGAAGGCCGAGCCCATGCGATGGCCGCCGGCGATTTCGGTGTGGCTCAGCACGCGCAGGCCTACCGAGGCCTCGACGAACGGCGTGACATGGTCACCCGCATAGCTGAGGCGGAAGATCGGCGACACGCCGAACTCCATCAACTGGCTCGACGGCCGCGACGACAGCGCGCGCCAGTTGGCAACATTGACCTCCCCGTCCAGCGCCAGCGCCAGCCGGCTCGACAGCTGCCACTGCACGATCTCGTCCCAGCGCGCCGACACTTCGTATTTCTCCACGCCGTGCCGGTTGTCGCGCCCATAGCCCGCCTGCATCGAGAATCCCGCCGCGCCGGCGGCGGACGGCAGCGCCAGCAGGGCAGCCGCAACCGACACCAGAGCCGCGCGCGGCAGCCCCCCTGACAATGTGTTTTTCTTCACTGACATCCGTATCTGTCGGGCAGCGCCTGCGAGATCGACGCGCCACCGCTTTGCTTTGATCACGGCTCGACACGATAGCAGCGCTTCGACATTGCAGAAGCCCGTTCCAGGCAAACACAGTGTTCCAAAGCCGGAACAATGTTTCGGGGCGTGCTACGAAGGGGAGGCATGGCCGCCCGGCTGCAGCGTCATTCAGACAAAAAAACCCCGGCAAGACCGAGATCTTCCGGGGTGCCATGGATGGCCCGCACAGGCGCGGCGGGCCGCGCCGGCTGTCAGTCCTTCAGTTCCACCAGCAGGTCCTTCGCCGCCACCCGATCGCCCGCCTTCACATGCACCGCCGCGATCTCGCAATCGCGGTCCGCGGCGATATGGGTCTCCATCTTCATCGCCTCCAGCGCCAGCAGCGTGGTGCCCGCGGCCACGCGCTGGCCGGGCTGCACCGCCACCGTCACGATCGAGCCCGGCATCGGCGCGGCAACATGCAGCGAGTTGTCCGGCTCGGCCACCGCCCGGCCCTGGCGCGCGGCCGCGGCCTGCGCGGTGCTGCGCTGTTCGACCAGCGTGGTGCGCGACTGCCCGTTCAGCTCGAACTGGACCTTGATCTTGCCTTCGTCGGCATCGGGATGGGTGCCCTGCAGCGACACCAGCAGGGTCTTGCCGGGCTCGATGTCGATCGCCACCTCTTCCTGCGGCTGCAGGCCGTACAGGTAGGCCGGCGTGGGCACCACCGAGGTATCGCTGTACTGGCGCACATGCGCGTGGTACTCGGCGGCCTGCTTGGGGTACATCAGGTACGAGGCCAGCTGGCGGTCGTCGAGCGGCTGCTCGCACGCCGCCGCGCCCGCGGCGCGGGCCGCGTCGAGGTCGACCGGTGCGATCTGGTCGCCGGGCCGGTACGGCGCCGGCGGCTCGCCGCGCAGCACCTTGCGCGACAGCGCGGCCGGGAAGCCGTCGGGCGGGAAGCCCAGCTCGCCCCGGAACAGCGACACCACCGATTCCGGGAAGGCGATCTCCTTGCCCGGGTCGCACACGTCCGCCGCGCTCAGGTCGTTGGCCACCATCATCAGCGCCAGGTCGCCAACCACCTTGGAGGTCGGCGTGACCTTGACGATATCGCCGAACATCTGGTTGACCTCGGCGTAGGCGCGCGAGACCTCGGTCCAGCGGTGCTCGATGCCAAGCGAGCGCGCCTGCTCGCGCAGGTTGGTGTACTGCCCGCCCGGCATCTCGTGGCGGTACACGTCGGCGGTGCCGGCGCGGATCTCGGATTCGAACGGCGCGTAGTAGCGGCGCACCCCTTCCCAATACATCGATGCCTCGTGCAGGCGCTCCAGGTTCAGGCCCGGATCGCGCTCGCTGCCGGCCAGTGCCGCGGCGATGCTCGACAGGTTGGGTTGCGAGGTCAGCCCGCTCATCGCGTCGAGCGCGCCGTCGACCGCGTCGCAGCCGGCCTCGATCGCGGCCAGCGCCGACGCGGCCGAGATGCCGCTGGTGTCGTGCGTATGGAAGTGCACCGGCAGCCCGGTCTCTTCCTTGAGCGCCCTGACCAGCGCCGCGGCCGCCTGCGGCCGGCAGATGCCGGCCATGTCCTTGATGCCCAGCACGTGCACGCCGGCCTGCTGCAGCTCGCGCGCGATGCCGACGTAGTACTTCAGGTCGTACTTGGAGCGCTTGGGGTCGAACAGGTCGCCGGTATAGCAGATCGCGCCCTCGCACAGCGCGCCGCTTTCACCGACGGCATCGATCGCCACGCGCATATTGCGCACCCAGTTGAGCGAATCGAATACGCGGAACACGTCCACGCCGGCGCTGGCCGCCTGGCGCACGAAGAAGCGCACCACGTTGTCGGCATAGTTGGTGTAGCCGACCGCGTTGGAGCCGCGCAGCAGCATCTGGAACAGCACGTTGGGCACGCGCTCGCGCAACTGCTCCAGGCGCTGCCACGGGTCTTCCTTGAGAAAGCGCAGCGCCACGTCGAAGGTGGCGCCGCCCCAGCACTCCAGCGAGAACAGCTGCGACAGCTCGCGCGCATAGAACGGCGCGATCGGCAGCATGTCGGCGCTGCGCATGCGCGTGGCGAACAGCGACTGGTGCGCGTCGCGCATGGTGGTGTCGGTCAGCAGCACCGGCTTCTGCTCCAGCATCCAGCGCGAGAACTTCTCCGCGCCCAGTTCGCGCAGCCGGTCGCGCGTGCCGTACGGCAGCGCGGCGCTGGTGTCGATCGCCGGCAGCACCGGCGCGGGCAGCGGCAGCGACGGCAGCGCGCGGCCGCTCATCTCGGGATGGCCGTTGACGCTGACTTCGCCCAGGTAGCGCAGCAGCTTGGTGGCGCGGTCCTGGCGTTTGGCAAAAGCCAGAAGCTCCGGAGTCTTGTCGATAAAGCGCGTGGTGACGTCGCCCGAACGGAACGCGGGATGGTTGATGACGTTCTCGAGGAACTGCAGGTTGGACGCGACGCCGCGGATGCGGAACTCGCGCAGCGCACGATCCATGCGCCGCATCGATTCCGGCGCGGTCGGCGCCCAGGTGGTGACCTTGACCAGCAGCGAATCGTAGTACGGCGTGATCACCGCGCCGCCATAGGCGGTGCCCGCATCGAGGCGCACGCCGAAGCCCGCCGCGCTGCGATATGCGGTGAGGCGGCCGTAGTCCGGCAGGAAACCGTTTTCCGGGTCCTCGGTGGTGATCCGGCACTGCAGCGCATGGCCGTTAAGGGCGATGTCCTGCTGCACCGGCACGCCCGCGGCGCGCACCACGATCCTGCCGTCGGCATCGCGCGTGTTCTCGGTCATGCCGATATGACCGCCCTCGGTGATGCGGATCTGCGCCTTGACGATATCGATGCCGGTGACCATCTCGGTGACGGTGTGCTCGACCTGGATGCGCGGATTGACTTCGATGAAGTAGAACTGGCCGGAGTCGGCATCCATCAGGAACTCGACCGTGCCGGCGTGGGTATAGCCGACCGCGCGCATCAGCCGCAGCGCCGACTCGCACAGCGCGCCGCGCCCGGCAGCGTCGAGATACGGCGCCGGCGCGCGCTCGACCACCTTCTGGTTGCGCCGCTGCACGGTGCAGTCGCGCTCGTACAGGTGCACCAGGTTGCCATGCGTGTCGCCCAGCACCTGCACTTCGACGTGGCGCGCATTGCGCACCAGCTTCTCGACATAGACCTCGTCGTTGCCGAATGCCGCGAGCGCCTCGCGCCGCGCCGCGGCCAGCGCGCCCTCCAGGTCCTGCTCGCTTTCGAGCACGCGCATGCCGCGCCCCCCGCCGCCCCAGCTCGCCTTCAGCATCAGCGGATAGCCGATGCCGGCGGCCAGGCGCTTGCACGCCTCCAGGTCATGCGGCAATGGATCGGTGGCCGGCATTACCGGCACGCCCGCGGCGATCGCCGCGTTGCGCGCCGCGACCTTGTTGCCGAGCTTGCGCATCACCTCCGGCAACGGGCCGATCCAGCGGATGCCGGCATCGATCACGGCCTGCGCGAACTCCGGGTTCTCCGACAGGAAGCCATAGCCCGGATGGATCGCGTCGACCCCGGCCTGCCGCGCAATGCGCAGGATGTCGTCGATATCGAGATAAGCCGCCAGCGGCTTCTTGCCCTCGCCGACCAGATAGCTCTCGTCGGCCTTGAAGCGATGCAGCGCGAGGCGGTCTTCCTTCGAATAGATCGCCACCGTGCGGACGTTCATCTCGGCGGCCGCGCGCATCACGCGGATGGCGATCTCGGAGCGGTTGGCAATCAGCAGGGATTGGATCGGGCGGTAGTCCATGGCGGCAAGAAAATAGCCCTCCGTGCGCGGTGGCCACGGAAAGTCGGGTGATGGGGAATGGCGGATCACAGGCGGCAACCAGCATGCGCCTGCATCCTGGTGGGCGCAAGAAACGAGCCACCGACGCTCTTGTTGATTTACAAAAGGATTTTCAGCGCCGCCACGCCGGCCTGGAATTCAAAACTGAAATTCCCACGCCGTTTTCATGCGAATTCCAGCTATCGCCCCGCGCTGGCCTTGTCCACCTGCAGGGCGAATTCGATGCACTCCGCGCTCGGCCCCGTCCACTGGCCAAACCCGATCCAGCCGTGTCCCCTCAGCGTGACCTCGTCGCGGCGCAAAATGAATGGCTCGGCGCCATCCATGCTGACGTGGGTGCCGTTCGAGCTCCTGTCGATCAGTACATAGCGGCCGGCGCGCGGCTCGGCCATGGCCTGGAACCGCGACGCCAGGCGGTCCGACACCACGATGGTCATGCCGGCGTCACGCCCGATGGTGACCGGCGCCGAGACCGCGTTCATCTCGACCACGGTGTCCCGGTAGCGCAAGGTGAGGAAAGCGGCATGCGACAGCGGCTCCTTGAACCCCGCGATCAGGGTCAGGTCGGTGGCCTGCTGCCAGATCGCCTCGTACAACTCGACCGGCTGCGCCCTGCCGCGCACGTGGATCGGGTACAGGTAGCGCGTCATCTGGCGCAGCGGCGCGGGCAGGTCCGCCACCGCGTCCTTGCTGGTGATGATCTGGCCGCGCGCGGCGAGCCCGGACAGCCGCGCGGCCAGGTTCACGGCATCGCCGAAGACATCGCCGGACGCGTCGAACAGGATCGGGCCATGGTGGAAGCCGATGTGGGACGACATGGTGAAGCCGGCCACGGGCGGCAGTTCCGCAACGGCCCGCTGTATGTCCAATGCCGCCTGCAACGCCTGCTCTGCGCAGGGGAACAGCACCATGACCTCGTCGCCGATGGTCTTGATGAGCCGGCCTTGCGAGGCCTCGGAACAGGATTTCATCGCAGCGATGCAACGGCCGACCGCGGCAAGGGCGGCGGCGTTGCCCGCGCGCTCATAGAGCCGCGTACTGCCGCTGACATCCGCGAACAGTACCGAACCCTCCGACGCCTGGTGTAGCAGTTCCCGGTCCATGTGCATCCTGATCCGTCCCGCCATCGCGGTGAGGCGATCCGGCCAGCTGCCGGCGCCACGCCTCCGCATGCAGGGAATTCTGGCACCGGCAAAGCCGATGCTCAATATGAATCTGGAGCACGCCGGACGAGGAAGTAAAGGAGAATCGGCGCACGCATCGGGGGAGCGGCGCAAGGCCACGCGAACGGATTGCCGATGGGGTGGGATGCGCCCTGCGGGGCGCCAGAAAAAACAAAACCCCGGAAGACCGCGATCTTCCGGGGTTCCGCCGCCAAGGACGGTTGTCATTGGCGGAGACGGAGGGATTCGAACCCTCGATCCAGGTTTTGGCCCGGATGCTCCCTTAGCAGGGGAGTGCCTTCGACCTCTCGGCCACGTCTCCCAAACTTGCGTTGTGTGAGGGAGCCACACAACGAAGCGCGTATTCTAGCGATGCCGCCGGGGTTGGTCAATGAAAAATCGATGACTCAACACAAATTTTGCGGCCTCGCCAGAAAAGCTTACGAACGGGTCACGCCTGTTCCAGTTCGAAGGCCTTGTGCAGCGCGCGCACGGCCAGCTCCATGTACTTCTCGTCGATCAGCACCGAGATCTTGATTTCCGAGGTGGAGATCATCTGGATGTTGATGCCCTCTTCCGACAGCGTGCGGAACATCTTGCTGGCGATGCCGACGTGCGAGCGCATGCCCACGCCCACCACCGACACCTTCGACACCTTGGGGTCGCCCGACACGCTGCCGGCGCCGATGTGCGCCTTCACGCCATCGTTCAGGATGGCCAGCGCGCGCTGGTACTCGCCGCGCGGCACGGTGAAGGTGAAGTCGGTCTTGCCGTCGACGGACTGGTTCTGGATGATCATGTCGACGTCGATGTTGGCGTCGGCGACCGGGCCCAGGATCTGGTAGGCGATGCCGGGCTTGTCGGGCACGCCCAGGACGGTGATCTTGGCTTCGTCGCGGGCAAAGGCGATGCCGGAGATGACAGCGGCTTCCATGGTGGAGTCTTCTTCCTCAAAAGTGATCAGCGTGCCCGAGTGCATTTCCTGCTCGAGCGGCATAAGCGGGTCGGTCAGCGACGACAGCACGCGGGTCTTGACGCGGTACTTGCCGGCAAACTCCACCGAGCGGATCTGCAGCACCTTGGAGCCCAGGCTGGCCATTTCCAGCATTTCCTCGAAGGTGATCTGGTCCAGGCGGCGGGCGTCCTCGACCACGCGCGGATCGGTGGTGTAGACGCCGTCGACGTCGGTGTAGATCAGGCACTCATCGGCCTCGATCGCGGCGGCGATGGCCACGGCCGAGGTGTCCGAGCCGCCGCGGCCGAGCGTGGTGATGTTGCCGTCGTCGTCGATGCCCTGGAAGCCGGTGATCACGACCACGCGGCCGGCGTCGAGGTCGGCCAGGATGCGCTCGTCGTCGATCGATTCGATGCGGGCCTTGGTGTAGGACGAATCGGTCTTCACCGGAACCTGCCAGCCGGTGTAGCTGACGGCGTCGATGTCCTCGCCGTGCAGGGCGATCGCCAGCAGCGCCACGCTGGCCTGTTCGCCGGTGGAGGCGAGCATGTCCAGTTCACGCGGAGCGGGCTGGGGCGAAATTTCCTTGGCGAGTCCCAGCAGGCGATTGGTCTCGCCCGACATGGCCGAAGGCACCACGACTACGCGGTGACCGGCGCGGTGCCACTTGGCCACGCGCTTGGCGACATTCTTGATGCGTTCCGTGGAACCCATCGAAGTGCCGCCGTATTTGTGAACGATGAGAGCCATCTTCTTGTCGACGCCAGCGATTGTGCAAAGCCCTTGAAAATACACGAAGCGGGCCGGTCAGGCAAGGCGCACGGGGACTATCTGCGCCAGGCCGGATGTGATGCCAACGGCTGGCGAACGCCATCGAACCGCCGTTCGGCAAGGTCAGCGCGGTGGCATTGCCAGCGTCGGCGCCTGCGGATGCCACGCCACGCGCCAGCGCGGCGCCGGCGCTGCGTCGGGCCAGCGGCGATGCATGCCCAGCCCGGCGGCCAGCACCAGCGTGTCGCCGGCCCACAGCAGCGGCAGCCAGGCCCTGCGCCAGGCCGGGATGCCGGCCTCCTGGCAGGCCTGCTTCAGCGCCCGGGCGGGGCCGCCGGGGCGCAGCACGATACGTTCGCCGCCGCTGCGCGCGGCCAGGCGCAAGGGCTGGCGCAGTACCGCTTCGGGCACGCCGAAGGTGTCGTCGCGAAAGAAATGTAGTTCGCCGCGCCAGGCGGGCACGACGATGCGGGCCTCGCCGCGCCAGTCCAGCAGTACGGGCTCTGGCACCTGCGCCGGCGGCGGCACGCAGGCCAGCACGCGCTCACGGAAACGACGCAGCACCAGGCCCTCATGCGCGATGGCGGGCTCGCCGCCGGCGTGCGCGACCAGTTGCCCGCACATCGCCGCCAGCCGCGCGGTGGACGGGGCGCGCACGCCGAGGTCGCGCAGCCACAGGCGCAGCACCGCATCGGCCTGCGCGCCCGGCAACGCGCGCAGGCCCGGCAGGTCGAGTTCAGACAGCGTGTCGGCGTCGCGGCCAGACCGCACCAGCGTGGCCAGCGTGGCGGCAGCCATCTGGTCGATCAGCGCGCCGGCCTGCGCAAAATGCGCGGCGGCCTGCACCACGTTGACCGCCAGCGCCGGAAACGCCGCCTGCAACGCCGGCAGTTGCTGGCGCAAGGCGTTGCGCGTGTAGCGGCCGTCGGCATTGGACGGGTCGTCGATCCACTGCAGCGCGTTGGCGGCACAGTATTGCTCGATGCCGGCGCGCGGCACGTCCAGCCACGGACGCAGCAGCATCACGCCGCTGTGCGGATCCAGCGGGCGCATTGCCGGCATTCCGGCCATGCCGGCCACGCCGGCGCCGCGGAACAGCCGCAGCAGCACGGTCTCGACCTGGTCGTCCAGGTGGTGGGCAAACAGCAGCAAGCGCGCGCCGCTGTCGGCGCACATCGCCGCCAGCGCGGCATAGCGCGCGCGCCGCGCGGCGGCTTCCACGCCCTCGCCCGCCGCCGGCCGCACCGACACGCGCCGCACGAAATAGCCGACCTGCCACTGCGCGCACAGCGCGGCGCAGAAGCGGTCCCAGTCGTCGGCCTCGGCCTGCAGGCCGTGATGGACATGCAGCGCCACCACGCGCGCGCCATCGCCCGCCTGCGCCACCGCCGCGCGCGCGGCATGCAGCAGTGCGACCGAGTCGCGCCCGCCCGACAGCGCCACCGCGACCGTCGACGGCGCCGCGGTGGCACCGCCAGAAACAACAAAGGCCGCACCGGCCTGCAGGGCCTGTGCGACCTTGTCGGTCAGCCGGGCGGACGGGTCAGTCCTGGGCGCCGGTTTCCTTGAACTTGCCATAGGCCAGCAGGCGCTCGTAGCGGCGTGCCTGCAATTCCTTCACGCTGATGCCCTGGAACTGGCGCAGCGACTCGGCCAGCGAGCGCTTGAGCATCGCCGCCATGCCCTTGTAGTCGCGGTGCGCGCCGCCCAGCGGCTCGCTCACGATCTTGTCGATCAGGCCCAGCGCCTTCAGGCGGTGCGCCGTCAGGCCCAGCGCCTCGGCGGCTTCAGGAGCCTTCTCGGCGGTCTTCCACAGGATCGAGGCGCAGCCTTCCGGCGAGATCACGGCGTAGGTGGCGAACTGCAGCATCTGCACCACGTCGCCCACGGCAATCGCCAGCGCGCCGCCCGAACCGCCTTCGCCGATGATGGTGGCGATCAGCGGCACCTTCAGGCCTGCCATCACGTACAGGTTATGGCCGATGGCCTCGGACTGGCCGCGCTCTTCGGCGTCGATGCCGGGGAATGCGCCCGGGGTGTCGACGAAGGTGAAGATCGGCAGCCCGAACTTGTCTGCCAGCTCCATCAGGCGCTTGGCCTTGCGGTAGCCCTCGGGCTTGGGCATGCCGAAATTGCGCATGGCGCGCTCTTTCGTGTCACGGCCCTTCTGGTGCCCGATCACCATGCACGACTGGCCATTGAAGCGCGCCAGGCCGCCGATGATCGACAGGTCGTCGGCGAAGGTGCGGTCGCCGTGCAGTTCGTGGAAATCGGTGAAGATCTCGCGCACGTAGTCCAGCGTATAGGGACGCTGGGGGTGGCGGGCGATTTGCGCAACCTGCCACGGGGTCAGGTTGGCATAGATGTCCTTGGTCAGCTGCTGGCTCTTGCCGGCCAGCCGCGAAATCTCTTCGGAAATATCGACAGCCGAATCGTCCTGCACGAAGCGCAGTTCTTCGATCTTTGCCTCGAGTTCGGCAATGGGCTGCTCAAAATCCAGGAAGGTGGTTTTCATAAAATCACACGTACCTGTCTGTGAAGGGGCGCATTCTACCGGAAATTGGCCGCTATCTTAGCGCCTGCCGGATAGCCTGCAATGCACCTGGAGTTAATTTTTATTGCCGCAATGCCTAATACGTCACTGGCAAGGGGTCGAGGCTGCGCCACATATACCAGGTCGCCACGGTGCGCCACGGCTCCCAGTTGGCCGCCACCTCGCGCGCCTCGCTGCGCGTCACCGGCTCGCCGCTGAAATAGTTGGTGGAGATGGCGTTGATCAGGCCGACGTCGTCGAGCGGCAGCACATTGGGCCGCATCAGGTTGAACATCAGGAACATCTCGGCGGTCCAGCGGCCGATGCCGCGGATCTGCGTCAACTCGGCGATGACGGCCTCGTCGTCCATCTGCGCCCACTGCGCGACATGCACCGTGCCGGCCTTGAAGTGCCCGGCCAGGTCGATCAGGTATTCCGCCTTGCGCTTGGACACGCCGCAGCCCGCCAGCTTCTCGGGGCCCGCGCGCAGGAACTGCGCCGGCGCCAGCCGCGGGCACACCGCGTGCAGGCGCTCCCACACCGACTGCGCGGCCTTGACCGAGATCTGCTGGCCCACCACCGCGCGCGCCAGCGTGACGAACGGGTCGCCGCGCGAGACCAGGTGCGCGGGACCGTAGGTCGGGATCATCTTGCGCAGGATGCGGTCGCGCTTCATCAGGTCCGCGCACGCCTCGTCCCAGTATGCAGGGCGCACGGCATCGGCGACGGTCTCGACCGGCAGCGGCACCGCCTGGGCTTCCGGCAGCACGACCTTGGCGTTGCGCGCGGCCTTTGCCGCGGAGCGCGTGGCGTCCTTGCTGGTGTCCTTGCCATCCGGCAGCGGCGCCTCCCTGGCGCCGGCCTTGCCAGGGCGCGGGCCGGCCGCCTTCGCCCGGCCCGCGGTGGCGGGCGGCGTGGCGGCAGCGGGCTTGCGCGCGGCAGCGTTCAAGCACGCCTCCACTCGGTGGCACCGCCCGGCTTGTCTTCCAGCACGATGCCCCCTTCCAGCAGCTGCGCGCGGATGCGGTCCGCCTCGGCGAAGTTGCGCTCGGCCTTGGCGGCCTTGCGCGCCGCAATCAGCGTTTCGATCTCGTCCGGCGACGGGCCGTCAGCGGACTTGCCGCCCTGCAGGAAGGTGTGCGGATCGCGCTCGAGCAGCCCCAGCGTGCCGGCCAGCCCCTTGAGCTGGCGCGCGGCCGCGGTGGAGCCGGTGCGGTTGATCTCGCTGGCCAGGTCGAACAGCACCGACATCGCGATCGGCGTGTTGAAGTCGTCGCCCATGGCCTCGGCGAAGCGCTTCGCGTGCGGCTCGTCCCAGTCCACCGCGCAGCCGCCCGGCTGGCTGTCCTTGAGCGCCGTGTACAGGCGCGTCAGCGCGTGGCGCGCATCGTCCAGGTGCGCGTCGCTGTAGTTCAGCGGGCTGCGGTAGTGCGCGCGCAGGATGAAGAAGCGCACGACCTCGGCGTCGTACGCCTTCAGCACCTCGCGGATGGTGAAAAAATTGCCAAGCGACTTGGACATTTTCTCGTCGTTGATGCGCACGAAGCCGTTGTGCATCCACAGGTTGACGAAGGGCTTGCCGCTGGCGCCTTCGGACTGCGCGATCTCGTTCTCGTGGTGCGGGAACTGCAGGTCTGCCCCGCCGCCATGGATGTCGAAATGCTCGCCCAGCAGCGCGCAGCTCATCGCAGAGCATTCAATATGCCAGCCCGGGCGGCCGGCGCCCCACTTCGAATCCCACTTGCTCTCGGGCGGCTCGCTGGCCTTGGCGGATTTCCACAGCACGAAGTCGAGCGGGTCCTGCTTGGCATCGTTGGCGCTGACACGCTCGCCGGCGCGCAGGTCTTCCAGCGACTTGCCGGACAGCTTGCCGTAGCCGTCGAACTTGCGCACCGAGTAGTTCACGTCGCCGTCGCTGGCCTGGTAGGCCAGGCCCTTCGCCTCGAGCTTGCCGATCATGTCGAGCATCTGCGGCACGTAGTCGGTGGCGCGCGGCTCGTAGTCGGGACGGATCACGCCCAGCGCGGCGGCATCCTCGTGCATGTACTGGATGAAGCGCGTGGTCAGCTCGCCGATGGTCTCGCCGTTCTCGACCGCGCGGCGGATGATCTTGTCGTCGATATCGGTGATGTTCTGCACATACGTCACCTCGTAGCCGGCGGCGCGCAGCCACCGGTGCACCATGTCGAACACCACCATCACGCGCGCGTGGCCGACGTGACAATAGTCGTACACGGTCATGCCGCACACATACATGCGGACCTTGCCGGGTTCGATTGGCACGAATGGCTGCTTCTCACGCGCGAGCGTGTTGTAGATGTTGAGGGGCTGCATGAAACGAAGTGAGTGGTGAGAGGAGTCTGCCGGTTCCACACGGCAGGCAGCGCGAACGCCGCTGCTGGCGCAATGCCGTCGCGCCCCATATCTTACCGGAAGGCGGTGCGCGAGTCGGACCCGCGGCCCGGCCGGCCGGCGCGCATGCACGTGCGCACGCACGTCGTGCATGAACACCGCACGCCTGGCCGCCGCGGCATCGCCTTCGTGCCGCACTTGCCGCTTTGCTAGAATGCCGCGGAGTATAACGGACCCGTCCTCAATGAGCCTGCCGCTGCCCTCCCCGTTTTCTGCCGTCTCCGCTACGCGCACGCGCCGGCGCGGATCCCGCACCGTCCTGCCGCTGCTGGCCCTGGCCGCGGCGCTGGCAGGCCCTGCGTCCGCGCAGAACGGCCCGCTCTCGCTGGCGGTGCCGACCTCGCCGGTCGGCGGCATCCAGTCGACCGACCCTGGCATGGGCGAGGCCCAGCAAGCCGCCAACGCGCGCCGCTACGAGGACGCCATCAAGGGCTTCGACCGCGTGCTGGCCACCAACCCGCGCAATGCGCAGGCACGCTTCCAGCGCGCCTGGGCACTGGCCCAGGCGGGCCGCGAAGACGAGGCGATCCAGGCCTTCAGCGAGATGGCGCAGGACTTTCCCGAACTGCCCGAGCCGCACAACAACCTGGCGCTGCTCTATGCCAAGCGCGGCGACCTGAAGCGCGCCGAAGCCGAATTGCTGCTGGCCACCGAGGTCAAGCCCGCCTTCGCGGTCGGCTACACCAATCTGGGCGACGTCTACCGCCGCCTGGCCGAGCAGGCCTACACCGAAGCGCTGCGCCGCAATCCCGGCGATGCCCGCGCCAGTGCGGGCCTGCGCCAGCTGGCGCCGGCTTCCGCCGTGGCAGCGCCACCGAAGCCGGCCGCACCCGCGGCCACCGGCCGCAAGGCGGCGCCGGGCGGGCGCCAGTCGCCGGCCAGCGCCCCCGCGGCCAACTGACAGCAGTCATCCGCAGGCCCGGCGCGGCATGCCCGGGCCGTGTCCATCCCGACTTACCGGAGTTCCCTTCATGATCCGTTCCCGTCGCATCGTCATTGCCGGCCTGGCCGCAGGCGCCCTCGCGCTGACTTCGTTCAGCGCGCTGGCCCAGCAGAAGGCCGCCGAGCGCGTCCAGTTCGTCACCAGCGCCGGCAAGTTCACGGTCGAGCTTTATCCCGAGGCCGCGCCCAAGACCGTCGCGAACTTCCTGGAATATGTGAAGAGCGGCTTCTACAGTGGCACCATCTTCCACCGCGTGATCAACGGCTTCATGGTGCAGGGCGGCGGCTTCGACCGCGACATGAAGGAAAAGCCCACGCGCGCGCCGATCCCGCTGGAAGCCCGCAGCGGCCTGAAGAACAAGGCCGGCACGGTTGCCATGGCGCGCACCAGCAACCCGGATTCGGCCACCGCGCAGTTCTTCGTCAATGTGGTGGATAATCCGAATCTCGACTACCCGCAGCCGGACGGCAATGGCTATGCCGTCTTCGGCAAGGTGGTGGAAGGCATGGACACGATCGACAAGATCAAGGCCGTGCCGACCACGGCCTACGGCCCGATGCGCAACGTGCCGGCCGCGCCGATCGTGATCGAGTCGGCCACCGTCGTCAAATAATTACCGAACAGAGGAAACCGCCATGTCCAAGGTACAGCTGCAGACCAACAAGGGTGTCATCACCCTGGAACTCGACGCCGAGAAGGCCCCAAAAACGGTTGAGAACTTCCTGTCGTATGTCCGCAAGGGCCACTACGACAACACCATCTTCCACCGCGTGATCAAGAACTTCATGATCCAGGGCGGCGGCTTCGAGCCCGGCATGAAGCAGAAGGACACCGACGCCCCGATCGAGAACGAAGCCGGCAACGGCCTGAAGAACGACCGCTACACCGTGGCCATGGCGCGCACCAATGCGCCGCACTCGGCCACCGCGCAGTTCTTCATCAACGTGGTCGACAACGACTTCCTCAACTTCTCGTCGCCCACCCCGCAGGGCTTCGGCTATGCCGTGTTCGGCAAGGTCGTCGACGGCACCGACGTGGTCGAGCAGATCAAGGGCGTGCGCACCGGCAGCTCGGGCTTTCACCAGGACGTGCCGCTGGAAGACGTCGTGATCGAGAAGGCCGTCGTCGTCGAGTAAGCCGATGCCTGCCGATTGCGGTACCGTGCGCGCGCGCGTGCCGGCCTGCGTGCCGGCCTTCTTCTCCCGACACCACGCATGACCGCAATCTCCCACACGCCGGTGGCCGGTCCCCTCGAGGTACAGGCGCCGGCGTGGTTCATTTCAGACCTGCATCTGACGCCCGGCATGCCGCGCACGCTGGCAGCCTTCGAGCGCACGCTCGAGCGCGCCGCCGCGCAGGCGCGCGCGCTGTTCATCCTGGGCGACTTCTTTGAATTCTGGGTCGGCGACGAAGAAACCGAGGCGCCGTTCGCGCAACGCGTGGCGCTGGCGCTGCGCGCGCTGGCCGCGCACGGCGTCGCGGTGTACCTGATGCACGGCAACCGCGACTTCCTGCTGGGCCGGCGCTTCGCCGGCGCCGCCGGCGCCACGCTGCTGCCCGACCCCACCGTGATCCACTGCGCCGGCCAGCGCGTGGTGCTGAGCCACGGCGACATGCTGTGCATCGACGACGAACGCTACAACCGGTTTCGCCACTGGACCCGCAAGCGCTGGGTGCAGCGCGTGTTCCTGGCGCTGCCGCTGCGCGCGCGCCTGGCGGTGGCCCGCAAGCTGCGCGCCGACAGCGAAGGCAACCGCGCCAGGCAACGTGAGGCTGGTGTCGCGGCACCGGCGATCTATGGCGATGTGGCGCCCGCGGCGGCGGCGCAATTGCTCGGCGCCGCCGGCGCATCGCTGCTGGTCCATGGCCACACCCATCGCCCGGCACGCCATGAAGACGGCGCTGGCGTGCGCTGGGTGCTGACCGACTGGGACCTGGATGGCGCGCATCCGCGCGCGGCGGTGCTGCAGCTGGACCGAGACGGCTTCCGTCTGCTGCCGCAGACCGACTGACCGGCGCCGCGGGCGAGCGGCGCCGCCCATGCCTGCACGCCGTTACTTCATCAGCTTGCGCAGTTCGCTGGCATCGAACGGGTCGTTCGGGGTGTTCTCCAGGTGTTCGCCAAGCCGGTCGAGCGCGGCCAGCACGGCCTCGATGCGGTCATGCTGGACCGCGGCATTGTCGATCAGGCTCTTGAGCGCCAGCGACACCGGGTCGTCCGCGTTGGGCGTGATGCCGTAGGCCGAAAACTCCTGCCTCGCGCCCTGCTGCACCGACGGCGCATCCGGCAGGATGATGCGGGCCGGAATGCCCACCGCGGTCGCCCCTGGCGGCACCGGCTTGAGCACCACCGCATTGGAGCCCACGCGCGCGCCGTCGCCCACCACGAATCCGCCCAGCACCTTGGCGCCCGCGCTGACCACCACGCCGACACCGAGGGTCGGATGCCGCTTCTGGCCCTTGTACAGCGACGTGCCGCCCAGCGTCACGCCCTGGTAGATGGTGCAGTCGTCGCCGATCTGCGCGGTCTCGCCGATGACCACGCCCATGCCGTGGTCGATGAACACGCGCCGGCCCAGCGTCGCCGCCGGATGGATCTCGATGCCGGTGAAAAAGCGCGACCAGTGCGAAATCCAGCGGCCCAGCCAGTGCCAGCCCGCGCGCCAGCACGCATGCGCCAGCCGGTGCAGCAGCACCGCGTGCAGGCCCGGATAGCAGGTCAGGACTTCCAGGCGGCTGCGCGCGGCGGGATCGCGCAGCATGATCGTGTCGATATCTTCCTTCAGGCGAGAGAACATCTTGGTCGTGTCGTGGTGCCGCGCCGTGCGCCACGACACGCGGGCCAGGGCCCGGGGCGGGGTCGCCGGCGCGGTCGGGGGCCGGTGAAGAGGATCAGGAGTGTAAGGGATTTGCCGGCCCGCCTTGCGGCGCCGGCGTTTGGCCCCTGATCCGCCAGGGACATTGCTGCGATGCTGCGATCAACATCGACCGGGCCTGCGCCCACCCGCGGCGGCAGGACGCCCGGCCACGCCGCCTCGGCATGCACCGGCCTGGTCCCACATCGCATCGCTACGGGTTGCTGCCACAGTCCTTTGCTCCTGTCACCGGTCGGCCTGCGGGCCGGACTGGTTCTGCGCGGCAATCAGCATGTGCTTGGCGATGCCGCGCAGGATGTTCACTTCCTCGCGCTCGAGGCCGCTGCGCGCCAGCAGGCGGCGCAGCCGGGTCATCAGCTTGCGCGGATTGGACGGATCGAGAAATCCGATCGCCTCCAGCCCGGTCTGCAGGTGGCCGAACATGGCCTCGACCTGTTCCGCCGTGGCCGGCTCGCCAGCATAGCCGATATTGGCGCCCGCGTCCGGGGCCGCCTCCAGCAGCGCCAGCCGCATCTCGTAGGCGACCAGCTGCACCGCCTGCGCCAGGTTCAGCGAGGCATAGGCGGGATTGGCGGGGATATGGGTCACGGCGTTGCAGCGCTCCACCACCTCGTTGGGCAGGCCATAACGCTCGTTGCCGAACACGAACGCCACGTCGCCGCTGCCGGACAGGGTCTGGCGCGCCCGCGCGGCGGCGGCGCGCGGCAGCAGCCGCGGCGGTCCGAACTCGCGCTGGCGCGCGGTCATGGCGACGGTCAACGCGGCCCCGGCCAGGGCCGCATCGACGTGGTCGACGATCACGGCGGCGGCCAGCACGTCGTCGGCGCCGCTGGCCATGGCCACGGCATCGGGATGCCGCAGCACCTCGGGCTCGCGCGGCGAGACCAGCACCAGGCTGCCGAAGCCCATGGTCTTGATCGCCCGCGCCACCGAGCCGACGTTGCCGGGATGGCTGGTTTCGACCAGCACGAAGCGCACGCGGCCGAAGGCATCCCCGCCTGACGTGGGGGTGGCGGGCTGGCTCGTATCAATTGCCGGGTTCATATACAATTCGGGGTTCTTCTTTGGCGCGGCGCCAGGTTTATGCATGCGCGCGGGACGTTCGCGACACATTTATTTGCGAAGCGTCCTGCAGCAAGGCCGGCGACGCCCCACGTTCTTCTACAATCCGTTGTGTTGTCAGCTGCCCATGAGCGGGCGAGCGGCGCTTTGGCGCCCCGCCGCGCGGTCGTGGCCGGCCTGGAGAGATTCATGCATCCGATGCTCAATATCGCCATCAAGGCGGCCCGCAAGGCGGGATCCATCATCAACCGCGCGTCGCTCGACGTCGATCTGGTGCGCGTCTCGCGCAAGCAACACAACGATTTCGTTACCGAGGTCGACCGCGCCGCCGAAGCCGCGATCATCGAGATCCTGCGCACGGCCTACCCGGAACACGGCATTCTAGCGGAAGAATCCGGCCAGTCCTGGACCGAAGAAGAAGCCACCCATGAGTACACCTGGGTCATCGACCCGCTCGACGGCACCACCAACTTCATCCACGGCTTCCCGCAATACGCGGTTTCGATCGCCCAGCTGCACCGCGGCACGCCGGTGCAGGCGGTGGTCTACGACCCGACCCGCGACGAGCTGTTCACCGCCTCCAAGGGTGCCGGCGCCTTCCTCAACAACCGTCGCATCCGCGTCACCCGCCGCGACAAGCTGGCCGACTGCCTGATCGGCACCGGCTTCCCCTTCCGCGACCTGGAAGGCGTGGAGGAATACCTCGAGATCTTCGCGCTGATGACGCGCAGCTGCGCCGGCCTGCGCCGCCCGGGCGCCGCCGCGCTGGACCTGGCCTACGTCGCCTGCGGCCGCCTCGACGGCTTCTTCGAGCGCGGCCTGCAGCCGTGGGACATGGCCGCCGGCATGCTGCTGATCACCGAGTCGGGCGGCCTGGTAGGCAACTACGCCGGCGAGCCGCGCCAGCTGGAACAAGGCGAAGTGCTGGCCGGCAACCCCAAGGCCTTTGCCCAGATGGTGCGCCTGCTGTCGCCGTACTCGCTGGACAACGCCAAGCCCACCGCCGCCTGACCCCTGCAGATGGCCTGAGCGGCCATGCAAGCACGCCCGCCGCACCCCGGCGGGCGTTTGTTTTTTTGGGGCCGCACGCCGGTGCGCCCCGCGTGCGGCTTCGTCTCATACCCCGGCGAGCCATGATCCTGGTCAAGGCCGCGCCGCCCTGCGCTCACCAGAATGAATCCATGCGCCACGCCATGTGCGCGCGGATCCAGCCACAGGAGAGCCAGCATGTTTCCCGAGTACCGCGAACAGATCACCGCCCTCAAAACGCAGGACGCCCGCTTTGCGCGGCTGTTCCACCGCCACAATACGCTCGACCAGGAAATCCATAACATGGAGGCGGGCTTGGTGCCGGCGTCCACCTTCGAGATCGAGCGGCTGAAAAAGGAGAAGCTGCTGCTCAAGGACCAGCTCTATCAGATCCTGCGCCGCACCACCGCCTGACCGGAGGCGCGCAGATGACCGATCGCGACACCCTCCCCACCCGCATCCCCACCCGTACCCCCACCACCACACGGCCGCGCGCCACCGCCAGGGGCGATGTGCTGCCCACCCGTTCGGCGCTGTCGGCGCAGCGCAATGAAGTCGACAGCGCCGTCGAAGCCGCGGTGCAACTCGCGGCAAGCGGCATGCAGGACATCCTCGCCAGCCAGGCCGGCGATGGCGCCGGCATGCTGGGAGCCGTCCGCACCCTGCTCGACGGCCTGGCGCCGGACGAGGCCGCGCAACTGCGCAGCCTCATTCTCGAGGGCGACCCCGCCGCCTGGCAGGCCGGCCGCCAGCGCCACCCGGACGATGAGCTGTCCGCCGGCTGGCGCGAAGGCGCGTACCCGTACCAGAACCTGATGTCGCGGCGCGGTTACGAGAAGCAGAAGTACCGCCTGCAGGTCGAACTGCTCAAGTTCCAGGCCTGGGTGCGCGAGACCGGCCAGCGCGTGGTGATCCTGTTCGAAGGCCGCGACGCCGCCGGCAAGGGCGGCACCATCAAACGCTTCATGGAACACATGAACCCGCGCGGCGCCCGTGTGGTGGCCCTGGAAAAGCCCACCGAGGCCGAGCGCGGGCAATGGTATTTCCAGCGCTACGTGCAGCACCTGCCGTCTGCTGGCGAGATCGTGCTGTTCGACCGTTCCTGGTACAACCGCGCCGGCGTCGAACACGTGATGGGCTTCTGCTCGACCCGCGAATACCAGGACTTCCTGCAGCAGGCGCCCGACTTCGAGCGGCACCTGGTGCGCAGCGGCATCCACCTGTTCAAGTTCTGGTTCTCGGTCAGCCAGAAGGAGCAGCGCCGACGCTTTCGCGAGCGCGAGATCCATCCGCTCAAGCAATGGAAGCTCAGCCCGGTCGACGTTGCCTCGCTCGACAAATGGGACGACTACACCCGTGCCAAGGAAGCCATGTTCGCGCATACCGATACCGCCGATGCGCCATGGACGGTGATCCGCTCCGATTGCAAGAAGCGCGCGCGGCTCAATGCACTGCGCTACATCCTGTCGCGCTTCCCCTATGCCAACCGCGACACCACCGCCATCGGCCAGCCGGATCCGCTGATCGTCGGGCGCGCGCTGGCCAACTGAGCGCGGCAAGACCGGGCTCCGCCCTCGTGTGCCCGGCTCGCGCCATTCGCTTCACACAACAACTGAAAAAGGACCCCATGTTCAAGCACATCCTGCTCCCCGTCGACGGCTCGGAGCTGTCGCACCAGGCCGTCTCCGCCGGCATCCAGTTCGCCCGCACCGCCGGGGCACGGCTCACGCCCTACATGTGCGTGGAGAGCTATCCCTATGTGCTGACCAGCGACAGCTCGCACGAAAAGCGGGACGCCTACCAGCAGCGCGTCGAAGCCGAGGCGCGCCAGGAACTGGCCAAGGTCGAGTCCGCGGCCGCGCTGGCCGGCGTGCCGTGCAGCGGCCACGTCTCCAGCGCTTCGGCGCCGTACCAGGGCATCATCCATGCCGCCCGGGACCTGGGCTGCGATGTCATCTTCATGGCCTCGCACGGCCGCCGCGGACTCAGCGGCCTGCTGCTCGGCAGCGAAACGCAGAAAGTGCTGACCCATAGCAACATCCCGGTGCTGGTGTTCCGCTGATCCTGCACCCGCGCAGCGCGGCTGCGCCGCTTCGGCGGCAGCACCGTGCTGTACCATATCGCCCATATTCGAAAACGCCCCTTCGTGCCGCGGCCACAGGCCGCCGGAGCAGCGCCCGGCCCGCCCCCGCGGGGGCGCTTTTCTTGGCACGCAAGGTGCGTTCGGCGCGGATCGGGCGGCACGACGCAGGCCCACCGCCAGACAGGCTAAATGGCAATGGGATTGCAGAAGAAAACCGACCCTGAACAGGCACAGGCAGACGCCGCAGGCAGCCGCCACACGCCCATGATGCAGCAATATTTGCGCATCAAGGCGGACCACCCCGACACCCTGCTGTTCTACCGCATGGGTGACTTCTATGAACTTTTCCATGACGATGCCGAGAAGGCCGCGCGCCTGCTCGACATCACGCTGACCGCGCGCGGCGCGTCGAATGGCGTGCCGATCCGCATGGCCGGTATCCCCTTCCATTCGGCCGACCAGTATCTGGCACGGTTGGTAAAGCTGGGCGAGTCGGTGGCGATCTGCGAGCAGATCGGCGACCCCGCCACCAGCAAGGGGCCGGTGGAGCGCAAGGTGGTGCGCATCGTCACCCCCGGCACGCTGACCGATGCCGCGCTGCTGCCCGACAAGGCCGATACCTTCCTGATGGCCGTGCACCAGCAGACCACGCGCCGCGGCGTCAGCAAGACCGGCCTGGCGTGGCTGAACCTGGCCAGCGGCGAGCTGCGCCTGATGGAATGCGAAGCGGCGCTGCTGGGCCGCGAGCTGGAGCGCATTCGCCCGGCCGAGCTTTTGTATGCGGATGGCATTGACCTGCCCGCACTGGCTTGCGCACGAACCCGCCTGCCGGAATGGCATTTCGACCAGGACGCCGGCACGCGCCGGCTGCGCGAGCAGTTGGGCGTGGCCAGCCTGGAACCGTTCGGCTGCGCCGGTCTGGGGGCCGCGCTGGGCGCGGCGGGCGCGCTGCTGAACTACGCCGCCACCACCCAAGGGCAGTCGCTGCGCCATGTGCAGGGCGTGAAGGTCGAGCGCGAATCGGAGTACGTCGGCCTGGATTCCGCCACCCGGCGTAACCTGGAACTGACCGAAACGCTGCGCGGCGGCGAGTCGCCGACGCTGTTCTCTCTGCTGGACACCTGCTGCACCGCCATGGGCAGCCGCGCGCTGCGCCACTGGCTGCACCACCCGCTGCGCGACCCGGCCGTGCCGCAGGCGCGCCAGCAGGCCATCGGCGTGCTGATCGACCAGGGCACCGACGCGCTGCGCGGCGCGCTGCGCCGGCTCGCCGACGTCGAGCGCATCACCTCGCGGCTGGCGCTGCTCAATGCGCGTCCGCGCGACCTGTCGTCGCTGCGCGACACGCTGCGCGCGCTGCCCGAGGTGCAGGCCTGCCTGCGCGACGACCAGGGCAGCATGCTGCTGGCGCAGACCCTGCAGGACCTGGCCGTGCCGCAGGACTGCCTGGACCTGCTGGTGCGCGCCGTGGCCGAAGAGCCCGCCACCGTGGTGCGCGACGGCGGCGTGATCGCGCGCGGCTTCGATGCCGAGCTCGACGAGCTGCGCGATATTTCCGAAAATTGCGGCCAGTTCCTGATCGACCTGGAAGCGCGCGAGCGCGCCCGCACCGGCATTGCCAACCTGCGCGTCGAGTTCAACCGCGTGCATGGCTTCTATATCGAGGTCACCAACGGCCAGGCCGACAAGGTGCCCGACGACTACCGGCGCCGCCAGACCCTGAAGAACGCCGAGCGCTACATCACGCCCGAACTCAAGGCCTTCGAGGACAAGGCCCTGTCGGCACAGGACCGCGCCCTGGCGCGCGAAAAGCAGCTCTACGAGGGCCTGCTGCAGGCACTGCTGCCGCATATCGCCGAGCTGCAGCGCGTGGCCGCCGCGCTGGCGCGGCTGGACGTGCTGGCGGCCCTGGCCGAGCGCGCGCAGACGCTGGACTGGTCGGCGCCGGAGCGCGTCGCCGAGAACGTGGTCGATATCGTGCAGGGCCGGCACCCGGTGGTCGAAGGCCAGCTCGCGGCGGAGTCGGTGGCGTTCATCGCCAACGACTGCCAGCTCAACGAGGCGCGCAAGCTGTTGCTGATCACCGGCCCGAACATGGGCGGTAAATCGACCTTCATGCGCCAGACCGCGCTGATCGTGCTGCTGGCCTGCGTCGGCGCCTATGTGCCGGCGCGGCGGGCGGCGATCGGACCGATCGACCGCATCTTTACCCGCATCGGTGCCGCCGACGACCTGGCCGGCGGGCGCTCGACCTTCATGGTCGAAATGACCGAAGCCGCTGGCATCCTGCATCACGCCACCCCGGCATCGCTGGTGCTGATGGACGAGATCGGCCGCGGCACCTCGACCTTCGACGGCCTGGCGCTGGCCTGGGCGATCGCGCGCCACCTGCTGTCGCACAACCGCAGCCATACCCTGTTCGCCACGCATTACTTCGAACTGACGCAGCTGCCGCAGGAGTTTCCGCAGGCGGCCAACGTGCACCTGTCGGCGGTCGAGCATGGTGACGGCATCGTGTTCCTGCACGCGGTGCAGGACGGCCCGGCCAGCCAGAGCTACGGCCTGCAGGTGGCGCAACTGGCGGGCGTGCCGCAGCCGGTAATCCGCGCCGCGCGCAAGCACCTGGCCTGGCTGGAGCAGCAATCCGCCGACGCTACGCCTACGCCGCAGCTCGACCTGTTCGCCGCACCGCCGACGCCGGACGGCGACGACGCCTGGGATGACGACGCTGCCGCCACGGCCGCCTCCGCCCCAGCGCTGGCGCCCGAGCAGGCAGCCGTGATCGACGCGCTGGCCGATATGGATCCGGACACGCTGACGCCGCGCGCGGCGCTTGAGGCGCTATACCGGCTCAAGGCGCTGGCGGGCGAGGCGGTCGATACGGCATGAAGGCGCTGCTCCGGGGCCTGCCGAGCCTGCTGCTGCCATGGCTGTGCCTGGCCGCCATGGCGGCGGCCGCGCCGCACGCGCTGGCGGCGCGGGCGCCGGCCAAGCCGCAGGTGGTGCGAGTTGCGCTGATCGCCGACCTGCCGCAATGGCCCGCCGCGGAAGCCAGCCTGGCGACGCTGCTCGACCACTTCGCCGAGCGCAAGCTGAACCTTGTGATCCACGCCGGCGGCATCAAGGGCGATACGGAGTCATGCAGCGACGCCGTGCTCGGCAGCCGCCAGCAGCTGCTGAGCCAGTCGCCGCTGCCGCTGATCTACGTGCCGGGCGAAACCGACTGGTCCGAATGCAGGCTGCCGGTCAATGGCAGCTTCGACCCGGTCGAGCGGCTGAGCCGGCTGCGCGAACTGTTCTTTCCGGAAGACGCCACGCTCGGACGGCAGACGCGGCCGCTGGTGCGGCAATCGGACCAGGCGCTGTTCCGCAGCTTTCGCGAGAACATGCGCATCAGTGTCGGCGACGTGCTGATCGTCGGCCTGAACGTGCCGGGCGACAACAACCACTACCGCGACGAAGGCGGCCGCAACAGCGAATTCGAGGACCGGCGCGAAGCCAACCGGCAGTGGCTGGCGCGGGCGTTCTCGGTGGCGCGCCAGCGCGACCTTAACGGCATCGTCGTGGTCGCCCATGCCGATCCGCATTTCGCCAACGGCTGGGAGAAGAAAGGACGGCCCACGCTGCTCGACGGCTTCATGCGCCATCGCACGCGCGATGGCTACCTGGAATTCAAGCGGCAGCTGCGCGACCTGAGCGCGCGCTTCAACGGCCACGTGTTGCTGGTGCACGCCGCCGGCAGCGGCGCCGACAGCGGCTTCGGCATCGACAAGCCGCTGCGCGACGCGGCCGGCAAGGTGATGCAGAACTTCACGCGCGTGTCGCTGCCGGCCAGCTCGATCTCGCAATGGGCCGAGTTGGTGATCACGCCCGCCGCGGCGTCGCCGTTCGCGGTGGTGCTGAAGGACGCCCCGGCACCGAACTGACGCGCGCGCCAAAGCAAAGAAGCCGGCAACGGCCGGCTTCCTGGTGACAGCACTGCAAGCGAAAGCTCAGTGCAGCGTGCGCGGGGTATCGTCGTCCTCGTCTTCGTCCACCACTTCAACGCCCGAGGCGCCGTGGGCGTGGCCATGCTCGACTTCCTCGGCGGTGGCTTCGCGCACTTCCGAAACCTTCAGCCAGAAGCGCAGCGCCATGCCGGCCAGCGGATGGTTGCCGTCCAGCACGACCTTGTCCTCGGCCACGTCGGTCACGGTGTAGATGACGGAGTCTTCTTCGTCGCCGTCCTCGGGCATGCCTTCGAACTGCATGCCGACTTCGAGCGGCTCGGGGAAGCGGTTGCGCGGCTCGACCTTCACCAGGTCGGCATCGTAGTCGCCGAACGCGTCTTCCGGCTCCAGCTGCAACTGGGTCTCGAAGCCGGTGTCATGGCCGTCGAGCGCTTCCTCGATCTTGGGGAACGTGCCATCATAGCCGCCGTGCAAATAGACCATGGCTTCATCTGACTCCTCGATCAGATTGCCTTGCGCGTCCGATAGCTTGTACATCACGGACACCACCGTGTTCTTAGCGATTTTCAATTCTTGACTCCATGAACGATTCCGCATTATACGCGCAGGCCCTGCCCCCTGGCCCCGTCGATCCAGACACTCCGCTCGACCTGCTTGGTGGCATGACGCCTGCTGCATTCATGCGGGATGTCTGGCATCGCAAGCCCTTGCTCATTCGACAGGCGGTGCCGGGAATTGTGCCGCCGGTGTCGCGCGATGCGCTTTTCGATCTCGCCGATCGCGACGATGTCGAATCGCGCCTGGTGACGCACTTCCGCAACCGTTGGAAGCTCGCGCATGGTCCATTTGCGCGCGAAAACCTGCCCGGCGTCAAGACCCGCCAGTGGACGCTGCTGGTGCAGGGCGTCAACCTGCACGATGCCGCCGCGGCGGAACTGATGGGCCGCTTCCGCTTCGTGCCCGATGCGCGCCTCGACGACGTGATGATCAGCTACGCCACCGATGGCGGCGGCGTGGGCCCGCACTTCGACTCGTATGACGTGTTCCTGCTGCAAGTCTCGGGCCGACGCCGCTGGCGCATTTCGTCACAGACCAGCCTCGAGCTGATCCCTGAGATGCCGCTGAAGATTCTTGCCGACTTCAGCGCGGAACAGGAATGGGTACTGGAACCGGGCGACATGCTGTACCTGCCGCCGCAATATGCGCACGATGGTATTGCCGAAGGCGAATGCATGACCTGCTCGATCGGTTTCCGCGCACCCGCCTATCGCGAATTGGCCGGACACTTCCTGGCATGGCTGTCGGAAACGGTGGAAGACAACGAGGATCTCGGCGGCCGTTATGCCGATGCCGGCGAGCGCGCCGCGGCCCGTCCCGCGCAATTGCCGGCGGGCATGGCCAAGGCGGTGGCGGAACGGCTCAAGGCACTCCAATGGAACAGCCAGATGGTGTCGGAATTCCTTGGCAGCCATCTGTCCGAGCCCAAACCTGGCGTTGAATTTGCAGAGATCGCTGACATGCCGTTGCGCCGTTATGCGACACTTGCGTCCCGGCATGGGGTGGTGCTGGCGCCGGCATCGATTGCGCTTTACGACCGGGCCAATTTCTTCCTGAACGGAGAAGCCTATGAGCCGCCGGCCGAATTGATGCCGTGGCTGAAGAAGTTGGCCGATAATCGGCAGCTTAGTGCGCAGGAGGTCGAGAACTGTGCCGATCTGCCCGATTTGATGGAAACCTTCCATCACTGGACCCTGGAAGGATGGTTGCAATTGGGGCCGCGGCTGTAATAATGCGTAACATTGCGAATCAGCAAATTTCGGCGCTACACAAGCCGGGAAAACGCGGATATAATCGTTGGCTGGCTAGTACTGTGGACCACTGCATATGTCGGCACCCGGGAGGGCCTAATTTTGCAGTTCAAGAGCGATAATTACCGGTAATTATTCATCGCCTGTTTTTCGTTATTACAAGTTAAAGGACGAACAATGAAGAAGTCTCTCCTGATCGCATCGCTGCTGGCCGCTGTTGCTCTCGCTGCTTGCGGCAAGAAGGAAGAAGCTGCCGCCCCGGCCGCTGACACGGCTGCTCCGGCTGCTACCGCTCCTGCTGCTGAAGCTTCGGCTCCGGCTGCTGAAGCCCCGGTCGCTCCGGCTGCTGACGCTTCGGCCCCGGCTGCTGACGCCTCGGCTCCGGCTGCTGACGCTTCGGCTCCGGCCGCCAAGCAGTAATCGGTTTCTGACCGATAAAAAAACCGGCCTTCGGGCCGGTTTTTGTTTTTGGGGCGCGCCCTCGCGCGGTCCCTGCAGCCACGGGCCTCAGGCCCGCACCGCCTGCCACGCCAGGCCTTCGTCCTGGTCCGCCACCAGCACTTCGCTCGGCCTGGCGCCCAGCGCCGCCGCCAGCGCACCGGTGGCCAGTTCACGCGTGTTGTTCTGCTTGCTCAGGTGGGCCGCCACCACGCGGTTCAGGCCGTCATGGGCCACCTGCGCCAGGATGCTGGCCGCGACTTCATTGGCCAGGTGGCCGAAGTCGCCGCCGATGCGCCGCTTGAGCGAGGCCGGATAGACCGAATTGCGCAGCAGCTCGCGGTCATGGTTGCATTCGAGCACCAGCGCATCGACGCCCGCCAGGCGCGCGGTCAAGTAAGGCGTTTCCATGCCCGCATCGGTTAGCACACCAAGCCGTGCCTGCCCGTCCGACAGCACGAACTGCACCGGCTCGCGCGCGTCGTGCGGCACGGTGTAGGGCAGCACCTGCAGGCCGCCGATGGCGAAGCCATGGTCGGCACAGCAGACCCGCACGTCGGCCACGTCGGCGCCGCGCAGGTGCGAGGTGGCCAGCCAGGTGCCGTGGCTGGCATAGACCGTCAGGCGATGGCGCGCGGCAAAGGCATAGGCCGAACCGACATGGTCGCCATGCTCATGCGTGACCAGCACGGCGTCGAGCTGGTCCGGCGTGACGCCCAGGCGCTCCAGGCGCCGGGCGGTCTCGCGGATGCCGAAGCCGCAGTCCAGCAGCACGCGGGTGGTGGTGGTGTCTTCGCGGGATTCGATCAGCAGCGAGTTGCCCTCGCTGCCGCTGCCGAGGAAGGCGAAGCGCATCATGGCCGCGCCCTCCCCGCCAGGCACCGGCCGGGACGGCCGGCTGGCAAGCCAGCACTCATGCGCCGGCTCAGTGCAGTTGCTCGTCGAGCAGCGACAGGATGCGCTTGCCGACTTCGCCGTTCTCCGGCTGGCCAGCATCGTTGAGCACCGTCACCAGCGTGCCGCTGCCCGTGCCCTTGAGCGAGACGCGGTACTTCTTGGCGGTCTTGGGATCGTCCGGCTTGGTGAACAGCTTGGAGAAGAAGCCGCGGTTGTCGACCGTGTTGCGCGGGTCGACATAGCGCACGTAATACAGCCCTTGCGCGCGATCGCGATCTTCGACGGTGAAGTTGACGCGGTCCAGCGACAGCCCCACCGAGCGCCAGGCACGGTCGAATGGCTCGGGCAGCTGCAGCGCCGGGGCGCCATTGACCTGGGCCAGGTACGACTTGTTCGGCGTGGCACCGTCGGCGCCGGCAGCGGCACCCGCGGCGGCCGTGGTGCTGGCGGCAGCGCCCGCCGCCGCGGCGGTATTGCCGGCCGGCGTCGGGCTCTTGGCCATGCGGTCGGCCTGCTCCTTCTGCACGCCCAGGCGCTGGGCCAGGCGCGACAGGAACTCGGCTTCCAGCTCGGGATCGGCCGGGCGCGGGGTCCACACCGTGCTCGACTTGTCGATGCCGGTCAGCTGTTCCTGAGCGCCACGGTGGCTGATGAAGACTTCCAGCGTGCCGTTCTGCGCGCGCTCGACGCGGGTGCGGAACTTGTCGCGCTCGGAGGTGGAGTACAGGCCGTCGAACACCTTGCCGATGGTATTGCGGATGATGTCCTGCGGGATCTTGGCGCGGTTCTCGGCCCAGTCGGTTTCCATGATGCCGGTCTCGGGCGAGTCCTGCACCAGCAGGAAACCGCTTTCCTGCCAGAAGCCGCGCAGTTGCTGCCACAGCTGGTCGCCGCGCATGCCGTTGCTGATCACCAGCCAGCGCTGGTTGCCGTCGCGCTCCATGCGGATGCCCTGCGCCGACGGCAGCACGTTCTCGGTCGGCGATTGCTCGCGCACCTTGGTGGCCTGGCTGTACGTCGACAGCGTCGAGGTGCCGTTGGCATCGGGTACCGAATAGCGCCGGTCGCCTTCCAGCTTGGTCAGGTCGGGCGGCACGTCGAGCGTGGGCGTGCGCTTCGAGGCCGACGACTTGTAGTCGATCTTGTCGGGCTGCATGGCCTCGTTGAGGCTGCTGCAGCCGGTCAGCACACCGGCAGCAAGCACGGGCACAACCAGGGCGGGGGGGGGGGGGGGGGGGGGGGGGCCGCCGGGGGGGGAGGAAAAGGATTTGAAGGAAAAAAACAGAAGGAAAAA
>NZ_JBYOJO010000007.1:0-214809 GCF_057798955.1 Cupriavidus sp. 207A1 | reverse complement strand
GGCCGACGACTTGTAGTCGATCTTGTCGGGCTGCATGGCCTCGTTGAGGCTGCTGCAGCCGGTCAGCACACCGGCAGCAAGCACGGGCACAACCTGGGCGGCGCGGCGGACTTGCGTCGCGCCGCGGCGGTTAAGCTTCAGTTTCATTGACACGCAATCCTAGTAGATAAGGCGGACAGCAGGACGCCGCGGAAAATCAGGCCAGCAGGCCGGCGGCGGCCAGTGCCTTGCGTACGTAGTCGTGGTTGCTCTCGGACAGCGGGGTCAGCGGCAGGCGGATACCGCCTGCCATCTTGCCCATCTGCTGGAGCGCCCACTTCACCGGGATCGGATTGGCTTCGATGAACATGGCCTGGTTCAGCCCGATCAGTTCCATATGCAGGCGGCGCGCGGTCACGACGTCGCCCTTCAGTGCCGCCGCGCACATCTCGTGCATCTTGCGCGGCGCCACGTTCGCGGTCACCGAGATATTGCCGTGGCCGCCCAGCAGGATCAGCGCCACCGCGGTGGGATCGTCGCCGCTGTAGATGGCGAAGCCTTCCGGTGCGCCCTTGATCAGCTGCGCGGCACGGTCGATGTTGCCGGTCGCCTCCTTGACGCCGACGATGCCCGGCACCTGCGCCAGGCGCAGGATGGTCTCGTTGTTCATGTCCGCGACCGTGCGGCCGGGGACGTTGTACAGCAGCACCGGCAGGTCCACCGCCTCGGCGATGGTGCGGAAATGCCGGTACATGCCTTCCTGGGTCGGCTTGTTGTAGTACGGCACGACCTGCAGCGAGGCATCGGCCCCCACCTTCTTGGCGAAGGCGGTCAGCTCGATGGCTTCCTTGGTGGAATTGCCGCCGGTCCCCGCGATGATCGGGATGCGCTTGCCGGCCTGTTCGACGGCAACGCGGATCAGTTCGCAGTGCTCCTCGACGGTCACCGTCGGGGACTCGCCGGTGGTGCCCACGATCACGATGGCGTCGGTGCCTTCGGCAACGTGCCAGTCGACCAGTGCGCGCAGGGCCGGGAAGTCCAGGCTGCCGTCCTCTTGCATCGGGGTGACGATGGCAACGATGCTGCCGGTAATCTGTGTCATAACGTTAGGGAATTCGGGATGCGAATAACGGGATTGTACCGGAACCGCAGGCCGCTTCGACCGCTGCCCGGACAGGGGTTGATACCAACTGTTTCAACGCGTGCGGCGCCGTTTGCGCCGACAGCGCGACGCGCCGCTCAGGGATCGAGCCGGTAGCGTGGCGGCGCGGCCGCACCGGCCGCCGGCGCCGCCTCGCGCACCGCACATAGGCGCTGCACGAAGGCTGTTTTCGGCACTTCGACCACGCCATCCTCGTACGCCACCACGCGCAACCCATGCGCGTGCGCGACCTCGAGCAGCTCGCCCGGGCGCAGCAGGAAATCCGGCCGCGACGGTTTGCCCACGGTCTCGTTGCCGGCGGCGAAGGTTTCGTAGATCCAGTACCCGCCCGGCGCCAGCGCAGCCGCCAGGTGCGGCCACAGCGGCCGGTGCAGGTAGTTGGTGACGACAATGGCGTCGAACGGCGCCTCCTCGGACAGCGGCCAGCCGCCCTGCTCCAGGTCGGCCACGCGCCCGGTCACGCCCGCAGGCAGGCCGGCGATGGCGTCGGCATCGCGGTCGACCGCCAGCACCCGGTGGCCGCGCGCGGCCAGCCAGGCGCCATGGCGGCCGCCGCCGCAGGCCAGGTCCAGCACCCGCGCGCCCGGGCGCAGCAGATGGGCCCAGCGCGTGACCCAGGCGGAGGGCGCGGCAATGCCGGCGTGCGACAGCGTCATGGCAGCCCCCGTCAATTGAGCAGCAGCACGATCGGGCGCAGCAGCAGCTCGATCAGGGACATCAGCACATTGACCACCGGCGTCATCCAGATGGTGGTGATCACCCCCGCGGCCACCAGCGCCAGCACCACGAAAATGCCATAGGGCTCGATGCGCGACACCGCGCGCGCAATGCCTTGCGGCAGCAGCGCGGTCAGCACCCGGCCGCCATCCAGCGGCGGCACCGGGAACAGGTTGAAGGCCGCCACCACCAGGTTGACGCGCACGCCGGCAAGTGCCATCTCGCCGAAAAACGGCTCGCGCACGCCGCCCCAGGTCAGGCCGATCGCCAGCAGCACCCAGACGAAGGCCTGCACCACGTTGCTGGCCGGGCCCGCCAGCGCCACCCACATGCCATGCCAGCGCGGGTTGCGCAGGCGCTCGAACACCACCGGCACCGGCTTGGCGTAGCCGAACACGAACTGGCCGCTGGTCATGATGTACAGCAGCAGCGGCACGGCAATGGTGCCGATCGGGTCGATATGGCGGATCGGGTTCAGGCTGACGCGCCCGAGGGCATAGGCGGTGCTGTCGCCGAACAGCTTGGCCACGTAGCCGTGCGAAGCCTCATGCAGCGTGATGGCGAACAGCACCGGCAGGGCATAGACCGCGAAGGTCTGGATAAGGGAGGAATCCATGAGCGCTATTGTAGCGGCCCGCCGGCGCCCGGGCGCACGCTGATGCACCCGCCCGAACGCGGCGGCGCCGCGGGTCAGAGGCCGAAGCGGGCGATGTCGCCGCGGCCGGCGCGGACCAGTTCGGGCTCGCCGCCGGTCAGGTCGATCACCGTGGTCGGCTGCGCGGGGGCCGGCCCGCCGTCCACGACCAGGTCGAGCTGTTTTTCCAGCCGCGCCCGGATCTGTGCCGGATCGTTGAGCGGTGCTTCGTCGCCCGGCAGCTGCAGCGTCGCCGAAATCAGCGGCTCGCCGGTTTCGCCCAGCAGCGCCAGCGGGATGGCATGCTCGGGCACGCGCACGCCGATGGTCTTGCGCGCCGGGTGCGAGAGCCGCCGTGGCACCTCTTTGGTCGCCTCCAGGATGAACACGTACGGGCCCGGCGTGGCGCCCTTGAGCCAGCGGTACTGGCGGTTGTCGACGCGGGCAAAGTTGCCGAGCTCGGACAGGTCGCGGCACATCAGCGTCAGGTGGTGGCGGTCGTCGATGCCGCGCAGCCGGCGCAGGCGCTCGACCGCGGCCTTGTCGTCGAGCCGGCACGCCAGCGCATAGCTGGAGTCGGTCGGCAGCGCCACCAGCCCGCCCTTCTGCAGGATCTGGGCGGCCTGCTTGAGCAGGCGCGACTGCGGGTTGAGCGGATGGATCTCGAAGTACTGGGACATGGGCCAGGGAGCGGAGTCGGATGGAATGGAGCGGCATCCGGGGGCTGGCCCCGGCCAGGCGGGGCGCCTACCAGTCGTGCCAGACCGGCGTGACCGTGGACGGCAGCGGCGGCAGCGTGCCGAGTTCCACCCGGCCCTCGCCGGGCCCGTGGAAGTCCGTGCCGCGCGAAGCGAGCAAGCCGTAGCGCCGCGCCACCTCGGCGTAGCGGCGGTACTGGTCGGGCGTATGGCTGCCGGTCACCACCTCGACCGCGCCGCCGCCCAGTGCCGTGAATTCATCGAACAGCGCGTCGTGCTGGGTGTCGGTGTAGTGGTAGCGGCCCGGGTGCGCCATCACCGCGATGCCGCCGGCGGTGCGGATCCAGCCCACCGCTTCGGCCAGGCTGGCCCAGCGGTGGCCGACATAGCCGGGACGGCCCTCGGACAGGTACTCGCTGAAGACATCGCCGATGCTGGCGCAGCGGCCCTGGTCGACCAGCCAGCGCGCGAAATGCGTGCGCGAGATCAGGTCCGGGTTGCCCACGTACTGCAGGGCCCCTTCATAGGCACCGTCGATGCCGACCCTGGCCAGCGCATCGGCGATATCGCGCGCGCGGCGTGCGCGACCCGAGCGGGTCTCGGTCAGGCCATCGATCAGTTCCGGGCAGAACGGGTCGATCTGCAGGCCGACGATATGCACGGTCTGCCCGGCCCAGGTCACCGAGATCTCGACGCCCGGCACATAGCGCATGCCGAATTCCTCGGCGGCGGCGCGTGCCTCGGCCTGCCCGCCCAGCTCGTCGTGGTCGGTCAGCGCCCAGAACGCAACCCCCGCGTCGCGGGCGATCTGCGCCACGGCGCGCGGCGCAAGCGTGCCGTCGGAAACGGTGGAATGGCAATGCAGGTCGGCATTGATGGCGTGGGCGTTTTGCATGTGGCAATTCTACTCCCGTCGCCCCTGGGCTGCGCGGCGGCACCGCCCCCGGGCCGGCCGGGCAAAGCCATGCCGGCAACGCTGGCGTCGGCGGAAAGGCGGCGGCTGCGGGGTATAGTCGGGCTTTGCATCGTCGATTCGCGGGCACCTGGCGTGCCTGCCATGCCCCATGTCCACCGCTACCCCAGCCACCGCTCCCGCCACCGCCCCGGTCACCAGCACCGATGTCCTGATCGTCGGTGCCGGCCCGGTCGGCCTGTTCGCCGCGTTCCAGGCCGGCGTGCTCGGCCTTAAATGTGAACTGATCGATGTGCTCGACCGCGCCGGCGGCCAGTGCACCGAGCTGTATCCGGAAAAACCGATCTACGACATTCCCGCCGTGCCGGGATGCCTGGCACAGGACCTGGTGGACCGGCTGCTGGAGCAATGCGCCCCGTTCGACTTCCCGATGCACTTCGGCCAGCGCGCCGAAAGCGTCGCCGAAATCCCGGCGCCGGCAGCGCCGGAAGGCCATGCCGGGCACGAGCGCCTGTTGGTGACGACCGACGGCGGCAAGCGCTTCGATGTCGCCGCGGTGCTGGTCTGCGCCGGCGCGGGCGCGTTCGCGCCGCAGCGGGTGTCGCTGCCCGAGGCGCCGGCGCTGGAAGGCCGCCACGTGCACTACGCGGTGCGCGATGTCTCGCACTTCGCCGGCAAGCGCGTGATCGTCGCCGGCGGCGGCGACTCGGCGCTGGACTGGGCGCTGGCACTGCGCAAGGTCGCCGCGCGCGTGACGCTGCTGCATCGGCGCGAGGGCTTTCGCGCCGCCGACGGCTCGGTCGCGGAGATGCGCCGCGCCGTGGCCGCGGGCGAGATGGACTTCGTGGTCGGCATGCTGGGCGCATTGCGCACCGAAGGTCCGGACGGCGGCCTCAGCGAAGTCGAAATCCGTACCCGCGACGGCAGCACCGCGCTGCCCGCCGAGGAACTGGTGGCGCTGTACGGGCTGGTGTCCGAGCCCGGCCCGATCGCGCAGTGGGATATGGATATGCGCGCCGGCCGCATCCTGGTCGACACCACCACTTACGAAAGCTCGCGCCGCGGCATCTTCGCCGCCGGCGATATCGCGTTCTATCCCAACAAGCAGAAGCTGATCCTGTCGGGATTCCACGAGGCCGCGCTGGCGCTACGCAAGGCTTACCACTACGCGTTCCCGGAAAAGGCGCTGGTGCACGTGCACACCAGCAACAACGCCGCGCTGAAGGAAAAGCTCACCCACGCCTGAAGCCTGCACTGCCGCAGGCGCGGATATTACCGGCCCACACAGAACGATTCCACCAGTTCCGCCACGGCAGCGGGCTGGTCGTGGTGCAGCATGTGGCCGGCGTCCTCCACCACCGCCTCGCGGAAGTCGCGGAAGGCGCGGAAGCGCTGCTTGAAATCATCGATGGCCTGCTTGTGGGCAATATGGCGCAGCGTCTCCGAATCGCGCGCCTCCACGTGCAGCACCGGCGCGGCGACCTGCTCCCATACCGCCATCACTTCATCGAGCCGGTACAGCATCGGGTTGACCAGCTTGTGCGCGGGATCGCCCAGGATCTCCCAGCGGCCCTCGGCGTTGCGGCGCGACCAGTGCGCGGCCAGGAACGCGGCGCGCTCGTCCGGCAGGCGCGGGTTGGTCTTCTGCAGGCGTGCGGCCACGCCGTCGAGGCTGTCATAGGTCTTCAGCTCGGCGCCGGCGCGCACTTCGTCGAGCCAGCGCGCGTAGCGCCGGGGCGCATGCTCGGGCCGCGTCGCGGTCATGCCGAAGCCCTCCAGGTCCACCACGCGGCGCACGCGCTGCGGGCGGATGCCGGCATACAGGCAGATCACGTTGGCGCCCATGCTGTGGCCGACCAGGTCGACCTGTCCCTCCGGCGCATAGTGGTCGAGCAGTGCCTCCAGGTCGGCGAGGTAGTCGGCAAACCAGTACGACTGCGTGCCGGGGTAGCGCGTGGGCCAGTCGGTCGCGCCAAACCCGCGCCAGTCGGGCGCGATCACGTGCCAGTCGCCGCGCAGGTGGTCGACCAGGAACTGGAACGACGCGGCCACGTCCATCCACCCATGCAGCATGAACAGCTTGCGCGCGCCCGGCGTGCCCCAGTGGCGCACGTGGTAGCGCAGCCCGCGCACCGTGATAAATTCAGACCGCGAGGTTTCCTTGATTGTCATTGTCTCCACCCTTGCGTCGGGATCCTGCCCGCCGCGGGGGTTGGCGGGGAAGCCGCGACAAAATAGAACGATCGTTCGCTTGTGCGCATTATAGCGGCAGCGGCCGCCAGCGCCGCTTGCCGTTGGCCGCGAGGCGGACCCCAACGGAGACCCTGAATGGCCGCAGCTGCCTTGCCGGCAAGCCGGCGCGACGATTACCGCGCCCTGTACGAATCGTTCCGCTGGGAGATTCCGGCGCAGTTCAACATCGCCGAAGCCTGCTGCGGCCGCTGGGCCCGCGACCCGGCCACCATGGACCGCATCGCGGTCTATACCGAACACGAGGACGGCCGCCGCAACGCGCACAGCTTTGCCTATATCCAGGCCGAGGCCAACCGGCTGTCGGCGGCGCTGCGCGCGCTGGGCGTGGCGCGCGGCGACCGCATCGCGATCGTGATGCCGCAGCGCATCGAGACCGTGATCGCGCATATGGCGATCTACCAGCTGGGCGCCATCGCCATGCCGCTGTCGATGCTGTTCGGGCCGGAGGCGCTGGCCTACCGCATCGCGCACAGCGAAGCCGGCGTGGCCATCGCCGACGAGACCTCGATCGACAACCTGCTGGCGGCGCGCCCCGAATGCCCGACGCTGGCCACCGTGATCGCCGCCGGCGACGCCCGCGGCCGCGGCGACCAGGACTGGGACCTGCTGCTCGCGGCGCAGCTGCCGACCTTCGTCGCCGAGCAGACCAAGGCCGACGAAGCCGCGGTACTGATCTACACCAGCGGCACCACCGGGCCGCCCAAAGGCGCGCTGATCCCGCACCGCGCGCTGATCGGCAACCTGACCGGCTTTGTCTGCTCGCAGAACTGGTATCCGCAGCACGACGACGTGTTCTGGAGCCCGGCCGACTGGGCCTGGACCGGCGGCCTGTGGGACGCGCTGATGCCGGCGCTGTATTTCGGCAAGCCGATCGTCGGCTACCAGGGCCGCTTCTCCGCCGAGCGCGCCTTCGAACTGCTGGAGCGCTATGCCGTCACCAATACCTTCCTGTTCCCGACCGCGCTCAAGCAGATGATGAAGGCCTGCCCCGAGCCGCGCCGGCACTACGACATCCGGCTGCGCGCGCTGATGAGCGCCGGCGAGGCCGTGGGCGAGACCGTGTTCGACTGGTGCCGCGACGCGCTCGGCGTGCTGGTCAACGAGATGTTCGGCCAGACCGAGATCAACTACATCGTCGGCAACTGCACCGCGCAGAACGACGACGAACGGCTGGGCTGGCCGGCCCGCCCGGGTTCGATGGGACGGCCCTACCCCGGCCACCGCGTGCAGGTGATCGACGACGAAGGCCGTCCCTGCGCGCCGGGCGAGGACGGCGAGGTCGCGGTGTGCGCCACCGACAGCGCCGGACATCCGGACCCGGTGTTTTTCCTCGGCTACTGGAAGAACGACGCCGCCACCGCGGCCAAGTACACCGAGCGCGACGGCCTGCGCTGGTGCCGCACCGGCGACCTGGCGCGCGTCGATGCCGACGGCTACCTGTGGTACCAGGGGCGCGCCGACGATGTGTTCAAGTCCTCTGGCTACCGCATCGGGCCGAGCGAGATCGAGAACTGCCTGCTCAAGCATCCCGCGGTGTCCAACTGCGCCGTGGTGCCCTCGCCCGATCCCGAGCGCGGCGCGGTGGTCAAGGCCTTTGTGGTGCTCACGCCATCGGTGGCGCGTTCGTTCGACGGGGACGCAGCGCTGGTTGCGGAACTGCAGGCCCATGTGCGCGGCCAGCTGGCGCCGTACGAATACCCCAAGGCGATCGAATTCATCGACCAGCTGCCGATGACCACCACGGGCAAGATCCAGCGGCGGGTGTTGCGGCTGCTGGAAGAGGAGCGCGCTGGCAAGCGCGCCTAGCCGCTAGGGACTGCCCTGGTCAGCAGGAAAGAGTCGCGCACACAGAAAATCGACCAGCGTCCGCACCTTGGGCGAGGGATGCCTGCTCGCCGGCCAGAGCACATGAAAGGGCTTGGCCGGCCCCACATGGCCAGCCAGTACCTGGCACAGGCTGCCATCGGCCAGTTGCCCGCGGATGGCGAAATCCGGCAGGCAGGCAATGCCCAGGCCGCGCAGCGCAAAACACAAGCGCGTCTCGATGTTGTTGCAGATCATCGATGCCGGCAGCGCCAGCTCGGGCTCGCCCGGCGCGCGCCGCAGCGGCCATGCCTCGAGCTTGCCGGTGTGGGGAAAGCGGTAATGCAGGCAGGCATGGCTGGCCAGGTCGGCAGGCACCTTCGGCGTGCCACGCTGCGCCAGGTACTCGGGCGATGCCACCAGCATCGCCTGGAACGCACCCAGCCTGCGCGCCGACAGGCGCGAGTCGGCGGGCTCGCCGGTCCGGACCACGGCATCGAAGCCCTCCTCGATGACATCCACCAGTTGGTCGGTGAAATCCAGGTCCAGCGCGATGTCCGGATACGCGCGCATGAAATCGCCCAGCACGGGCAGGACCAGCGAACTGACCAGCGGCAGGCTCACCCGCAGACGGCCGCGCGGCGCCGCGGTGGCTTCGGCCAGCTCCAGCTCCGCCGCTTCGATCTCGGCGAGCACGCGGCGGCTGCGCTCCAGGAACAGCGCGCCTTCGGCGGTCAGCGCGACGCTGCGCGTGCTGCGGTGGAACAGCCGTACGCCGAGCCGTTGTTCCAGCCGCGCGACGCTCTTGCCGACGGCAGAGGCCGACACCCCCAGCAAGCGCCCCGCCGCGACAAAACTGCGGGTCTCGGCCACCTGCACAAACACTGCGAAGCCACTGAGGCTGTCCATGATGCCCCCGATTGCGGACACAAAGTTCCGGAGAAAAAGGAACTGTAGCCCACTTTTTCTTTAATGGCAGGGTCCTTATCGTGAGCGGGTCGCTCATTGAACAAGGATCTCGCCGTGTCCCTCCCCGCGATTGCACCGCGCCCAGTTGTGTCCCATGTATCCCCCCTGAATGAGCGCATCGACGCCGTGGTCCGGCAGGCGCTGGAACAACGGCGACTGGTCGGCGCCATCGTGCTGGTCAGCCGTGACGGCGAACTGGTCCACCAGCAGGCGGCGGGCCTGGCGGATCGGGAAAGCGGACAGCCGATGCGCGGCGATGCCGTCTTCCGGCTGGCTTCGGTAAGCAAGCCGATCATCTCCGTGGCGGCAATGGTGCTGTTGGCACAAGGCCGTCTTGATCTTGACCAGGATATCGACCGTTGGCTGCCAGAATTCCGCCCGCGCCTGGCCGATGGCCGACCGGCGCGTATCACCGCGCGGCAGCTGCTCAGCCATACCGCGGGGCTGGGCTATCGCTTCTTCGAGTCCGGCGCAGACGGACCCTATGCCCGCGCCGGCGTCTCCGACGGCATGGACGACACCGCCATCAGCCTGGCCGAGAACCTGCGGCGCATCGCCAGCGTGCCCTTGCTGTACCAACCGGGCAGCGCATGGGGCTACTCGCTCGCGACCGACGTGCTGGGCGCGCTGATCGAGCGCGTCCATGGCGCGCCGCTCGACACCGCCGTGCGGCAGCTGGTCACCGGCCCGCTGGGCATGACCGACACCGGCTTCGTGGCACGCGATGCGCGCCGCGTGCCGACCCCGTACGTGAACGACAACCCGCACCCGCACCGCCTGCGCGAAGGCGAACTCGTGCCCGTGATCGCAGGCACGGTTGGCATTCCCTACAGCCCCTCCCGCGTCTTCAATGCGCGGGCCTTCCCGTCCGGCGGCGCCGGCATGGCGGGCACGGCGCAAGACTTCCTGCGCCTGCTGGAGACCTTGCGCCAGGGCGGCGGCACGTTGCTGCCCGGTTCGCTGGTCGAGGACATGGCGCGCGACCAGACCGGCGGCCTGGACCTGCCCGATGCGCCGGGAACCGGCTTCGGATTGGGCTTCTCGGTGCTGCGCGATCCGCGCCGGGCGGGTTCCCCGGAATCCGCCGGCACCTGGCGCTGGGGCGGGGCCTACGGCCACGCCTGGTTCGTCGACCGCAGCCAGGGACTGAGCGTGGTGGCGTTCACCAACACGCTGTACGAAGGCATGTCCGGCCGCTTTGTCACCGACCTGCGCGACGCGGTCTACGGTGTCGCCCCCGCTGCCGCGTAACCATCCACGCAACGCATCCACCATGACCACAGCCACCAACACGCTTGCAAACGATGCACAGCAGGGCGCGCAGCCTGCGCGGCTACCGCTTCCGGCACTGCTTGCGCTTGCCGTCGCAGGCTTCATCACCGTCCTGACCGAGGCCTTGCCGGCAGGATTGCTGCCGCAGATCGGCGCGGGCCTTGCCATCTCCGAGCCGCTTGCCGGCCAGCTAGTCACGATCTACGCCTTCGGTTCACTGGTGGCCGCCATGCCGCTGACGGCGGCCACGCAGGGGATGCGGCGACGGCCGCTGCTACTGCTTGCGATCGCGGGCTTTGCCGTCGCCAACGCCGTGACGGCCTGGTCCGGCGACTATGTCCTGACGATGGCTGCGCGCTTTCTTGCGGGGGTCTCGGCCGGCCTGCTGTGGGCGCTGCTGGCAGGCTATGCCGCGCGCATGGTTCCCGATCACATGAAGGGCCGCGCCATTGCCGTCGCCATGGTTGGCATACCCCTGGCCTTGTCGCTGGGTGTGCCATCCGGGACCTTCCTCGGTGCCATCATGGGCTGGCGGGCATGCTTCGGCATCATCAGCGCGATGACGTTGGGCCTGATTGCCTGGGTGCTGGCCAGCGTGCCGGATTTTGCCGGCCAGCCTGCCGGCCAGCGGCTGCCGCTCCGGCGCGTGTTCACGCTGCCGGGCGTACGTCCCGTGCTGTTCGTGACGCTCAGCTTCGTGCTGGCGCACAACGTCCTCTACACCTATATCGCGCCGTTCCTGCGCGCGGCAAACGCCGGGGCACGGCTGGATCTTGTCCTGTTCGTGTTCGGCGTGGCCTCGCTCGGCGGCATCTGGATCACCGGCGTGCTGATCGACAAGTGGCTGCGGCGGCTGACGCTGGCCAGCACGCTGTTGTTCGGGCTTGCGGTGCTGGCGCTTGGGGCCGGCGGCGGGCACCCGGCCGTGGTCTATGCCGCGGCCGCGATCTGGGGCCTGGGCTTCGGCGGCGTCTCCACGCTGTTCCAGACGGCGCTGGCGGCGACCGCCGGCAAATCCGCGGACGTGGCGCAGTCGATGCTGGTCACGGCCTGGAACATCGCCATCGCCGGCGGCGGTGTCCTCGGGGGGCTGCTGCTCGATGGCTTCGGCATCGGCGCATTCCCGCCCGTGCTGGCTGCCCTGCTCGCCGCAACCTGGCTGGTGGTCTGGTCAGCGCGCAAGCATGGTTTCCCGTCGCAGCGCTGAATAGGTGGACGGCAGGCCTAGCCGGCGGCTGCCTCCAGCCACGCCAGCTCGTCCTCGTCAAAACCCGCGGCGCGGCGCGCCTCGAGGTTGAACGGGCCGCGCAGCTTCGGCGCACGGTACTGCTCGGCCAGTTGCGCATAAGTGGCCACGGGATCCAGCCCGCGCTGCGCGCACAGCCACCGGTACCAATGATTGCCGATGGCGACATGGCCGACCTCGTCGCGCAGGATGATGTCGATGATGGCCGCGGCGGCATGGTCGCCGGCGCCGGCCAGCCGCGCGCGCACCGGCGGCGACGCGTCGAGCCCGCGCGCCTCGAGCGTGCGCGGCACCAGCGCCATGCGCGCCAGTACGTCGCCGGCGGTCTTGTCGGTCATCTCCCACAGGCTGTTGTGGGCCGGGAAATCGCCGTAGGCGGCGCCGAGCGTGGCGAGATGGTCGGCCAGCAGCGTGAAGTGGTACGCCTCTTCATCGGCCACGCGCAGCCAGTCGCGGTAATACGCGGGCGGCATGCCGGCAAAGCGCCAGGCCGCGTCCAGCGCCAGGTTGATGGCATTGAACTCGATATGGCACAGCGCGTGGATCATCGCCGCGCGTCCGGCCGGGGTCTGCAGCGAGCGGCGCCGCTCGACGTGCTGGGGCGCCACCAGGGCCGGCCGCGCCGGTCGGCCAGGGATCGCGTGGGTGGCCCCGGCATGGATCGCCTCGCCCGCTTCCAGGGCGGCATCGGGCAACGTCATCACATGGCGATAAAGTGCGCGCGCCGCCACGGCCTTGTCGCGCGGATCCGTCAGGCACAGCACCGCCAGGGCTTGCCGGCGTGGCGAAGAAGACGGGTCAGGCGGCGCGGCGTCGGGTGTTTTTTCTGGCATGGGCGTAAAATCCGGGTCTGCCGCCATTGTAGGGCCTGGCCGGCGCCCGCCTCCCGCACCAGCGGCGAAGCCCAGGGCGCCGCTCCGTTTCCCGGCGCCGGCCCTTTAAAGTCCGGCGGCAACCCCCACTTCAACAAAAGCCATTCGTGCAGGAGACCTCATGGCGCTTTACCAGCTCGGCGACGTCAAGCCCAGTATCGACAGCGATGCCTACGTGGCCCCCGAAGCCACCATCATCGGCAACGTGACCCTCAAGTCCCGCGCCAGCGCCTGGCCCGGTGTCGTGATCCGCGGCGACAACGAGCCGATCGTGGTCGGCGCGGACACCAATATCCAGGAGGGTTCGGTGCTGCATACCGACCCGGGCTGCCCCCTCACCCTGGGCGACAAGGTCTCGATCGGCCACCAGGCCATGCTGCACGGCTGCACCGTGGGCGAAGGCTCGCTGATCGGGATCCAGGCCGTGGTGCTGAATCGTGCCGTGATCGGCAAGGAATGCCTGGTGGGCGCCGGCGCCGTGGTGACCGAGGGCAAGGTGTTCCCGGACCGCTCGCTGATCCTGGGCGCGCCGGCCAAGGTGGTGCGCCAGCTCACCGATGCCGACGTCGCCAACCTGTATCGCAACGCCGAGACCTACGCCACGCGGCAGGCCCTGTACAAGCAACAGCTCAAGCGGATCGGCTGACGACCGCCGAGCCTCTACCGAAACCCGACCGATTATTGTGACCGATACCACCACCCCCGACACCCTGCAGAAGTTCCTGTTCGACGCGGCCCCCGTGCGCGGCGAGCTGGTGCGCATGGAAGCCACCTGGCAAGAAGTGCTCGGCCGCCACAGCTACCCTGCCCCGGTGCGCCGGCTGCTGGGCGAGATGATGGCCGCCGCGGCGCTGCTGTCGGCTAACCTGAAGTTCAACGGGGCGCTGGTGATGCAGCTGCACGGCGACGGCCCGGTGCGCATGCTGGTGGTGGAATGCCTGTCCGATCTGTCGATGCGCGCCACCGCCAAGCTGGCCGAAGGCGCGCAGCTGGCCGACGATGCCACGCTGGCGCAGATGGTCAACGCCCACGGGCACGGCCGCTTTGCGATCACGCTGGACCCGAAGGACAAGCTGCCGGGCCAGCAGCCCTACCAGGGCATCGTGCCGCTGGCCGACGCGCACGGCCCGCTGGGCACGATCAGCGCCGTGCTGGAGCACTACATGCAGGCCTCCGAGCAGCTCGACACGCGCCTGTGGCTGGCCGCCGACGACCATGTCGCCGCCGGCATGCTGCTGCAGAAGCTGCCGGCCTACGGCGGCACCGCCGAAGTCGGCGAGACCGGCGCGCCGCTGGCCAGCCATGCCAGGGCGCAGGACCTCGACACCTGGGACCGCGCGGTGCAGCTCGGCACCACGCTGAAGGCCGAGGAACTGCTGGCCGAGACGCCCGATACCCTGCTGCGCCGCCTGTTCTGGGAAGACCTGCAGGACGCCGGCCTGCGCGTGTTTGAGCCGCTGACGCCGCATTTTTACTGCAGCTGCTCGCGCCCGAAGGTGGCCGGCATGCTGCAGTCGCTGGGCCAGGCCGAGATCGAAAGCATCATCGCCGAGCGCGGCCATGTCGAGATCCACTGCGATTTCTGCGGCCAGCGCTATGAGTTCGACCCGGTCGACTGCGCGCAGCTGTTCTCGCCCACGCCGGTCGCCACTGGCGCCGGCGCCGGCGCAAGCCAGCACCACTGATCCGCGCCCGGGCAGCGCCTGCGTGCGCTGCCGCACCAGAGCGGGCGATGCGGCCACCCGGCGGGCGGCGCAGCGGAAACATCGGCCCTGGCGCCGGGTCCAACGGCTGTACGATGGCAGCATGCCGCTGCCGAACCGCGAGCCCGAGAACCGCCATGTCCGCCCGAGCCAACCCTCCCCTGCCTGTCCCTGCATCGCGTACCCGTCATCCGCGGCGGGGCGCGGCCGCCTGCGCCGCGCTCGGCGCGCTGCTGCTGGCTGCCGGTTGCGTGCAGATCCCGCGCGATGCCAATGGTTCACCGCCTACCGCGCGGCTGGCACCCAACGCGTTACCGCCGGCACCGCTGAGCGCCGAAGACAGGCAGAAACTCGACGAGCTGAACCAGCAGGTGCTGCGCGACCAGGCCGCCGCGATCGCGCTGGACCAGCAGGCCGCGGCCGCGCGCGCGGCCTATGCCTATCCCAACACCAGCTGGAACCTGTTTTACGGCGGATGGGGTGGCGGCCACTGGGGCGGCGGCGTCAGCGTCGGCATGCCCGGCTGGGGCTGGGGCGGCTATCCGTACGGCTGGTGGTGAAGGAGCTGCGGCCGGCTTGAGGCAAGTTGAAGCAAGCCGCGGGCAGTCACGGTGAACGGCTTAGTGGCCGCCCCGGCCGGCGACCGAATTCGGCGGCGGCGGCAACGGCGGCGTGGCGCTGACCTTGGGCGCCGGCGCGACGAACTGCACGAAGACCTCGCCTTCGCGCACCATGCCCAGTTCATAGCGGGCGCGTTCCTCGATGGCGCCGGTGCCGTCCTGCAGGTCGGCGACTTCGCCTTCCAGCTTGGCGTTGCGCAGCTTGAGCGTCTGGTTGCGGGTACCCTGCTCGGTCAGCTGGCGGTTCAGGTCCCACACGCGCAGCCAGCCGCCCTTGCCAAGCCAGAGCGGATACTGGATGGCAAGCAGCAGCACGAACAACAGCAGCGAAATCAGGCGCATGAAAGATGGCGGACAGGAATTTCCGCACAATGATCTGCGAACTCCGCCTGGAAGGCAATTGCCAGGCAGATTTCGATACAAAAACGGCGGCGGGCGGGGGGGAGCGGCCCCCCCCCAACCCATACCCCCCCGCCCCGCCCCCCGCAACTGGCCCGGCTTATTCCCAAACAAACCCGGCGGGGGCCGGGTTGCCCCGGCCGCCGCCATGCCATTCGCCCGCAGCCGCTCCCGCTGGCGCGGGAACGACGCGGCAAACCTCAGCGCAGGTTGTAGAACGCGCCCTTGCCCGGGTAGCTGGCGATATCGCCCAGGTCTTCCTCGATGCGCAGCAGCTGGTTGTACTTGGCCATGCGGTCCGAGCGCGACAGCGAGCCGGTCTTGATCTGCCCGGCGTTGGTGCCCACGGCGATGTCGGCGATGGTGCTGTCCTCGGTTTCGCCCGAGCGGTGCGAGATCACGGCGGTGTAGCCGGCGCGCTTGGCCATCTCGATGGCGGCGAAGGTCTCGGTCAGGGTGCCGATCTGGTTGATCTTGATCAGGATCGAGTTGCCGATGCCCTTCTCGATGCCTTCCTTCAGGATCTTGGTGTTGGTGACGAACAGGTCGTCGCCGACCAGCTGCACGCGCGAGCCGAGCTTGTCGGTCAGGGTCTTCCAGCCGTCCCAGTCGCCTTCGGCCATGCCGTCCTCGATCGACACGATCGGGAACTTGTCGCACAGGTTGGCCAGGTAGTCGGCGAACTGCGTCGAGCTCAGCTTCAGGCCTTCGCCTTCCAGCTGGTACACGGCTTCGCCTTCGTGATAGAACTCGCTGGCGGCGCAGTCCAGCGCCAGCAGCACGTCCTCGCCGGCGCGGTAGCCGGCCTTCTCGATGGCCTGCACGATGGTGTTCAGGCACTCCTCGTTGGACGAGAAGTTCGGGGCGAAGCCGCCTTCGTCGCCCACCGCGGTGGACATGCCCTTGTCGGCCAGGATCTTCTTCAGCGCGTGGAAAATCTCGGCGCCGCAGCGCAGCGCTTCGCGGAAGCTGGTCTGCGACACCGGCATGACCATGAATTCCTGGATGTCCAGGCTGTTGTTGGCATGCGCGCCGCCGTTGACGATGTTCATCATCGGCACCGGCAGCTGCATTGCGCCCGAACCGCCGAAGTAGCGGTACAGCGGCAGGCCGGCTTCTTCAGCGGCTGCCTTGGCGACAGCCATCGACACCGCCAGCATGGCGTTGGCGCCCAGGCGGCCCTTGTTCTCGGTGCCGTCGAGGTCGATCAGGGTGCGGTCCAGGAAGGCCTGCTCGGAGGCGTCCAGGCCCATGATGGCTTCGGAGATCTCGGTGTTGATATGCTCGACCGCCTTCAGCACGCCCTTGCCCAGGTAGCGGCCCTTGTCGCCGTCGCGCAGCTCGATGGCTTCGCGCGAACCGGTCGACGCGCCCGACGGCACCGCGGCGCGGCCCATCACGCCGGATTCCAGCAGCACGTCGCACTCGACGGTGGGATTGCCGCGCGAGTCGAGAACCTCGCGACCGATGATATCTACGATTGCACTCATGAATTCCTCTCTGACTGTTGATTCTTGCTGCTGCTGATCACTTCAACCTGCGCGCGTGTCAGGCGCATGTCATGGGCGCAAGCGCTGCGCGCATGACGGCTGCCTGGCGCCTGCCGGCTCAGGCGGCGCCTTCGACCACGATCATATTCATCTTCGCCGCATGCTCGCGCGACTTGCGCGCGGCGCGGTAGGCCTCGCCATCGTGGAAGGCCTTGGCGGCGTCATAGCTGGGGAATTTCAGCACCACCACGCGCGTCGGCGCCCAGTCGCCCTCGAGCGGCTCGGTCTTGCCGCCGCGCACCAGCACCTCGGCGCCATGGATCTGCATGGCCTTGCTCGAAAGCACCTTGTATTCCTCGTACTGCTGGGGGTCGGTCACGTCGACGTAGGCGATGATAAAGCCCGCGGCCATGGGGAATCTCCCGATTTTTTGTATTGTCTTTCGATATGGTTTGTCACCGCCGGCATCCGCGACCGGCGCGGCGGCGACAAACGGGACGGGCTCAGGCGCAGGCCGGCCAGCCGAAGTTGTCTTCCAGGAAGCCGGCGCGCTTGACCAGCGTGTCGAGCTCCTTGAGCACGGACAGCAGCTCCTTCATGCGCGACAGCGGCACCGCGTTGGGGCCATCGGACATGGCCTTGCTCGGGTCCGGATGCGTCTCCATGAACAGGCCGGCCACGCCGGTGGCGACCGCCGCACGCGACAGCACCGGCACGAACTCGCGCTGGCCGCCCGAGCTGGTGCCCTGGCCGCCCGGCAGCTGCACCGAGTGGGTGGCGTCGAACACCACCGGGGCGCCGGTCTCGCGCATGATCGCCAGCGAGCGCATGTCGGACACCAGGTTGTTGTAGCCGAACGAGACGCCACGCTCGCAGGCCATGAAGACGTCGTCGGGCAGACCGGCTTCGCGCGCGGCATCGCGCGCCTTGTCGATCACGTTCTTCATGTCGTGCGGCGCCAGGAACTGGCCCTTCTTGATATTCACCGGCTTGCCGCTCTGCGCGCAGGCACGGATGAAATCGGTCTGGCGGCACAGGAACGCGGGCGTCTGCAGCACGTCGACCACGGCGGCGACGGGCTTGATCTCGTCGATCTCATGGATGTCGGTCAGCACCGGCACGCCGATCTCGCGCTTGACGTGGGCCAGGATCTCGAGGCCCTTCTCCATGCCAAGGCCGCGGAACGACTTGCCGGAAGAGCGGTTGGCCTTGTCAAACGACGACTTGTAGATGAACGGGATGCCGAGCTCGGTGGTGATGGCCTTGAGCTCGCCCGCGGTATCCAGCGCCATCTGCTCGGACTCGATCACGCACGGACCGGCGATCAGGAAGAAAGGCTGGTCGAGGCCGGCCTCGAATCCACAGAGTTTCATGACTGTCTCTCCTGCTTGCGCCGGGCCTTACGCGCCCTTGCGCTGCTGGCTGGCCAGCGCGGCTTCGACGTAGGCCTTGAACAGCGGATGGCCGTCGCGCGGGGTCGAGGTGAATTCCGGGTGGAACTGCACGCCGACGAACCACGGGTGCATCGACTCGGGCAGTTCCATCATCTCGGGCAGGTTCTCGGTCGGCGTGCGCGCCGAGATCACCATGCCGGCCTTTTCCAGCGTCGGCACGTAGTGGTTGTTGACCTCGTAGCGGTGGCGGTGGCGCTCGTTGACCTCGGCGCCATAGATGGCGCGGGCCTTGGTGCCTTCCTTGACCGGCACGCGCTGCGCGCCCAGGCGCATGGTGCCGCCCAGGTCGGAATCGGCCGAGCGCTGCTCGACCTTGCCTTCGCGGTCGACCCACTCGGTGATCAGCGCGACCACCGGGTGCTCGGTTTCGAGGTTGAATTCGGTCGAGTTGGCATCGGCCATGCCGGCCAGGTGGCGCGCAAACTCGATCACCGCCAGCTGCATGCCCAGGCAGATGCCCAGGTAAGGGATCTTGTTCTCGCGGGCGTACTGGATCGCGCGGATCTTGCCTTCGGTGCCGCGCTTGCCGAAGCCGCCCGGCACCAGGATCGCGTCGAGCGGCGCCAGCACTTCGAGGTGGCCCGATTCCAGTTCCTCGGAATCGATGTACTCGATGTTGACGCGCGTGGCGGTGTGCATGCCGGCGTGGCGCAGCGCCTCGATCAGCGACTTGTACGACTCGGTCAGGTCGACGTACTTGCCGACCATGCCGATGGTGATTTCGTGCTCGGGATTTTCCTGGGCGTTGACCAGCTTCTGCCACATCGACAGGTCGGCCGGCTTGGGATCCAGGCGCAACTCCTCGCAAATCAGGCGGTCCAGGCCCTGCTCGTTGAGCATCTGCGGGATCTTGTAGATGCTGTCCGCATCCCACACCGAGATCACGGCATCCTGCGGGATATTGGCGAACAGCGAGATCTTGGCGCGCTCGTCGTCCGGGATCGGGCGGTCGGCACGGCACAGCAGCGCGGTCGGCGAGATGCCGATTTCGCGCAGCTTCTGCACCGAGTGCTGGGTCGGCTTGGTCTTCAGCTCGCCGGCGCTGGCAATGAACGGCACCAGCGTCAGGTGCACGAAGGCGCAGTGGTTGCGGCCCATGCGCAGGCTCATCTGGCGCGCGGCTTCCAGGAACGGCAGCGACTCGATGTCACCCACGGTGCCGCCGATTTCCACCAGCGCCACGTCGGCCTTGCCGTCGTGCGACGCGGCCGCGCCCTTCTCGACGAAGGCCTGGATCTCGTTGGTGATATGCGGGATCACCTGCACGGTCTTGCCCAGGTATTCGCCGCGGCGCTCCTTGCGGATCACCGATTCGTAGATCTGGCCGGTGGTGAAGTTGTTCGACTTGCGCATCTTGGCCGAGACGAAACGCTCGTAGTGGCCGAGATCGAGGTCGGTTTCCGCACCGTCTTCCGTGACAAACACCTCGCCATGCTGGAAAGGGCTCATCGTGCCGGGATCGACGTTGATGTAGGGATCGAGCTTGAGGAGGGTGACTTTGAGGCCGCGCGACTCAAGAATGGCCGCGAGCGAGGCAGCAGCGATGCCCTTGCCGAGAGAAGAGACGACGCCACCGGTGACGAAGACGAATTTGGTCATAAACCGAGCTTGCCGGGGAAATCGGGATTATACATGAGAGCCCGTTCCCCGCCGACCCGGAAATTGTGACAGCGGCCCCGCCGAGGCGCCCTGCAGGGGCGTTGCCGCCGTGCTGCGGCGCATGCGACGCACGCCGGCTCAGCGCCCCTGCTCGCGCATCGCGCCGATCAGTTCGCGCACCAGTTGCGCGGTCTGCCCGGGCCGCTCCATCGGGTACAGGTGGCCGCCTTCGATAAAGCGCAGGTTGGGCCCGACCAGCCGGCGCGTCGCTCCCAGGCCGCACTGGCGCACCTCGCGCGAGCGCGTGCCGGCGACAAAACCGACCGGCACCGGCGCGCCGCGCGCGACCTTGCGCCCGAGGCTGGTCGGCAGCGTGCGGTAGATCCAGTATTCGACCTCGCGGTCGAAGCGCAGCCGGCGCTCGTTGTCCTTGCCGGTGGGCTCGGTGCCGTGGATGGCGTAGTCGCGCAGCACCTCGTGGTCCCATACGGCGAAGTTGGGCTTGGCGCGGAAGTGCTCCCACACCGCCTCGGCGTCCGGCCAGTGCGTGCGCCGGTTCCTGGTCACCGCCGCCGGGCCCGGCTTTTCATCGATGCCCAGCATCTGGGCGGTCTTCAGCAGGGACGCGCGCCAGCCGGCGATGATCGGCGAGTCCAGCATGACCACGCCGCGCACCCGGTCCGGCCGGCGCAGCGCCGCCATCAGCGACAGGAAGCCGCCCAGCGAATGGCCCACCAGCCACACCGGCTCGCGGTACTGGCGGTCGATGTCGCCCAGCAACTCTTCCACCAGGTGCGGCCAGCCGCGTGTCACCGGGAATTCCGGCTTGTGCCCGTAGCGGTCCACGGCGCGGAACTCGAACTCGCCGTCCAGTTCGCCGAACAGCTTGCGGTAGGTCGTCACCGGAAAGCCGTTGGCGTGGGAGAAATGGATGATCTCGCGCATGCCTGCCGCCCTCAGTCCGGCTTGCGCGGATGCACGCGCCGGGCCCGCACCGGCTGGGCCCAGCGGTCGGCCTCGCCGGAGCGCGCCAGCGAGAATTCCGCGGGCGCGGCCGGATCCCATTCCGGGTTGTGGATCTCGCCGAAGACCTGGCGCAGGCGATGGCCCCAGGTGTCGCGGATCATGCGGAAATAGGCGTTGCGCTCGTCGATGTTGACGAAGCGGGTCACCTGCAGCGAATCCGCCTCATAGACCAGCAGGTCCAGCGGCAGGCCCACCGAGATATTCGACTTCAGCGTCGAGTCCATCGAAATCAGCGCGCACTTGGCCCCTTCGGCCAGCGGCAGCGACGGGTGCACGACGCGGTCGACGATGGGCTTGCCGTACTTGGCCTCGCCGATCTGGAAGTAGCAGTTCTCGGGCGTGGCCTCGACGAAGTTGCCGGCCGCGTAGACATTGAACAGCCGCACCCGCTCGCCGCGCACCTGGCCGCCGAAGACCAGGCTGACATTGAACTCTATGCCGGCGTCGCGCAGCGCGTGGGCGTCGCGCCGGTGCACCTGGCGCACCGCCTCGCCGACGATCGAGGCGGCCTCGAACATGTCGCGCGCGGTCCATAGCGAACGCTTCTCGTCATGGTCCTCGATCAGGATCTGGCGCACCGACTGGCTGATGGCCAGGTTGCCGGCGGTCATCAGCACCATCACCCGGTCGCCGGGCTCCTCGAACACCGTCATCTTGCGCGCGGTGGATATGGCGTCTACTCCGGCATTGGTGCGGGAGTCGGACAGGAATACCAGGCCGGCATCCAGCCGCATGGCTACACAATACGTCATGATTTGTCTTGGTGTTCTTGGTGGCGGCCGGCATGGACCGGCAGTGGCCTGCATCACTCTGGATTCTAGCGCCCGTGCACCGGCACGGCGCCGCGTCTGGAAGCAAGCACCTAATCAGGTCGAAAGTGGCGTGATTGTTACATTGACTTCCAGCGTCTCGCCGGCGCCGCCGTCCAGGATGCCCCGCACTGGTGCCGCCGACGCGTAATCGCGCCCCACCGCCAGCCGGATATGGCGCTCGTCGGTCAGGCAGCCGTGCGTGATGTCGATGCTGCACCAGATTTCGCTGGCCGGGTCCAGGCACACGTCGGCCCAGGCGTGGCTGGCCAGTTCAGTGGCGGCCGGGTCGTAGAAATAGCCGCTGACATAGCGCGCCGGGATGCCCAGCGCCCGGCACGCCGCGACCATCACCTGCGCCTGATCCTGGCACACCCCGCTGCCCAGCGCGAAAGCCTCCGCCGCTGAAGTGCCGACATCGGTGGTGTTGGGCTTGTAGCGCACGCGCTCGCCGATGCCGTGCGCCAGCGCGAGCAGCGCTTCGATATCATGCCCCGCGGCCAGGAACGGCGCGGCAAACGCCCGCATCGGCGCCGGCGCCGTGGTCAGCGGCGTGCTGCCGAGGAAGTACAGCGGCGAGACCCGCGCCTCACCGTCCGGTGGCGCGTCGCAGAACGCATGGTGGCCGTCGCGGTCGAGCTCGCCGTGCGGCGGCAGCACTTCGACCTCGCCGCTGGCCTCGATGGCGATGGTGCTGGCGGGCCCGGCCACCGTGAAGTTGTGCACGATGTTGCCGAAGCCGTCGCGCGCCGCCGACGGGTTGCCGGGCGTCGACAGCTGCCAGTAGTCAACGGTCTGCAGCGGACCCGAGCGCGGCTGCAGCCGCACTTCGTGCACGCTGCGCCGCACCGGTTCGGTGTAGCGGTAGACGGTATGGTGGTGGATCTTGTATTTCACGGTATCAGGGCGCGGCGGCACGGGGGCTTGCCGGCTGCCCGGCTCAGGCCGCCTGCAGCGGCACCAGGAAGTCCCGGCTGATGCCGTTGCCGAGATCGCCGATGCGCTCCAGGAAGCTGGTCAGGTACGCATGCAGGCCGACGGCAAAGATATCGTCGATGCGCGCGTACTTCAGGTCGGCGTGGAGTTTACCAGCCTGGCGCTCGGTTTCCGCCGAATGCTGGTTGCGCACCGTATGCAGGATGGCCACCACCTCGTCCATGCTCGACACCAGCGAGCGCGGCATGTCGGGGCGCAGGATCAGCAGTTCGGCCACGCGCTGCGGCGTGATGACCGCGCGGTAGACCTTGCGGTAGACCTCGAAGCCCGACACCGAGCGCAGGATCGCCGCCCAGTGGTAGAAATCGTTGTGGGCGCCCGGGTCGGGATTGGCCTGGGCCTGCCCGCCATTCCCCCCCTCTGCGCCCTCCGCGCCGGACGACGCCTGGAACTTGACGTCGAGGATGCGCGCGGTATTGTCGGCGCGCTCCAGGAAAGTGCCCAGCCGCATGAAATGGAAGGCATCATCCTTGAGCATGGTGCCGAACTGCACCCCGCGCGCCAGGTGCGAGCGGAACTTGACCCATTCGAAGAAGCGCGCCGGATCTTCCTTGAGCACACCGTCGGCAATCAGGCGCTGCACCTCCAGCCAGGTGGTGTTGACGGTCTCCCAGACCTCGGTGGTGAGCGAGCCGCGCACCGCGCGCGCGTTCTCGCGCGCCGCGCGCAGGCAGCTCATGATCGACGAGGCATTGGTCATGTCGCGCACCATGAAATCGATCACATCGTCGCGCGACAGCAGGCCGTACTTGTGGTCGAAGACGTCGGTCAGCTCCGAGATATCGAGCATGGCCCACCAGCCCTGCTCGGCCACCTCGGCCGATTGCGGCAGCAGCGAGGTCTGGTAGTTGACGTCGAGCATGCGCGCGGTGTTCTCCGCGCGCTCGGTGTAGCGGGCCATCCAGAACAGGTGGTCGGCGGTGCGGCTCAGCATGCGGGCTCTCCCGAATCGGCGTTCATCGTTCCAGCACCCAGGTGTCCTTGGTGCCGCCACCCTGCGAGGAATTCACCACCAGCGAGCCCTCGCGCAGCGCCACGCGCGTCAGCCCGCCCGGTACCATGCGCACCTCCTTGCCCGACAGCACGAACGGGCGCAGGTCGATATGGCGCGGCGCGATGCCGGCCTCGACATAGGTCGGGCAGGTCGACAGCGCCAGCGTGGGCTGCGCGATGTACTGCTCCGGCCTGGAGCGGACCACCTCGCGGAAGGCATCGATCTCGGCGCGCGTCGCCGCCGGGCCGACCAGCATGCCGTAGCCACCGGCCCCGTGGGTTTCCTTGACCACCAGTTCGGCCATATGGTCCAGCACGTACTGCAGGTCCTCGGCGCGCCGGCACATGTAGGTCGGCACGTTGCTCAGGATGGCCTCTTCGCCCAGGTAGAAGCGGATCATGTCCGGCACATAAGGATAGATCGACTTGTCGTCGGCCACGCCGGTGCCGATCGCATTGCAGATGGTCACGTTGCCGGCGCGGTAGACCGACAGCAGCCCCGCGGCGCCGAGCGCGGAATCGGGGCGGAACGCAAGCGGGTCGAGGAAATCGTCGTCGACGCGCCGGTAGATCACGTCGATGCGCTGCGGGCCCTGCGTGGTGCGCATGAACAGGTGGTTGTCCTCGACGAAGAGATCGCTGCCTTCGACCAGCTCCACCCCCATCTGCTGCGCCAGGAAGGCGTGCTCGAAGTACGCCGAGTTGTACATGCCCGGCGTCAGCACCACCACGGTGGGATCGGCGATCGCCTGCGGCGAGACCCCGCGCAGCATGTCGAGCAGCAGGTCGGGGTAGTGCGCCACCGGCGCCACGCGGTTGCGCGCGAACAGGTCCGGGAACAAACGCATCATCATCTTGCGGTTCTCGAGCATGTACGACACGCCCGACGGCACCCGCAGGTTGTCTTCCAGCACGTAGAACTCGCCCTCGCCGGCGCGCACCACGTCGATGCCGGCGACATGCGCATAGACGTCATGCGGCACGCTGACGCCGAGCATCTCGGGCCGGTACTGGGCGTTGTTGTAGATCTGGTCGGGCGGGATCACGCCGGCGCGGATGATGTCCTGGCCGTGGTAGATGTCGTGGATGAAGCGGTTCAGCGCGGCCACGCGCTGGCGCAGGCCTTTTTCCAGCAGCGCCCATTCGCTCGCGGGGAAAATGCGCGGGACCACGTCGAACGGAATGGTGCGCTCGGTACCGCTGTTGGCTTCGTCCTTGTCGCCGTAGACGGCGAAGGTGATGCCCACGCGCCGGAACACCAGGTCGGCCTCGGCGCGCTTGTTGGCCATGGTGCTTTCGGTCTGGCGCGCCAGCCATTCGGCGAAATGCCGGTAGTGCGGGCGGACCGCCCCCTCAGGCAAGGTCTGTCCCGCGTGGATCAGCGCTGGCGCACTGTTGTCGCGCCAGTCCAGCATCTCGTCGAAATACCGCGCCGCCATGATGGCCGCTCCTCCATGTCGCGGGCGCCGCTGCCGGCCGCCCTGGTTGCCCTGGCTGTCCTGCCCTGCCGCGCGGCCGCGCCGGTTGGCGCAAGCCGCGGTGATGCCGTCGAGTCACTGGCCCTTCCAGCATACCCGTGCCGGCGAAAGCCGCAAGGCGGCCGGCGGGCCGCCCGTGCCACCGCAGCCGCGCCGCACGGACACCGAAGCGAAGCTAGCAAGATGCCTGCCAGCGCACGCAAAAAACGGCCGCCGGTGAGGCCGGCGGCCGTGGTTGCGATCCATGGAAAGTCGGGAAGTCCGCCCGGGACCATGCCCCTCCGGGCACGGGGCAGCGGTCAGCGCGCCGCGCTGGCGCCCTGCCGCACGGTGGCGCGCAGGATGGTGTCCACCAGCGCCTCCGGTGGCTGGCGGATGTCGAGGGCCAGCGCGTCGCCGGGCACTTCCAGCGTATCGAACTGGCTTTGCAGCAGTTCCGGATTGAAGAAATGCTCGGTGCGCGCGGACAGGCGCTGGCCGATCAGCGCGGCATCCCCCTTCATGAACACGAAGGTCACGCCGCCATCGGGCGGGGTCAGCCGGTCGCGGTACGCCTGGCGCAGCGCCGAGCAGGTGAACACATGGGTGCGGCCTTCGGCCCGGGCAGTGTCGATGGCCGCGCGCATTGCCGCCAGCCAGGGCCAGCGGTCATCGTCGGTCAGCGGGATGCCGGCGTGCATCTTGGCCTTGTTGGCGTCGCTGTGGAAGTCGTCGGCGTCATGGAAGCCGCAGCCCAGCCGCTGCGCCAGCAACTGGCCGACCGTGGTCTTGCCGCTGCCGGAAACGCCCATCAGGATATAGATCATGTCTGCTCCGTCGGTCTTGGTATCGGATGGTGTTGCCATCCTTGTCGGTTGCCTGCCTGTCCTGGTCCGGTTATTGTGCGACGGATCGCAGCTCGGCGGTACGGCCGTCGGCGCCGGCGGCGTCGGCATCCAGTTCGGACAGGTCGAGTGCGCTGCCGCCCTCTTCCGCGATCCGTGCGTGGCGCCGGAACAGGCCGAACAGGCCGCGCCCCAGGCTGAACTGCGCGAACCGGTCGGCAGGCGCGCGTACCGGCGCCCGCGCCGCGAATTCGGCCTCGTCGCCCAGCCATTGCAGCGTGCCGGCGACAGCGTCGACCCGGATGCGGTCTCCGTCACGCACGCGCGCCAGCGCGCCGCCGGCCAGCGCCTCGGGGCCGACGTGGATCACCGCCGGCACCTTGCCCGAAGCACCGGACATGCGCCCGTCGGTCACCAGCGCCACCTTGTGGCCGGCGTCCTGCAGTGCGCCCAGCACGGGTGTCAACCGGTGCAGTTCCGGCATGCCGTTGGCATTCGGCCCCTGGAAACGCACCACCGCCACCAGGTCGCCGCCCAGTTCGCCAGCGTCGAACGCCGCCTGCAGCGCCTCCTGCGAATCGAACACCCGCACCGGGGCTTCGACCACACGGTGCTCGGGCGCCACGGCCGAGACCTTGATCACGCCGCGGCCCAGGTTGCCCTGCATCAGCCGCAGGCCGCCCTCGGCGGAGAACGGCGCGCCCGCAGTCGACAGCACCTGCGGGTCGCCGCTCTTTGCGGCGCCGTCGCGCCAGTGCAGCACGCCGTCCGTCATCACCGGCTCCTGCGCGTAACGGGCCAGGCCCGGGCCGGCCACGGTCTGCACGTCCTCGTGCAGCAGCCCGGCCTGCAGCAGCTCGCGGATCACGAAGCCGGCCCCGCCGGCGGCATGGAAATGGTTCACATCGGCCGAGCCATTGGGATAGACGCGCGCCAGCAGCGGCGTGATGCGCGACAGCAGGTCGAAATCATTCCAGTCGATGACGATGCCGGCGGCGCGCGCGATCGCCACCAGGTGGATGGTGTGGTTGGTGGAGCCGCCGGTGGCCAGCAGGCCGACCATGGCGTTGGCGATGGCGCGTTCGTCGACGATGCGCGCCAGCGGCAGGTAGCTGTCGCCGCGCGCGCGCAGCGCAATCGCGCGCTGTGCGGCCGCGGCCGTCAGCGCATCGCGCAGGCCGCTGTCCGGATGGACGAAGGCCGCGCCCGGCAGGTGCAGGCCCATCACTTCCATCAGAAACTGGTTGCTGTTGGCGGTGCCGTAGAAGGTGCAGGTGCCGGCGCCGTGATAGGCCTGGCATTCGGCCTCCAGCAAGGCCTCGCGCCCCACCTGGCCGGTGGCGTAGAGCTGGCGCACGCGCGCCTTCTCCTTGTTGGGCAGCCCGCTGGCCATCGGGCCCGCGGGCACGAACACCATCGGCAGGTGGCCGAATTGCAGCGCGCCCATCAGCAGCCCCGGCACGATCTTGTCGCACACGCCCAGCATCAGCGCCGCATCGAAGGTGTTGTGCGACAGCGCCACCGCGGTGCCCATGGCAATCGCATCGCGCGAGAACAGCGACAGCTCCATGCCGGCGTTGCCTTGCGTGATGCCGTCGCACATCGCCGGCACGCCGCCCGCCACCTGCGCCACCGCGCCGAGCGCGCGCGCGGCCTCGCGGATCACGGCGGGATAGCGCTCGTAGGGCTGGTGCGCCGACAGCATGTCGTTGTACGCGGTGACGATGCCCAGGTTGGGCGCATGCTCGACGCGCAGCTTCAGCTTGTCGCTGGCCGGCAGCGCGGCAAAGCCGTGCGCCAGGTTGGCGCAGGACATGCCGCGCAGCGGCCCCAGTTCCGCCTGCGCGCGCTCGCAGCGCGCAAGGTAGGCGGCACGGCTGGCGCGGCTGCGCGCAACGATGCGGTCGGTAACGGCCTGAAGCTCGGCATGGACGGCAGAAGGCATGGCGTGACGGTCCTTGTGGGCGGAATGAGGCATGGCGATTCGGCGCGCTACGGCGCCGAATCCTGTAGATTTTCTACAATTCGGGCGCCATTATACCCAGCGCCCGCCGCTCGTCATTACGACCACGCAGAAAAATCGCGCAGAAAATGCCGGAGTCAGGGCAAACCCCAAGCGCCAGCCCCGCCGCATTTCGGGCAAGATGCGGCGCCAATCATTGTAGAATCTCTACATATCCTTTCCACGCCGACACTGCCGCCATGCGCGACCGCATCCTTGCCGTCTACGACACCCTTCGTCCTTCAGAACGCCGCCTGGCCGACTATGTCGCCCGCCACGGCGCCGCCGTGATCCGGCTGTCGATGCCGGAACTGGCCGAGCGCGCCGGCGTGTCGCAACCCACCATCGCGCGCTTCTGCGCGGCGCTGGGCTACGATGGCTTCCGCGAATTCAAGCTGCAGTTCGCGCAGAACGTCGGTGGCGGCACGCCCTTCGTGCACCAGGATGTGGCCGCCGACGACCGTCCGGCGGATATCGCCGGCAAGGTGTTCGACCGCACCATTGCCACGCTGATGAGCGTGCGCAACGCCCTGTCGGCCGACCAGATCGAGCATGGCATCCGGCTGCTCGCCGGCGCGCGCCGCATCGAGTTCTACGGCTGCGGCAACTCCGGCATCGTCGCGCTCGACCTGCAGCACAAGTTCTTCCGCCTGGGCATGCCGACCGTCGCCTATGCCGACCCGCACGTGTTCAGCATGTCGGCGGCGCTGCTGGGCCCCGGCGACGTGGCCGTGCTGGTCTCCAACAGCGGCCGCACCTGGGACATGCTGACCGCCGCCACGCTGGCACGCAGCAGCGGCGCCGGCCTGCTGGCGCTGACCCACAGCGGCTCGCCGCTGGCCCGGCTGGCCGATGTCTGCGTGTTCTCCGACGTCGAGGAAGACAGCGAGGTCTACACGCCGATGACCTCGCGCATCAGCCACCTGGTGCTGGGCGACGTGCTCGCCGCCGGCGTCGCGCTGGCGCGCGCGGACACCGTCGCGCCGCGCCTGCAGCGCGCCAAGGCGCATCTGCGCGAGCGGCGCATCGCCGGGGCCGAGCCGGCGCCGGCACGCAGCCGGGGCCGCGCCGTGGCGGCAGAGCCGGCCACGCCGTCTACGTCAACCAAGCCCGCACCGCCCGCCGCACGCCCCAGCCGCCGTAAGGCCGGCTGACCGCCCGCGACACCCGCGCACCCTAGCGCGGCGCCGGCGGCCGTTCCCGCCAGTAGCGCGGCTCCGCGTGCCGGAACATCGACAGCGTGTAACCCGCGCGTGCCGTGTTCATGGTCACCGCGCCGGTTTCGTCGGTGCGATAGCGCAGGATGCCCCCGCGGCCAAAGCGCTCCCAGACTTCGGCGTTCGGATGGCGATAGCGGTTGCCATAGCCCAGTTGGAACACCGCGGCCGCGGGCCCGACCGCCTCGATCCAGTCCGTGCCCGAAGACGTGCCGCTGCCGTGATGCGCCACCACCAGCACGTCGGCGCGCAAGGCCCCGGCCGGCAAGCGCCCGATCAATGCACGCTCCTGCGCCAGGCCGATATCGCCGGTCAGCAGCAGGCTGTGCGCGGCGGTGTCCACGCGCAGCACGCAACTGCGCGCGTTGCTGGGGATGGCGGCCTGCTGCGACTGTTCAGCCAGCGGGTGCAGCACGGCAAAGCGCACGCCGTCCCACTCCCATTGCTGTTCCGCGGCGCAGGGGCGCCATTGGGCTCCATAATGCGGCGCCTCCAGCAGCGGGTGGCCGGCAGGCGCACCGGTGCTGCGCGCCACCACGGCCACTGTCCCCGCAATGTCCGCCACGCCGCCGGCATGATCGAGGTCTTCATGGCTGACCATCAGGTGATCGAGTTGCGACACGCCCTCGGCGCGCAGTACCGGCACCACCACCTGCGCGCCCGCGCTGGACCCCGAGGCATAGCCCGGCCCGGTGTCGTACAGCAGCGCGTGCGAGCGCGTGCGCACCAGCACCGCGGTGCCCTGCCCGACGTCGAACATCACCGCACGGAACTGGCCGTCGGCAACCGGCGGACCGCGCGCCAGCAGCATCGGCAGCATCAGCAGCGCGCCATGCCAGCGCAGGCGCGCCGCAGCCACGGGCGCCACCAGCAGCGCCACGCCAAGCGCCGCCAGCAGCAGCGCCACCGGCCCCGCGCTGGCCGCCTCCCACATCGCCCCGGGCAGCATGGAAAACCATTGCAGCACGGCAGCCAGTCCCTGCATGGCAAAGTGGGCGGCCGCCATCACCGGCACGGCCAGCCACAGCGGCAGCGCGGCGCCCAGCAGCGCCAGCGGCGTCACCAGCAGGCTGACCACAGGGATTGCCACCGCATTGGCAAACGGCGACACCACCGAGACCTGGCCGAACAGCAACAGCGTCAGCGGCACCAGCCCGATGGTCACGGCCCATTGGGTGCGCGCGCCCGCGGCAAGCGCGGCCCGCAGCCGTTGCCAGCGCCCTGCGGTCGCGGCGTCCCGTCCCGGCCGCGCAGCGAAGAAGATCACCGCGACGGCACCGAAGGACAACCAGAAGCCGGGCAGCATCACGGCCCACGGATCCAGCAGCAACGCCACCAGCGCCGCCCACGCCAGCACGATCGACGCCGGCGGCGCGCGTGCCCCCCACACCGCGACCGCCGCGACGCAAAGCATGGCGACGGTGCGCAGCGCCGGGATCTGCATGCCGGCCAGCATGCCGTAACCCAGCGCGGTGGCCACCGCGACCACCAGCGCGGCTTGCCGGGCCGGCAGCCACAATGGCAGTGGCCGGCGCAGCCAGCGGCCGCAGCCGAACGAATGGCGCCACAGCAGTCCGGTGAGCGACGCCGCCATGCCGGCCACCATGGTGATATGCAGTCCCGAAATGGCCACCAGGTGGCTCACGCCCGTGCGCCGGAATAGCTGCCAGTCGTCCGCCTCGATGCCGCGCTGGTCGCCGATCACCAGCGCGACCAGCACCGCGCCGAAGCGCGCCCCGGCCGGCAGCGCGACGCGCAGGTGATCGCGCACGGCGGCACGCCAGGCTTCAATGCGCCAGGCCAGCCGCTCCGATGCGGCATCCTGCGGCGGACCCTGGGCCCGGCGCACGTAGCCGGTCGCGCCATAGCCCTGCGCCAGCAGCCAGTAGGCGTAATCGAAGCCAAACGGATTGGCGAGCCCGCGCGGGCGCCGCAGGCGCAGGGTCAGCGTAAAGCGTTGTCCCGGGCTTAACTCGAGCGGCGCGTCGCGCCAGTTGAGGATGACCCGGCCCGGCAGCGGCTGGTCCGGCCCCGCGGACTGCTCGACGGTGAACGCGAAGCGTGTGCCGGTGGGAGATCGAGTGGGAAGCCCCGAGACCACCCCGCGCACGTTAAGGTCGCGCGCCTCCAGCCCCACGGGCAGCCATTCGCGCAGGCGCAGTTCGGCGCGCCACGCGGCCCAGCAGTACGCCATGGCAAAGGCCAGCGCGGCCAGCGCCAGGCCTTGCAGCATGGCAGGCAGACGCCTGCCCCACAGGGCCATGCCGATGGCGCACAAGGCCAGCAGCGCGGCGCCCAGGCGCAGGCCGTGCGCCTGCGGCAGCGTCGACTGCTGCTGCAGGGCCCAGCACCCGGCCACGAATGCCCCCACAAAGCGACGCACGGCACCTCCTCCGATGATCTTGCATTACCGGAGTTGTACCCGCGCGCAGGCGCGGCGAGCTTGTCAGCCTGTCAAGAAGGCGTGGAAGTTGTGTGACCGCCAGCAAGCGGAGGCGCCATGGTGTCGGCAAACGCCGCCAGACGCGGCAGCGCCGCCACGGCATTGCGCCAGGTCGCCTGCGCCAGCGTGAGGGCGTCGATGCCGCGCAGTTCCGCCATCACGCGCGCCACGCCGGCGACCTCCGCCGGCGTGTTGCGCGCCTTGTGCTGTTCGCCGAACTGGTCGTCCGACAGCCATGCCGGCGCGATGTCCGGTGCATCGGTTTCCAGCACCAGCGCCTCCAGCGGGAGCTCCGTCGCCAGCCGGCGGATCTGGCGCGCGCGGCTGAAGGTGACATTGCCGCCGAAGCCCAGCTTCAGGCCCTGCTCGACGAAGCGCCGCGCCTGTTCGTGGCTGCCGTTGAAGGCATGGGCGATGCCGCGTTTGACGCCGAGCTTGCGCAGCTGCGCGCCGACCTGGTCCTGCGACTTGCGCACGTGCAGCAGCACCGGCAGGTCGAACTCGCGCGCGATCTTCAGTTGTTCGACGTAAAGCCAGGTCTGGTGATCCGCCTCCAGCCCCGCGACGAAGAAGTCGAGCCCGATTTCGCCGATGCCGACGAAGCGCGGGTCGTCCATGCTGGCGGCCACCTGGCGCCGCAGCGTGTCCAGCTCGGGCTGGCCCGCGCCGGGCGAGCACAGCGGGTGGATGCCCAGCGCGTAGACGCAGCGTGCATCGCGATGCGCCAGCGCGCGCACGGCGTCGAAGTTCCACGCGGCCACCGCCGGCACCACGATGCCGCGCACGCCGGCGGCCTCGGCCGCGTCGGCGACCTGCTCGCGGTCCGGGTCGAACTCGCCGGCGTCGAGGTGGCAATGGGTGTCGATCCACATGGGCGCGGCCGCTTCAGCGTTCCTGGTGCAGGTGACCGTCGCGCAGCCTCAGCACGCGGTCGCAGCGCCCGGCCAGGTCCAGGTCGTGGGTGACGATGACGAAGCTGGTGCCGAGCGTGCGCGACAGTTCCAGCATCAGGTCATAGACGCCGCCGGCGGTGTGGTCGTCGAGATTGCCAGTGGGCTCGTCGGCCAGCACGCAGGCCGGCTGGCCCACCAGCGCGCGCGCAATGGCGACGCGCTGGCGCTCGCCGCCGGACAGCTCGCCCGGCCGGTGCCGCGAGCGCCCGCCCAGCCCGACGCGCTCCAGCATCGCCTGCGCAACCTCGCGCGCGGCGTGCTGGGTCAGGCCGCGGATGCGCAGCGGCATCGCCACGTTGTCGAGCGCGGTGAATTCCGGCAGCAGGTGGTGGAACTGGTAGACAAAGCCCAGCGAGCGGTTGCGCACCACGTTGCGCTCGCGCTCGCGCAGCGCCGTGAAGGGCTTGCCGAGCAGCGCGACGCGGCCCGAATCGGGCTCGTCGAGCCCGCCCAGCACATGCAGCAGCGTGCTCTTGCCCGAGCCCGAGGCGCCCACGATGGCCACCTTCTCGCCGGCGTTGACGCGCACGTCGACGCCGCGCAGCACGTCGACGTCGAGCTCGCCCTGGCGGAAGCGCTTGGTCAGGCCCTCGGCCACCAGCACCGGCGCACCGGTGCGCGGCAGGCCCGGCGCGGGCGTGGAAGTATCGGCTTGCAGCACGGCTTCACTCATAGCGCAGCGCCTCCGCGGGGTTGACGCGGGCGGCGCGCCAGCTGGGATAGAGCGTGGCCAGCGTGGCCAGCACGAAAGAAATGATGCCGATGGTGGCGATGTCGTTCACGCGGGGATCGGAAGGCAGTTGGCTGATGAAATAGATGTCGCGCGGCAGGAACTGCACGTGCAGCAGCCGCTCGATGAAGGGCACGATCACGTCGATATTGGTGGCGATCAGCGTGCCGCCGGCCACGCCCAGCAGCGTGCCGATAAAGCCGATGGCGACGCCCTGCACGATGAAGATCTTCATGATCGAGCCCGGCTGCGCGCCCATGGTGCGCAGGATGGCGATATCGGCCTGCTTGTCGGTGACGGTCATCACCAGCGTCGACACCAGGTTGAACGCGGCCACCGCGATGATCAGCGTCAGGATGATGAACATCATCCGCTTCTCGGTCTGCACCGCGGCAAACCAGTTGCGGTTCTGCTTCGACCAGTCGCGCAGGTAAAGCTCGCCCGACATGGTGCCGGCCAGCTCCTGCGCCACCAGCGGCGCGCGCTGCATGTCCTGCAGCTTCAGGCGCACCCCGGTGGGACCGCTCAGGCGGAACAGGGTCTCGGCGTCCCGCAGGTTGACCAGCGCCAGCGCGCTGTCGAACTCGAAATGTCCGGATGAAAACACGCCCACCACGGTGAACTGCTTGAGCCGCGGCAGCACGCCCGCAGGCGTGATGGTGCCCTGCGGCGCCAGCAGCGTGACCTTGTCGCCGACCTGGACGCCCATGGCATTGGCCAGCTCGTTGCCCAGCGCGATGCCGAAGCTGCCCGGCACCAGCGCGGCCATGCTGCCGGCGCGGAACTGGCTGCCGATCTCCGACACCTTGGGTTCCTGCGACGGCTCCACGCCGCGCAGCAGCACGCCGCGCACGGCATCGTCGCGGGTCAGCATGGCCTGCGCCGCCACATAGGGGGCGGCACCGACCACCTCCTTGTTCTGCAGCGCCTCGGCCGCGGTCTTCTGCCAGTCCGGCAGCGCCGACGGGCCGATCACCTCGATATGCGCCAGCACCGACAGCATGCGGTCGCGCACTTCCTTCTGGAACCCGTTCATCACCGACAGCACCACGATCAGCGCGGCCACGCCGAGCGCGATGCCCAGCATCGAGATCATCGAGATAAACGAAATGAAGGTGTTGCGGCTGGCGCGCTTGCTTGCGCGGGTGTATCGCCAGCCGATCTGCCACTCGTAGGGAAATTTCAAGAGGATTCCTGTTGTTTCGGAAAAGCGCCAGTGCCCGTCGGGGCGCCGCCGGCGGCACGCACGGCAGCCGTGGCGGGCGACGCCGCGGTCACGCCGCGGTCGGGTCGCGGTGGGCTCCGGGACTGGCGCGAGCCAGCCGGGAGTTTACAATCTCGCCACCATGATGACGCACCTGACCCTGATTGTGCCCTTTTCCGTCCCGCCCGGCGCCGGCGACGACGGCCGCGACGATGTTGTCCCCGGCGCGCTGCTGCGGCAATTGGAGCTGCCGGCGCTCGGAAAGTTGCTGACCCGGGCCGCGCCCGGCCCGCGTGAGCGGCACGACGACCCTTTCCTGCGCAGCCTGCCGCAGGAGCGCTGGCTGGCCGGCAAGGCCGGACTGGACACGGTGCGGGTGCCGCTGGCGCCCTATATGCGGCTGGCCGACAACGGCGGCGCCGCCACCGGCACCCCTGCGGGCACCCCAGCCGCCGCCGACGGCCAATCCTGGGCCTGCCTGCAGCCGGTGCACATCCATGCCGCGCGCGATCACCTGGTGCTGATGCCGCCGGGCCAGCTCGGCCTGCGGCCGCAGGAAGCCAGCGCGCTGCGCGAGGCCATTGACGCGCTGCTGCAGGAATCCGGCATCGCGCTGGAGACGCCCTGCCCGCAGCGCTGGTACCTGCCCGAGGCCGTGTTCGGCCCGCTCGAGGCCACCACGCCGCTGCGCGCCGCGGGCCGCAATATCGACATCTGGATGCAGGCCGGCGAGCGCGCGCGCGACTGGCGCCGGCTGCAGAACGAAATCCAGATGACGTGGTTCGACCACCGCGTCAACCAGGCGCGCGAAGCCGCCGGCGAGGTGCCGGTCAACTCGGTCTGGCTGTACGGCGGCGGCGCGCTGCAGCCGGTGCCGCGGCTGGCCGATACGGTGCTGAGCGGCGACCCGTTCCTGAGCGGCCTGGCGCTGGCAGGCGGCAGCCGCGTGCTGCCGGTGCCGGCTGGCCTGGCCGGCGCGGCCGCGCTCGAAGGCACGGTGCTGGCGATGCTTGACAGCGCCACCGAAGCCCATATCGCCGAGGACTGGGGCCTGTGGCTGGACCGCATGCACGCGCTCGATGCCGACTGGTTCGGTCCGGCGCTGGAGGCGCTGGCGGCCGGCAATATCGGCGCCATCACGCTGGTGCTGGGCGGCGAGAACCACTTCGCCGAGTTCACCGTGCGGCGCGCCGACCTGCGCAAGTTCTGGCGCGGCATGGGCCAGCGCGGCGACTGGCGCGCGCTGCTGTCCGACCTCGCCCTTGCCGCCTGAAGCCATCGCTCCCGACACCCCACTGCCGCCCCGCCCATGACCCGGATCGCCATCCGCCAATATTCCCCCGAACACGCCAGCGCGCTGGCCGCCACCGGCCTGCACCCGACCCTGGCGCGCATCCTGGCCGCGCGCGGCGTGGCCCGCGCCACGGAACTGGCCACTGACCTGCCCGAACTGGTGCCGCCCGCGGCCATGAAGGGCATCGACCACGCCGCGGCCTACCTGGCCGACGCCATCGCCGCCGGCAAGCGCCTGCTGATCGTCGCCGACTATGACTGCGACGGCGCCACCGCCTGCGCGGTGGGCGTGCGCGGGCTGCGCATGCTGGGCGCGCGGGTGGAGTACATCGTGCCCAACCGCTTCGAGTACGGCTATGGCCTGACGCCGGAGATCGTCGCGCTCGCGGCCAGGCAGAATCCGGATGTGATCGTCACGGTGGACAACGGCATCGCCAGCGTCGACGGCGTGGCCGCGGCCAATGCGCTGGGCATCGACGTGGTGGTGACCGACCACCATCTGCCCGGCTCGGAGTTGCCGCAGGCCGCGGTGATCGTCAACCCGAACCAGCCGGGCTGCGAATTCCCCAGCAAGAACCTGGCGGGCGTGGGCGTGATGTTCTACGTGCTGCTGGCGCTGCGCGCCGAGCTGCGCCGCCGCGGCGTCTACACCCCGCAGACCCAGCCGCCGCTGCAGACGCTGCTGGACCTGGTGGCGCTGGGCACCGTGGCCGACGTGGTCAAGCTGGACACCAACAACCGCATCCTGGTGGCGCAGGGCCTGCGCCGCATGCGCGCCGGCCGGATGCAGCCCGGCGTGGCCGCGCTGTTCCGCGCCGCCGGCCGCGAGGCCGCGCGCGCCAATACCTTCGATCTTGGCTTCGGCCTGGGGCCGCGCCTGAATGCGGCCGGCCGGCTGGCCGACATGTCGCTGGGCATCGAATGCCTGCTGACCGACGATGCCAACCGCGCCTGGGAAATCGCCCAGGAGCTGGACAGCATGAACCGCGAGCGGCGCGACATCGAGGCCGGCATGCAGCAGGAAGCGCTGCGGATCCTGGAGCAGCCCATGGCCGGACTGGCCGGCGCGGATGCCTCGCGCTTTACCGTCAGCGTGTTCAACGATACCTGGCACCAGGGCGTGATCGGGATCGTGGCCTCGCGGCTCAAGGACAAGTTCCACCGCCCCACCATTACCTTCGCCCCGGGCGACGACACCACCGTCAAGGGCTCGGGCCGCTCGATCCCGGGCTTCCACCTGCGCGATGCGCTCGACCTGGTGTCCAAGCGCCACCCCGGCATGCTGCTCAAGTTCGGCGGCCACGCCATGGCGGCGGGACTGACCGTGCGGGCCGAGCGCTTTGCCGAGTTCCAGGAAGCCTTCGAGGCGGTCGGGCGCGAATGGCTGACCGACGACCAGCTGGCGCGCGTGATCGAGACCGATGGCGATATCGAAGACCAGTGCTTCAGCCCGGAGTTCGTCACCCTGCTGGAACAGCAGGTGTGGGGCCAGGGCTTCCCGGCGCCGACCTTCTGCGGCGAGTTCGACGTGCTGCGCCAGAGCGTGCTCAAGGGCAAGCACCTGAAGCTGCAGCTGGGCCGGGGCAGCCAGCGCTTCGACGCGATCTGGTTCAACCATGCCGACTCGCTCGGCGCCAGCGCGCAGGTGGCGTACCGGCTCGACAACAACACCTTCAACGGCGTCACCCGCGTGCAGCTGGTGATCGAGCACGCGCAGTAGCGTGCCCTGGGCGCGGCGCGCCCGGCTCAGCCGCGCGACGGCAGGTAACTGGCCGGATTCACCGGCTTGCCGTTGCCGCGCACCTCGAAGTGCAGCTCGCTCGGGCTCGCGCCCATGCGGCCCACGTCCTGCCCCGCCGACACCTGCGCGCCCTCGCTGACCAGCGGCTGGTCGAGGTTGCCGTACACGGTGAGCCAGTCGTCGTTGTGCTTGACGATCACCAGCATGCCGTAGCCGCGCAGGTTGCCGACGTGGATGGCGCGGCCGGCGGCGGCGGCGCGCACCGTGCCGTGGGCCGGCACGGCAATGCTCAGGCCCTTGCTGGCGGGCGGGGAGAAGCCCGCCGTGACGCGACCGTCGGCCGGCCATTGCAAGCGGATGCTGCTGGCCGGCGGCCGGGATGCCGCGGCACTGTCGGCGCGCGGCGTATCGGTCACGGCCTGCCCGGTGCCGGTCGACGCGGTTGCGCTGCCGGCCGCGGCGCCCGGCGGACGCACGCGGATCAACTGGCCCACCTCGATCTGGCTGGGGCTGGTGATATCGCTGTTCCAGCGGGTCAGGTCGCGCACGCTGCGGTGGTGCTTGCGCGCGATCGAATACAGCGTGTCGCCGCGCTCGACGCGGTAGTAGCCGTCCGGCACGGGCCCGCCCGTGGTGCCGCAGCCGGCCGTGATCGCCGCCGTCGCGGCCGCCAGCAGCAGGCCCAGCGTACGGCGCCGGCCTGGCTCGATGTCATGTCTGGTTTTCGTCATGCGTCCTGTTCTTGGTCTGTGCCGGGGGCGGCTTGCGACCCGTATTATCGCCGCGCGCGCCGCCCGGCACCGCCGGATAGACCGCGCCGGCGCCGTTGCGTTCGGTTCGGGGCGCCGCCGTGGCGGCCCGCAAGCCCCGATCTGCCGCGCCGATCCGCTATAATTCGAGGTTTTCGAAGCGCAGGAACATCATGGAAGCAGAACGCCTCAACGCCATCTCCGGTGCCATCTCCGATCTCCGTTCCCGGACGGAAGATCTACGGGGGTATCTTTGACTACGATGTCAAAGTAGGAAGGCTGGACGAAGTCAACGGCCTGCTGGAAGACCCCGACGTCTGGAACAACCCCAAGCGGGCCCAGGACCTCGGCAAGGAAAAGAAGATGCTCGAGGGCGTGGTCGGCGTCCTGGGCAAGCTCACCGATGACCTCGTCGGTGCGGAAGAGCTGTTCGAGCTCGCCAAGGAAGAAGGCGACGACGACACCCTCGAATCGATCGAGACCGACGTCAAGGGCTTCGAGGCGGTGGTGGCCGACATGGAATTCCGCCGCATGTTCGCCGGCGAGATGGACCAGGCCAACGCCTTCATCGACATCCAGGCCGGCGCCGGCGGCACCGAAGCGTGCGACTGGGCCTCGATGCTGCTGCGCCAGTACCTGAAGTACTGCGAGCGCAAGGGCTTCAAGGCCGAGGTGCTGGAAGAGTCCGAAGGCGACGTGGCCGGCATCAAGAGCGCGACCATCAAGATCGAGGGCGAGTACGCATTCGGCTACCTGCGTACCGAGACCGGCGTGCACCGCCTGGTGCGCAAGTCGCCGTTCGATTCGTCGGGCGGGCGCCATACCTCGTTCTCGTCGGTGTTCGTCTACCCGGAGGTGGACGATTCGTTCGAGGTCGAGATCAACCCGGCGGACCTGCGCGTGGATACCTACCGCGCTTCGGGCGCGGGCGGCCAGCACATCAACAAGACCGATTCGGCTGTGCGGATCACGCATATCCCGACCGGGATCGTGGTGCAGTGCCAGAACGACCGCTCGCAGCACCGCAACCGCGCCGAGGCCATGTCGATGCTGAAGTCGCGCCTGTACGAGCACGAGATGCGCAAGCGCCAGGCCGAGGCCGACAAGCTCGAGGCCGGCAAGACCGACGTGGGCTGGGGCCACCAGATCCGCTCCTACGTGCTGGACCAGAGCCGCATCAAGGACCTGCGCACCAACGTGGAAATGTCCAACACCCAGAAGGTGCTGGACGGCGACCTGGACCCGTTCATCGAGGCCAGCCTCAAGCAGGGACTCTGAGACCGCACCCGCCGCCGGCCGGCGGCGGCACAGCAACCCATCCATCGCTGTACCGCCGCCCGCGCCTTGCCGGCACGACGGCCTTTCCGACCGGGGCACCATGAGCGAAGCCAATCACCTGTACATCATCACCGGCGCCTCGCGCGGGCTGGGCGCGGCACTGACCAACGCCCTGCTGGTGCCGGGCAACCGCCTGATCTGCGTCGCGCGCAGCCGCAACACCGAGCTGGAGCGCATCGCCACGCTCAGCGGCGTGCCGGTGGCCTGGCACCTGCAGGACCTGTCGCAGGCCGGCCCTGCCGCCACCTGGCTCGCCAGCGTGCTCGACACGCTCGACCTGCCGCCGACCAGCGCCACGCTGATCCTGAACGCCGGCGTGGTCGAGCCGATCGGGCCGGTCGCGGCGCTTCAGGAAAAATCGCTGGTGCCGCACCTGCTGACCAACCTGGCGGCGCCGATGACCATGACCGCGGCGTTCCTGGAGCGCACCGAGAAGTTCGGCTGCCCCCGCAAGGTGCTGGCGATCTCCTCCGGCGCGGCACGGCGCCCGATCGAAGGCTGGAGCGCCTATTGCGCCGGCAAGGCCGGGCTCGACATGTTCATGCGCTCGGTCAACGCCGAATACGCACAGGCCGAGGCGCCGCGCACCGTGCGCGCGGTGGCGCTGGCGCCGGGCGTGATCGATACCGGCATGCAGGCCACCATCCGCAATGCCGATTTTGCCCAGGTGCAGCGCTTCCGCGAGCTCAAGGCCAACCAGCAGCTCGCCTCGGCCGAGGAAACCGCGGGCCGCATCGTCGCTTACCTGCACCGCCCGGATTTCGGCAGCACCGAGCTGGACGATCTCCGCAACTACTGAAGCCATACTGAACCCGCGCGCGGCACCGCGCGCGACCGACACGACATCATGACCGAACCGAACCGCGCCCAGGCCCCGGCGCAGAACAAGGCCGCCGCCGACACGCCCGCCGTCGACGAAAACAAGATCATCGCGGAGCGGCGCGAGAAACTGGCCGCGCTGCGCCAGCAAGGCGTGGCCTTCCCCAACGATTTCCGCCCCACCCACCAGGCCGCCGCGCTGCAGGCGCAGTACGCCGACACCGAACAGGCCACGCTCGAGGCCGCGCCGGTCGAGGTTGCCATCGCCGGCCGCATGATGCTCAAGCGCGTGATGGGCAAGGCCAGCTTCGCCACCGTGCAGGACGGCAGCGGCCAGATCCAGTTCTACATCACCCGCGACAAGGTCGGCGAAGAGGTCTACGCCGCGTTCAAGCACTGGGACCTGGGCGACATCATCAGCGCCCGCGGCGAGCTGTTCCGCACCAACAAGGGCGAACTGTCGGTGCAGGTGCGCGAGCTGCGCCTGCTGTCCAAGTCGCTGCGCCCGCTGCCGGACAAGTTCCACGGCCTGGCCGACCAGGAAATGAAGTACCGCCAGCGCTATGTCGACCTGATCGTGTCGCCGGAAACGCGCAACACCTTCCGCGCCCGTACCGACGCGATCTCGTCGCTGCGCCGCCATATGGCCGACGCCGGCTTCATGGAAGTGGAAACGCCGATGCTGCACCCGATCCCGGGCGGCGCCGCGGCCAAGCCGTTCATCACGCACCACAACGCGCTGGACATGCAGATGTTCCTGCGCATCGCGCCCGAGCTGTACCTGAAGCGTCTGATCGTCGGCGGCTTCGAGCGCGTGTTCGAGATCAACCGCAACTTCCGCAACGAGGGGGTGAGCCCGCGCCACAACCCCGAGTTCACCATGATGGAGTTCTACGCGGCCTACACCGACTACCGCTGGCTGATGGACTTCACCGAAGACCTGATCCGCAAGGCCGCGATCGACGCGCGCGGCAGCGCCGTGCTGACGTACCAGGACCGGGAGCTGGACCTGTCCAAGCCGTTCCACCGCCTGACCATCTGCCAGGCGATCCAGAAGTTCGCGCCGCAGTACACCGACGCGCAGCTCGGCGATGCCGAATTCCTGCGCACCGAACTGAAGAAGTTCGGCGTCAACACCAACGCGCCGCAGTTCCTCAATGCCGGGCTGGGCACGCTGCAGCTGGTGCTGTTCGAGGAAACCGCCGAGAGCCAGCTGTGGGAGCCGACCTTTATCGTCGACTACCCGGTCGAGGTCTCGCCGCTGGCGCGTGCCTCGGACACGGTGCCGGGCATCACCGAGCGTTTCGAGCTGTTTATCACCGGGCGCGAGATTGCCAACGGCTTCTCCGAGCTGAACGACGCCGAAGACCAGGCCGACCGCTTCCGCAAGCAGGTCGAGCAGAAGGACGCCGGCGATGAGGAAGCGATGTACTTCGACGCCGACTATATCCGCGCGCTGGAATACGGCATGCCCCCGACGGGCGGCTGCGGCATCGGCATCGACCGCCTGGTGATGCTGCTGACGGATAGCCCGAATATCCGTGACGTGATTTTGTTCCCGCACCTGCGCAAGGAAGACTGAGGCACTGCAACGTCGCTGGTTTGATCCCCTCTCCTGCTTGCGGGAGAGGGAGCAAACCAGCAGGCGACCAGGGCCGTGTAGCAGCTCCAAAACAAAAAGGCCGGCATCAAGCCGGCCTTTTTGTTTCTTCCTAATATTAGGATTTCATTCCGCTTCCTCGATCCACGCCTGCTGGATCGCCTCCAGGATCTTCTCGCCCGAGCGCGCCGGATCGTCGGCAAAGCCGTCGAGTTCCAGCACCCAGCGGCGCAGGTCGGTAAAACGCACGCCGGCCGGGTCGACCTCCGGGAACTTGTCGTACAGCGCTTCGGCGATGGCGTAGGTATCGGTCCACTTCATGGGCTTGTTCTCCGCTGGGGTCTGTGCCGGCCGCTCAGTGGCCTTCCTTGGCGTGGTTGATGGTGTACTTGGGAATCTCGACGGTCAGGTCTTCCTCGTCGACGATGGCCTGGCACGACAGGCGCGAATTGGGCTCCAGGCCCCAGGCCTTGTCGAGCAGGTCCTCTTCCTTCTCTTCCGCCTCGTTGAGCGAGTCGAAGCCCTCGCGCACGATCACATGGCAAGTGGTGCAGGCACAGGATTTCTCGCACGCGTGCTCGAGATCGATCCCGTGGGAAAGCAGGGAGTCGAGGACGCTGACGCCCTTCTCGGCTTCGATCACCTTCCCTTCCGGGCAGTATTCGACGTGGGGCAAAACAATGATCTGTGGCATGTCGTTTCCTGGGTTCTGTAGTGCGGTGCAGGCGCGGTGATCAGCCCAGCTCCTGTACCTTGCGCCCCGCCAGTGCGCTCTTGATCGAGCGGTCCATGCGGCGGGCGGCGAATTCGTCGGTGCCGTGCGACAGTTTTTCCACCGTGGCGCGGATCGCCAGGTGGTCTTCACCCCGGGCGATCTCGCGCACGCCGGCGATCAGCGCTTCGACCTGTGCGCGCTCCTCGGCCGACAGCAGGTCGCCATCGGTCTGCAGCGCACGCTCGGTGGCCTCGACCAGGCGGTCGGCCTCGACCCGTTCCTCGGCCAGCGCGCGGCTCTTCATGTCGTGCTCGGCCTCGCGGAAGCTGTCCTGCAGCATGCGTGCGATATCGTCGTCGGCCAGGCCGTACGACGGCTTGACCGTGACCGAGGCTTCCACGCCCGAATGCGTCTCGCGCGCGGTCACGGACAGCAGCCCGTCGGCATCCACCTGGTAGGTCACGCGGATGCGCGCCGCGCCGGCCACCATCGGCGGGATACCGCGCAGCTCGAAGCGCGCCAGCGAACGGCAGTCGCTGGCCAGCTCGCGCTCGCCCTGCAGCACGTGGATCGCCATCGCGGTCTGGCCGTCCTTGAAGGTGGTGAACTCCTGCGCGCGCGCCACCGGGATGGTGCTGTTGCGCGGGATGATCTTCTCGACCAGGCCGCCCATGGTCTCGACGCCCAGCGACAGCGGGATCACGTCGAGCAGCAGCCAGTCTTCCCCCGGGGCATGGTTGCCGGCCAGCAGGTTGGCCTGCATGGCGGCGCCCAGCGCCACCACGCGGTCCGGATCGAGGTTGGTGAGCGGAGTCTGGCCGAAGAAATCGCCGACCGCCTTGCGGATCGACGGCATGCGCGTGGCGCCGCCGACCAGCACCACGCCCTTGACCTCGTCGGCGCCCACGCCGGCATCGCGCAGCGCCTTGCGCACCGGAGCCAGCGTCTTCTGCACCAGGTGGGCGGTGATCTGCTCGAAGGTTTCGTCGGTCAGCGTCAGGTGCACGATCTCGCCGGACTCCAGCACCGCGTCGATCACCGTGCTGTCGGCTTCCGACAGCGCCTCCTTGGCCGCACGCGCGCGCACCATCAGCAGGCGCATGTCCTGCGCCGACAGCGGCTGCAGGTTGGCCTGCTCGACGATCCAGCACAGCAGGCGCTGGTCGAAGTCGTCGCCGCCCAGCGCCGAATCGCCGCCGGTGGCCAGCACTTCGAACACGCCCTGGGTGAGCTTGAGCACCGAGATATCGAAGGTGCCGCCGCCGAGGTCATACACGGCATAGATACCTTCGGCGGCGTTGTCGAGGCCGTAGGCAATGGCCGCGGCGGTGGGCTCGTTGAGCAGGCGCAGCACTTCCAGGCCGGCCAGGCGCGCGGCGTCCTTGGTCGCCTGGCGCTGGGCCTCGTCGAAATACGCCGGCACCGTGATGACGGCGCCGACCAGGTCGTCGCCCAGGCTGTCTTCGGCGCGCTGGCGCAGCGTGGCCAGGATCTCGGCCGAGATCTCCACCGGGCTCTTCACGCCGGCCGCGGTCTTGATCTGCACCATGCCGGGCGCATCGACGAAGTCGTACGGGCTGTGCTCGATATTGGCCACGTCGCGCAGGCCGCGGCCCATGAAGCGCTTGACCGAGACGATGGTGTTCTTGGGGTCGCGCACCGCTTCGTCCTGGGCCCGGTAGCCGATATGCGCGGTACGGTCAGGCAGGTAGCGCACCACCGAGGGCAGCAGCGCGCGGCCGCGCTCGTCGGCCAGCACTTCGGGAATGCTGCTGCGCACCGCGGCCACCAGCGAGTTGGTGGTGCCGAGGTCGATGCCGACCGCCAGGCGGCGTTGGTGGGGCGCCGGCGACATGCCGGGTTCGGAAATCTGGAGCAGTGCCATGGTAATTCTTCGCTGTCTTGTACGGCAGGGGAAACCGCCATGCGGGGCGGCATGGGCGCGGTTCTCAGGCCGGGCGCCATTGTGTCATGGCCCCGGCGATCTTGCCGGTCAGTCTTCCAGCCGGTCGATGGCCTCGCTGGTATCGTGCTCGATCTTCTCGATAAACATCAGTTGCCGCACCGCGCCGCCGGCCGAGTCGTTGTCGCCGGCATCGAGCAGCGCGCCCAATGCCGCGTGGCGCTCGCGCTTCTCCTGGCGCAGCTCGCGCAGCAATGCATCGAGGCGGTCCACGTCGCGCGCTTCCACCGCGTCCTGCAGCGCTTCGCGCCATTCCATCTGCTGCATCAGGAACGCGGGCGACATGGCGGTGTTGTTCTCCGCCTGCACGTCGATGCCGCGCAGCTTGAGCAGGTAGGTCGCGCGCCGCAGCGGCTGGCGCAGGGTGCGGTAGGCTTCGTTGGCATGCGCGGCCCACTGCATCGCCACGCGGCGCTCGGCATCGCCGGCCTTGGCGAAGCGGTCCGGATGCGCCTGCGACTGTACGGTGCGGTAGGCCGCGTCCAGCGCGGCCTCGTCGACGCCGTACTGCACCGGCAGGCCGAACAGCGCAAAAAAATCGTCTTTCAACTGCTTCCCCAAGAAAAAAGAGCGGCCGCGCCGCCCTTCGTCCGTACTGCCGCCGCTACCGCACGGGCTGGCTGGCCCACTCGGCCGGCGGCTCGTTGCGGTCGCACTTCAGGCAGTTCACCCGCGTGCCGATCATGGCGGCGCGGCCCGCCTCGCTCTGCGTCCACGGCCGCGACTGCCACGGCGGGTCGTGCCGCACATGCTGGCCATGGCCGCAGTCGAGTTCGGCCACCCAGTGGCCTTCCTCGTCCCGGCGGAAGCCGACGATGCTGCGCTCCACCGGACCCGCCGGCGTCAGCCTGCGCTGGCGTAGGTCAGACCGTGAACGACTCGCCGCAGCCGCACTCGTCCTTGACGTTGGGATTGTTGAAGCGGAAGCCTTCGTTCAACCCTTCGCGCGCGTAGTCGAGTTCGGTGCCGTCGATATACGGCAGGCTCTTCGCGTCGACGATGACCTTGATCCCGTGCGATTCGAACACGTTGTCTTCCGGCAGCAGTTCGTCGACGTATTCCAGCTTGTAGGCCAGGCCCGAGCAGCCGGTGGTCTTGACGCCCAGGCGCAGGCCCACGCCCTTGCCGCGGCGTTCCAGGTAGCGCGCCACATGCTTGGCGGCCTTCTCGGTCATGGTGATCATCGTTGCGTTCCTTCGTCGGTGCCGTGCTCAGTGCGACAGGTCAGGCGGCCTTCTGCTCGGCGCCGTGCTTCTTCTTGTAGTCTTCGACGGCGGCCTTGATCGCGTCTTCGGCCAGGATCGAGCAGTGGATCTTCACCGGCGGCAGCGCCAGTTCCTCGGCGATCTGGGTGTTCTTGATCTCCAGCGCCTGGTCCACGGTCTTGCCCTTGACCCACTCGGTCACCAGCGACGACGAGGCGATGGCCGAGCCGCAGCCGTAGGTCTTGAACTTGGCGTCTTCGATCACGCCAGCCTCGTTGACCTTGATCTGCAGCTTCATCACGTCGCCGCAAGCCGGGGCGCCGACCATGCCGGTGCCGACTGCGTCGTCGTTCTTGTCGAACGAACCGACGTTGCGGGGGTTTTCATAGTGGTCGAGAACCTTCGTGCTGTATGACATTTGGCTTACCTCTTGCGTATCTTTTACGGGGGTCTTGCTGTTATTTTGGCGGGATCCCGCGGGTGCTCAGGCGCTCAGTGCGCGGCCCACTGGATCGAATTCAGGTCGACGCCGTCCTTGAACATTTCCCACAGCGGCGACAGGTCGCGCAGCTTGCCGATCTTGCTCTTGAGCAGCTCGACGGTGTAGTCGATTTCCTGCTCGGTGGTGAAGCGGCCGACCGTGAAACGGATCGAGCTGTGCGCCAGCTCATCATTGCGGCCCAGCGCGCGCAGCACATACGACGGCTCCAGCGAGGCCGAGGTGCAGGCCGAGCCCGACGACACCGCCACGTCCTTGATCGCCATGATCAGCGACTCGCCTTCGACGAAGTTGAAGCTGACGTTCAGGTTGTGCGGCACGCGATGCTCCAGGTCACCGTTCAGGTAGACCTCTTCCATGTCCGACAGGCCGTTCCACAGGCGGTCGCGCAGCATGCGGATGCGCTCGTTTTCGGTTGCCATCTCTTCGCGGGCGATGCGGAAGGCTTCGCCCATGCCGACGATCTGGTGCGTGGCCAGCGTGCCCGAGCGCATGCCGCGCTCGTGGCCGCCGCCGTGCATCTGCGCCTCGATGCGCACGCGCGGCTTGCGGCGCACGTAGAGCGCGCCGATGCCCTTGGGGCCGTAGGTCTTGTGGGCCGAGAACGACATCAAATCGCACTTCAGCTGGTTCAGGTCGATCACCACCTTGCCGGTCGCCTGCGCGGCGTCGCAATGGAAGATAATGCCCTTCTCGCGGCAGATCTCGCCGATCTGCTCCACATCCTGGATCACGCCGATCTCGTTGTTGACCAGCATCACCGACACCAGGATGGTGTCCGGGCGCAGCGCCTGCTTGAACACCTCCATGTCGAGCAGGCCGTTGTCCTTCACGTCCAGGTAGGTCACTTCAAAGCCCTGGCGCTCCAGCTCGCGCGTGGTGTCGAGCACGGCCTTGTGCTCGGTCTTCACGGTGATGATGTGCTTGCCCTTGCCCGAATAGAAGTTCGCGGCGCCCTTGATCGCCAGGTTGTCCGATTCGGTCGCCCCCGAGGTCCACACGATCTCGCGCGGGTCGGCGCCGACCAGTGCGGCCACCTGCTCGCGCGCCTCTTCCACCGCGCGCTCCGCGTCCCAGCCGTACGCATGGCTGCGCGAGGCGGGATTGCCGAACTGCTCGCGCAGGTACGGAATCATCTTGTCCGCCACGCGCGGGTCCACCGGCGTGGTGGCCGAGTAATCCATGTAGATGGGGAAATGTGGGGTGCTCATCGTTATGACTGCCTTGTAAGGGACCGCTGATCGCTGTGTTGCTGTCTTGCCGGCGCGCTCAGGACTGCGCCAGGCTGAAAACTGAATTCACCATTCTGGCCCGGACCGGCTTTTCCTGCTTGTCGGCCTTGCCGCGCGCTGCGGCGACCGGCTGCGCGGCGTCTTCGCGCATGTCGTGCAGCACGGCGGGCTGGCGCTCGCGCTGCTGGTCCACCAGGTTCTTGAGGGAAACGGAATCGAGGTACTCGACCATCTTCTGGTTCAGCGTGGCCCACAGTTCGTGGGTCATGCAGCGCCCCGAGCCGTCATCTCCGTTACAATTGCCCTTGCCGCCGCACTGGGTGGCATCCAGCGGCTCGTCCACGGCGATGATGATGTCCGCCACGGTGACGTCCTCGGCCTTGCGCGCCAGGCTGTAGCCGCCGCCCGGGCCGCGCACGCTTTCGACGATCTCGTGCCGGCGCAGCTTGCCGAACAGCTGCTCCAGGTACGACAGCGAGATCTTCTGCCGCTGGCTGATGCCGGCGAGCGTGACCGGTCCCTGGTCCTGGCGCATGGCCAGGTCGATCATCGCAGTGACCGCGAAGCGGCCTTTGGTGGTCAGTCTCATGGTGCAGGGCTCTGGGGTGAAGCGTGGGGGTGAAGCGAATACTTGATCGTTTCCGTCAAGTATAAAGGTACCCGACTAATTCAGTCAACTACCCCTGCCGCACCGCACCACCGCCCTCCTCAGGCCTGGCGCCCGCCTGCGGCCGCGTGCGCGGGTGCCGCGCGCGGCGGCACCAGCAGCGACAACGGCTGCTTCAGGATGCGCCGCCGCACGGCCGCGCTCAGCTCGGCGCGATCGATGCGCCGCAAATTGCGTGACCGCAGCGCCATATTGAATGCGAGCGCAAAGCTGACCGCCACGTTCAGCATGCCCATCAGCGCAATGCCCGCCACCGCCAGCCACAGCGCGGGCATGCGCAGCGCATCCCACCCCAGCACGCCGATCGCCGCGCCCACCGACCCGGTCGACAGCGTCACATGGCGCACTTCCATATGCGGGCCGAAGAAACTCAGGATCTCCGGCCCCAGCCCCAGCAGCAGCCCCAGCGACACGTTGGCGACGATGCCCGACAGGTTGCGTTTCCAGAAGTCCGCCACCCGGGTGGCGCCGCGTGCGCCCAGCACATACTGCAAGCGCCGGTGGTAAGCCATCACGTCGTGCACGCGGTGCAGCGCGAACCAGTTGTCCGCCCAGCCCGCGAACAGGCTCGACAGCCACAGCAGCACGCCGGTGAAGGCCGCATACAGCGGCGTCGGTCCCAGGATCGAAAAGGACTCGATGGTGGCGATCGCCTTGGCCGGCGTGATCAGGTTGGCACCCAGCAACCTGTGCGCCAGCCACTGCACGCCCAGCGCCACCGGGAACACCACCGCCAGGTTGCCGGCAATGGCCGCCGCGTTGGAGCGGATCATGGCGACGGTGTCGTCGACAAAGATCTCGCGCCCCTCCGGCCGCCCCGCGTTATCGAGCCGGTGCGCCAGCGCGGGCCCGGTCATGGCCGGCTGCTTGGTCGCCAGCGTGAAGTGGGCGAAATGGATGGCGAGGAAGCTGCCGGCATAGTTGAGCGAGGCCAGCACGCCTTCGCTGAACTTGTCCAGGTGCAGCCCGTAGATCAGGAACTTGAGGTACACCGTGGCCACCGAAACCAGGCCGCCGCCCGCCGCGGCGCGCACCAGCTCGGCATATTCGCGGCGGTCGCGCGTGATGTAGTGTTCGCCGGTCTCGGCCGAGCGCTCCACCACCTTGCGCGCCAGCTGCGCGAACGAGGTCCCCGCCAGATGCGCAATGCTGCGCCGCGCCTGGGTCGAGCGGATCAGCTCGGCCACCAGGTGCGCCGGCATGCCGGGACGGCCGGGCTCGACCCACGCCGCCAGCAGCAGCTCGATGCGGCTGAGCTGCACCTTCATGCGCTCGATCTGGAACACCACCTCGACCGACACGCCGTTTTCCTCCAGGTCCTCGTACACCTGGCGCGCGGCGGCGTGGCAGCCGTCGAGCAGCGCGCGGAAGTAGTTCAGGCGATGGCCGAAGCTGTTGTCGTCGCGGCGCAGGCCGTCCTCGCGCAAGGCCTGGATGGCCTCGTCCAGGCGAAAAAACGGGGTGTCCTCGACACGCCCCGCCAGCCGCGAGCGTATCGCCTGGCTCAGCCCGGTGGCGCGCACCTGGCTGACCAGCACCGCGATGCTGGTGGCCAGGGTCTGGCCCAACGCCTCGCGATAGCGCGCCAGGCCCGCTTCCTCGCCGTCGGCGCGGCCGCTTTCGAGCACGCGCGCCAGCCGCGCCATCAGCGCATCGTCGATGGCCTCGACCCAGTCTGCGTCCTCGTCGCCGACGAACACCAGCGCAAACAGCGCCGCCATGTCGCTGCGGTTCGGCGGCGGCGGCAAGAAGCGGCTCTGGAGCCGGCTCACCATTTCGCTGACGAAGCCGGGATGCTGTGCCACGCCGGTATCGCAGAACAGGCCGGTGGGGTCGTTCTCGCGCAGCAGGCTGCGCACCGTCCGCGCAAAGCGCGCGGCCCAGTCCGGGTGCCGCTCCAGCACCTGCAGCAGGTAGCGCAGGCGCACGTGCTCCGGATGGCGGCGCGGCGCGCCGTCTTCCTGGCTGTCGGCATCGGCGCCAAGGCCGCCGTCGCGACGGATCCAGAAGGCCAGTTCGATCAGCCAGCCGTTGCGCTCGGCCAGCGGCGCCTGCGGATCGGCCGCACTCAGGATGGCGTCGAGCTGCAGGCTGGCATTGCGCGACTCGCGCCATTTGCGGAACAGTTTGCGAAGCATGGATTCTCGTCGGGAGCGGGCCGCCGGCCGCGGGCGCAGGACGCCGCGGCGGGGCCGGGAAAGACTGCGCAGCGGCCCGGCTCAGCCGGCCGGCTGCAGACGCTGGCGCAGCTCGGCCACCAGGCCGTCGCAGGCATCTTCGATATAGTCGAGCACGCGCTCGAAGCCATCGCCTTCGCCGTAATACGGGTCCGGCACCTCGTCGGCATCGTGGCGGGTGGCGAAGCTCATCAGCAGCCGCACCTTGTCGCCGGCATCCGGGCGCAGCCGCAGCAGGCCGGCCAGGTTCTCGCGGTCCATCGCCAGGATCAGGTCGAAGCGGTCGAAGTCCGGCACGCCGACCTTGCGCGCGCGCAGCGCCGACAGGTCATAGCCGCGCTGCAGCGCATGGCGCTGGGTGCGTGGATCGGGGGCGCGGCCGAGGTGGTATTCATGCGTGCCCGCCGAATCCAGCTCCACCAGCGGCGCGAGCCCGGCGGCGTCGAGCTTGGCGCGCAGCACGCCCTCCGCCGTGGGGGAACGGCAGATATTCCCCATGCAACACATCAGGATGGCATATGGCTTCATCGGATCAAGGCTTGGCAAGATGGCATGGAGGCGCGATTCTACCTGCCGCCCTTGCCGCCGGCCCGGCGTGTCGCAGCGCTGGGCGGCGCGCGGCGCTAGGCGAGCTGCTTGGCCAGCCGTTCGCCGTGCGCAAACCCGGCCACTTGCGCGGCCTCGGCCGACTTGTAGTGGTCGGTGATGCGCGAGCTGTCGGTCAGCGTGCCGGCGGCCCGGATGTTGGTGCCGGGGCGGCAGACGCGCACCGTGTACGACCATTCGCTCTGTGAACGCTGCCTGACCTGCACTTGCACTTCGTGGGTCTCATAGACCTTCTTCTTCCATTCGCCGATGTCGGTCATTGTGGTTTCTCCACGGGAAATGGGGGTACCCGCCGGCGCGCTAGCTGACCTCGCCCGCGTCGATCGCACGCATGGCGCCGGCCTCCGCCATGGCGATGGCGGCCTCAGGGGTGGGCGCGTCGCCGGCGATTGCCTCGAAGCTCGGGCCGGTCGGTTCGCCGAACGCGTCGGCGATGCGCATCTGCGCGGCAAAGCCGCCGGCGGCATTCGGGACCGCCGTGACCACCACCGCGTAGCCGCCGTATTCAAACTGGCGTTCCATCGTGCCTCCTTCGCAGCGGTCAGTGGCCCTGCCCCGCGCTGGCGCCGCCGAGGATTTCACTATAGGCGACGCGCGCCCGGCGTTGCGGCGTATCAGGCAGGCGGCAGCGCGCCCTCGCCGCTCGCGCCGAACACCTGCGCCTTGAGCTTGGCCAGCTGGTCGCGCACCTGCGCCGCCTGTTCGAACTCCAGGTTGCGCGCATGCTCGAGCATGAGCTTCTCCAGCCGCTTGATCTCCTTGGAGACCTGTTTTTCGCTCATCTCCTCATAGCGCGCCTGCTCCTGCGCCGCCTGCAGCTCGGCCCGGGCGTCGCTGACGTTGTAGACGCCGTCGATAATGTCCTTGATGCGCTTGACCACGCCGCGCGGCGTGATGCCGTTGGCTTCGTTGAAGGCGATCTGCTTGGCACGGCGGCGCTCGGTCTCGTCGATGGCCTTCTTCATCGAGTCGGTCATGCGGTCCGCGTACAGGATGGCGGTGCCGTTGACGTTGCGCGCAGCGCGGCCGATGGTCTGGATCAGCGAGCGCTCGGCGCGCAGGAAGCCTTCCTTGTCCGCGTCGAGGATCGCCACCAGCGAGACCTCGGGGATGTCCAGCCCCTCGCGCAGCAGGTTGATGCCGACCAGCACGTCGAAGGTGCCCAGGCGCAGGTCGCGGATGATCTCGACGCGCTCGACGGTGTCGATATCCGAGTGCAGGTAGCGCACCTTGACGCCGTTCTCGGTCAGGAACTCGGTCAGCTGCTCGGCCATGCGCTTGGTCAGCGTGGTCACCAGCACGCGTTCGCCGGCGCCGACGCGTGCGTGGATCTCGGACAGCAGGTCATCCACCTGCGTGGTCGCGGGGCGCACCATGATGACCGGGTCGACCAGGCCGGTCGGGCGAACCACCTGCTCCACCACCTGGCCGGCGTGCTCCCGCTCGAACTGCGCCGGCGTGGCCGTGACGAACATCACCTGGCGCATCTTGCGCTCGAACTCGTCGAACTTGAGCGGCCGGTTGTCCAGCGCCGACGGCAGCCGGAAGCCGTACTCCACCAGCGTGGTCTTGCGCGCGCGGTCGCCGTTGTACATGCCGTTGAGCTGGCCGATCAGCACGTGCGATTCGTCCAGGAACATCAGGGCGTCGGGCGGCAGGTAGTCGACCAGCGTCGGCGGCGGGTCGCCGGGACGCGCGCCGGAGAGGTGCCGCGAATAGTTCTCGATGCCCTTGCAGAAGCCCAGCTCGGACAGCATCTCGAGGTCGAAGCGGGTGCGCTGCTCGAGCCGCTGCGCTTCCACCAGGCGGTTTTCCTTGTGGAAGAACTCGAGCCGCTCGCGCAGTTCGTCCTTGATCGCCTCGATCGCGCGCAGCACGGTCTCGCGCGGGGTCACGTAGTGGCTCGACGGGTAGACCGTGAAGCGCGGGATCTTCTGCCGCACCCGCCCCGTCAGCGGATCGAAGAAATGCAGCGACTCGACTTCGTCGTCGAACATCTCCAGCCGCACCGCCATTTCGGCATGCTCCGCCGGGAAGATGTCGATGGTGTCGCCGCGCACGCGGAAGGTGCCGCGCTGGAAGTCGGTCTCGTTGCGGGTGTACTGCATCGCGATCAGGCGCGCGATCACGTCGCGCTGGCTGATCTTGTCGCCGGCCCGCAGCGTCAGGATCATCTGGTGGTATTCGGTCGGGTTGCCGATCCCGTAGATCGCCGACACGGTCGCGACGATGACGGTGTCGCGGCGCTCCAGCAGGCTCTTGGTCGCCGACAGCCGCATCTGCTCGATATGCTCGTTGATCGACGAGTCCTTCTCGATAAACAGGTCGCGCTGCGGGACGTAGGCCTCGGGCTGGTAGTAGTCGTAGTAGCTGACGAAGTACTCGACGGCATTGCGCGGGAAGAACTCGCGGAATTCCGCGTAGAGCTGCGCCGCCAGCGTCTTGTTGGGCGCGAACACGATGGCCGGCCGTCCCATGCGCGCGATCACGTTCGCCATGGTGAAGGTCTTGCCCGAACCGGTGACGCCCAGCAGGGTCTGGAACGACAGGCCGTCTTCCACCCCCTCCACCAGCTGCCGGATTGCCTCGGGCTGGTCGCCGGCGGGCGGGAACGGCTGGTACAGCTGGAACGGGGAACCGGGAAATGTGACGAATTTGTCTTCGTCCAGGGCCGGCGCGGCTTCGGCAAGGTTCGTCATAGGGGCGTGACTAGGGAAATACCTGAGGAAAACGGGCGGATTACGCTAGAATCTTGGGGTTGTCAGCCCCCGCTTCAAGCCAAGAAGAGCGCGGCCGGGCCTGCCAGCCTCCAGCGCAGTACGGAGCATTCTACGCCTTCCGTTTTTCACATAGCCGACCACGAGATTCCAAATGAGTTTGTTTTCTGCCGTCGAGATGGCCCCGCGCGACCCGATCCTGGGCCTCAACGAAGCCTTCAATGCCGACACCCGCGCGACCAAGGTCAACCTGGGCGTTGGCGTGTACTTCACCGACGAAGGGAAAATCCCCCTGCTGCGCGCCGTCCAGGAGGCAGAAAAAGCCCGTCTGACCACCGCCACCCCGCGCGGCTACCTGCCGATCGAAGGCATCGCGGCCTATGACCAGGCGGTGCAGACGCTGCTGTTCGGCAAGGAATCGCCGCTGATCACGGAAGGCCGCGTGGTGACGGCCCAGGCACTTGGCGGCACCGGCGCGCTGAAGATCGGCGCCGACTTCCTGAAACGCCTGTACCCGGACGCCAAGGTCGCCATCAGCGACCCGAGCTGGGAAAACCACCGCGCGCTGTTCGAATCCGCCGGCTTCCCGGTGGTCAACTATGCCTACTACGACGCCCCGAGCCACGGCCTGAACTTCGCCGGCATGGTGGAATCGCTGAAGTCGTTCCCCGCCAACACCATCGTCGTGCTGCACGCCTGCTGCCACAACCCGACCGGCGTCGACCTGTCGCCCGAGCAGTGGCAGCAGGTGGTGGAACTGGTCAAGGAACGCAACCTGATCCCCTTCCTGGACATGGCCTACCAGGGCTTTGCCGACGGCATCGATGCCGACGGTGCCGCGGTGCGCCTGTTTGCCGATTCCGGCCTGCCGTTCTTCGTGTCGAGCTCGTTCTCGAAGAGCTTCTCGCTGTACGGCGAGCGCGTCGGCGCACTGTCGATCGTCACCACCGGCAAGGAAGAAGCGCAGCGCGTGATGTCGCAGGTCAAGCGCGTGATCCGCACCAACTATTCCAACCCGCCGACCCACGGCGGCACCGTGGTCGCGACCGTGCTGAACAGCCCGGAACTGCGCGCCATGTGGGAAGAAGAACTGGCCGAAATGCGCGACCGCATCAAGCTGATGCGCCATGCGCTGGTCGACAAGCTGGCCGCCAAGGGCGTGCCGGGCGACTTCTCCTTCGTCAAGGCCCAGCGCGGCATGTTCTCGTACTCGGGACTGACCTCGGCCCAGGTGGACCGCCTGCGCAACGAGCACGGCATCTACGCCGTCAGCACCGGCCGCATCTGCGTTGCGGCGCTGAACAGCCGCAACATCGATGCGGTGGTCGACGCGATCGCGGCCGTGATGTAACACCGTTGCCAGTTGCCGCGCCGCAACGGACGGCAACTGGCGTGGGCATCACAAAACCGTAGAAAAAAAGCGGCTTCGGCCGCTTTTTGCATTTGTTTGCGATGTTGTAGGAGGTTGTCATCGAAAAATCAGGCCAATGCCTTATTGTGTTCCGCGCATAGGGAAGTACTTTAAGGTATATGCTGCAAAGCAAGATCGTTAGCACGGTCGTTCGATTCAGGCATAATCGGCGCCACACGATCCCAGGTGTATTGTCAGTACATTGTTACTTGGTGGTACGCATCCTCAGTAAGACCAGGCAGAAACGGCATGCTCTATCAATTGCATGAGTTCCAGCGCTCGATCCTGCACCCGCTGACCGCGTGGGCCCAGGCGACCGCCAAGACCTTCACCAACCCCCTCAGCCCGATGTCGCTGGTACCTGGCGCGCCCCGCCTGGCCGCCGGCTACGAACTGCTGTACCGGCTTGGCAAGGAATACGAAAAACCGGCGTTCGATATCAAGTCGGTGCGCTCCAACGGGCGCGACATCCCCATCGTCGAACAGACCGTGCTGGAAAAGCCCTTCTGCAAGCTGCTGCGCTTCAAGCGCTATGCCGACGATCCGGAAACCATCAAGCTGCTCAAGGACGAGCCGGTGGTGCTGGTGGCCGCGCCGCTGTCGGGCCACCACGCCACGCTGCTGCGCGACACGGTGCGCACGCTGCTGCAGGACCACAAGGTCTACGTCACCGACTGGATCGATGCGCGCATGGTGCCGGTCGAGGACGGCGCCTTCCACCTGTCGGACTACATCTACTACATCCAGGAATTCATCCGCCATATCGGCGCCGAGAACCTGCACGTGATCTCGGTATGCCAGCCCACGGTACCGGTGCTGGCGGCGATTTCGCTGATGGCGTCCGCCGGCGAGAAGACGCCGCGCACCATGACCATGATGGGCGGCCCGATCGACGCCCGCAAAAGCCCGACCGCGGTCAACTCGCTGGCGACCAACAAGTCCTACGAGTGGTTCGAGAACAACGTCATCTACACCGTGCCGGCCAACTACCCCGGCCACGGCCGCCGCGTCTACCCGGGCTTCCTGCAGCATGCCGGCTTTGTCGCGATGAACCCGGACCGGCACCTGTCCTCGCACTATGACTACTACCTGAGCCTGGTCGAGGGCGATGCCGACGACGCCGAGGCGCACGTGCGCTTCTACGACGAATACAACGCGGTGCTCGACATGGCCGCCGAGTATTACCTCGACACCATCCGCGAGGTGTTCCAGGAATTCCGCCTGGCCAACGGCACCTGGGCCATCGACGGCAAGCCCGTGCGCCCGCAGGACATCAAGAGCACGGCGCTGATGACCATCGAGGGCGAGCTCGACGACATCTCCGGCGCAGGCCAGACCGCCGCCGCGCACGACCTGTGCGCCGGCATCCCGAAAAACCGCAAGCAGCACCTGAACGCCGAGCGTTGCGGCCACTACGGGATCTTCTCGGGCCGGCGCTGGCGCGAGGACATCTACCCGCAGCTGCGCGACTTTATCCGCAAGTACCACCAGGCCCCGGTGGCCGTGGCCAGCAAGTAAAAAACGCCCGCGCAAGCGGGCGTTACTGTCTGGGCGGCGCCGCCGGCGCCTCAGGGCTTCTTCAGGTAGCTCAGCAGCATGTCCGTGTGCAGTTCGGCAAAGCGCTCGTGCTCCTGCTGCGATGCCACGTCGCGGCCGATCACGGCGCTGATGGTGTAGCGGTTCGACAGCACGTAGTAGCCCAGCGCGGAAATCGTCAGGTAGAACTGCGGCACGTCGATATGGTCGCGGAACAATCCCTGCTGCTGGCCGCGCCGGATCACGTCGGCAAGCACGTCGACCACCGGGTTGATCAGCTGCTGCAGCTGCGCGGACTTCTTCAGGTGGCGCGCCTCGTGCAGGTTCTCGCTGTTGACCAGGCGGATGAATTCGGGGTGCTCGTAGTACCAGTCCCAGACGAAGCGGGCCAGCGTGCGCACGCCCTCGACGGGGTCTTCGTCGACCAGGTGCAGTTGCTCTTCGGCGGCGCGGAAGTTTGCGTATTGCTTCTCGAGCACCGCCAGGAACAGGCCCTCCTTGCTGCCGTAGTAGTAATACAGCATGCGCTCGTTGGTCTCCGCGCGCCGGGCAATCTGGTCGACGCGGGCGCCGGCCAGACCACCCTTGGCGAATTCCTCGGTGGCCGCAGCGAGGATGCGTCGGCGCGTCCCTTCCGGGTCGCGTTTGGTCTTGGGCTCTGTTGACATGGGGTGTGGTCGATCGTTGCGCGGATTATGGCACAGGCCGGAATGCGGCAATCCGGCCGCGCGACGCGCATCATCGCCGTTTCTGTCCGCCGGCGAAATCGGGGATAATCCTTGCGGCGCGAAAACCGCAGGGTCCGCAGAGACCCCGGTGCCGCAGGGGCCGCCAGCACATTGTCCGCCCCCGCAAGGCCGCCGTTATGTCGCCAACCGCTCACAGCATTGCGCAAATATCGTGCTTTGCCCGTGGCCGCGCCGCGCTGGTGTGGCTGCTGGCGCGCTATTTTGACCCTGCTCTTGTCCCCTGAATTGCTGTCCGTTGTCGTGAATCCCGCCGTCAAGTCCCTCGCCGACCGTCTCGAGGCGCTGCTGCCGCAGACCCAGTGCACCAAGTGCGGCTTCAGCGGCTGCCGCCCCTACGCCGAGGCCATGGCCAGCGGCGAGGCTGCCTGCAACCGTTGCCCGCCGGGCGGCGCACAGGGGATCGCGCGCCTGGCCGCGCTGCTGGGCACCGAGCCCCTGCCGCTCGATCCCGAACGCGGCACCGAGCAGCCGCGCGCCGTCGCCCGCATCGACGAGAGCCTTTGCATCGGCTGCACCCTTTGCATCCAGGCCTGCCCGGTCGACGCCATCGCCGGCGCCGCCAAGCAGATGCATACCGTGATCCCCGAGCTGTGCACCGGTTGCGACCTGTGCGTGCCGCCCTGCCCGGTCGACTGCATCGACATGGTCCCCGTCACCGGCACGCGCACCGGCTGGGACGCGTGGTCGCAGGCGCAGGCCGATGCCGCGCAGGCGCGCTACCTGGCGCGCAACGCGCGGCTGGTGCGCGAGCGCGAGGAAAACGATGCGCGCCTGGCCGCCAAGGCCGCCGCCAAGCTCGCCGCGGTGCAGGCCGAAGCGCCCGAGAACGACGCCGAGCGCGCCGCGCAGGAACGCAAGCGCGCCATCATCCAGGCCGCGATCGAACGCGCGCGGCAGAAGCAGCAGGCCGCGCGGCCGCGCAATACCGACAACGTGTCGGCCGCGGTGCAGGCGCAGATCGATGCCGCCGAAGCGCGGCGCGCGCGCGCCGGGCTGACACCGCGGCAGGAAGATCCCCATCCCGCGCACGACCCGGCCAACGACCCGAAGAAAGAATCATGAACGCTGCCAAGTGCCGTGCCATCTTCGAGACGCTGCGCGAAGTCAATCCGGCTCCGACCACGGAACTGGAGTACAGCTCGCCATTCGAGCTGCTGATCGCCGTGCTGCTGTCGGCGCAGGCCACCGACGTTGGCGTGAACAAGGCCACGCGCCGCCTGTTCCCGGTCGCGCATACGCCGCGGCAGATGCTGGAGCTGGGCGAAGCCGGCCTGAGCGAATACATCAAGACCATCGGCCTGTACAAGACCAAGGCCAGGCATGTGATCGAGACCTGCCGCATCCTGGTCGAACGCCATGGCGGCAAGGTGCCGGCAGAGCGTGAAGCGCTGGAAGCGCTGCCGGGCGTGGGCCGCAAGACCGCCAACGTGGTGCTCAACACCGCGTTCGGCCAGCCCACCATCGCGGTCGACACGCATATCTTCCGCGTCTCCAACCGCACCGGCCTGGCGCCGGGCAAGAACGTCGACATCGTCGAGCAGAAGCTGCTCAAGTGCGTGCCGCATGAATTCCTGCACGACGCCCATCACTGGCTGATCCTGCACGGCCGCTACGTGTGCAAGGCGCGCAAGCCGGAATGCTGGCACTGCGCGATCGAAACGCTGTGCGAGTTCAGGGAGAAAACCCCGGCGCCGCAGCTGTAGCCGCGGCCGGCTCGGGCGCTGGCTCGGGCTCGTGCGCCAGCACCAGCGCCAGCTGCAGCGCGGTGCGCGCGACCACGTCGACATCGGGGCTGTAGCCGTGGCGGATCCAGCGCACGGCAAGGTGGACCACGCCGCCCGCCACGCCCGCCGTCAGCAGTGGATCACGCTCGCGTCCCGGCGGCAGCAGCGCCTGCGCCAGCAGCCCGCCAAATTCATCCAGCGAATCGGCCAGCGCGCCGTCGACCAGCTTGCTGACGCCACGGATTTCCACCAGGAACACCCGCGCCGAGCGCGGTTCGCGCTGCAGCGCGCCGAAATAGGCGCGCAACATCGCCAGCGCCCGTTGCGCGCCGTCGTGGCCGGCGGCCTCGCCCGCCTGCACCAGGGTGTGCAGCAAGCGATGGGTCACCGTTTGAAACGATGCCAGCAGCAAGGCCTCGCTGTTGGCGAATGACTCGTAGAAATAGCGCTCGGTCAGGCCCGCGGCCTCGCACACGGCCTTGACCGTGGCGTTCTGGTAACCGCGCTCGCCGTAGACCTGCACGGCCGCGGCAATCAGTTGCGCGCGGCGCTGGGCACGGCGCTCTTCGGCTTCGGCGCCACGATAGCGGCGCGTGGGAGTCAGCTCGGGGGTCATGCGCGCCATTATGGCATTCCCTATGGTCAGAAAACTTGCCTGGTCGCTTCTGACAATCTATGTTGTCAGAAGTGTCACTGACCGGATGCCTGCCATGCGCGATGCCAGTTCCGATGACGCAGTTCTCGATGTGCTGATCGTGGGCGCCGGCCTGTCCGGCATCGGCGCGGCGCGCCAGCTGCAACGGCGCTGCCCCGGCAAGCGCTACGCCATCCTCGAGGCGCGCGACGCCATCGGCGGCACCTGGGACCTGTTCCGCTACCCCGGCATCCGCTCGGACTCGGACATGTACACCCTGGGCTACCGCTTCAAGCCTTGGCGCGGCGCCAGGGCCATCGCCGACGGCCCGTCGATCCGCGCCTATATCCGCGAGACCGCCGCGGAAGCCGGCATCACGCGCCAGATCCGCTTCGGCCACCGCGTGGTCGGCGCGGCATGGGACAGCGCCGACGCGTGCTGGACCGTCGAAGCCGAACGCGGCGCCGACGGCAGCCGGGTGCGCGTGCGTGCGCGCCTGCTCTATGTCTGCGCCGGCTACTACAGCTATGCCGAGGGGCATCGTCCCGCGTTCGACGGCGAGGACCGTTTTCGCGGCCGCATCGTGCACCCGCAGTTCTGGGACGAGTCGCTCGACTACGCCGGCAAGCGCGTGGTGGTGATCGGCAGCGGCGCCACCGCGGTCACGCTGGTGCCGGCGATGGCCGCCCGCGCGGCGCACGTGACCATGCTGCAGCGCTCGCCCACTTATATCGTGACGCGCCCCGGGGAGGACGCCATTGCGCGCACCCTGCGGCGCGTGCTGCCGGAGCGGCTGGCCTACACCGCCACACGCTGGAAGAACGTGCTGCTCGGCATGACCTTCTTCCAGCTGGCACGGCGCCGGCCGGAACGCGTCAAGGCGCGCCTGGTCGGCATGGCCGCGGCGCAGTTGCCGGCGGACTTCGACGTGGCGACGCATTTCACGCCGCGCTACAAGCCCTGGGACCAGCGCCTGTGCCTGGTACCCGACGGCGACCTGTTCCGCGCCCTGCGCGAGGGCCGCGCCTCGGTGCTGACCGACACCATCAAGCGCTTCACCGAACATGGCATCGAGCTGGCCAGCGGCAAGTCGCTCGACGCCGATATCGTGGTGACGGCCACCGGGCTGAAGCTGAACATGCTGGGCGACATTGCGCTCACGGTCGACGGCCAGCCGCGCCGCCCCGCCGAATGCCTGGCCTACAAGGGCATGATGCTCAGCGACGTGCCCAACCTGGTGCTGGCATTCGGCTACACCAATGCCTCGTGGACGCTCAAGGCCGACCTGACCGCCGAGTACGTCTGCCGCCTGCTGCGCCACATGGACCGCCATGGCCACCGCATTGCCGTGCCGCGCGCGCCCGCGGCGGTGCAGCCGACGCCGTTCCTGGACTTCACCTCGGGCTATGTGCAGCGCGCCGCCGGCGTGCTGCCGCGCCAGGGCGACCGCAAGCCGTGGCGTGTGCACCAGAACTACCTGAAAGACCTGCTGACGATACGGTATGGACGCATCGCCGATGGCGTGCTGCAGTTCGGCGCGCCACCGGCGCTGCGCGAGCCGCGCAACGCGCCGGAGGCAACGGGCGCCAGCACGGTTGCTGCCGTCGCCGCGCGCGAGGTGCAGCCATGACTGTTGCGCTGATCGTCCTGGCCGTGCTGCTGGCGCTGATTCTGCTGTCCGGCGCCGCGCTATGGCTGTACACCTGGCGTACCGCACGCCGCATCGAAGCCGCGATGCCGCCGCCGGGCCGCTTTGTCGACGTGCCCGGCGCGCGGCTGCATGTGGTGGAGCGCGGGCAAGGCCCGGCGCTGCTGCTGGTGCATGGCCTGTCGGGCCAGCTCGAGAACTTCGGCTACGGCATGATCGCGCCGCTGGCCGAGAGCTTCCGCGTCATCGCTGTCGACCGCCCCGGCGCCGGCCATTCCACCCGTACGCCCGGCAGCGCCGCCGACCTGCCCGCGCAGGCCGACGCGCTGGCCGCGCTGTGCGACAAGCTGGGCCTGGAACGTCCGCTGGTGGTAGGCCATTCGCTGGGCGGCGCGATTGCGCTGGCGCTGGCGATCCGGCACCCGGAACGCGTCGGCGGCCTGGCCCTGATCGCGCCGCTGACACATCCGCCCAGGGAGATCTCGCCGGTGTTCCGGGCCATGACCGTGCCGCGCGCATGGCAACGCCGGCTGCTGGCGTGGACCCTGGTGGTGCCGATGTCGATCCGCCATCGCGCCGAGGTCATGGACATCGTGTTCGGCCCCGACCCGGTGCCGGACGACTTCCCGACCCGCGGCGGCGGCCTGCTGGCCCTGCGCCCGCGCCATTTCCTGGCGGCGTCGGAAGACTTGCTCGGCGCCGCGCAGAGCCTGCCAGCGCTGCTGCGCCACTACGGCACGCTGCGCGTGCCGGTCAGCGTGCTGCACGGCCGCGACGACCGCATCCTCGACTTCGCCGAACACGGCGAGGCGCTGGTGGCCAAGGTGCCGGGCGCCACGCTGACCCTGGTCAGCGGCGGGCATATGCTGCCGGTGACCGCCATCGACACCAGCGTCGATTTCGTGCGCGCCGCCGCGGCGCGGATGCAGGGCACCGCGCCGCGGCCGGCACAGTTCGCTTGATCCCAGGAGAGCGCCCATGGCTACCACGACGGCTTCCAACCCCTACAAGCAAGATGCCTTCGCCGCGTTGCGCGCGGTGCGCAAGCTGATGGCGGACGGCAACGACACCGAGCAGGTATTCCGCATCATGCGCGCGCTCAACGGCCCGTCGATGCCGCGCAACTTCAGCCGCCTGCTGGCCACGCACGACGGGCGCCGCATGGTCTACCAGCGCATCGAACTGGCCGAGCGCCTGTCCGATCCCGCCTACGTGGCCGGCTTCGCGCCGGGCACGGTCGGCGCGGCCTATCGCGCCTTCCTCGAACAGACCGGATACAGCGCGAACGGCCTGGCCAAAGTGTCGAACCTCGACCAGGAACCGGTGCTCGAAGACGCCTACCTGTGGTTCGGCCGGCGCACGCGCGACATCCACGACATCTGGCATGTGCTGACCGGCTACCGCGCCGACGAAAGCCTGGGCGAAGCCGCGCTGGTGGCGTTCAGCTATGCGCAGACCGGCGGCAAGGGCTGGGCCTTCATCGCCATCGCGGCGTCGCTCAAGAGCTTGCGCGTCACCGGCAGCCTCGCCTTTGCGCGCGCCGTGCTGGAGGGCTACCGGCTGGGCCGCCGCGCCGGCTGGCTGCTGGGCGAGGATTACGAGAAGCTGCTGCACGAACCGATCGACGCGGCGCGCGCACGGCTTGGGATCGGCCAGGCGCGCCGCTACCTGGCCTGCAATCCGATGCAGCAATGGACCGCCTGATCCACGCGCCAGGCAAGGCCTGAAAAAAAAGCGACCACGCGGGTCGCTTTTTTGTTTGCCGGTAACGGGCGGGTTCAGACGATGCGGCAGGCTTCGTCGAACGACAGGCGCGGGCCGCGCGGATACAGCTTGTCGGCGACGCCATAGCCCAGGTTGCACAGGAAGTTGACCTGCCACTTGCCGTCCGGGAAGAACGCCGCGTTGACCTTGTCGGCGTCAAAGCCGCCCATCGGGCCGCAGTCCAGGCCCAGCGCGCGCGCCGCGAGAATGAAGTAGCCGCCCTGCAGCGAGCTGTTCATCAGCGCGTCGCGGGCGATCTTGGCATCGTTGCCGGCGTACCAGGAGCGGGCGTCGGCATGCGGGAACAGCTTGGGCAACTGGTCGTGGAAGGCGGTGTCGAAGGCGACGATGGCGGTCACCGGCGCCGAGCGCGTCTTGTCGACGTTGCCGGCCGAGACGCAGTCGACCAGGCGCGCCTTCTCGGCGGCGCTCTTGACGAACACGATGCGCGCGGGGCTGCTGTTGGCAGCGGTCGGGCCGAACTTCATCGCTTCATAGACCTGGTGCAGCACGGCGTCGTCCACATGGCGGTCCTGCCACACGTTGTGCGTGCGGGCTTCGGTGAACAGTTGCGCCAGGGCGGCGTGGTCGATCTGGGACATGCGCGTCCTTTCTGTACGGGAGGTAAGAGAAGGCGCGATTGTACCCAAGCGCCGGCGCGCCTCACGACAGCGCCTTTGAGCAACCCGTTCAATTCCCTTGGATGTCGGCGCGCGCCGGGGCGGGTGCGCTGCCGCGGCGGGTCAGCCACAGCACGCCCGCCAGGATCAGGCCCCCGCCCAGCGCCTGCGCCGCGCCGATCTGCTCGCCCAGCAGCAGGGCCGCCAGCACCACGGTGACCACCGGCTCCAGCGTCGACAGCATCGACGCCTGCGCCGCGCCCAGCCGCTGCAGCCCGGCAAAGAAGGTCAGGATCGCCAGCACGGTCGACAGCAGCGCGATCCCCGCCAGCGCCAGCCAGCCGCCGGCATCGGCCGGAAACTGCGGCGGCGTCCCCGCGCCGGCGCGCAGCACGCCGACAGCGCCGTAGACCAGCGCCGCCGCGGTGCAGATCACGGTAGTGGTGGCGATCGGGTTGACGCCGGCGGTCAGGCGCGCGCCGACGATGATGTAGACGGAGTAGATCACCGCCGCCGCCAGCCCCAGCGCGATTCCGAGCGGCGAGCCCGCGCCGCCGCCGACGGTCAGCCCGGCGCCCACCGAGCACAGCACCAGCGCCACCACCGCGGCGGTGGTCAGCCGCTCCTTCAGGAAGATGGCCGCGAGGATGGTCACGAACAGCGGATACAGGTACAGCAGCAGCGCCACCAGGCTGGCCTGCGCATGGTTGAGCGCGCTGAAGAAGCAGAACGACTGGCCGACATAGCCGATGCCCCCCATCGCCGCCAGCGCCAGCACGCGCCGCCACGGCGGCAGCGCGATGCCGCGCGTGCGCATCACCCACGCCAGCGCCGCCGCGGCCAGCAGGAAGCGCACCAGCAGCAGGCCGTACACGTCCGCGCCCGCGGCGTAGGCAAAGCGCGCGAAGATGGCCATGGCGCCGAAGGCGCTGGCCGAGACCGCGATCAGCAGCACGCCGGCCAGCTTGTCGCGGGCAGCGGTCGGGGCGGTGGGGGCGGAAGCGCTCATCGGGCAGGCAGGAAGTCGGCGATCCCGCAATTCTACTTGGGACCATCGCCGCCATTTCGACCACCGTCGGGCCGCCGGCAAGGGTCGCCCCCGTCGTCTACAATGGCGCCACCATGTTCAATCCCTCACGAGAAGAAGTCCGCCGGTTCTTCTGCGATGCCTGGCAGAAGCAGATCGCAGGCGGCGTGCTGACCCCGCTGGAAGCCATTGCCGTCGACTGGATCGGCGAGCACCCGGAATACCAGGACCTGCTGCGCGACACCGAAGGCGCGCTGGCGCAGGACTACACCCCCGAGCAAGGCCAGACCAATCCCTTCCTGCACCTGGCGATGCACCTGTCGATTTCGGAGCAGGTCTCGGTCGACCAGCCGCGCGGCATCCGCCAGGCCTACGAGGCGCTCGCGCGCCGGCTCGATTCCCCGCACCAAGCCCAGCACCAGGTGATGGAATGCCTGGGCGAGATGCTGTGGCAGGCCCAGCGCACCGGCCAGCCGCCGGACGGCGACCACTACGTCGACTGCGTCAGGCGCCGCGCCAACCGCTGACAGCGCGCGCCGGTACGCGCAAAAAGTGCAGCGTACAATTCCTCACAAGCCGTTGCGGGCGGCCGTGGTAGGCTTTGGGCTCCGTATTTCCCCTAGTTACGTTGCCATCACCCGGCAACGTCGCGCATCTTCATGCCCCCTACTGCCCTTTTCTCGCGGCAGCGTCTGGCGCCAGCCAGCCGTGCCGTCGCCCCCCTCTGCCTGTCGCTGATGCTGGCCTGGCCGTTGGCCGGCCATGCCGGCGTGGCGCTGCTGCAGCCGCCGCGCGTGATCGACGGCAACCAGCCGCTGACGCTGACCCTGGTGGTGTCGGCCGACAACACCACGCGCCGCTACCGTATTCCCGACACACTCGAAGTGACCGCCTCCGGCGAGATGCAGGCGCCGGTGCGGCTGGTGCTGTGGCGCGAAGTCTCCGGCCCCGCCGTGGTCAACCTGCGCCGTGGCGAGCATCGCGCCATCCACTACACGGTGGCGCTGCCGCCGGTGCTGCGCGGCCAGGTGCGGCTGGATGCCACCGGCATCGACGCCGCGCCGGTGCTGGTCACGCTGAACCGGCTGCCGCAGCCGGGCGAGGCGGCCACGTCGACGCCGCCGGTGGCCAGCCAGGCGCCGGCCGCGGTTGCCGACAGCCCCGACTCCGCGGACGGCGCGCCCGTGCCGGTGACCGGAGTCACCACGGCCCAGGCCGCGGCCCCCGCCCCGGCCGACCTGCGCGACAGCGCCCGGCTGTCGTTTCACGACCCGATGTACTTCATGGTCGGGGCGAACGATGGCGCCAACGCCAAGTTCCAGTTCAGCTTCAAGTACCGCATTTTCGAGGGCGAGGATCCGGCCTCGAAGCGCCTGTTCGACAACCTCTACTTCAGCTACACCCAGTTCTCGCTGTGGGACCTGAGCGAAGATTCGGCGCCGTTCCGCGACACCAACTACCGGCCCAGCCTGTTCTACTACCTGTCGGATACCGGCGTGCGCAACAACGTGATCAGCCGGCTGTCGCTGGCCGCCGGCCTGGAGCATGAATCCAACGGCCGCAACGGCGCGGACTCGCGCAGCATCAACACGGTGTTCGTCAAGCCCACCTTCTATTTCGGCGACCAGAACGACTGGCACTGGCGCGTGGCGCCCAAGCTCTACGCTTATGTGGAAAAGGCCGACAACCCGGACATCGCCCACTACCGCGGCTACATGGACCTCGGCATCGCCTACGGGCGGCCGGACTCATGGGAGTTCTCGGCGACGCTGCGCAAGGGCACGCGCAAGTGGTACGGCAGCGTCGACGCGCAGCTGACCTACCCGATGGCGCGGCTGATCCCCGGCACGGCCGGCTACCTGATGGCGGGATATTTCGTCGGCTATGGCGAGAGCCTGCTGGACTACAACCACAAGCTGCCGTGGCAGTTCCGCATCGGCTATGCGCTGACGCGCTGAAGCCGGGACCGTCGCTAGCCCGCCAGCGGCTTGCCGCTGGCCTTCAGGCGCGCATTGGCCACGGCCGCGGCAAACTGCCCGTGGCCGTGCCAGCCGGTGGCCCGGCCCAGCTTCTTGCCGTTCTGGAAGAACATGAACACCGGGATGCCGTGCAGGCCGAAGCGCCGCCCCAGTTCCGGGTGCGCATAGACGTTGGCGTGCAGCCAGTGCAGTTCCAGCGCGCGCACCGGCCCGGGATTGGCCAGCATCGCCTTCTTGGCCATTTCGCAGTTGAAGCAGTCCACGCCCCAGAAGAACACGCACACCAGCGCGTCGCCGGCCGCGGCGATGGCGCCGTCGATGGTGGCATCGTCGACCTCGCGCATGGCAAAGGCGTCAAAGGCGCGGTGGTCCAGATGCGGGGCCGCGGACGGATCCGGCGCGCCGGCTTGCGGTTCGGTGCTCATGGTTCGCTCCTGATGCGGCTTCTGCCAATGACGAACGCCCGGGCCGGGTGGCACCGGGCGTCGGGCCGTGACAGGACGGCAGGGGCGGCGGCTTACTTCGGCGCCGCCACCGTGACCAGCGCCGGGCGCAGCACGCGGTCGGCAATGGTGTAGCCGCGCTGGAGCACGGTCACCACGGTATTGGGCTCCTGCTCCGCCGGCACCATCGAGATAGCCTGGTGGCGGTGCGGGTCGAACTTCTCGCCCACCGGGTTGAGCTCGACGATCTTGCCGCGCTCGAAGGCGGCGGCCAGCTGGCGCGCGGTCAGTTCCACGCCTTCGCGCAGCTTGGCGATGTCGCCGGAGCCGTCGGCCAGCGCGGCCTGCAGGCTGTCCATGACCGGCAGCAGGTTGTCGGCAAAGTTCTCGATGGCGAACTTGTGCGCCTTGGCGACATCTTCCTGGGCCCGGCGGCGGATGTTCTCGCCTTCGGCCACGGCGCGCATGTACAGGTCGTAATTCTCGCTGGCCTTGGCTTCCAGGGCGGCCAGCTGGGCCGCCACGTCGTCCGCGGCGGCAGCCGCAGTGTCGGGCGCGCCGGTCTCCGGGCTGGCGGTGGCGGTGCTGGCCGCCTCTTCGCCCGCAGGCGTCGCAGTCTGGTTGGATGGCGTCTGCTTCTGGTCTTCCATGTCGATCCGTATCAATGCAGTGTCGCGGCCCGCCGTGGGGCTGGCCGCGGGTGGTAAATCGGCGTGTGTCCGATGCAGGTGGTGGCAGCTCGCCGCATTTCAAGAGTGGCGCCGACGCGACGCCGAAACACACGGTTACAAAGCCCGGCCCGTTGCAATCGACGCCTTATTGCTTTGCGCCAATGCCCTCACTAAGATTCCTAGTAAGAAAAATGACAAAAATGTCGAGGGCCCAGGAGATGGTTCATTTTTGTGCCGCTTCCGAAAGGTTGGCCATGCATAAGCTCCCAGTCGTGACGGTGTGCCTCGTGGCCGCACTGGCGGTCATGACCGCCTTTATCTGCCTGTCCGGCGCCTTTACTCCGCGCGATACGGAGTATGGCAGCGGCAAGGCGGTGTTCAAGCACTACATCGTTCCCTTCGTCAGCCAGGAAGTCGCGCAGGAATAACCCGCCCCACCTGGCGATCCATCGCGCGGCGGCACCGGCAACGATGCCGCCGCGCTGCCATCTCAGCCGTTGAAGTCGTCGATGCGGCGGCGGTCGCGCTTGGTCGGGCGCCCCTGGATCTGCGCGGACGGTTCGGGCTGCAGGCGCCGGCGCTCGGCGTCGGCGGCCCGGCGCGACTGGCTCTCGGCACTTTCCTGGTACAGCGTCTGCGCCACCGGCGCCGGCCCGCGCGCCGCGGCGATGCCCTTCACTTCGAGCTCCCAGCGCTGCTGGTGTGCCTCCAGCGCAACCTTGTCGCCGGGCTTGACCTCGCGTGAGTTCTTGCACAGCTGGCCGTTGACCGTCACCTTGCCGCGCTCCACCGCTTCTGCCGCGAGCGAGCGGGTCTTGAAGAAACGCGCGCACCACAGCCATTTGTCGATGCGCTGGCGCGCATCCGCCTCGAAATCCACGTTCATGCCGCCGCTCCCCGCGCCTGCGCACGCGTGCGCCGCGCCTCCAGTTCATGCGCACGCGGCGTGGCCAGCGGCCAGCCCTGCAGGTGCTGCAGCGCGATCTCCGCCATCGCCGCGACCCACGGCGCGGCATCGTTCATGCATGGAATGAAATGGAAATCCTTGCCGCCCGCGACCTTGAACTCAGTCTGGCCTTCCATGGCGATTTCTTCCAGCGTTTCGATGCAGTCCGCCGGAAAACCCGGGCAGAACACGTCGACGCGCCCGGCGCCGACCTTGCCCAGCTCCGCCAGCGTCGGCGCCGTATAGGGCTGCAGCCACTCGGCCTTGCCGAAGCGCGACTGGAACGTCACCTGGTACTGCCCCGCTTGCAGGCCCAGCGCCTCGCCCAGCAGGCGGCCGGTCTTCAGGCACTCGCAGTGGTACGGATCGCCCAGTTCCAGCGTGCGCCGCGGCACGCCGTGGAACGACAGGATCAGCTTGTCGCCCTGGCCGAAATCCGGCATGCCGTGCCGGCTCCAGTAGGCGGCGACCTGCTGCTGCAGCGCGGAGATATACGCGGGATGGTCATGGAAATGCTTGATCAGCCGCAGTTCCGGCTGGTTGCGCCACTGGCCCAGCACCCGGAACACCTCGTCGAAGGCGGTGGCCGTAGTGGTGCCCGAGTACTGCGGATACATCGGCAGCACCAGCACCTGCTCGCAGCCCTGGCGGCGCAGCGCTTCCATCACCGAGGCGATCGACGGGTTGCCGTAGCGCATCGCGCACGCCACCGTCACGTCGTGGCCGTTCTGGTGCAGCAGCCGCTGCAGCGCGTGCGCCTGGCGCTCGCTGTAGACCAGCAGCGGCGAGCCCGTCATATGGGCCTCGCGCAGCCAGATCGATTCGTACTTGAGCGCCGACGCGCGCGAGCGCAGCGGCAGGATCACGCCGTACAGCAGCGGCAGCCAGGCCGCGCGCGGGATCTCGACCACGCGCGGATCGGACAGGAATTGCTTCAGGTAGCGCCCCACCGCCTTGGGCGTGGGGGCATCGGGGGTGCCCAGGTTGACCAGCAGGATCGCCGTGCGCGGCGCCTGGCCGTGCTGGTAGGCCGGTTCGGGAGAAAACGTCATGTCGCTTGCGGGTTGGCGCGATGCCGGGATGGGGCGGGGGCGGCGCGCCGGCGCCGGGCCCGCGCGGCGGGAATGGGAGAGCCGCGGGTCAGACCGGAACGCCGGACCACTAGTTCTGGCTCAGCGCGCTCGACAGCAACCGCGCGGTAATGTCGACGATCGGGATCACGCGCTCGTAGGCCATGCGCGTGGGGCCGATCACCCCCAAGGTGCCGACGATCTGCCCGTCGACCTCGTACGGCGCGGTGATGACCGCCATGTCTTCGATCGGCACCAGCTGGCTTTCGCCGCCGATGAAGATCTGCACGCCCTGCGCATGGCTGGACACGTCCAGCAGCTGCAGCAGGCTGGTCTTGTGCTCGAACACGTCGAACAGGCGCCGCAGCTTGTCCATGCTCGAGGCCAGGTCGTCGACTTCGAGCAGCTTGCGCTCGCCGCTGATATAGACGTGGTCGTCGTCCTCGTCCTCGGCGGCGCTGCCGGCCTCGACCGCGGCCTGCATCAGCTGCGACATGTCGCGGCGCAGGTCCTGCAGCTCGAGCCGCAGGTGGCTGCGCACGGTGTCGAAGCTCATGCCGGCATAGTGCGAGTTGAAGAAATTGGCCGCCTCGATCAATTGCGCCGGCGTGTAGGGGAGTTCGGTCTGGATGATGCGGTTCTGCACGTCGCCCTCGGGGCTGACGATGATCAGCAGGATGCGCTTGTCCGACAGCCGCATGAACTCGATCTGCCGGAACGCCTGCGCGCGGCGCGGCGTCATCACCACGCCGGCAAAGTGCGACAGGTTGGACAGCGTGCGCGCCGCCGCCGTGATCATGCGCTGCGGCCCCAGTTGCTGGCCGCCCAGCTGGTCCTGGATCTGCCCGGTCAGCTCGGCCAGGTCCGCGTTGCGCTCGAGCGGCTTGGCGGTCAGCATCGAATCGACGAACAGCCGGTAGCCGCGCGGCGTCGGGATGCGGCCGGCCGAGGTGTGCGGGCTGGCGATAAAACCCATTTCCTCGAGATCGGACATCACATTGCGTATCGTCGCCGGCGACAGGTCCAGCCCCGAGTACTTGGACAGGGTGCGGGAACCGACCGGCTGGCCTTCGGCAATGTAGCGCTCGATCAGGGTCTTGAGCAGCGTTTTGGAACGTTCATCCATGATGCCCCGATTTTACGCAAGTTTTGGACCTTCTGGCGGACCGGCCCGATGTGCCGCGGGATGGGCCGCCAGCGCCTGCTGACAACCGTCACGGCGGTATGGTCTAATCCCGGCATGTCCGCCCCACCCAAAGCCAGCGCCGTGCGCACTCCATTCAAGACCGTCGCCCTGGTGGGCAGGTACTCCACCGCCGGCATCGAAGGGCCGCTGGAAGAGATCGCCTCCTATATCCTGCGCAACGGCCAGGATGTGGTGTTCGAGCGCGAGACCGCGCTGGCCACCGGGCTGACCGCCTACCCCGCCCTGTCCGCCGAAGAGATCGGCACGCAGGCCGACGTCGCCGTGGTGCTGGGTGGCGACGGCACGCTGCTGGGCATTGCGCGCCAGCTCGCCGGCTATGACGTGCCCCTGATCGGCGTGAACCACGGGCGGCTCGGCTTCATGACCGATATTGCGCTGGAAGACGCGCACACCGTGCTGCCCGACATGCTCGACGGCCGCTACGAGTCCGAGACCCGGCTGCTGCTGGCCTCGCGCGTGGTGCGCGACGACATGGACATCTTCTCGGCGCTGGCGCTGAACGATGTGGTGGTGAACCGCTCCGGCATCTCCGGCATGGTCGAGCTGGCGGTTTCGGTCGACGGCCACTTCATGTACAACCAGCGTTCCGACGGCCTGATCGTGTCGACCGCCACCGGCTCCACCGCCTACGCGCTGTCGGCCGGCGGCCCGATCCTGCATCCCACGCTGTCGGGCGTGGTGCTGGTACCGATCGCCCCGCACGCGCTGTCGAACCGGCCGATCGTGTTGCCGCACGACGCCGAGGTCACGATCGAGGTGGCGAGCGCGCGCGACGCCAGCGTCAACTTCGACATGCAGTCGCTGACCTCGCTGCTGCCGGGCGACCGCATCGTGGTGCGGCGCTCGCAGAAGACCATCAACCTGCTGCACCCGGTGGGCTACAACTACTACGCCACACTGCGCAAGAAGCTGCACTGGCACGAATACCCGTCCGAAGACAACCGCCTCTGAGCGCCATCCAGCCGCCCCTCAGCCCGAGCCCGACCCGTCATCGGACCGACCACCCTTCCCCGCCACGATGCTGCGCAGCCTGTCCATCCGTGATTTCGTCATCGTCGACACCCTCGACCTGGACTTCGCCTCCGGCTTTACCGTGTTCACCGGCGAGACCGGCGCCGGCAAGTCGATCCTGATCGATGCCCTGGCGCTGGTGCTGGGCGAGCGCGCCGATGCCGGCGTGGTGCGCGAAGGCGCGCCGCGCGCCAGCGTCAGCGCCACCTTCTCGACCCATCCCGCGCTCGATGCGTGGCTGGCCGAGCGCGAGCTCAACAGCGAAGAAGACGGCGGCGTGCCGACCGTGCTGCTGCGCCGCACCGTCGATGCCGGCGGCCGCAGCAAGGCCTTTATCAACGGCGCCGCCGCGACCCTGGCACAGCTGCGCGAAGTGGGCGACCAGCTGGTCGACATCCATGGCCAGCACGCGCATCAGCAACTGCTGCGCCCGGATGCGCAGCGGCTGCTGTTCGACGCCCACGCCGGCCTGACGCAGCAGGCCGCCGCGGTGGCCGAGGCCTGGCGCGCCTGGCGTGCCTGCGTGCGCCAGCGCGAAGCGGTCGAGCACCAGTCGCGCGAGATGCAGCTCGAGCGCGAACGGCTCGAATGGCAGGTGGGGGAACTGGACAAGCTCAACCCGCAGCCGGGCGAATGGGACGAGATCCAGTCGGAGTACAACCGGCTCTCGCACGCCGCCGGCCTGATCGACGGCAGCCGCGCCGCGCTCGACGCACTGTCCGAGGCCGACGGCTCGGTGCTGTCGGCGCTCAACGGCATCGTGCACCGGCTGCAGCAGCTGGCCGATGTCGACGCCGCGCTGCGCGACGTGCTGGCCGCGCTGGAGCCGGCGCAGCTGCAGGCCGAGGAAGCCGCGCATTCGCTGACGCGCTATGTCGACCGGCTCGAGCTCGATCCCGAGCGGCTGCAGGCGGTGGAAGAGCGCATGCAGGCGCTGCACGCCACCGCGCGCAAGTACCGCCTGCCGCCCGAGCAGCTCGCCGATGAACTGGTCGCGCGCCGCCAGCAGCTCGACGACCTGCAGGCCGCGCAGGACCTGAACAAGGTGATGGCGCGCGAGGCCGCGGCCAAGGCCGCCTACCTGACGCTGGCGCAGCATCTCAGCCATGCCCGCAAGCAAGCCGCGCAGGCGCTGTCCGGCGCGGTCACCGACGCCATGCAGGGCCTGTCGATGGCCGGCGGCAGCTTTGTCGCGGCGCTCAATGCGCTTGACGAAGGCCAGAGCTACGGCCTGGAGCAGGTCGAGTTCCTGGTGGCCGGCCACGCCGGCGTCAGCGCGCGCCCGCTCGCCCGGGTCGCCTCAGGCGGCGAACTCGCGCGCATCAGCCTGGCGATCTCGGTGATCACCAGCGAAGCCTCGCCCACGCCCACGCTGATCTTCGACGAGGTCGACACCGGCATCGGCGGCGCGGTCGCCGAGGTGGTCGGCCGGCGCCTGCAGGAACTCGGCCGCGCGCGCCAGGTGCTGTGCGTGACCCACCTGCCGCAAGTGGCGGCGCAGGCCGGCACCCATCTGCTGGTCAGCAAGGAAACCACGGCCGAAGCCGACGCGTCGGTGACGCGCTCGCGCATCCGCGTGCTCGACCCGGCCGGACGCGTGGTCGAGACCGCGCGCATGCTGGGCGGCGCCACCGTCACCGCCACGACGCTGCAACATGCCGAGGAGATGCTGGCGCAGGGCATGACCGACAGCGGCGCCGGCCAGCCCGCGCGCGCGGGCAAGGACGGCAAGCGCGGCCGCCGCGCCGCCGCCGCCGGCTAAGGTTCGCGCCACATTGAGCGGCCTTGCGTGGCACCGCGCCAATTTATTTATCGACAGGAGCTTTCCCCATGACCCGCCCAGCGCCGCCCACCGACCACCGCCCGCGCGCCTCGCGGCGCGCGGTGCTGGCCCTTGCCACCGCCGCCTCGGCCGCACTGCTGGCACTGTCCGCCTGCCAGGCCCAGCACAAGGCTTCGGCGCCGCCGCCGGGCAGCATCAGCGACGACCGTGCGCTTGGCGACATCATGGTCCGCTTCAAGCCGCCCGCGGTGGACCTGTCCGAAGACGCCGGCAAGCTGCTGGCCGAGATCAAGGGCCCGATCCGCTACGTGGTCAAGCGGCCGATGTCGGGCGGAGTGTGGCTGGTCACGGCGATCTCGCCGTCGGCGGACGCCACCCTCGACCAGGCCGTCGACACGCTGCGCGCCACGCCGCGCATCGAGACCGCCGAACCGGACCGGCTGCTCAAGCCCAGCCGCAGCATGCCCACCAGCCGCGACATGCCGGCGCGCTAGCACGTGCCGAATCTGTACGGAACGCCGCATTAACGAACGCGGACGATCCCAAAGCCGGCCTTGCACAACCCGGCGGGATCGTATTCGCTACATAACATGCCCACGCGCCGGCCCGGCCCGAGCGCGCTACGCCCCAGGGAGGAGAAATCCATGCCGCATTCCGCGCTGTCCGTGTTCCGCCGCAGCTTCGCGGCCCGCCGCTGGCGGGCCATCGCCCTGGCCACCGCCGCAGCATGCGGCGCGCTCCCGACCGGCACGGCGCTGGCCGCCGGCGCGCAGTCCGCGCCGGCCTACACCGGCCAGATCATCGTGCGCTGGCGCGACGGCACTACCGCGGTCGATGGCAGCGGCGCCGTCAAGTCGCCGGCTGCTGCCGAAGCCCTCAAGCAGCTGAGCGAACGCACCGGCATCGCGCTGTCGGCACGCCGGGCCATGGGCGGCAACCTGCAGCTGCTGCAGGTGGCCGACGCCGATGCCGCCGATCCCGAAGCGGCGGCGGCGCGACTGCGCCAGGACCCGCGCGTGGCCGATGCCGTGCCCGACCGCTGGCTGCGGCTGCACGACACCCTGCCCGACGATCCCGAGTTCCAGGTCAACCAGCCGTACCTGAAGGGCACCGGCACCGCAGTCGGCGGCGTCAACCTGCCGCGCGCGTGGGACCGCACCGGCGGCAGCAGCGGCATGGTGGTGGCGGTGGTGGACACCGGCATCCTGCCCCATCCCGACCTGCAGGGACGGCTGCTGTCCGGCTTCGACTTCATCAGCACCACCACGGTTTCCAATGACGGCGACGGCCGCGACGGCGACCCGACCGATGCCGGCGACAACCTGCCAGCCGGCTTCACCTGCCCGGGCAGCAGCACGCCCACGCCCGCTCCTACCAACAACAGCTGGCATGGCACGCGCGTGGCCGGCGTGCTGGGGGCACTGACCAATAACTCGCGCGATATCGCGGGCGTCGACTGGAATGCGCGCATCCTGCCGGTGCGGGTGTCGGGACGCTGCGGCGCGCTGCTGTCCGACACCGTCGACGGCATGCGCTGGGCCGGCGGCCTGCCGGTGCCGAACGTGCCGGACAACCCGAACCCGGCGCGCGTGGTCAATATCAGCCTGGGCGGCGGCACCTGCAGCGGCATCGAGCAGCAGGCCGTCAACGACCTGAATGCGCGCGGCGTGGTGGTGGTGGCCGCGGCCGGCAACAACCGCGGTGCGGTCGAGGCGCCGGCCGACTGCAGCGGCGTGATCGCGGTCACCGCGCACGCCAACGGCGGCGAGAACGCCAGCTATGCCAACGTCGGCCCGCAGGTGGCGATCAGCGCGCCGGGCGGCGGCTGCGGCAACTCGCAGGTGGTCGACGGTCGCTGCACGGTCACGCCTTCGGTGATCCGCACGCTCAGCAACGACGGCAAGACGACGCTGGGCAACTACGTGGTGGCGTCGTCGGCGGGCACCAGTTTCGCCGTGCCGATGGTCTCGGGCGTGGTGTCGATGATGTTCACGCTCAATGGCTCGCTGACGCCGGCGCAGGTCACCGCGGCGCTGAAGAGTTCGGCGCGCCCGCATCCCTCCGGCACGTTCTGCACCACCAACCCGGGTGTGTGCGGCGCGGGGCTGCTCGATGCCGACGGCGCGCTGCTGGCCGCGCTGGGCATGCCGCCGGCGCAGGCCGCGCCGGCACCGGCCGCGGATGGCGGCGGTGGCGGCGCGGTGCCGCTGTGGAGCGCGCTGCTGCTCGCCCTGGCGGGACTGACCGGCTTCGCACTGCGCCGCCGCGGCTAGCGGCAGCGGTGGGGCTCAGGCGGCGGCGCCGCTATCGCCCGCCGGCCGCCGCGCCAGCCACCACTCCTGCAACGCCCAGCACAGCAGGCCGGCCACGGCGCCGGCCGCGTGCGCCACTCGCACCACGCCGAAGCCCCACGCCGGATCGAACACCACCGGCGCCAGCCACGACTGTTCCACCCAGACCTTGGCCAGCACGCCCAGGCACAGCAGCACGCCGGTGATGCGCGCCAGGCCCGGCGCGCGCAGCAGCCCCAGCGCGCCCCACAGCGCCAGCCCGTGCAGCGCGCCCGAGAGCCCGCCGTACCAGGCAATCGCCGGCACGCGCAGCAGCACCAGCTGCACCGCGATGCCGCACGCCACCAGCACCAGCAACAGGCTGCGCACCCGCGCCACGCGCGCGCAGATCGCCAGCACGCCGGTGGCGGCGAGCATGTCGGCCAGCCAGTGATGGCCGTCCAGGTGCACCCACATCGCCGTGGCCAGGCGCCACCACTGCCCGTCCACCCGCACCGCATCGCGCAGGTACAGGCCATGCGCATGCCACCACGGCAGGAAGGTGAACGCCGCCGACAGCGCCCATACCAGCGCCACTCCCGCCAGCAGCCCCGGCCATGATGCGCCGGGCGGCGCCGGCGGCCCCGCGGCCTCAGCCCTCACCGAACACGGCCCGCCACAACGTGCCCACCGCCGCGACCTGCGCGGCCATCGACGCCGGCGCCACGCGCGCATGGACCTGGCCGTCGAGGCGCAGCTGGTGCTGGCGCGCGCGGAACAGCCGGTAGGCGTCGCCCACCGCCAGCGCCAGCTTGGCATCGATCAGGCCCAGCTCGCCGGCTTCGCGCAGCAGCGCGATGTTGCCGGCATTGCGCGTCAGCTGCGGATGGGCGCGGCTATGCAGCAGCACCAGGTACTGCACCGTGAATTCGATATCGACCATGCCGCCGCGATCGTGCTTCAGGTCGAACAGGTCGGTGGGGTTGGGATGGCCTTCGGCAACCTTGCGGCGCATCTGCGCGATCTCGCCGCGCAGCACCGCGGCGTCGCGCTCCTGGCACAGCACCTCGTCGCGCAACGCCTCGAAGCGCGCGCCGATGGCGGCGTCGCCGGCGCAGAAGCGTGCGCGCGTCAGCGCCTGGTGTTCCCACACCCAGGCGGTGTTGTCGCCCTCGCGCAGCTGGTAGCGGCGAAACGCGTCGAAGCTGGTCACCAGCAGGCCGGCCGCGCCATTGGGGCGCAGCCGCGTGTCGACGTCGAACAGCGCGCCGGCCGCGGTATGGCTGGTGAGCCAGGTGATCAGGCGGCGCGCATAGGCGGCATAGACCTCGGGCGCGCGCTCGTGCTCGTCGTCGTACAGGAAGATGATGTCCAGGTCCGAGGCATAGCCCAGTTCCTTGCCGCCCAGCCGTCCATACGCGATCACGGCGAAGCGCGGCACCTCGCGATGGCGCGTGGCGAGCTGGCGCCACACCGTTTCCAGGGTCGCGTCGAGCATGGCATCGGCCAGGTCCGACAGGCGGTCGGCCACCTGCTCGACCGTCAGCATGCCCTGCAGGTCCTGCAGCAGCACGCGGAAGGTCTCCGCATGGTGCTCGCGGCGCAGGATGTCCATCTGCTGCTCGACCTGCCCCTCCGCGGCCAGCAGCCGTTCATGCAGGCGCTTGCGGAACGCGGCCCAGTCGGGCGCGCCGGCCAGCGCGTCGCTGTCGAGCAGTTCGTCCAGCAGTTGCGGATGGCGCGTCAGGTAGGCCGCGGCCCAGCGCGAGGCGTGCAGCGTCTGCGCGACGCGGTCCATCGCCGGCGGATATTCGGACAGCAGCGACAGGTAGGAGGCGCGCCGGCTGATCGCCTCGAGGAAGTCGATAAAGCGTCCGATGGTGCTGTCGGGATCGTCCTGGCGCGCGGCCAGGTCGAGCGCGCGGTTGACCAGCTGGTCGAAGCGCGCGCGGCTGGCTTCGGACAGCGCGCGATAGCGCAGCGACGCAGCAGTCGCGCGCAGCCGGTCCAGCAGCGCATTGCAGTCGGTAAAGCCGGCAGCCTGCAGCCGCTGGCACGGCACCGCGCTGTCGGCTTCGGCCTGCGACGCATCCTGGCGCGGGGTGTCCTGCGCGCGCGCGGCGCTGTCTTCCATCACGATGTCCGGCCACAGCGCCTCGCACGGGCCGGCGTCGGGGTCGGAAAAGGTGGCCTCGAACTGCTGCGCGACCGGTTCCTGCAGCTCGGCCAGCCGCGACAGCAACGCCGGCCAGTCGGCGCAGCCCATCATCCGCGCCACGGCCTGCTGCTCGTCCGGTGAAGTGGGCAGGTGGTGGGTCTGCGCGTCGTCGCGGTATTGCAGCCGGTGTTCGAGCTGGCGCAGGAAGCGATAGGCATCGCCCAGCTGTGCGGCCTGCCCGGCGGGCAGCAGGCCGCGCTCGACCGCCACCGCCAGCACCTCCAGCGTCGGCCGGATCCGCAGCGCGGGATCCTGGCCGCCGCGGATCAGCTGGAACACCTGCGCCATGAATTCGATCTCGCGGATACCGCCGCGGCCCAGCTTGATATTGAACGAGCGCTGGTTGACACCGTGCCCGGGCAGGCCGCCGCTGCGCTTGGCGGCCTCGCTGCGGATCTGCGCATGCAGCGAGCGGATCGCCGCGATCACGCCGTAGTCGAGGTAGCGCCGGAACACGAACGGCGACGTCAGCCGCGCCAGCAGGCCGGCGGTACGCTGCGCATGGGGCGAGTCCAGCGCCGACACCACGCGGCCCTTGATCCAGGCGTAGCGCTCCCACTCGCGCCCCTGCACCACCAGGTATTCCTCGAGCATGCCCAGGCTGCAGGCCAGCGGCCCGGCATCGCCATTGGGACGCAGCCGCATGTCGACACGGAAGACGTAGCCGTCGGCGGTCACGTCGGCAAGCAGGTTGATCAGCCGGCGGCCCAGGCGGATGAAGTACTCGTGGTTGGACAGTGTGCGCGGGCCGCCCTGGGTCTCGCCGTCCTCGTCGTAGAGGAAGATCAGGTCGATATCGGACGAGACATTGAGCTCGCGCCCGCCCAGCTTGCCCATGCCCACCACCACCAGTTCCTGCACCTCGCCGCTGTGCGCGCCGACCGGGCGGCCGAAGGTGGCGGCAAGATCGTCGCCCAGCACCGCCAGGCCGTGCTGGATCGCCAGTTCGGCCAGGTCGGTCATGGCGCCGGTGACCTCGCCCAGCGTCGCCAGGCCGCGCAGGTCGCGCTCGATCACCGCGCACATGACCTCGGCACGCAGCCGGCGCAGCGCGCGCTTGGCGGCATCTTCGGCATCGGCTGAGGGCGTGTGCAACGCCTGCAGCCGCGCTGCCATCCAGGCGCGCGTGAGCGGCTGCGCCACCGCGGCGGCGAGGATTTCCGGCAGGTCCGGGCGGGCCTGCAGCACGCGCCGCGCGTAGTGCGAGTACGCGGCCGAGTACAATACGTCGCCGCCTGCCCGGGCGCCTTCGCCATCCGGCTGCAGCGCCTGCGCCGCGGTGACGGCAAAGGCGCCGGCGGCCATGGTGCCGGGGCCCTGCCCCGGTGCGACGGACGCCGCATGGGCGGGTTCCGGTGTGGCGCGCGCGCCATGTTGGTCAGCAGCGTCGCCAGCGGCGGAACTCGTCGGATCAGAGGCAGTCATTCCAGTATTTGAAATGCAAGCAAAGGTGCGAAAGGTGCGGCCAGGGGTACCCGCCGCGGTGCGCGCAGCTTGCGCATTTCTTGTTTTAGCCGGCCGGGCACCAGATTGGAGAGCGGCTAGTATTGTCGGATAATCTGCGCATGTCCAGCCGCGCCCCACAACCCGCTGACGGTTCTCCCCCCAATGGCGGCGCGGGCGGGCACGAGGCCGCCACCACGCTGCCCGCTACGCCCACCGGTTCCCTTGTCATTGACGCCCCCGACGCCCCCCGGCGGAGTTCCACGTGGGCGCGCGCCGGGGCACTGGCCCGCGCCAGTGCGCGAGCGGTCGCGGCGGCCGTGCGCCATCCGTTCTGGCGCGCCCTGGGCCGCGGCCTGGTACGCGTGGCGCTGGTGCTGGCCGTGCTGGCGCTGGCGGCCGGGCTGCTGATCCGCTTCGTGCTGTGGCCGCAGGCCTCGGCCGCGCGCGAGTGGCTGGAACAGCGCGGCTCGCAGGCGCTGTCGGCGCAGGTCAGGATCGGCTCGCTCGATACCTATTGGGACGGCTGGCACCCCGCCTTCCGCGCGCGCGGCCTGAGCGCGGTGGACGGCCAGCAGCGCGCGCTGCTGTCGGCGGCCACGCTCGACGGCAAGCTGGCGTGGCGTTCGCTCATCAGCATGAACCTGCAGTTCGTCAGCCTGAGCGCCAGCGGCACCGACATCCTGGTGCGCCGCACGCCCGAGGGCCGGCTGCTGGTCGCCGGCATGGTGGTCGACGCCACCGGCGGCCAGCAGGACGACGACCGCTTCCTTGGCTGGCTGATGTCGCAAGGGCGCGTGGCGCTGTCCGACGGCAAGCTGCGCTGGCTCGACGAGAAGGCGCGCCTGCCCCGGCTCGACATCGGCGAGATCCGCCTCGACACCCGCCGCGACGGCGCGCGCCACACCTTCCACCTGGAAGCGCGCTCGCCGGCGCTGGGCCCGCGCCCGCTCGAGGTGCGCTCGACCTTCCGCGACGACTACCTGCACAGCGCCGGCAACTGGCGCCACTGGACCGGCCAGGCCACCTGGGACCTCGGCCAGCTGCAGCTGCCGGTGCTGCAGCGCTACCTGGCGATGTTCGAGCGCGTCGCCAGCGGCACCTTCAGCACCGACGGCAGCATCGAATTTCGCCAGGGGCGCATCGTGCGCAGCCAGACCCGGCTGCGCGCCAGCGGCGTCGACCTGCAGCTGGCCGGCGCCGCCGCGCCGCTGCGACTGGCCAACGCGCAGGCCCTGCTGCTGCACCGGACCGAGCGCGACGGCAGCAACCTGCTGACGGTCGACACGCTGCTATGGCAGCCGCAGGCCCAGCAGCCGGCAGTGCCCGATGCCAGCAACGCGCCCGCGGTGGCCGACGGCAGCTGGCGCGAAGGCATGCGCAAGGTCGCCATCGGCTGGGCCCGGGCCAGGGACGGCACCCTGAACAAGTTCTCGCTGAAGGCGCCCTCGCTGGACCTGAACACGGTGCGCGCGCTGGCCACCTCGATGCCGATCGATACCGCGGTGCTGCGCCAGTTGCGCGCGCTGCAGCCGGCGGGGCACATCGACAACCTCAACGTCAGCTGGACCCGCGCGCGCACCGGCATGCTCGAGCGCGGCGGCCGCAAGCCCCACTACAGCATCCAGGGCACGCTGCGCGAGGTCTCGATCAACGGGCAGCCCGCGGTGCCGGCGCTCGACGCCGCCGGGCATCCGCGGCTGGGCACGCCGGGCTTCTCGCGCCTGTCCGGCACCTTCACCCTCGACGACCAGCAAGGCACGGCGCGCTTCGAGGGCAATGACGCGGCGCTGGTGCTGCCGGGGCTGTTCGAAGACCCGCGCCTGCCGTTCGACCAGATCGGCGGCGACGTGCGCTGGCAGCGCCGCGACGGCAAGCTCGCGGTGACGCTGGAGAGCGTGCGCTTTGCCAATGCCGACGCCGCCGGCTCGGTGCGCGGCACCTGGCGCGAGGGCGGCGATGGCGTCTCGGGCATCGCCGACCTGGCCGGCGAGATGACCCGCGCAAGAGTCGCGCGGGTGCCGCGCTACCTGCCGCTGAGCATCCCCGCCGCGACCCGCCACTACCTGTCCGGCGCGCTCACCGGCGGGGAGGCTGCCGGGGTCAGCTTCGTGCTGCGCGGCGACCTCGCGCACTTCCCGTTCCAGGCACCGCACGAGCAGGCGGGCGAGTTCCGCGTCGAGGTCCCGATCGAACACGTCAGCTACCAGATCGCACCGCATGACGCGAGCCACGAGCCCGCGCACGGCACCCCCGGCGCATCGTCATGGCCGGTGTTCACCGACATCGCCGGGCGCGTGGTGTTCGACCGCGGCGGCATGACCTTCCTGGCGCGCCGGGCCACGGTGCAGGACATTGCCGGCGTCACGCTGCACGATGTCAGCGGCCGCATCGACGACCTGAGCCCGCGCGGCAAGCTCGCCATCGACGGCAGCGCCACCGGGCCAGTGCAAGGCTTCGTACGCTACATCAACGCCTCGCCGGTGCGCGAGTGGACCGGACACGTGGCCGATGCGGCCCGGGCCGGCGGCAACGGCGAGCTGAAGCTCAAGCTCGAGATGCCGCTGGAACACGCCGACGCGGCCAGGGTCGATGGCCGCTTCCGCTTTCCCGGCAACGATGTCGCGCTCAGCCCGCAACTGCCGCTGCTGGGCAATGCCAGCGGCGTCATTACCTTCAACGAGCATGGCTTTGGGCTGGAAAACATTCGCGCGCGCTTTCTTGGCGGCGAGCTGCGCCTTGCCGGCGGCACCCAGCCGGACGGCGCCACGCGCGTGAACGCCAGCGGCCAGGCCTCGGCCGCCGGACTGCGCGAGGCCGCCGCGGGCACGGCGCTGGCGCCGCTGGCGGCGCGGCTGGAAGGCGCCACCGGCTACAGCGCAGTGATCGGCGTGCGCGAACGGCAGATGCAGGTCCAGCTGAACTCCGAGCTCAACGGCATGGCGCTGCAGCTGCCGGCGCCGCTGGCAAAGGCCGCCGCGCCCGCATTGCCGCTGCGCGTCGAGCTGCGCCCGGCCGCGCAGGCGGCCAATGCCGCGCGCGCCGGCACCGACGAACTGTCGCTGCAGCTGGGCAATGTGCTCAACGCCCGCTACCTGCTGCGCCGCGATGGCGGCAGCGGCTTCGAGGTGCTGGCGGGCGGCATCGGCGTGCAGCAGGCGGCGCCGCTGCCGGCCGCCGGCGTCAGCGCCGCCGCCACCTTCGACCAGCTCGATATCGATGCCTGGCGCGCTGCCTTCGGCGGAGGCGCCGACGGGGCGGGTGCCGGCGAGCCGCCCTCGCCGTTCCTGCCGCACCGCATCGCGCTGCGCGCGCGCACGCTGCACGGCATGGGCCGCACGCTGGACGAGGTCGCCCTCGACGCGAGCCGCGAAGCCGAGGGCTGGAACGCGCGGATCGATTCCCGCCAGATTGCCGGCGCGGTGCAGTGGCGCCCGGGCGGATCGCCTGCCGCCGGCTCGCTGCGCTTGCGCCTGGCACGCCTGAACGTGCCCGATGCCAGCGACGAGCACAACGTGGTCGATGCACTGGCCAGCAGCATCGACACCTTGCCCGCGATCGACCTGGTCGCCGACCAGTTCATGCTGCGCGGCCACGACTTCGGCAAGCTCGAGGTCAAGGCGCATACCGAGACCAGTACCGGCGGCACCGATCCGGTCTGGACCCTGGACAAGCTGCAGATCGAACAGCCCGGCGCCACCCTGACCGGCAACGGCAGCTGGCGCGTGCCGCGCCGCCTGCGCGCCGACGCCAGCGCCGAGCGCCGCACGCTGCTGTCGTTCGCCATCGACGTGCGCGATGCCGGCGCGACGCTGGACCGGCTGGGGCTGCCGCATACCCTCAGCGACGGCAAGGGCAAGCTCGAGGGCCGCGTGGCGTGGCGCGGCTCGCCGCTGTCGATCGACTATCCGACGCTGACCGGCAAGTTGTCGCTGGACCTGGAGAACGGCCAGATCCTCAGCGTCGAGCCGGGCGCGGCCCGCCTGCTGGGCGTGCTCAGCCTGCAGGGCCTGCTGCGCTTTGCCACGCTGGACTTCCGCACGCTCTCGGGGCGCGGGCTGCTGTTCGACCGCATCACCGGCAGCGGCACCATCGAGAACGGCGTCGGCACCATCCAGGACTTCCGTCTGCGCAGCCCGCAGATCATCGCCAGCATGAGCGGCACCGCCAACCTGCTGCGCGAGACCCAGGACCTGCGCGTGGAGGTAGTGCCGCGCATCAACGCCACCACCACATCGATCGCGGCGGCCTTTATCAACCCGGCGCTGGGCATCGGCACGCTCGCCGCGCAGTTGCTGTTCGCCGACGAGTTCTCCAAGATGTTCACCCAGCACTACCGGATCTCGGGCAGCTGGGCCAACCCACAGGTCGGCAAAGTGGAGGACAATAAGGCGCAAGGCCCGACCTTCGACAACCGCGCGGACCCGGCCTTCCCGCGCTAGAAGAAGATGCCGCCCCCATGAGCCCAGCCAATCCAGCCAGCCCTGCCCCGTTCCGCGTTGCCGCCGTCCAGACCGTGACCGGCACCTCGCTCGACGCCAACCTGGCGCGCGCCGAGGCGCGCATCGCCGAGGCCGCCGCCGGCGGTGCCGAGCTGGTGCTGCTGCCCGAGTATTTCTGCATCATGGGCCGCGCCGAATCCGACAAGGTGGCCGTGCGCGAGCACGACGGCGACGGCCCGGTGCAGCAGTTCCTGGCCGACGCGGCGCGCCGCCATGGCATCTGGCTGGTCGGCGGCACGCTGCCGATGTGGTGCGACGACCCGCAGCGCGTGTACAACACCTCGCTCGCCTTCAATCCGCGCGGCGAGCGCGTGGCGCGCTACGACAAGATCCACCTGTTCGGTTTCACCCGCGGCACCGAGAGCTATGACGAATCGCGCACCATCCTGGCCGGGCGCACGCCGGTCAGCTTCGATGCGCCCTGCGGCCGGGTGGCGATGTCGGTGTGCTATGACCTGCGCTTCCCGGAGCTGTACCGCGGCCTGGCCGCCGACGGCGGCACCAGCCTGATCCTGATGCCGGCCGCCTTCACCTACACCACCGGGCAGGCGCACTGGGAAATCCTGCTGCGCGCCCGCGCCATCGAGAACCAGTGCTATGTGCTGGCGGCGGCGCAGGGCGGCAAGCACGAGAACGGCCGGCGCACCTGGGGCCATTCGATGCTGGTCGACCCGTGGGGCGAAGTCCTGGCGATGCTGCCCGAGGGCGAAGGCGTGGTCGGTGGCGTGATCGACCCGGCGCGGCTGGAGGAAGTCCGGCAGAACCTGCCGGCATTGCGGCACCGGGTGCTGTAGCATGTACGCAACTGCGGGGGCCGATGGCGCCCTCGCCCACAGGATTGTCTGCCGCGCCGGCCAGCCCGCGCGGCCCAAGGAAAAAAAGGACCTCTCATGAACGCCGGCGATCTCGGAATCCGCAACCTGGCCACCGCGCAGCAACTGCTGCTGGCGCCGTACGGCCTGGACGAAGCCAGGCTCCAGCGCGTGCTGGCCGATATCTTCACGCACAAGGTCGACTACGCCGACCTGTACTTCCAGTACACCCGCAACGAGGCCTGGAGCCTGGAGGAAGGCATCGTCAAGTCGGGCAGCTTCAGCATCGACCAGGGCGTGGGCGTACGCGCCGTCTCGGGCGACCGCACCGCCTTCGCCTACTCGGATGACATCAGCCTGCCCGCGCTGTCGCAGGCGGCAGCCGCCACGCGCACCATCGGCAAGGCCGGCAGCGGCCGCGTCAAGGTCGCCGGGGAGCTGGCCACGCACGCGGGGCGCAACCTGTACACCCCCAACGATCCGCTCGACTCCATGAGCGCGGCGGAAAAGGTGGCGCTGCTGGAGCGCATCGAGCGCATGGCACGCGCCAAGGACCCGCGCGTGGTGCAGGTCATGGCAGGGCTGGCCGGCGAATACGACGTGGTGCTGGTGGCGCGCAGCGACGGCGTGATTGCCGCCGACGTGCGCCCGCTGGTGCGGGTCTCGGTCACGGTGATCGCCGAACAGGGCGGGCGCCGCGAGATCGGCTCGTCCGGCGGCGGCGGCCGCTATGCCTACGGCTATTTCACCGACGACCTGCTGCAGCAGTACGTGGACGAAGCGGTGTCGTCGGCGCTGGTCAACCTGGACGCGCGCCCGGCACCGGCCGGCGCCATGACCGTGGTGCTGGGCCCGGGCTGGCCCGGCGTGCTGCTGCACGAGGCGGTCGGCCACGGCCTCGAAGGCGACTTCAACCGCAAGGGCTCGTCGGCGTTCGCCGGCCGCATGGGCGAACGCGTCGCGGCCAGGGGCGTGACCGTGGTCGACGACGGCACGCTGGCCAACCGCCGCGGCTCGCTCAACCTCGACGACGAAGGCAATCCGACCCAGTGCACCACGCTGATCGAGGACGGCATCCTGCGCGGCTATATCCAGGACACGCTCAACGCGCGCCTGATGAAGATGCCGGTCACCGGCAACGCGCGCCGCGAAAGCTATGCCGCGCTGCCGATGCCGCGCATGACCAACACCTACATGCTCAACGGCGACAAGGACCCGCAGGAGATCATCGCGAGCGTCAAGCGCGGCCTGTATGCGGTCAATTTCGGCGGCGGCCAGGTCGACATCACCAACGGCAAGTTCGTGTTCTCGGCCAGCGAGGCCTACATGATCGAGGACGGCAAGATCACCTACCCGGTCAAGGGCGCCACCCTGGTCGGCAACGGCCCGGAATCGCTCAAGGACGTGACCATGATCGGCAACGACATGCGGCTGGATTCGGGCGTGGGCGTGTGCGGCAAGGAAGGCCAGAGCGTTCCGGTGGGCGTGGGCCAGCCGACGCTGCGCATCGAGAACATGACGGTGGGTGGGACCGCCTGAGGCCGCTGGTTTGCTCCCTCTCCCGCTTGCGGGAGAGGAGTACCCAATCAGCTAGCCAGACGGCCCTCTCACGGCCGCACCTCATACACCAGATTGAACGGCGTCTGCGCCGCCCGCCGGAAGCTGCGGAAGCCCGCCTGCTCCGCCACCGCGCGCATGCGCGTCTCGCCCGCCTGCGCGCCCAGGCACAGGCCGACTTCCTGCGAGCGCGATGCCGGCGTGCAGATGAAGGTCGACGCGGAATAGAACACCCGGCCCACCGGGTTCAGGTTCTGCTCCAGCGCGTCGTTGGCAAAGGGTTCGACGATCATCCAGGCGCCGTCGGCGCGCAGGGTCTCGCGCACGTGGCGCGCCGCGCCGACCGGGTCGCCCATGTCGTGCAGGCAGTCGAACACCGCCACCAGGTCATAGTCCTTGCCGTCGTAGTCCTTGGCGCTGGCCACTTCGAAGCGCACGCGCTCGGACACGCCGGCGCGGCGCGCGGCCTCGGCCGCATGGCGCACCGAAGGCTCGTGGTAGTCGAAGCCGACGAAGCGCGACGCCGGAAACGCCTGCGCCATGATGATGGTCGACGCCCCATGGCCGCAGCCCACGTCGGCCACCATGGCCCCGGCCTTGAGCCGCGCCGCGATGCCGTCGAGCGCCGGGATCCATTCCGACACCAGGTGCGCCGCATAGCCGGGCCGGAAGAAGCGTTCAGTGCCGTGGAACAGCGCGGGGTCGTGCTCGTGCCAGCCCAGCCCGCGGCCATTGCGGAAGATGTCGATCATCTTCGGAATCGCGCGGAACTGCGCCACCGCGATCTGGAACGCGCCCGGGATAAAGGCCGGGCTGCCTTCCTGCGCCAGCGCATAGGCCTGTTCCTCGTTCAGGCTGAACTGCCCCGAACCCGCGTCATAGTCGACATAGCCGCTGGCCGCCTGCGCCGACAGCCATTCGCGCAGGTAGCGCTCGTCGGTATGGGTCTTGGCCGCCAGCATGGCGACGGTCATCGGTTTTTCCGCCAGCGCCTTGTACAGCCCGAGTTCATCGCCGACGACCACGGTCGCGGCATGCATCACCGCGCCGATATCGCCGACGAATTTTTCCATGAAGGCATTCAGCCTCGCTTCATCGACGCTCATGATGCACCTCCCCGTGCCCACTGCTCCCCGCTTCCAATATAGCCATCGGCTATGCCCGGAAAAGCCGAAAAGCGACGGCAACAGCAACCTCGCAAGGCATCGCCGAAATGCAAGGCGGGTGGGTGCGCCAGCGCACGGCATGGCTGCGGCGACACTTGCCAACCCCGGCAAAAGGCGCTATAAAGATGCTTCGTCGCGCGGCCAGCAGCCAATGCGCAACGAAAATTATCGAAGCGGCGCGCAATTTCCTGCCTTTCTGCCACGCAGTGCAGCATAAATCCAGCGCCCGCGAAGAAAATCGTTTCAAGCTGACCCAAGCCAACGCCTTTTCCCGCCATGTCCGCTAAGTTTTACTTTTACTTTTTTGGCGATCTCACACCGCTGGCGGATAGGGAGGGATGGCTGTAAGCAGCGCCCCGAATACAAAAAAACCGCCAGCGACCCTGGCGGTTTTTTTATACCCCTTTGTTTTCCCACTCACTCACGACCTCACAAGAATCCTGGAGCCATCATGCTGAAGAACACCGACGACCTGCGCATCCGCGAACTCAAGGAGCTGCTGCCGCCCGCGCACCTGATCCGCGAGTTCGGCTGCTCCGAACAGGCTTCGGACGTGATCTACGGCGCGCGCCAGGCCATGCACCGCATCCTGCACGGCATGGATGACCGGCTGATCGTCATCATCGGCCCGTGCTCGATCCACGATACCCGCGCCGCGCTGGAATACGCCAAGCTGCTCAAGGTGCAGCGCGAGCGCTTCGCCGGCGAGCTCGAGGTGGTGATGCGGGTGTATTTCGAGAAGCCGCGCACCACGGTGGGCTGGAAGGGCCTGATCAACGACCCGCACATGGACGGCAGCTTCAAGATCAACGACGGCCTGCGCACCGCGCGCGAGCTGCTGCTGACCATCAGCGAAATGGGCGTGCCGACCGGCACCGAGTACCTCGACATGATCAGCCCGCAATACATCGCCGACCTGGTCAGCTGGGGCGCGATCGGCGCGCGCACCACCGAGTCGCAGGTGCACCGCGAGCTGGCGTCGGGACTGTCGTGCCCGGTCGGCTTCAAGAACGGCACCGACGGCAACGTCAAGATCGCGGTCGACGCGATCAAGGCCGCATCGCAGCCGCACCATTTCCTGTCGGTGACCAAGGGCGGACATTCGGCGATCGTGTCGACCTCGGGCAACGAGGACTGCCACGTGATCCTGCGCGGCGGCAAGGCGCCCAACTACGACGCCGCCAGCGTGCAGGAAGCCTGCGACGCCATCGCCAAGGCCGGCCTGGCCTCGCGCCTGATGATCGACGCCTCGCATGCCAACAGCAGCAAGAAGCACGAGAACCAGATCCCGGTGTGCGCCGAGATCGGCCGCCAGATTGCCGCCGGCGATCAGCGCATCATTGGCGTGATGGTCGAATCGCACCTGGTGGCCGGCCGCCAGGACCACGTCCAGGGCCAGCCGGTCGACGAGCTGACCTATGGCCAGTCCGTCACCGATGCCTGCATCGGCTGGGACGACTCGGTCAAGGTGCTCGAGGGCCTCGCCGAGTCGGTGCGCCAGCGCCGGCTGGTGTCGGGCAGCGGCAACTGAAGCGCAGACGCAAGCAACGACTGAAGCAACACGGCGGGCACTCAGCCCGCCGTGCTACATCCGGCTGTCGTGCATGGCGCCGCCGCTGAGGTCGGCCAGGTCCGGCGTCACCTCGGCGTAGCGCAGCAGTTTCCCACCATGACGGGCAGCGAAGGCGGCCGCATCGCGTTCCGTGCTGAAGCTTGCCAGCGTCGGCCCCATCGATCCGTGGCGCCGGCTGCCGGCCACGTAGACGCCGGTGGTGGCATCGAACCAGTGGCCGCGCGGCCGCTCCCAGTCGGCGCGGGCCATGTCCTGCACGAAGGCCGCCTGCACCGGCCGCACCTGTTCCGGCCGCAGCAGCGCGTGGAACATCTCCACCGTATCGCAGAACCAGTGCGGGCGCGCCTCGCCCACATAGAACACCTGCGCCTTGGGCCCGGCGTAATCGGCCAGCAGCATGCCGTCCAGCGCGCAGGCGGTGGCGGCGTCGAACTCTTGCGGCCGAGCCGGGGCTTGCGGCTTGCGGCCGCAGCCGGCGAGCAGCACGGCGCTGCCGGCAAGCGTCAGCAACAGGTGGCGGCGAGGCCATGAGAACGGGGTACACAGCGGGGTACACATCAGCGGAAACTCCTGGCGGCAAGGGCCAGCGGCACGGCGATCCACGCCAGCAGCGCCGCGCCGGTCGGCCAGGGGCTGGCCAGCGCGGGCGGCACGATGCTGGCAACGCCCCCGGCGCTGCGCAGCTGGTCCAGTGAAAAGGCATTGACGATGCGAAACAGGTCGGCGGGGTTGAGCAACAGCAGCCACGCAATCCAGTCGATGGCGGCATGCTGTGCGTCCGCGCCGCTGCCGGCGACCAGCATGCCGAGCAGCAGCAGGTCGAACACCAGCACGAAGAAGAACCACAGCCCGATCGCCAGCCCCGACGCCTGCGCGCGGTCGCGGCTCAGCACCGACAGCCACAGCGCCAGGCTAAGGAACGCCAGCCCCAACAGCACCGCACTGGCGACGAAGCCGAGGGTGTGATACAGCCCCGCCCAGCCGAACTGGCGCGCCAGCAGCAGCGCCATCAGCGCAAAGCCGCCGGCCGTGGCCAGCACCAGCGCGGCGGCCAGGCCGAGGTACTTGCCCAGCAGCAGCTCGCCGCGCGTCAGCGGCAGCGACAGCAGCAGGTCCAGCGAGCCGCGCTCGCGCTCGCCCACCACCGCGTCGAAGCCGAGCAGCAGCGCGATCATCGGCACCAGGTAGATCACCAGGCTGGCCAGGCTGGTGATGACGAGCTCCAGCGAGCGCGGGCCCAGCACGCCCTGCTCCGCGCCACCGAAGTAGCCGATCGCCAGCGACAGCGCCGTGAACACCGCCGCCACCGCAAGCACCCAGCGATTGCGCATGCGGTCGCGGAATTCCCTGCCGGCCAGCGTGGCCACCTGCCGGGCGTCGAACCACTCGCTCATGCTTGCCCCTTCATTCCGAGAAAAAGATCCTCGAGCGACGGCTCGCGGATCTGCAGGTCCAGCAGCCGGCCGGCGAGCGGTTGCAGCGCCGCCAGCACCGTCATCTTGGCGGCGGGCGCACAACGCACCGTCAGTGCGTCGGGCAGCGCACTGTCGATCTCCAGCGCAGGCAGCGCGCTTAGCCGCCGCAGCGCCTCGTCGCGCGCGCCCGCCTCGACCCGCAGCACCAGCGTCAGCGGCAGTCCGGCCCGGGCGCGCAGCGCCTCGAGGCTGCCCGCGGCCTGCAGCCGGCCCCCGGACAGGATGGCGAAGCGGTCGATGCGCTGCTGCAGCTCGGCCAGGATGTGCGAGGTGATGACGATGGTCACCCCGCGCGCGCGCAGCGCGTTCAGCATGGCGTAGCAGTCGCGGATCGCGGCGGGGTCCAGGCCGTTGGTCGGCTCGTCCAGGAACAGCACGCGCGGCGCGCCCAGCAGCGCCTGCGCAAAGCCCAGGCGCTGGCGCATGCCCTTCGAGTATTCGCGCACCGGACGCGCGGCGGCACAGGACAGGCCCACCTGCCCGAGCATCGGCGCGCAGGCTTCCGCCTTCACGCCCTTCAGCCGCGCGAAGAAGCGCAGGGTCTCAAGGCCGCTCAGGTTGTCATGGAGCACCAGATGTTCGGGCAGGTAGCCGATGCCGCGGCGTGCCGCACGAAATGCGCGGCTGCCCACGTTGGCACCGGCCACGCGCAAGGTGCCGTGCGTCGGCGGCAACAAGCCCAGCATCATCCGGAACAGCGTGCTCTTGCCCGCGCCGTTATGGCCGATCAGCCCGAGCAGCTCGCCCTGCCCCACGCTCAGGCTGACATCGTCGACGGCGCGCAGCGCGCCGAAGTGCTTGCTGACGTTGGACAACACGATGGCATCCATGGCCGGTTCAGCGGCTGGCGTCGGCCGGCTCATGCCATTGCCTCCAGTCGGCGCGGGCCGGACGCATGCGCGGATATTGATCGACCACTCCCGGCGCACGGATCACCGGAAACTGGCGCCCCGCCAGCCGCAGCGCCTGCAGCGCCGGACTGCCCAACAGCAGCGCCACGCCCGGATAACGCCAGCTGAGCCGGTCGACCACGTCATTGGCCCGGTACGGGATATCGCCCACGCCATCGGCATCGCGGTCCCAGCCCAGGTAGTTGCTCCAGTAGTTGCCTTGCGCGCGCTCGGACCGGTCGCGTCCGCCCCAGGCCTCGTCGCGCGCGCCGACATAGCGCACCGGCTCGCGGTTGCCGATGAAGTCGTTGCCCTGCACCACGTTGCGCGTCGATCCCGCCGACAGGTGCACGCCGATGGCGTTGCCGAGCACCAGGTTGCCGCGTAGCTGCGCATACTCGACATCGTAGATAAAGAACCCGCGCTGGTTGTGCGCGACCACGTTGCCTTCGATCACCGAGTCCTGCAGCGTGCGCAGCATGATGCCGTGGTCGGCATTGGCCCAGGTGCGGTTGTTGCGCACCACCTGGTCGCGTACTTCCATCAGCGCCAGTCCGCCGCGGTTGCGGTAGCTGTCGTTGTTCTCCCACAGGTTGTGGTACGAGTTCATGTAATGGGTGCCGTAGCGGCTATGGTGCAGCCGGTTGCCGCGAAACACGGCATGGTGCGAGACGTCAACGTAGAGCGCGTCGCGCACAAAGCTGATGTGGTTGTCGAGAATGCGCGCGCCGCGCGTGTTGTAGAGCTGCACGCCGTTGCCGCGCTGCGCCGAGTTGTAGTCGCGCTTGCCGGTGATGGTGTTGGCCTCGACGCGGACCTCGTCGGCCTTTTCGATCCACAGGCCGAACAGGTTGTAGGTCAGCTCGCAGTGCCGCACTACCGCGCGGTGCGCGCCCGGCTGGATGTAGATGCCGGCGTTCTGGTCCTTCAGGCTGTCGCCGGAGTCGCGCACGATCAGCCCCTCGACCGTCACGTCGGGCGCGGCGATGCGCAGCGTATCGCCGCGCAGCGCGCCGCTGAGCGTCGGCCGCGCGATGCCGCGCAGCACCAGCGGCCTGGCGACGGTGAAGTTGCCGGTGTAGTGGCCGCGCGCGATCTCGATGGTATCGCCGGCAACAGCGGCATCGATCGCCGCCTGCAGCGACTGGCCGGGCTGCACGCGCCAGGTCGCTGACTGCACGCAGCCTGCCTCGCACGCAAGCCATAGGAGTGCGATACCGGACAGCAGCTTCATGCGGCCAGCATCCCCATCGCCTTCAGCGCCAGGAACATCATGGCGCCCACCAGCAGGTTCTTGAAGCCGACATAGCTGAGCATGTCCATCACGGTGGCGCGACGATGGCGGCCGCGCCACCACGGGCCATCCTTGACATAGCGCTTTGCCGACAGGCGGATCAGCACCTCGTAGAGGCTCCAGCCCAGCCACCAGCCGATCACCGCGCCGGCGCGCAGTTGTCCGCTGGCCGCCAGCGCCCACGCCACGGTTGCCGCCAGCGCGACCGCCACGCCCGCCAGCTGCAACGCCGCGGCGGAGCGCCAGCCCTGCCCGCTCCAGGGCAACAGGTGGTCCCACAGCTCGGCGAAGAGGCGCGCGGCGCCCTTGGTGGCGGCGTAGTGCGGCGCTACGGGCTCGGTCGGCATGCGCGGATCGGGGTCCGACGGTTGTGCCGCGGCGGCCGTTACCGGCACCAGCGGAATGAAATACCCGTCGCGGCCCACCGGCGTCAGCGGCAGCCCGTCGCGCTCGCGCCGCTTGCGCTCGCGCGCCAGCGGCGGGCAGCCATGCGTATCGGTATAGAGCACCATGCAGTCGAGGCAATGCAGGCACTCGCGCTGGTCGATGCGGCCATCGGCATCGATCGCCTGTGCGCCGCAGCCCGCCGCACACGCCTTGCAATGGTTGCAGTCCGGCTTGCGCCGCAGGCCGAACCAGCGGAACGTGCTCGGCATTGCCAGCGCCGCGCCGAGCGGGCACAGGTACTTGCAGTAGGGACGTTCGATCAACAGCGACAGCGCCAGCAGCGCGCACGCGAACAGTCCGTAGGGCCACGCGCGATTGGCGATGCCGACCAGGAAGATGGTCTTGAACGGCTCGATCTCCGCCAGCCGCTCGGCCAGTCCCATCGAGAACACCGACACCGCCAGCAGCGCGAAGAACACGCCGTACTTGACCCACTTGAGCCGGTCGTGCCAGCGCCGTGGCAGCTGCCGCTGCCATCGCTTCAGCCCGAGCAAACGGCCGAGCTTGTAGAGCGCCTCGGACAGCGAGCCGAACGGGCACAGCCAGCCGCAGAACAGCCCGCGCCCGAACAGCAGCACCGTGACGATGATGAAGATCCAGAAGCAGAAGATAAAGGGATCGCTCAGGAACAAGGCCCAGTCCCAGCGCAGCAGCAGCGCATGGAACCACGTCAGCACCTGCGTCACCGAAGGCTGCGCCATCGCGCCAAACCCCACGAAGACGATGCTGATGGCCCACGCCGTGTACTTGAACGCATTCACCGGCCACTTGTGCTTGTGGGTGGCGCGCCGCGTCAGGCGGTCGCGCAGTGCGTAGACCAGCGTGACCGCGCCCAGCAGCGCCACGAACAGCGCGATGGCGCCGGCCTGCCGCCGCCAGACCTTGCGCCACGGCGCCTGCGGCACGTCGATGCGAGGGCGCCCGCCCTGCAGCAGCGCCGCTGGCAACCAGTACGGCGCGTCGAAGCTGGCAAAGCTGCGCGTGCCGGTGGCGCGATCGACCCGGTTGCCGAGGAACGACAGCTTCCAGGGATACGCCGCCGAGAACGCCGGCGAACGGATCAAGAAGATTGCCGACTCGGTCGGCGCCGGCGCCCCCGGCGCGGCCACGCCATAGAGGTTCAGGTAGTCGAGGTCGCGGAAGGTGAAGGCGTCGGCGTCCTGGCGCACCTGCACCCGGTCATAGATGCCGCCACGCACGAAGCCGGAACCCTTGAACGACTCGGTGCCCGCGGTGCGGATCACGAAGATGGCGTGTTCGCCCGGCCGCAGCTGCGCGCGCAGCCCCTGCCAGCCGGCATCACCCAGCACGCTGCGCGCGAGATCGGGATGGTTGAGGTCGCCGAACCACAGCTCGATAAACGGGCCCCCGCCGCCCGGCAGCCCGACCTGCGCGGGCTGCACCAGCAGGCGCTGCACCGCCCCCATCGCCACCAGCTGCGGCCAGCTGTAGTGCGTGCCGCTTTCAACGAAGCGCGCCGTGGCGCGTTGTGTCGGCGACAGGATGCCGACCTGCCGCGCCACCGCCGCGCCCGCCGTGGTCAGCACCTGGTTCTGCGCGATCACCGTCACCGTGGCGCCCGAAATCGCATCGACACCGACCACGCCTTCGTCGGGACGCGACTGCCCCACTTCGATCTTGTCGGCGACCGACTTGCCGACGTACTGCCGGTTGAAATCCAGCAGCGCCGATTCCGGGATGCCCAGCAGCAGGATCGGCTCCGAATGCTTCAGCACCTTGACGCCGGCATAGCGGCCCTGCGTGTCCATGCCGATCAGCGTCACCACCGGCTTGCCCGAGTACGCCGGGGTATCGGTGATGTCGGTGGACAGCATGACGTAGCCGAGCCGCTCGCGCGTGCCGCCGGGGCCGGTGCGATAGCCTTCGACATAGGGCGGCTGGCCCATGCGCTGCGAGAACTCGGTGGCGCCGGGCAGCACCTGCGCGCACGGCACCAGTGCGCACAGGTCGGCAGCCGTGGCCAGCTGCGGCGGCAGCTCGGCCTCGTAGGCGCCCGCATGCGCCGGCGAGAGCAGGCCAAGCGAGAGCAGCCACGCGGCCAGGGCCGCGACCAGTCCTTTGAAGATTGCGTGCATCATGGAAAAGGGGCGCTACGCCAGGCCGGCTCAGGCCTCGACGATCATGCGGCTGCGCATCTCGAGATGCAGCGCGTGGCAGAAGTGGGTGCAATAGCACCAGAACACACCGGGCTTGTCGGCGACGAAGGTCACCGACGCCGTCTCCTGCGGATTGACGATGAAGTTGATGTTGTACTTCGGGATGGCAAAGCCGTGCGTCAGGTCCTCGATCTTGTCGAGGTTGGTCAGGATCAGCGTGACCTCGTCGCCCCGCTTCAGCCTGATCTCGCGCAGGCTGAACACCGGCGCCTGCGAGGTGAGCTTCACCGTGACCTTGCGGCCGTTGCGGAACACGCCGGACTGTTGCGCATCCTTGATTGCCAGCGGGAAATCGTCGAGCGCGTAGACCTGCTTCGGCCGCAGCAGCTCGCGCCGGAAGATGATGAAATCGTGCGGCTCGCTGTGCACGGGGTGGTCCGCCAGCAGCACCATCTTGTCGCCGGAGATGTCGATCAGCTGCTCGTTCTCGGCGTGCAGCGGACCCACCGGCAGGAAGCGGTCCTTGGAGAACTTGCAACCCACCGCCAGGAATTTGCCGTCGGCGGCGACGGTCTCGGATTGCGAGGCATTGAGGTGGCCGGGCTGGTATTGCACGTCGAGCCGGTCGACCACGTATTTGGCGCTCTTGTCGCCCCGGTGGAAGCGGATCGCCGCATCGAGGTTCCACTTGACCACCTGGCTGTCCAGGAACAGCGTGGTGTAGGCGTTGCCGCGGCCGTCGAAGGCGGTATGCAGCGGCCCCAGCCCCAGCTCGACTTCAGCAACGATGGCGTCGTCCAGCTTGGCCAGCTTGCCGTCGAACCAATCCAGCACCCGGGCCAGCTCGATCACCGTGCCGGTCGGCGACAGCTTGCCGGCGCAGATAAAGTACTTCTGGTCGGGGCTGGCGTTGACACCGTGCGGGTTCTTGGGCACCGACACATAGGCGGTCAGCGCCGTGGCCGGGTCCTGGTTGGCGGCATGCGTGCCGTCGACCACCGGCACCCGGGAATCGCCGATGGTCCTGAACTTGCCGGCCTTCACCGCGGCTTCGATGCGGGCAATGTTGAAGAACAGGCAGGCATCGCGCTCGGCCGACATCATGTCCTCGAAGCGCACGCCCATTTCCACGTTGTACTGGTTGGTCGCGGCCAGCTTGCCGTCGTACGAGGTCGCCACCAGGTCGCAGTTGCCGTCGATCAGCACCTGCCAGCGCACCGCCATCGATTCGGCGTCGACGCAGGTAAACAGCGAGCGGTACTTGCTGCCGTCCTCGGTCGGCGCATTGGGCAGCGGCACGCCGAACTCGGCGCCGCAGAACACGCGCGTGGTGTAGTTGATGCTGGCGTCGACGGGATCGCGCTTGTCCGGGAAGATGCCGTGGAAGCCCTGCACATTGGGCAGCTCGGTGATCTTGTCGCAGATGAAGTAGTCGAGCCGGATGCGTGCCAGCCGCGCATTGATCTTGTCGTTGATCCAGGCATAGCGGCCGTCGTAGTTGCCGTCCTTGTACGAGGCATGCACGTGATGGGTATCGCCGACGGTGTACTGCAGGCTGCCGTCGGCGCGCGTGCCCATCACGCGCTTCGACTCATTGGTGATGCCCCACCCCGTCAGCGCGTCCGGCACGAAGCACGGAATCCGGTGCAGCTCGCGCCCGGAGGGCAGGCCCAGCACGCGCATGTCGCCGGCATGGCCGCCGCTCCACAGCCCGTAATAGGTGTCCAGCTCGCCGGGCTTCAGGTGCACCGCGGTAGCGGTGTTGCCGGCATGGCCGGCATGGGCACCGGCGCCGCTCGCGGGCGTGGTCGCGACCGGCGCACCGCCGTTGTCGGTGCACGCGGCCACGCCGGCAAGGCCGGCGAGCGCCGCGGTATTGATGAAGCGCCGCCGTCCGGGCGCAGCCGGTGCATCGTGGGTCGGCAGGGGATGCTGCGTATGCCTGGTCATCTTCGTTCCTCGAACCGTCATGGCAAAGGCGGAGTCCGCTCCGCCGGCTTGCTGCTTGTGTTGTCTTGTGGTGGCTTGCTGCTGCCGGCTACAGATGGTCGAAGCAGTTGGCGCGATCGAGCTTGATGATCGTCATGGTTCTCTTGAATATTCATTATCGATGCATGTTTTTCTCCGGCGACGCGGACAGAATGGCGGTACGGCAAGGCTCGCCGCCGCTTTCGCGATCGATACCACCTCGTCATGCGCTTCAAGACCCTACTGCCAGCACAGCCTTCCCTCCCCCACTTTGACCACGCTGACCACATCGACCGCCGGCGCCGCGCCCTCGTCCGCGGCGCCGCGAGCGTGCCGCTGCTCGCCACCGCGATGTTCGTGCGGCCGGCGCTGGCCGATCCCTCGGTCACGCGTGCATCACGCCGCTTGCTGGGCACGCGTGTCGACATCGTGGTGCAGGACAACTGCCACGGCGCGGTGCAGGCCGCCCTCGCCGCGGCCTTTGGCGAGATGGCGCGGCTGGAGCAGTTGATGAGCCGCTATCGCCCTGACAGCCAGGTCAACGCACTGCAGCGCGCGGCCGGGCGCCACTCAGTGCACGTCTCGCCGGAATTGATGACGGTGCTGCAGGCCGCCGCGGCCGTTTCGGCACGATCGCGTGGTGCCTTCGATATCACCGTCGGAGCGTTCGCCGGCTGGCGCTTCGGCGCGGATGGCAACCGCTTGCCCGATGCCGCCGAACTGGCGCGCGAGCGCCCGCTGGTGGACTACCGGCAAGTGCGGCTCGACGCCCGCCGCGGCAAGGCCATGCTGGCCCGCCCCGGCATGCGCCTGGACCTGGGCGGCATCGCCAAGCTGCCGATACTCGATGCGGGCATGCAGGTGCTGAGGCGCCACGGGCTGGCCAATGCGATGATCAACGGCGGCGGCGATGTGCTGGCCATGGGCCAGTTGCAGGGACGGGACTGGCGCATCGGCCTGCGCGACCCGCTCGCGCCGGCACGGCTGATGGGCGTACTGCAGGTGAGCGACGCCGTGGTGGCGTCGTCGGGCGACTACGAGCGCTGCTTTGTCGCCGGCGGCCGGCGCTATCACCATGTACTCGATCCCGCCACCGGCCTGCCGTCGGCCGGGCCGCACGGGGTGACGATGGTGGCGCCGACCGTGGCGGCGGTCAACGGGCTCGGCGCCGCGCTGATGGTGGCCGGCCGGGCGGCCTGGGCACGGCTTACTGGCGACAACGCCGCCGTCGACGGGCTGATCGTGGGCGACGGCGGCCGATGGATGTCCGCCGGCATGGCGCAAAGGTTGCGGCTGGCCTGAACCCGTGGCGGCGGACGAAAAAAAAGCCGCTTCCAGCGAAGCGGCTTGCTTGCCTGCGGCCAGCGCCGCCGGCCGTTACTTCTTCAGCACCAGGTCGCCCGGCAGCGACTCGATGTAGGCGGCCATGTCCTTCAGTTCCTTGCGCGTGAACGGGCGCGGCTTGCCGTCCTTGTCGGTGACTGCCGGGTTGGCATTGACCTGGCCGGCCATGATCGCGTTGGAACGGCCCACCAGCGCATTGCCCGACACCTGGTAGGACATCAGCGCGTGATACAGGTAGTCGGCATGCTGGCCGGCCAGCTTGGGGTAGTCGGGCGAGATCGGCTTGTTCATGCCGGCGCCATGGCAGGCCACGCAGTTGCCTTTTTCGACCAGGGTCTTGCCGTTGGCAAGGTCGGCGGCCGAGGCCGGCATGGCGGCAGCACCCAGCACGAGTGCGCCGAGCGCGAACGAAAGCGTCTTGAGCGTCTTCATGTGGGGGTCTCTTACTTGAGGGAATTGTTCTGCGTGCCGGCGTTCTGCTGCGAATAGTACGCCGCCACGTTGGCGATGTCCTGCTCGGTCAGCGTCGCGGCGATGCTGCGCATGGTGGGGTGCTTGCGCTCGCCCTTCTGGTAGGCCTTCAGCGCGTTCTCGATGTACTTGGCGCTCTGGCCGCCCAGCAGCGGGACTTCATAGATCTCGGGGAAGGACGCACGGTAGCCCGGGATGCCGTGGCATCCGATGCACATTGCAACCTTGTCCTTGGCAGCGTCTCCATTGCCCTTGACTTCCTGTGCCTGCACGGCCGTTGCAGCCGCGCCCAGCACCACCATCGTGAGGAGCTTTTTCATTGTCTTTGCGGATTGGAAGTTAAACCGTGTGACCTGCCCTGCCGGGCGGAGACGGTTTCAGAATGCTTCTGCGGAGCAACCAGGGCAGCCAGTCGGTTGGCCGGGGTGCAACCCGCCAGAGATGTCGCATCCGGTCGGTTTGCCGGGGAGTGGAACACCATTCTGGAACCACCTCGCGCAATCGCCGCGACCCGGAAGGGCCGCAGGGACTTCTGAACGCGGACTGCCGGATACTGGAGAACTGGACGTGGGGGCGCGTCAAACCGCCGCATTGTACCGCAGCCGGCACCTGCCAGTCCAGCCAGCGGCCGGCGCCGGCGGAACCCTGTCGGCGCGCCCCAACACGAACCGCAAAGGTCTTTTATACTGGCCCATCCCGGGGATCCGCACGACCGTTCGCAGACACTGCGCCAGCGGCACGCGGGCGCCCGCCACAGACCCTTGTTTCCATAACGAAAGCGCGCATCACAGCGCGAAGAGACCGCGCCCAGCACGCCAACCCGGCCCTCGCCCGCGAGCGGCCGCCACCTCAGGTTGCCTCATGTCAAACACCGCCAACGCTTCCGCCCAAGCCTCCTCCCAGCCGGTCCGCTTCGAAGGCAGCGACCAGTACGTTGCCACCGACGACCTCAAGCTCGCCGTCAATGCCGCGCGCACGCTGCAGCGCCCGCTGCTGATCAAGGGCGAGCCCGGCACCGGCAAGACCATGCTGGCCGAGGAAGTCGCCGCCGCGCTGGGCATGCCGCTGCTGCAATGGCATATCAAGTCGACCACCAAGGCACAGCAGGGCCTGTACGAGTACGACGCCGTGTCGCGCCTGCGCGACTCGCAGCTGGGCGACGACCGCGTCCACGACATCCGCAACTACATCGTCAAGGGCGTGCTGTGGCAGGCCTTCGAGGCCGACCAGCAGGTGGTGCTGCTGATCGACGAGATCGACAAGGCCGACATCGAATTCCCCAACGACCTGCTGCGCGAACTCGACCGCATGGAGTTCTATGTCTACGAGACGCGCGAGCTGGTCAAGGCCAAGCACCGCCCTCTGGTGATCATCACCTCGAACAACGAGAAGGAGCTGCCCGACGCCTTCCTGCGCCGCTGCTTCTTCCACTACATCAAGTTCCCCGATGCCGAGACGATGCAGCAGATCGTCGACGTGCACTACCCCGGCATCAAGCGCGAGCTGGTCGCCGCGGCGCTGGAATCGTTCTACGAGATGCGCAACCTGCCGGGCCTGAAGAAGAAGCCGTCGACGTCCGAGCTGATCGACTGGCTCAAGCTGCTGATGGCCGAGGACATCCCGCCCGAGGCACTGAAGAGCCCCGACAAGAAGGCCGCGATCCCGCCGCTGCATGGCGCGCTGCTGAAGAACGAGCAGGACGTGCACCTGTTCGAGCGCCTGGTGTTCATGAACCGCGCCAACCGCTGAGGCACCGCCCGCCATGACTGCGTTCGTCAAACCCGTCACGCTGGTGGGCCGGCACGTCACGCTGGAGCCGCTGCGCGCCGAGCATGCCGAGGGCCTGCGCGCCGCCTGTGCCGACGGCGAGCTGTGGAAGCTCTGGTACACCAGCGTGCCCGCGCCCGAGCGCATGGAGGCCGAGATCGCGCGGCGCCTGAGCCTGCAGGAACAGGGCTCGATGCTGCCGTTCGCGGTGCGCGACGCGGCCGGCGCGCTGGCCGGCATGACCACCTACATGAATATCGACGCGGCCAACCGGCGCGTGGAGATCGGCTCGACCTGGTATGCGCGCCGGGTCCAGCGCACGCCGCTCAATACCGAGTGCAAGTTGATGCTGCTGGGCCATGCCTTCGACCATCTCGACTGCATCGCGGTGGAATTCCGCACGCACTGGATGAACCAGCAAAGCCGCGCCGCGATTGCCCGCCTGGGCGCCAGGCAGGACGGCGTGCTGCGCAACCACATGCGCATGCCGGACGGCACGCTGCGCGACACCGTGGTGTTCTCGATCATCGCCAGCGAATGGCCGGCGGTGCGGCAACACCTGCAATTCCAGCTCGAGCGCCCGCGCTGACGCGCCGCGCCGACTGAAAGCGAGGCACCATGCTGATCGATTTCTTCTTCTCGCTGCGCCACGCCAAGCTGCCGGTTTCGGTCAAGGAATACCTGACCATGCTGGAAGCGCTCAAGGCGCAGGTCATCACGCCCTCCATCGACGAGTTCTACTACCTGTCGCGGATGACGCTGGTGAAGGACGAGAAGCACTTCGACAAGTTCGACCAGGCCTTCGCCGCCTACTTCAAGGGCGTGGACAGCCTGGTCGACTGGAAGTCCGACATCCCGCTCGACTGGCTGCAGAAGACGCTGGAGCGCGAGCTGTCGCCCGAGGAAAAGGCCAAGATCGAGGCCATGGGCGGCCTCGACAAGCTGATGGAGCGCCTCAAGCAGCTGCTCGAGGAGCAGAAGGAAAAGCACGAAGGCGGCAACAAGTGGATCGGCACCGGCGGCACCTCGCCGTTCGGCCATGGCGGCTACAACCCGGAGGGCATCCGCATCGGCGGCCCGTCCAAGGGCAACCGCACCGCGATCAAGGTGTGGGAGGCGCGCAGCTACAAGGACTATGACGACCAGGTCGAGCTGGGCACGCGCAACATCAAGGTCGCGCTGCGCCGGCTGCGCCGCTTCGCCCGCGAAGGCGCCGACACCGAGCTGGACCTCGACGACACCATCCACTCCACCGCGGCCAATGCCGGGCTGCTCGACATCAAGCTGCGGCCCGAGCGCCACAACAAGGTCAAGGTGCTGATGCTGATGGACGTGGGCGGCTCGATGGACGACCACATCAAGCGCGTCGAGGAGTTGTTCTCGGCCACGAAGACCGAGTTCAAGCACCTCGAGTACTACTACTTCCACAACTGCCTGTACGACTACGTGTGGAAGAACAACCGTCGCCGCCACGCCGAGAAGCTGGCGACCTGGGACCTGCTGCACAAGTACACGCCCGACTACAAGATCATCTTCGTCGGCGACGCCACCATGAGCCCGTACGAGATCCTGCAGCCCGGCGGCTCGGTCGAGTACAACAATGCCGAGGCCGGCGCGGTGTGGCTGAACCGCATGACCGAGCAGTTCCCGCACTTCGTCTGGCTCAACCCCGAACCCGAAGGGCTGTGGCAGTACCGGCAGTCGATCACGGTGATCAACCAGCTGATGAAGGGACGGATGTTCCCGGTCACGCTGGCGGGGCTGGAGCAGGCGATGAAGGTGCTGTCGAAGTAGGACTTGAAACGCGCAACGCGCGCCGCAGCCAACGCCGCGCCAATAAGGCTCCCCTCGCTCGCTTGCGGGAGAGGGGAGCAAACCACCGGCATGCTGCAACCTCTGACTCACCCGGGCCGCGCCAGATCCGCCCCCTCCATCACCCAGGCCCTGAACGTGCGCAGCGCCGGCAGGTGCTGCTTCTGCTCCGGATAGCACAGGTAATAGCCCTTCTTGGCCAGCACCTGGGCGGGGTGCGCCACCACCAGCGCGCCGCTGGCCAGCTCTGCCTCGATCAGGCACCGCGGGATCAGCGCGATGCCCAGTCCCGACAGCGCCGCCTGCGTCAGCAGCGAAAACTGGTCGAAGCGCGCCCCGCTCCAGGCGTCGCGCGTGGGCAGGCCCAGCGTGGCGAACCAGTCGGGCCAGGCCTCGGGCACGGTGGTGTGGTGCAGCAGCGGATAGCGCAGCAAGGCCGCCGGCGTCGGCGCGACGCCATCGGGCTCGGACGCCAGCAGGCCCGGCCGGCATACCGGCAAGACCTCGCGGCCGGTCATGTAGTCGGCCAGGCTGCCGGGCCAGACGCCATCGCCGAAGCGGATCGCGGCATCGAGATCCGGCTCTGAAAAATCATAGCCCTGCGCATGCGGCACGAACTCCAGCGTCACCTCCGGATGCCGCGCGAAGAACTGCGGCAGGCGCGGGATCAGCCACTTGGCGCCCAGCGTCGGCATGCTGGCGATATGCAGCACGCCGCCCCGCCCCTGCCCCGCCATCAACTCCACCGTGGCGGCTTCCAGCTCGTTCAGGCTGGGCGCGATGCGCTCGAGGTAGCGCTCGCCCGCGGGGGTCAGCACCAGCCGCTGGCGCACCCGCTCGAACAGCTCGACGCCGAGGTAGGCCTCGAGGCTGCGCACCTGCTTGCTGACCGCGCCCTGCGTGACATGCAGCTCACGGGCGGCTACGGTAAAGCTGTTATGGCGCGCTGCCGCCTCGAAGGCGTGCAACTCGATCAGCGACGGACATAGGCGTCGCATAAATCACCTCTACTTCACGACCAAATGGAATGAGCTAGGGATTTTATTTCGTTTGCGAGGGTCCTGCTTGCACGAGCAGAATCGTGAAAACGCCTTTGTCTCTTCCTTGATACCTTTCGCCACAAAGATCATGCAACGTCGCCACCTGCTCCGCGTCCTGGCCGCCACCTCGGCCGCCCTCGCCACCGGCCTGTCGTTCAGCGCCGCCGCCCAGTCCGGCTACCCGACCAAGCCGATCACGCTGGTGGTGCCGTTCCCCGCCGGCGGCACCACCGACATCGTCGCGCGCATCGTCGCCGACAAGCTCGGCCAGCAGCTGGGCCAGGCCGTGGTGGTCGACAACCGCGGCGGTGCCGGCGGCAGCATCGGCACCACCTTCCTGTCCAAGGCCGCGCCGGACGGCTATACGCTGGGCATCGCCACGGCCTCGACCCACGGCATCAATCCGGCGGTCTACCCGCGACTGTCCTACGATGCCACCAAGGACTTCACTCCCATCACCAACCTGGCCTCGGTGCCGAACGTGATGAGCATCCACCCGTCGGTCAAGGCCACCGACATGAAGTCGTTCATCGCGCTGGCGCAGGCGCAGCCCGGCAAGCTGGCCTATGGCTCGGCCGGCAACGGCAGCGTCTCGCACATGATGGGAGAGCTGTTCAAGCTGAGCAGCAAGACCGAACTGCTGCACGTGCCGTACAAGGGCGTGGGCCCGGCGCTGAACGACGCGCTGGCCGGCCAGGTGCAGGTGCTGTTCGACAACCTGCCGTCGTCGCTGCCGTTTATCGAAGGCGGCAAGCTGCGCGCGCTCGCGGTGGCGGCACCCAAGCGCGTGGCCGCGCTGCCCAATGTGCCGACCTTTGCCGAACTCGGCCTGGGCGAAGTCAACGACGCCGCCTGGTTCGGCCTGATCGCGCCGGCCAACCTGCCGGCCGACCTGCAGACCAAGCTGCATGCCGCCGCGGTCAAGGTGCTGGCACTGCCGGAAGTCAAGGCCAAGCTGGAGAAGCTCGGCGCCACGCCGGTGGGCGACACCCCGGCGCACTTTGCCGCGCAGATCAAGACCGAAGTCGCCAAGAACAAGCGCGTCGCCGCCGCCGCCAAGATCTCGCTCGACTGAACGCAACGCATACCATGACCGACACCGACCGAACCATCGCGGACAGTCCGTTCTGCCTGTACCAGCCCGAGGGCGAGCCAGCGGCGCTGTTCCTGGACTCGCCGCACAGCGCGACCACCTACCCGACGGACTTCCGCCCCGATCCCGCGCTGCCGCTGCCGCTGCTGCGCCAGGCCGAGGACACCTTTGTCGACGAGCTCTACGCCGGTGCCCCGGCGCGCGGCATCCCGCTGCTGTGCGCGGGTTTTCCGCGCAGCTACCTCGACGCCAACCGCGCGCTCGAGGAAATCGACGAAGCTTTGCTCGACGCGCCCTGGCCCGGCGCGAAGCAGGAGACCGCCAAGACCCGTCTGGGCAAGGGCCTGGTCTGGCGCGTGCTGGACACCGGCGAAGCCATCTACGACCGCAAGCTGAGCGTGGCCGAGGTGCAGGCGCGCATCGAACGCTGCTACCTGCCCTACTACGCGCAGCTGCAGAAGCTGGCCGAACGCGCCGTTGCCAGCCATGGCAGCGCCTGGCATATCAACTGCCACTCGATGCCCAGCCACGCCGCGCCGTTCGCGACTGAATTCCCCGGACTGGAGCATCCGGATTTCGTCGTCGGCGACCGCGACGGCACCACCTGCGACAAGCGCTTCACCGACCGGGTCGAGGGGCTGCTCAAGGAGATGGGCTACGAGGTCTGGCGCAACCACCCGTACAAGGGCGTCGAGATCGTGCGTGTGGTCGGACAGCCGCAGGCCGGCCGCCACAGCCTGCAGCTGGAGGTCAACCGCAAGCTCTACATGGACGAGGCCGGCCTCACGCATACCGCCGGCTTCGCCAAGCTGCGGCACGACCTGAACAGCCTGCTCGACGAACTGCTGCGCTTTACGCGCGCGATGCCGTCGCGCGTGGCCTGAAAAATCCTGTGCCCCCGGCCCGTCTGCGCCGCCGGGGCCAGCTTCGGAAACTTCGAGCCCGCGCCGGGATCACTTCGCGCGGGCGTTAGCGTGTCGGCCAGGCTTTAGAAGAATGGGTAACAAGATTTAGGAACTTTGGCAGATGGGTTTCCTCTATCATGGCAATCCTTTGCGAACCCATCCTGGCCGCCGGCCCCTGGCGCCGGCAGGCAATCCCAGGCAAGCACACACGCTCACAACGCTAACACCGTGATCCGACGAATCTCCGCAATGCTCGGCAGCCGGCTGCGCATGGTGGCCGCCGCCGTAGCCGGTGCGATCGCGCTGGCAGGCTGCGCCAACCTGCCGGACGAAGCCGCCGGCACCGCTGCCAGCCCGGCGCCGTCCCCTGCAACCGCCGCACCCGCCCCGGTACCCGCCCGCCCCGCAGCTCTCCCCGCCCCGGCCGCTTCCGCTTCGCCTCCCATCAAGACCATCAACCTGCCCGACCGCGGCCGCGTCAGCCTGTCCGAGTACCGCGCGCGCATGCGCGAGCAGCTGATGAAGACCGAGAACGCCAGCAGCGACGTGGCCGACTGCGCCGCGCACGCCAGCTGGGTGGTGCCGCGCTCGGCCACCTACGATGCGCTGAAGATCCCCACCGGCGCGCTCGCAGCGGGACAGGCCACCACCGAACCCTGGAGCGGGCGCTTCTCGCCGGGCAAGCAGGCGGTGCCGGTCAGCTCGGTGGTCACCTTCGCCGCCACCGCGCACAAGCGCAAGGGCAGCGACGACTGGCAGCCGGTGAAGGTGCGCTGCGGCTATGACGACGGCATGATGCTGGCTTACGAGCTGCTCGACAGCAGCGGCGCCACCATCAGCGAACCCGCGGCCGCGCCGGCGGTGCCCACCGCCACGCGCACCTCGGCCAGCAAGGGCCGCAAGGGGGCCAAGGGCAAGAGCACGGCGTCGAAGTCCGGCAAGGCCTCGGCATCGAAGTCGGTGAAGTCGAGCTCGGCCAAGTCGACGTCGGCCAAGGCGACCAGCAAGAGCAAGAAGAAGCAGTAGGGCCTCCGTTCGAGCGCTTGTGTTCTCGCCTCTTCCGCTTGCGGGAGAGGCGAGAAAACCACCAGCGTGCCGATGCCTCGGCTCAGCCCAGATAATCCAATATCGCCTGCAGCATCGCCGTTCCCAGCAGCGCGCTGCGCGCCCCGTTCCAGCCGACCGCCGGATCCGGCAGGTCGGCATTGTCCTTGAACGGCATCTCCAGCGTCAGCGCCAGGCAGCCGAAGGTATGGCCGATGTACTTGGACGCCAGCTTGAGCGCGTCGGCGTTGTACTTGCTGGCGGCGTAGCCGTGCACGTCCTGGAAGTCCGGCGAGGCCCGCTTGAAGGCCTCGATAAAGCGCTGCTGCTCGCGCCGGCGCGCTTCGGTGAAGCCCGGCAGCATCTCGCTGCCGGCGACGAAGTTGTACGGCAGGCCCTCGTCGCCATGGATATCGAAGAACATGTCGCAGCCGCTGGCTTCGATCGCGCGGCGCACGTGATAGACCTCGGGGCTGGACTCGGGGCTCGGCGCCATCCACTCGCGGTTCAGGTTGGCGCCCGCGGCGTTGGTGCGCAGGTTGCCGCGTGCCGAGCCGTCGGGGTTCATGTTCGGCACGATATGGAACACCGCGCGCTCGAGCAGCTTGCGTGCGACCGGGTCGCCCGCCCACACGCCGGTGCCGGTCAGCCGCTGCAGCACGCCCTCGACGAACCACTCGGCCATGCTCTCGCCCGGGTGCTGGCGCGCGATCATCCAGATGGTGGACTTGCCCGGTCCCGGCTCGCCGATGGTGACGCGCGTCATGTCGCGCCCGTCGACGGTGCTGCCCAGGTGCGACAGCCGCGCCAGCGGCGAGCGCTGGCAGCTCGCCAGCAGCGACAGGTGGCGCTCGTCCGGATAAGGCTCGAAATACGCGAACCAGATGCTGTCGTGCTCGGGCGTGACTTCCACCGTCATCACCTGGCCGTCGAAACGCGTCGGCACGCGGAACCAGTTGGCGCGGTCGTACGACGCCACCGCGCGGTAGTCGCGCCAGCCGTCCGGATAGGTGCAGTCGCCCGCGTTCAGGAAATGCATGCGGCAGGCCTGCCCGGCCGCGCCCTGCAGCCGGAAATGGAACCACTGGCGGAAGTCGGCATGCGAGTCGGCACGGATGCGCAGGCGGATATCGTCGGCGCGGTCGAGCGCCTCGACCTCGATGGCACCGGAATCGAAATGCGAAGAGATATGCAGCATGGCTGGCGGTCTCGTGGCGATGGGTTCAGGACGCGTGGTCAGTCTTCGAGGCGACGGCGGAACACCCAGCGGGTCGCGTCCGAGGCCGCCTGGTCGAAGGCATAGCCGTCTTCGGCGAAGCGCTTGAGCTTCTCCGGCTCGGTCACGCGGTGCGTCACGGCGTAGCGCGCCATGGTGCCGCGCGCGCGCTTGGCGTGGAACGAAATGATCTTGTAGCGGCCGCCCTTCCAGTCCTCGAACACCGGCGTGACGATGCGCGCCTGCAGCACCTTGGGCCGCACCACCTTGAAATACTCTTCCGAGGCCAGGTTGACGAGCACCGGCGCGCCCTCCTGCTTGAGCTCGGCCATGTCGGCGTTGAGCATCTGCGTGACGTCGTCGCCCCAGAACGCGTACAGGTCCTTGCCGGCGGCATTGTCCAGGCGCGTGCCCATTTCGAGCCGGTACGGCTGCATCCAGTCCAGCGGGCGCAGCACGCCGTACAGGCCGGACAGGATGCGCAGGTGCTTCTGCGCAAAGCCAAGCTCGTCGGCCGACAGCGATTTGGCGTCGAGGCCGTCGTAGACGTCGCCGTTGAAGGCCAGCACCGCCTGCTTGCTGTTGGCCGCGGTGAAGGTCGGCGACCAGTCGGCGTAGCGCGTCACGTTGAGCACCGCGAGCTTGTCCGAGATGTCCATCAGCGCGCCCACGTCCTGCGGCGCCAGCCGGCGCAGGCGCTCGATCAGCGCGGCGGAACGGTCGATGAAGCGCGGCAGCGTGTGGGTCTTGATGCGGGCGGGAGTCTCGTAGTCCAGCGACTTGGCGGGAGACAAAACAATGAGCATGGCAAAATCGCGGCAGTAGCCAAGGACAAACAAGCCCAGATTGTAGCGAATGCGCCTCGACACCACCGCAACCACCCCGCCCGCCGGCACTGCCGGGGACGCCGGCCGCCCCGCCGGCATCACATCCGCGCCGCGCGTGGTGCTGGATTCCAATATCTGGGTGGACCTGCTGGTCTTCCAGGACCCGCATGTCGAGCCGATCCGCGCCGCGCTGGAAGCCGGCACCATCGCCCCGGTGATCCGCGCCGACTGCCGCGAGGAGCTGCGCCGGGTGCTGGCCTATCCGCAATTTGCCCGTTTTGAAATCGATATCGGCGCCGCGCTGGCCACCGTCGACCGCCTCGCCAGCCTCGAAGCGGCACCGCCGCAGGCGGACTGCGACGCGCTGCGCCTGCCGCGCTGCAAGGACACCGACGACCAGAAGTTCGTCGAGCTGGCACACTTTGCCGGCGCCGCCTGCCTGGTGTCGAAGGACAAGGCCGTGCTCAAGCTGCGCAGCCGCCTGCGCCGCAGCAGCGGCGTGGAAGTGATGACGCCGCCGGCGTTCGCCGCCTGGCTGGCCGCGCTGGACCCGGCCACGGCCGCCGATCCGCTTTAGAATGGCGGCTCGCGGCGCCGCCCTGCGCCGCCGCACACCTGCCTACCGTCCCCACTGCATTGACTCGCGCCCTATGTCCGCAGACACCACGCTCGCCCCACTGACGCCGCCGCCGTCGCGCCTGCCCAACGTCGGCACCACCATCTTCACCGTGATGTCGGCGCTCGCCGCCGAAAAGAACGCGGTCAACCTGGGCCAGGGCTTCCCGGACTTCGACTGCGACCCGAGCATCGTCGATGCCGTGGCCGGTGCCATGCGCGCCGGCCATAACCAGTACCCGCCGATGGCGGGCGTGCCGCGCCTGCGCCAGGCCATCGCCGCCAAGATCGCCAGCCTGTATGACCACCAGTACAGCTGGGACAGCGAGATCACGGTCACCGCGGGCGCCACGCAAGGCATCCTGACCGCGATCCTGTGCGCAGTGCATCCGGGCGACGAGGTGATCGTGCTGGAGCCGTGCTACGACAGCTACCTGCCGGCGATCGAACTGGCCGGCGCCACCGCGGTGCCGGTCGCGCTGGAAGCGCCCGCGTTCCGCGTGCCCTTCGACAAGCTCGCCGCCGCGATCACGCCGCGCACGCGCATGATCCTCATCAACACGCCGCACAACCCCACCGGCACGATCTGGCGCGCGGGCGACATGGACCAGCTGGCGCAGATCCTGGCCGGCACCGACATCCTGCTGCTGTCGGACGAGGTCTACGAACACATGGTCTACGACGGCCAGCAGCATGAATCGGTGTCGCGCCATCCCGAACTGGCGCGCCGCAGCTTCGTCATCTCCAGCTTCGGCAAGACCTATCACGTGACCGGCTGGAAGGTCGGTTACGTGGCGGCACCGGCCGCACTGATGGCGGAGTTCCGCAAGGTGCACCAGTTCAACGTGTTCACGGTGAACACGCCGGTGCAGCACGGCCTCGCCGACTACATGGCCGATGCCGCGCCCTACCTGCAGCTGTCGGCGTTCTACCAGGCCAAGCGCGATTTTTTCCGCGCGGGTCTGGCGGGCTCGCGCTTCAAGCTGCTGCCGTCGGACGGCACGTATTTCCAGTGCGTCGACTATTCCGCCATCTCGGACCTGAGCGAGGCCGACTTCGCCATGTGGCTGACGCGCGAGATCGGCGTGGCCGCGATTCCGGTCTCGGCCTTCTATTCGCAGCCGCGCGAATCGGGCGTGGTGCGCTTCTGCTTCGCGAAGAAGGAAGAGACGCTGGCGCTGGCGCTGGAGCGGCTGGGGAAGCTTTGAAGTAAATCGAAAACGCCCGCGGATCGCGGGCGTATTTGCATCTGAGGGCGTGTTTCTCGCCTTTCCCGCAAGCGGGCGAGGGAGTACACAAGCGGCAAGCCGAACCCCTTACTTCCTCCGGCTCATCATCAGCTCGGTATTCGCCTTGCGGTCCGCATTGACCTTCTGCACCGACTCGCGCTGCGACAGCGTCTTCAGGTAGTCCTTGACCGGCAGCTCCGCCAGCATGTCGGTGCCGTAGATGATCTTGGTGCACGACGACACCAGCGGCAGGTGCACCGCGGCGGCGCAATCGGCCAGCGTGAAGCGGTCGCCGGCGATGTACGGCGAAAACTTCGCCAGGCTGGCGAAGGCGGGGATATAGCGGCTCAGCAGCTTGTGCTGGCGCTCCTTGACCCCGTCGCTGACCTTGCCGCCGAAGAAGGCTTCCGGGTACAGCTCGCGCGCGGTCAGCTCCAGGTAGAGCTCCAGGAACACGATGATCTCGCGCACCTTGGCCGCCTGGTACGGGTCGGCCGGCAGCAGCGGCGTCTGCGGATACGCCGCTTCGACGTATTCGGCGATGGCCTCGGACTCGCACAGCGGGCCGGATTCGGTGATGATGTAGGGCACCTTGCCCGCCGGCGTCGCCGCCGGGTCGGTCTCGCCGATCCAGGCCAGCACCTCTTCGAACGGCACGTTCTTTTCCAGCAGCGCCAGCTTCACTTTGTTGTAGTAGTTGCTGGCGGCAAATCCGCAGAGCTTCAGCATGTCGTCTGTCTCCGTTATGGGATGGGTTCCCGCATCGAATCGCGTGGAACGGGGGATTGTGGACCATCCAGCGTCTTCAGTGAACCGGCTGGCCGATCAGCGCACGCGGCCTGCCCCGCCGGTCTGTCGCGGAAGGTGCAAAAAACGTACGATCGTGCTAATTTAACCACAACTTTTGGGACGAATGATGAGCACTTTCACCATCGATACGCTGGGTATCGTCGGCACCGGCGCCATGGGCCGGGGCATCGCGCAGATCGCCGCGCAGGCAGGCCTGACCGTCAACCTGTACGACGCCAACCCGCAGGCGGTGGAAGCCGCGCGCAAGTATCTGCAGGACACGCTGGCCAAGCTCGCCGACAAAGGCAAGCTCAGCGCCGCCGACGCCGAGGCCGCGCTGGCCCGCGTCAAGCCCTGCGGTGCGCTGGAAGACCTGGCCGGCTGCGACATGGTGCTCGAAGCCATCGTCGAAAAGCTGGAGGTCAAGCGTGACCTGGTGGCCAAGCTCGAAGCCATCCTGCGCGAAGACGCCATCATCGCCTCGAACACCTCGTCGCTGTCGATCACCGCGATCGCGGTCGGTTCGAAGCACCCCGGCCGCATCGCCGGCTATCACTTCTTCAACCCGGTGCCGCTGATGAAGGTGGTCGAGGTCATCGACGGCCTGTCGGGCAACCCGGCGGTGGGCGACGCGCTGATGGCGCTGTCGCGCCGCATGGGCCATACGCCGGTGCGCTGCAAGGATATGCCGGGCTTTATCGTCAACCATGCCGGCCGCGGCATGAATATCGAAGGCCTGAAGGTCGCGCAGGAAGGCGTGGCCGAGTTTGCCGACATCGACAACATCATGCGCGAGCAGGCCGGCTTCCGCATGGGCCCGTTCGAGCTGATGGACCTGACCGGGCTGGACGTGTCGCACCCGGTGATGGAATCGATCTACAACCAGTTCTACCAGGAGCCGCGCTACCGTCCGTCGCCGATCACCGCGATCCGCGCGGTCGGCGGGCTGATCGGGCGCAAGGCCGGCGCCGGCTTCTACGCCTACGCCGATGGCCAGAAGCAGGTGCCGGCCGCCGCCGCGGTGCCAAGCGCGCGCCCGTCGAGCGTGTGGGTCAGCCACGCCAGCGAGCGCGGCCACGCCATGGTCACCAAGCTGCTGGGCGCGCTCGGCGTGACCCCGGAAGGCGGCAACCAGCCCTCGGCCGACGCGCTGATCATCGTCACGCCGCTGGGCCTGGACGCCACCACCAGCGCGCTGCAGCAGGGCCTGGACCCGGCCCGCACCGTCGCCATCGACACGCTGCTGCCGTTCGAGGCCACTAAACGCCGCACGCTGATGACCACGCCGGCCACCAGCGCCGCCGCGCGCGACGCCGCGCACGGCCTGTTCGCCAGCGACGGCGTGCCGGTCACGGTGATCCGCGACTCCGCCGGCTTCGTTGCCCAGCGCGTGCTCTGCTGCATCATCAACATCGCCAGCGATATCGCGCAGCAGCGCATCGCCACGCCGGCCGACATCGACCTGGCCGTGAACCTGGGCCTGGGTTACCCCAAGGGCCCGCTGGCGCTCGGCGACGCGGTCGGTCCGCAACTGGTGCTGGAAACGCTGCGCAACATGGAAGCGCTGACCGGCGACATGCGCTATCGCCCGAGCCCGTGGCTGTGGCGCCGTGCCGGCCTGGGCCTGTCGCTGCTGGCCGAAGAGCAGTAACCGGCCTGTCGTCCGCCTCCGCCCTCACCGAGCCCCCGCCCATGCCCGCACAGCTGCTTTCCCACCGCGTCGATTCGACGCTGGTGCTGACCATCTCGAACCCGGAGGCGCGCAATGCGCTGCACCCGGACATCTACGCGGCCTCGCAACAGGCGCTGGAACAGGCCGCGGCGGATGACTCGCTGCGCGCGGTCATCATTACCGGCGCCGACGGCATCTTCTGCGCCGGCGGCAACCTGAACCGGCTGCTCGGCAACCGCAGCCAGCCGCCCGAGGTGCAGGCCGCCAGCATCGCGCTGCTGAACGGCTGGATCGAGTCGCTGCACGCCTTTCCCAAGCCGATCATCGCGGCGGTGGAAGGCGCGGCCGCGGGCGCGGGCTTCTCGGTGGTGCTGGCTTGCGACTTCGTGGTGGCGGCGAGCGATGCGAAGTTCGTGATGGCCTACGTCTCGGTGGGCCTGACGCCCGACGGCGGCGGCTCGTACGAGATCGCACGCGCACTGCCGCGGCCGCTGGCGAGCGAACTGATGATGGAAGGCAAGCCGGTCGACGCCAACCGGCTGGCGCAGTTCGGCCTGGTCAACCGCGTTACCGGGCCGGGCCAGGCGCTGGACGAAGCGCTGCGCCTGGCATCGGGCCTGGCACGGCAGTCGCCGCACGCGGTGGGCCGCATCAAGGCGCTGATCAACCATGCCGCCACGGCGTCGCGCGCCGAGCATCTGCTGGCCGAGCGCAACAGCTTCGTGGCCGCGCTGCACCACCCCGACGGCGGCGAAGGCATCAGCGCCTTCCTGGAGAAGCGCAAGCCGCAATACCGCTGATCCGCGCGGGCGGATCATCCACACGGCGAGCCCGCGCAGACGGGCATGCCGGCACAATGCAAGGAGACCACGCATGGAATTGCCGCCGTCCTCGCGTCGCCGCATCTACCTGATGCGGCATGGTGCCGTGTCTTACTTCGACGACGCCGGCCGCCGCACCGCCCTGCCCGAGCTGGTGCCGCTGAACGAGACCGGCCGCATGCAGGCCACTGCCGCCGGCCGCGCCTTTGCCGCGGAGCAGATCCGCTTCGACCGCGTCATCGTCAGCGGCCTGCCGCGTACGGTCGAGACTGCACAGCGCGTGCTGGCCGAGCTGCCGGAGATGGACGGCATCGCCCCCGAAGTCTGGCCGGAACTGCAGGAAATCCGCGGTGGCGACCTGGCCGCGATCGCCAGCGAAGACTTGCGCGATGCCTTCGTCGGCGCCTTCGAAGGCGAAGTGCCCGAAGCCAAGCGCTTTCTCAACGGCGAGACCATCGGTGCCTTCCTGGACCGCGTGCTGCCCGCGCTGGCGCGCCTGCGAGACGACCCCGACTGGGATACCGTGCTGATGGTGCTGCATGGCGGCACCAACCGCGCCATCCTGTCGCAGGCCATCACCTGCGGGCGGCGCGTGTTCTTCGGCTCGCTGCTGCAGACCGCCGGCTGCATCAATGTGCTCGACATGGGCGACGGCCCGCTCGACTGGGTGGTGCGCATGACCAACTATTCGCCGCCCACGCCCGTGCACAGCGGCTCGCGCCACACCACCATGGAAGTGCTGCTGCACCAGTATTTGCGCGGACGCCAGCCGCCCGGCTGAGCTTCCCCGCCCCCGATTTCCTCATCGAACCCGAACAGAAAACACCCAACGGAGACAGCATGACCAGCAACGTATCGCACTTCGAAGGCACGCGCCCGGTGGCCGAGCAGCAGCGTTTCGACACCGCCGCGCTGGAAGCCTGGATGCGCCAGCACGTGGAGGGCTTTGCCGGCCCGCTGACCGTGGAGCAGTTCAAGGGCGGCCAGTCCAACCCGACCTTCAAGCTGGTGACGCCGGGGCAGACCTACGTGATGCGCGCCAAGCCCGGCCCCAAGAGCAAGCTGCTGCCGTCCGCGCACGCGATCGAACGCGAGTACCGCGTGATGGCCGCGCTGGCCGGCACCGATGTGCCGGTGGCGCGCATGTATGCGCTGTGCGAGGACGAATCCGTGATCGGGCGCGCCTTCTACATCATGGAATTCGTCGCCGGACGCGTGCTGTGGGACCAGTCGCTGCCGGGCATGGGCACGGCCGAGCGCAGCGCCATCTACGACGAGATGAACCGCGTCATCGCCGCGCTGCACTCGGTCGACTACAACGCCATCGGCCTGGGCGACTACGGCAAGCCCGGCAATTACTTCCAGCGCCAGATCGAGCGCTGGACCAAGCAGTACAAGCTGTCCGAGACCGAATCGATCCCGGCCATGGACGCGCTGATGGACTGGCTGCCGCAGCATATCCCGCAGGAAGACGCCGACCTGACCTCGATCGTGCATGGCGACTACCGCCTCGACAACCTGATGTTCCACCCGACCGAGCCGCGCGTGCTGGCTGTGCTGGACTGGGAATTGTCCACGCTGGGCCACCCGATGGCCGACTTCAGCTACCACTGCATGAGCTGGCATATCGCCCCGGGCCAGTTCCGCGGCATCGCCGGCCTCGACTTCGCCGCGCTCGGCATCCCCGACGAAGCCAGCTACCGCCGCCTGTACGAGCAGCGCACCGGCCGTCCCATCACCGGCGACTGGAATTTCTACCTGGCCTTCAGCATGTTCCGCATCGCCGGCATCCTGCAGGGCATCATGAAGCGCGTGGTCGACGGCACCGCCTCGTCGGCGCAGGCCACCGACGCCGGCAAGCGCGCGCGGCCGATGGCCGAGATGGGGTGGGAGTATGCGAAGAAGGCGAAGGGCTGAGGGCTGAGGGCTGAGGGCTGAGCCGAATAGAGTAAGGCCTTGCCGATGATTTGCCCCCCTCTCCCGCTTGCGGGAGAGGGGCTGGGAGAGAGGGCAGGCACTGGCATACCGGCACGTCTCACTTCGTCGCTACTCCCGCCCTCTCCCCAACCCTCTTCCGCAAGCGGGAGAGGGAGTACACAGTCGGCATCTGGCAGACTGTGCAGCACGTAGCACGCCGCCAGTCTCAATCCCCCAGCGCCACCCCCTCACGCCGCGGATCCGCCCCGCCTGCCCACACCATCTTCCCATCCGGTCCCTGGCGGCGCACGATCGCCTGCGTGCCGCTGGTCATCTCGATAGCCGTCACCTGGTGGCCGCGCGCCTGCAGTGCCTGCACCAGCCCCGGCGACACCAGACCTTGCTCCACTTCGGTCGGGCCGTTGCGGCTGCCGAAGTTCCCCATGCCGATCGCCACCTGCGGGTCCAGGTTCCAGTCGAGCATGCCGACCAGGGCCTTGGATACGTACTCGATGATCTGCGAGCCGCCCGGCGAACCGACCGTTGCCACCAGCTGGCCGCTCTGGCGGTCGAACACCAGCGTCGGCGCCATCGACGAGCGCGGGCGCTTGCCCGGCTGCACGCGGTTGGCCACCGGCTTGCCGTTTTCGCTGGGCACGAAGGAGAAGTCGGTGAGCTGGTTATTGAGCATGAAGCCGCGCACCATCAGATGCGAGCCGAAGTACGACTCGATCGTGGTGGTCATGGAAATGGCGCCGCCGCGGTCGTCGACCGCGACGATCTGCGAGGTGGAAACGCGCGGCGGCGAGCGGTCCGGCGCGTAGGCCACCGTGGCGCCCGGCGGCGTGCCCGGCTGGGCCTTGCCCATGCTCTGCTCGCCGATCAGATCGGCGCGCGCGGCAAGGTAGGACGGGTTGACCATGCCGCTCACGTCGACCGGCACGAAATCCGCATCGGCGACGTACAGGCCGCGGTCGGCATAAGCCAGCCGGTCGGCCTCGGCAATCGCATGGACGGCATCGGGATGGGCTTCCAGCTGCGCCGGCGTGTTCACGGCCTGCGGCTTTAGCGCCGCCAGCGCGTATTTGGGATTCTTGGTTTCCAGCGCCTGCAGCGTGCCGAGGATCTGCGCGATGGCGATGCCGCCCGACGACGGCGGCGGCATGCCGCAGACCTTATAGCGCTTGTAGTCGGTGCATACCGGCACGCGCTGCTTGGCGCGGTAGCTGCCCAGGTCGGCCAGCGACAGCGAGCCGGCATTGCTGCCGTTGTTGACCTTGGCCACGATGTCGCGCGCGATCGGGCCGCCGTAGAGCACGCCCGCGCCGCGCCGGGCTATGTCGCGCAGCGTCTGCGCCAGCTTCGGGTTCTTCAGCACCGTGCCGGCCGGCTTGGGCTTGCCCTGGCCATCGAGGAAGTAGGCGGCCATCTCCGGCGAACCGGCCAGGAACTTGTCTGCCGCGACCTGCGTGTAGAGCCGCTGCGAGATCGGGAAGCCCTTCTCCGCCAGCTCGATGGCGGGCTGGAACAGCCTGGCCCAGGGCAGGCGGCCGTGCTTGCGGTGGACCATCTCCAGCGCGCGCATCACGCCGGGCGTGCCGACCGAGCGCCCGCCGATCTGCGCCTCGCTGAACGACATGGGCTTGCCGTCGGGGCGCATGAACAGGTTCTCGCTGGCGCCGGCGGGGGCGGTCTCGCGGCCATCGAAGGCCTGCACGTTCTTGCCGTCCCAGTACATGATGAAGGCGCCGCCGCCGATGCCGGTGGCCTGCGGCTCGACCAGCGTCAGCACCGCCTGCATGGCGATGGCGGCATCGATGGCCGAGCCGCCCTGGCGCAGCATGACGCGCCCGGCCTCGGTGGCGAGCGGATTGGCCGCCGCGGCCATATGGCGCTGCGCATAGACGGTGGTCAGGCCGGGGCGGTAGCCGGAGGACACCTCCGGCGCAGGGGGCATCGCCGCCGGCGGAGTCGCCGCTGCCGGCGCAGTGGAGGCCGCCGGGGTGGCAGGGCCTTCGCCCGGGGTACCACAGGCACCGAGCAGCGCCGACAGGGCCAGCGCCAGCGCGCCGCGCCACGCCATCGAAGTGAGGTCTGGGTGAGCCATGCGATATCTCCGGCAGAGGGATCCAACGATTGTAGTGTCGATCGGAGCATCCCGCGAGGACGGAAGTCTGGCGCCCGACACATCCGCTCCCTGGCAGCCGGCACGAAAAAATATTCCGCCCGCCTCAACCCCACTCCTCCGCGTGGCCCGTTACATCGACAAGCCGTCCACGCCAACGCCCTGCCCGCGGCCTTCCAGGAGAACAACATGCAACCACGCGCACCGGTCCTTCTTTCCAGCCTTGCCGCCGCCCTGGCGCTTGTGCTGGCCGCTTGCGGAGGCCCTTCGCGGCCGCTGCCGGAGCAGACTTCCCAGCCGGCGTCGCCGGCGATGGCCCCGGCGCCGCGCCCCGACCATGACCACGCCGCCAGGGCAGCCCAGTCCAAACCCGTCGCGGAAATGCACAGCATCGAACCCCACGCCACGCTGGCAATGCCGCACCCTTACCCCTTGCCGGCACCCGCGCCAGAAGAGCGCGAACGCTACGGCGCCATCGACGAGAACGGCGTCCGGCTGGTGGCCCAGGCGCCGGTGTCCACTTTCAGCATCGATGTCGATACCGGCAGCTACAGCAACGTGCGGCGCCTGCTCAATGCCGGCCGGGTGCCGCCGGCCGATGCGGTGCGCGTGGAAGAACTGCTGAACTACTTCCCCTACGACTATGCCCAGCCCGCCGACGGCCGCCCGTTCGCCGTGCACACCGCGCTGGCGCCGGCGCCCTGGCACCCGTCCAATGTGCTGCTGCGCATCGGCATCAAGGGCAAGGACGTGGCCAGCGGCGCGCTGCCCGCGGCCAACCTGGTGTTCCTGGTGGACGTGTCGGGCTCGATGAACGCGCCGGACAAGCTGCCGCTGCTGAAGTCCTCGCTCAAGCTGCTGGTGAACCAGTTGCGCGCGCAGGACCGCATCACGCTGGTCACCTACGCCGGCAGCACGCGCGTGGCATTGCCGCCCACGCCGGGCAGCGACAAGGCCGCGATTAGCGCCGCCATCGACCAGCTGGTGGCGGGCGGCAGCACCGCCGGCGCCAGCGGCATTGCACTCGCCTACCAGGCCGCGCAGCAGAGCTATATCGCCGGCGGCATCAACCGCGTGCTGCTGGCCACCGACGGCGACTTCAACGTGGGCGTGACCGACTTCCGCCAGCTCAGGAGCATGGTGGAGGACAAGCGCAAGTCCGGGGTGTCGCTGTCGACGCTGGGCTTCGGCACCGGCAACTACAACGAGCAGCTGATGGAGCAGCTGGCCGATGCCGGCGACGGCGCCTACTCCTACATCGACAACCTGATGGAAGGCAACAAGGTGCTGGTCAGCGAGATCAGCTCGACGCTGGCGACAATTGCGCGCGACGTGAAGATACAGGTCGAGTTCAACCCGGCCACGGTGACGGAGTACCGGCTGATCGGCTATGAGAACCGCATGCTGGCGCGCGAGGATTTCAACAACGACAAGGTCGACGCCGGCGATATCGGCGCGGGCCATACCGTGACCGCGCTGTACGAGCTGACGCTGGCGGGGCAGCCCGGGCTGGTCGACCCGCTGCGCTACCAGCGCGCGGCGCCGGCGCGGGGGCGCGATGGCGAGCTGGCGCATGTGCGGCTGCGCTACAAGCTGCCGGCGGCCAGCACCAGCCAGTTGCTGGATGTCACCGTGGCGCGGCAGGCGCTGCGTCCGCTGGCCCAGGGCGACGACGACTTCCGCTTTGCCGCGGCGGTGGCCGGCTTCGGCCAGGTGCTGCGCGGCGGCAGGTTCACCGGCGACTGGCGCCACGCCGACGCGCGCGCACTGGCGCAAGGCGCGCGCGGCGCCGACCGCTTCGGCTACCGCGGGGAATTCGTCAAGCTGGTGGACCTGGCGCAGAGCCTGGCCACGATCACGCCGGCTGCCTCCGGTGGCAACGACCCGGCCACGCGTGCGGCCCGTTGAGCCCCGCATAATCGCCACGCAGCGCAGGGCGGTGCGGATTGTCGCGCCGCCTGGCACTCTCCTATACTCGGGCGCATGCAGGCTTCCGACCCCGCTCCTTCCTCCGCCCCCGGTGCCGCACTGGCGGCACTGCCCGACCACGACCTGATGCTGCTGGTCGCGGGCGGCATCATCGAGCAGCCGGTCACCGAGCTGTTCCGCCGGCATAACGCCGGCCTCTACAACTACCTGGCCTGGTTGTGCCAGGGCAATACCGGCGAAGCCGAGGACCTCGCGCAGAAGACCTGGGTCAAGCTGATGACCCGCTGCGGCGACTACCAGCCGAGCGCGGCGTTCCGCACCTTCCTGTTCCAGATCGCGCGCAATGCCTGGCTCGACCAGGTGCGCAGCGCCGATGCGCGCCAGCGCGATGCGCTGGATGAACAGCTGCCCGAGCTGCCCGCCGGCGACCTGTCGCCGGAAGCCGAACTGCAGCTGCGACAGCATGCGCAGCACGTCCACCGCGCGCTGCTGCAGTTGCCGGTCGCGCAGCGCGAAGTGGTGGTGCTGCGCTTCTTCAGCAATATGAGCGTCGAAGAAATTGCCGCAATGCTTGGCGAGAAGTTCGAGACCGTGAAGAGCCGGCTGCGCTATGCCTTTGCGCGCCTGCGCGCGGACCTGGCGGGCAGCGTGCCGGAGTCGGGGCCATGAGCGCGGGCAACGCCGCATCGCAGGCGGCCGAACGTTTCATCGCGGGCGAGGACCGGCTCTCGGCCCTGCTGAAAGCACTTCCGCCCTACCCGCCGCCGGCGGCACTGGAAGCCGCCGTGCTTGCTGCCGCGCGCGCCGCGCAGGAGCAAGCCGGGCGCCACCAGGCCGAGGCCGCGGCACTGCCCTTTGCCGCGCCGCCGGCACTGGCCGCGGCCGTGCTGGAAGAAGCCGCGCGCCTGCAGGCGGCCCAGTCGGCGCGGCGCGATGCGGTGCTGGCTCGGGTGGCCGCCGGCGCCGCCGCGGAGGACGTGCTCGGCGCGCGCCTCGGTCCGGATGCGGCGGCGTGGCTGCGGGCACAGGCTGCGGATTCGACACGAAACGCCGCACGACCCGCCACGATGGAGCAGTCCACGCATGCCGCGCGCGCGCGCCGGTGGTGGCGTTCGCTCGGACTGGTCGCCAGCGTCGCGGCGGTGGCCGGACTGACCACCAGCATCGTGCTGCGGCAGATCGACGATGGCGCGCTAATGCCGGCGGGGACGGCCGAGATGGCGGCGACCGAGATGGCCGCGCCCGCGCCAACGCCGGCAGCGACGGCTGCACCATCGCCGCCCTTGCCGGAAACCGCCGCAGCACCGCCCCCCAAACCCGCAGCCCCGGCCGCCAAGGCAGTTGCACCTGCTGCCCGCCCGGCACCCCGCGCAGCGCCTGGCACGGAGGCCATCCGAAGCGTTCCGCGCGAACCCGCGCTGGATAGCGAGGCCCCGGCACAAGCGAACCCGCCTGCGCCGCCCGCGCCGGCGATCGCTGCCGCGCCGCAGGCACCCGCTGACGCAGCCATCGCGGAAGCCGCACCATCGGCGCCCGCGCCTGCCGCACCGTCCGCCTATGCGCGCAAGGCTGTCCCCGCGATGGCTTCGCGCGCACCGGCTGCGGCGTCCGCCCTGACCGTCTCGACCCAGGACGATCCCGCGGCCATCGCGGCGCGCCTGGGCACGGCAGCGCCGCTCAGGCTGTGGGCAGCCGAGCCCGACCATGTGGAGATCCGGGAATGGGCGCAACGGCTGTGGCAGGCGATGCCGGCGGGACAGCGCCCGCCCGTGCCGGTTGCGGTGCAGGCCGACCCCGCCCTGGCGCCAGGCCAGGTGCGGATCGAGCTGCGTGGAGAGTTTCCGCCCGGCGCGCCGCAATGAGCGCGCCGCGGCGTGGGGGTCAGCGCGTGGTGAATGACCAGCTCAGGTCCACCGGCTGCGCGCCGAGCCGGCCCGTGACGCGCACGGTATAGCGCTGCTGGCTGGCCAGCGGCGCCATCGGCGTGCACACCGCCAGGCCGCGCGCGGCGCTGCTCAGGCCAGAGGAACGGCTGTCGACCTTGATGCAGTCGACGTTGCTGCCTTGCGCATCGGTGATGACGAAGTTGTCGGCATCGAACTGCAGCGAGGTATTGATCGCCTGCAGCGACACCGGGTAGCCCATGGTGCGGTTTTCATAGCCCGGCGCCGGATTGGGGCTTTCGGTGTTGACCCAGTTGGCCGGCACGTCGTTCTGGCCATCGAACGGATAGGCCACCATCTGGCTGTCGCTGCCGCCCTTGACCCGGTCGGCGAGATCTACGGTCTGGTAGTAGCTGGCCGAGGTGCCGCTGCCGTTGGCGCCCACGCGCTCGGCAAAGCCGCTGCCGGCCGAGCCATAGCTGCCCAGCAGCGCGGCCCGGTGGAACGGCGCGTCGACCAGGTCCGACACCAGTGCGTCCTTGGGCGACATCGACAGCTGCGCATTGGCCACCGAGGTCCAGCGGTTGGCGCCGGCCACCACTTCGGCGGTGGCATCGGTCGGATAGGCGGCCTGGATGCGCTCGTGGGCGGTGGCGCCGGTGTAGCCCGGATTGCCGCTGCTTTCGTCGTGCGTCAGCGTGGCGTTGGCCAGCATGTAGTCGGTATGCGCCTGCGCGGCGGCATTGAGCGGATCGCGCGCGGCCAGCGGCGGCAGGCCCACCTGCTCGCGGCGATAGTTGGCGTAGCACAGGCCGGCGGTGCGCGGCTCTTCCAGCACGCGGTAGTTGCTGACCGCGCTGCCGCGCGCCGGCAGCAGCGAGATGCCGCTGCCCGGCGCGGCGGCGGGCGCGGAACCGCTGACGGTGTAGCAGGCCCCGGCCGTGGTAGTGGTAGTAGTGGTGGTGCCGCCGGTCGGTGTTGTCGGGGAGGTCGGCGACGGCGACGTGGCCGCACCCTGGCCGCCAGCGGGCGCGCTGGCCTGCGCACCGGCTGGGGCCGGCCCGCCGGGGGCGGCACTGGAGGTCGTGCCACCGTCACCGCCATCGCCGCCGCCGCAGGCGGCCAGCGCCAGCGCCGCGGCGGTACAGAGCGTGGTCAGGGCCAGCGTGGTGTGCCGCGCGCGGCGCGGCGGCATGGAAGGGCAATCGGCAGGCAAGCGTTTCCCAATCATCGGTCTGAGTCGTCGTGGTGGAGTTCGGCGAATTGGTCTGCCCGGGGGATCCGCGAGCGCGGACAGCCGGCGTGACAACCATCGCGGGCGCCGTGCGGCAGGGGCTCGCGGTGGCTCTGCCGGGGGCAGAAAGACCGGACGATGGTATGGGCCGAGACCGCGAGGGTCTAGCGCGCGAACAATTGCTTACGTGTGACCCGCGCGCGCCGCACCTGACCTGAATTCAGGCAGCTGCGGCTCCGTCGGGCGCTGGTCAGCCGGCCGCGGCCACGTCGGCCATGCCGCTGCCGAGCGAGGCCATCACCGCCATCAGCTGCTCGCGCAGCCAGCGGTTGGCGCCGTCGTTCTCGCCACCCGCGTGCCAGTACAGGTGCAGTTCCAGCGACGGCACCTTGAACGGCAGCGACAGCAGCCGGTTGGCATAGGGCTCGTTGGCGATGCGGGCATAGCGCAACGGCAGCGTGGCGAGCAGGTCGGTGCAGCTGACCACGCGGCACGCCGCGGCGTAGTGCTGGCAGCGCAGCCGCACGCGCCGCGTCAGGCCCATGCGATGCAAGGCCTGGTCCTCCAGACCGGCGCCGCGGCGGCGCGACGACACATGGACGTGCTCGGCCGCGAGGTAGCGCTCCAGCGTCAGTTCCTTCTTCACCAGCGGATGATCGCGCCGTGCCAGCACCACCATCGGGTCGGCCATGAACGGGGCATGGTGGATCGCCGGCGACACCGGCAGCAGGATGTCGAGCGCGGCGTCGAGCGTGCCGGCCAGCAGTTCCGATTCCATCTCGCGGCGGTCGAAGCGGATCGCGGCAATCTCCACCTGCGGCGCCACCGCCGTGACGCGGCTCATCAGCGGCGGCAGCAGCGTCGACTCGAGCGCGTCGCGCATGCCGATGGTGAAGCGGCGCACGGTGTTGGTGGGATCGAAGTGCGGCGTGTCCTGCAGCGTGCGCGCGAACGATTGCAGCGCGCTGCGCACCTCGGCTGCCAGCGAGCGGGCCAGCGGCGTGGGCGCCATGCCCTGCCCGCGCCGCTCGAACAGCGGATCGTCGAACAGCGTGCGCAGCCGCCCCAGCGCATGGCTGACCGCCGGCTGCGTCAGGTTGAGCTGGCGCGCGGCCGCGGTAATGCTGCCTTCGCTGTAGATGGCGTCGAACACGACGAAGAGGTTGAGGTCGATGCGGGAGAGCTGCATGCTGGTGATTCTGGCACGGAATGCAGGGAATTGATACTGGCAAATCCAGAAAATTCATTTTTCTAATTACCGGCTTTCAGATAGAGTGCATTGCATCGGCAAGGTTTATTGCCCGAAGACCCAGCCACCGGCGCCGGCGGCCGCCCGCGCCCACCGATCCCGTAGCGAGGAGACCACATGGATTTCGAGTACAGCCCGAAGGTCAAGGAGATGCAGGCCAAGCTGCTGGCCTTCTTCGACCAGCACATCTATCCGAACGAAAAGCGCTTCGCCGAGGAGATCGACGCCAACCGCCGCGCCGGCAACGCCTGGATCCCCACCAAGGTGATCGAGGAACTGAAGCCGCTGGCGCGCGAAGCCGGCCTGTGGAACCTGTTCCTGCCGCGTTCGCCGCGCGCCCCGCAAGGCCTGTCGAACCTGGAATACGCCACGCTGTGCGAGATCATGGGCCGGGTGCCCTGGTCGGCCGAGGTGTTCAACTGCGCCGCGCCCGACACCGGCAACATGGAGACGCTGGAGCGCTATGCCTCCGAGGAACTGAAGGACAAGTGGCTGGAGCCGCTGCTGGCCGGCGAGATCCGCTCGGCCTTCCTGATGACCGAGCCGGCGGTGGCCTCGTCGGACGCGACCAATATCGAATGCCGCATCGAGCGCGATGGCGACCACTACGTGATCAACGGCACCAAGTGGTGGTCGTCGGGCGCCGGCGATCCGCGCTGCAAGGTCTATATCGTGATGGGCAAGACCGATCCCGAGGCCGGCCGCCATGAGCAGCAGTCGATGGTCGTGGTGCCGGCCGATACCCCGGGCATCACCATCAAGCGCTTCCTGCCGGTGTTCGGCTACGACGACGCGCCGCACGGCCATATGGAGATCGAGCTGAAGAACGTGCGCGTGCCGGTCTCGAACATCCTGCTGGGCGAAGGCCGCGGCTTCGAGATCGCGCAGGGCCGCCTCGGCCCGGGGCGCATCCACCACTGCATGCGCAGCATCGGCGTGGCCGAGCGCGCGCTGGAACTGCTGTGCAAGCGCGCGCTGTCGCGGGTGGCGTTCGGCAAGCCGGTGTCGGCCCAGGGCGTGACCCAGGAGCGCATCGCCGAGGCCCGCTGCGAGATCGAGATGGCGCGCCTGCTGACGCTCAAGGCCGCGTACATGATGGACACGGTCGGCAACAAGGTGGCCAAGGCCGAGATCGCCATGATCAAGGTGGTGGCCCCCAACGTCGCGCTGAAGGTAATCGACTGGGCCATCCAGGTCCACGGCGCCGCCGGCGTTTCCAGCGACTTCCCGCTGGCCAACTGGTGGGCGCACCAGCGCACGCTGCGCCTGGCCGACGGTCCGGACGAGGTGCACCGCAACGCCATCGCCAAGCTGGAACTGGCCAAGCACATGAACGTCAACCCGGACACCATCAAGATGCCGGTGGCGCGCGGTTTCTGAGCGCCCCGGAGCACCCGGAAGCGCCGGCGGGGGCCCGCCCCTGCCGGCATTGTGGAAAACGCGCAGCCGGCCTGCGCGTTTTTTTCTTCTGTGCTTAAATCGCGCGGTTCGCCACGTCGGTGGTCGATGTGGCCGTTCCCATGAAAGCAGCCAGGAGATCCCTGCAATGATCGACGTCTACACCTGGGCCACGCCCAATGGCCACAAAGTCCACATCATGCTGGAGGAGTGCGGACTGGAGTACCGGGTTCATCCGATCAACATCGGCGCCGGCGACCAGTTCGGCGAAGACTTCCTGAAGATCAGCCCCAACAACAAGATTCCCGCCATCGTCGACCCGGACGGTCCCGACGGCAAGCCGATCTCGCTGTTCGAATCGGGCGCCATCCTGCTCTACCTGGCCGGCAAGACCGGCAAGTTCCTGCCCGAGGACGTGCGCGGCAAGTACGAGACGCTGCAGTGGCTGATGTTCCAGATGGGCGGCGTGGGCCCGATGCTGGGCCAGGCGCACCACTTCCGCATCTATGCGCCCGAGCAGATCGAGTACGCGGTCAACCGCTACACCAATGAGGCGAAGCGCCTGTACGGCGTGATCGACACGCAGTTGTCGAAACACGAATGGCTGGCCGGCGACCAGTACACCATCGCCGACATCGCCACCTTCCCGTGGCTGCGCAGCTGGCAGAACCAGGGCGTGGAGCTGGACGACTACCCGCACCTGAAGCGCTGGTTCAACCAGATCGCCGAGCGTCCGGCGGTCAAGCGCGGCGTCGAGGTGCTGGCCAGCGCGCGCAAGGCGCTGCAGGACGACAAGGCGCGCGAAGTGCTGTTCGGCGCCACGCAGTACAAGCGCCACTGAAAGGCAAGCGGCGGCCACCGCGGCCGCCGCGCTCATCAGGCCAGCGCCAGCGCAGCGCGCGCCACGGCGTGGCCATCCGCGCGCCGGCCGCCGCTGGCGTCCACGCCATCATGCGGCGCATTGCCCGCGCCGAAGCAGCACAGCAGGCCGGTGCCCGGCACCAGCACGTCGAGCCGGCATGACTCGTGCGCGTCCGGCGCGTAGAGCGCGCCGGGCTGCAGGAAGACCATGTCACCGCCGCTGCGCACCAGCGCGCCATGCCAGTGCAGGGCGAGCGCGCCCCGGTAGCACAGCGCCCAGCGCAGGCCGCGCGCCTGCAGGTGCCGGCCCCAGTCATCCACCGAACCATCCAGCTGCACAAACTCCGGGCGCATGCCCTGCTGCGCCTGCCAGTCATCCGCTGCCAACGTGTCCGCCAGCGCATGGGGCCCGGCCACGCCATCGGCATCGGCCCCGGCACCGACGGGCGCAATGGCGCCCAGCCCGCACTGCCACGCGCCCGCGGGCATCGCCACGGGGCGCGAGGCCTCGACCGGGCCTTGCGGCACCGCGCGCACAAGGATGGTGTCGGCGACCGCCTGCACCTGCATCGGCACACCGGGCGCGGGCGCGAACAGTTCGCCGCCGCCCACCAGCAAGCTGCCGCGGCCGGGCGAAGACAGCCGCAGGCCACCGCGCAGGCAACCCCACCATTCATGGCAATCCGCTGAAAATTCGGGCTGGCGCTCGCCGGCGCAGAGGAAGATGTAGTCGCAGGTGCAGCCGAGACCGGCAGCGGCGGCAAGCAGGCGAGGCTGGAATCCGGGAAGGAAATCCGACGGCGCGTGACGGTCGGCATCGATGGCGCGCATGCGCGCCTCGAACAGCGAGAAGATCTGCATGGCAATCCCCCTGCAGGGCGACAGGCGCGCTGCGCCTGTCCGCGCAGCCGGCGCACGCATGGCGGCGTGACGCGCGGTCTTGCGCAATAACCCGTCTGGCGCGGCGCTGCGAGGCAGGCCGTCCGGTTGATGCCATCGTGCCGCGCCATTGCCTGGCGCGCCCCTCAGTTTGCGGATCGGACACCGATAGTGAGGATGAGGATAAGTTGTCGTGGGCTCAAGGTCAAACCCTTAGCCTCAGACCACTCCGAACTTTTGTTGAACCCATGACCTCTCGAAATCTCAGACTTTTCGGATTGCATCTCGCCTGGCTACGCAAGCAACGAGGCTGGTCCCAGGAGACGCTTTCGCTCGAAAGCGGACTGTCGCGCTCGTATCTGAGCGGCATTGAAAGCGGCAAGCGCAACCTGGCGCTGGCCAACATCTGCAGGCTCGCCGAGACCCTCGCCGTGCCCACCGCCGAGATGCTCGACTTCAGCCGCCACGACGCCAGCCAGCTGCAGGTCGAGCAAGCGCGCGCGCCGTTCGGCAACCGCCAGCGCGCGGCAATCGAGGCCACCATGCACCACATGGCCGAGCTGACCGAGCCCGAGCTGAACCTGGTGGCCGCGGTGGCGCGGGCGCTGGCGGGCAAGGGCAGCTTCCGTCCGGCGCTCGGGCACGGCAGCTCCGGCACCAGGCCGGCACCCGATGCCGACGCGACCCCGGAAGGCTAGAGCCCCAGCATGCCCTGCCGTTCGATGAAGCCGATCACCTGGTCCAGCCCCTGTCCGGACTTGACGCTGCCCATCACGAACGGCCGGCTGCCACGCATCTTGCGCGCATCGCTTTCCATCACCGGCAGCGATGCGCCCACATACGGCGCCAGGTCGGTCTTGTTGATCACCAGCAGGTCGGACTTGGTGATGCCAGGCCCGCCCTTCCTAGGAATCTTCTCGCCCCCGGCGACGTCGATCACGTAGATCGTAAGATCAGAAAGTTCTGGGCTGAAGGTCGCAGCCAGGTTGTCGCCGCCGGACTCTATGAAAACCACGTCGGCATCCGGGAAGCGCGCCAGCATGCGATCCACCGCTTCCAGATTGATCGATGCGTCCTCGCGGATCGCGGTGTGCGGGCAGCCGCCGGTTTCCACGCCCAGGATGCGCTCGGCCGGCAGCGCGCCGGAGATCGTCAGCAGGCGCTGGTCTTCCTTGGTGTAGATGTCGTTGGTGATCGCGACCAGGTCATAACGGTCGCGCATCGCCTTGCACAGCATTTCCAGCAACGTGGTCTTGCCGGAGCCGACGGGGCCGCCGACGCCGACGCGCAGCGGAGGGTTCTTCTTGGTACGGGCGTGGGTCATGGTGCGGTTTCGGTTCAGGATCGGAACAGCCGGGAGTACTGCGTTTCGTGGCGTGCGCACAGCAGTCCCAGCATCGGTGAAAACGTCGACAGTTGCGGTGGCGTGGCTTCGGCGCGGCGGCCGGCTTCATCGACGGCATCGAGCACGGCGCCATGCAGTCGACGCAGCATGTGCTGCCCCGCCACCTGCCCCAGCGGCACCGCCTTGATCGCCGCGGCCACCTGGTTCTCGGCCCAGTTGAAGCAGTAGGCCGCCAGGCCGTCGCGCGCACCGATCTGCAGCGCCACGCAGGCGGCGGTGAACGCGGTCGGCAGGCATACGGGCGACAGCGTGGCCAGCGTGTCGCGCATCGTCGGCGTGCCCCACTCCATCTGCGCGATCAGGCGGGCCAGCGACCAGCCCATCTGCTCGGTCTCAAGCCGCAACTCGGAGGTCTCGCGGGTGGCGTGGAACCAGTCGTTCCAGGTCCGCACCTGCGCGGTGTCGCCCGCCTGCCAGTGGCGGTGCAACAGCAGCCACAACGGCGCCTCGCATTGCGCCTGGACATGCCGCAGGTTGTCGTGAATCCAGCGCTCGGCAGTCGGGGCGTCATGCACAACGCCGCATTCGATGGCGGCTTCGAGACCTTGCGAATAGCTGAAGCCGCCGATGGGCAAGGCTGGGGATGCGAGGTGCAGGAGGGAGATGAGTTGGTGGAGGTGGGTCATCGGCGCTCCGGGGGACGGACTCGCTCTAGCACAAAATGACGAATTGTTTCCAAGACCGCGTCCGTCTGCCCCAACACCTCTGAGTTCCAGAAGCGCAGCACATGGAAACCTTGCCGCCGTAACCAGGCATCGCGTGCCGTGTCCCGAGCATCGCCATGCTGGCCTCCATCTGCTTCGATCACCAGCATGGCGTCGATACAAATGAAATCGACAATGAACGGGCCCATCTGGTGTTGCCGCTTGAATTTCAACCCCATGAAGCGGCGGTCGCGTAGTTGATACCAAAGACGCTGCTCAGCGTTGGTCTGATTCGCACGTAGCAAGCGGGCGAACGCAGGCTTCGGCATACGCCCGCCCTCACCCCCTGCCCCTCTCCCGCAAGCGGGAGAGGGGAGCAAACCCACAGCGCTGGACTGCGCTGCAGCGCCTGATACTTGCCGAGTGTTGACTCCCTCTCCCGCTTGCGGGAGAGGGTTGGGGTGAGGGCCGGGTGCGCCCACAAGGTCGAAGCCAGCGGTGTGCCCGCGCACAGTAGACACCCTTTTGGATGAGTTGAAATCGTTATCTCTGACCATAGCTCAAGCCCCCTCCACACCGACCCTACCCATCACAGCCGATGCCCGCAATGCTCCCCATGGACATGCTCGCCACCATGACCATGACCATGATCATGACCATGCGAGTGCGAGTGCGAGTGCGAGTGCGAGTGCGAGTGCGAGTGCGAGTGCCCATGATGCTCCTCATACACCGCCTGCGCCGCCGCATAATCCTCAGCGAACGTAGCGTCGTGCCCATGCTTGTGCCCGCCGCCATAGGCCCCCGCCTCCGGCTCGAACGGCAGTTCGGCGCGCTCCGCAAGCACGCCCAGCCGCCGCAGCATGTCGGCCAGCACCGCGTCGTATTCGAGCCGCAGGTAGTCGCGCCCGATCTCCACCGGCGTGTGGCGGTTGCCGAGGTGGTAGGCCGCGCGCATCAGCGCGTGCGGGTCTTGCGCGCGCACTTCCAGCACGGACTCGGCCGCTGCCTGGACTTCGACGAAGCTGCCGTCTTCGGCCACCAGCAGGTCGCCGCCGCGCAGCACGGTGCCGCGCGGCAGGAACAGTGCGGCGTCGGCGCCGTTGTCCAGCACCGCGCGCAGGCGGCTCTTGCTGCGGTCGGCGAACGGCAGCACCAGCTTGGGGGCGCGGCGCACCAGCACGCTGGCAATGCCGTGCGGAGCGGCCAGGACTTTATCGATCTTCAGCATGGGCATATCCGCGGCACGGGCCGCGGCCGTTCAGAACAGGAAGTAGCGCTGCGCCATCGGCAGCTCGGTTGCGGGCTCGCAGGTCAGCAGCTGGCCGTCGGCGACGACCTGGTAGGTCTCCGGGTCGACCGTGACATGCGGCTGCCAGTCGTTGTGGACCATGTCGCGCTTGCTGACGGTGCGGGTGCCGCGCACGGCGGCAAGGGTCTTGGCCAGCCCGTAGCGTTCGCCGATGCCGGCCGCCAGCGCCGCCTGCGAGACGAAGGTCAGCGAGGAACGATGCAGCGCGCCGCCGGCCGCGGCGAACATGGGCCGGTAGTGCACCGGCTGCGGCGTCGGGATCGAGGCATTGGGGTCGCCCATTGCGGCCGCGGCGATCATGCCGCCCTTCAGGATCAGGCTGGGCTTGACGCCGAAGAACGCGGGCCGCCACAGCACCAGGTCGGCCCACTTGCCGACTTCGACCGAACCCACTTCGTGCGCGATGCCATGGGTCAGCGCCGGATTGATGGTGTACTTGGCGACATAGCGCCGGACGCGGAAGTTATCGTGCCCGCCGCGCGCATCGTGCGGATCGCCCGGCAGCTTGCCGCGCTGCGCTGCCATCTTGTGCGCGGTCTGCCAGGTACGGATGATGACTTCGCCGACGCGCCCCATCGCCTGCGAATCGCTCGAGATCATCGAGAACGCGCCGAGGTCGTGCAGGATGTCCTCGGCGGCGATGGTCTCGCGGCGGATGCGGCTTTCGGCGAAGGCAATGTCCTCGGCGATCGCCGGGTCCAGGTGGTGGCACACCATCAGCATGTCGAGATGCTCGTCCAGCGTGTTGATGGTGTACGGGCGCGTCGGGTTGGTCGACGAGGGCAGCACGTTGGCCTCGCCGCAGACCTTGATGATGTCCGGCGCATGGCCGCCGCCCGCGCCCTCGGTGTGGTAGGTATGAATGGTGCGGCCCTTGAACGCGGCGATGGTGGCCTCGACAAATCCTGCTTCGTTCAGCGTGTCGGTATGGATCGCGACCTGCGTATCGGTCGCATCCGCCACCGACAGGCAGGTATCGATCGCCGCCGGCGTGGTGCCCCAGTCTTCATGCAGCTTCAGGCCGATGGCGCCGGCTTCGACCTGCTCCAGGATCGGCCCCGGCTGGCTGGCGTTGCCCTTGCCCAGCAGCCCGATATTCATCGGGTAGGCATCAGCGGCCTGCAGCATGCGCTCCATGTACCACGGCCCCGGCGTCACGGTGGTGGCGAAAGTGCCGGTGGCGGGCCCGGTGCCGCCGCCGATCATGGTGGTGACGCCGCTCATCAGCGCCTCCTCGATCTGCTGCGGGCAGATAAAGTGGATATGGCTGTCGATGCCGCCGGCGGTGACGATCATGCCCTCGGCCGCGATCACCTCGGTACCGGGCCCGACCACGATGGTGACGCCGGGCTGGATATCGGGATTGCCGGCCTTGCCGATCGCCGCGATGCGCCCGTGCTTGAGCCCGATATCGGCCTTGACGATGCCCCAGTGGTCGACGATCAGCGCATTGGTGATCACGGTGTCCACGCAGTCCCCGGCCATGCGCTGGCTCTGCCCCATGCCGTCGCGGATCACCTTGCCGCCGCCGAACTTCACTTCCTCGCCATAGACGGTGAAGTCCTTCTCGACTTCGATGATCAGGCCGGTATCGGCCAGCCGCAGGCGGTCGCCGGTGGTGGGGCCGAACATCTCGGCATAGGCCTGCCTGGAGATCGATGCCATCACAGCGCTCCCATGATCTTGCCGTTGAAGCCGTAGACGATGCGGTCGCCCGCCAGCGCCACCAGTTCCACGGTGCGGGTCTGCCCGGGCTCGAACCGCACCGCGGTGCCCGCGGCGATGTTAAGGCGGAAGCCGCGCGCGGCCTCGCGCTCGAACGCGAGCGCGGCATTGGTTTCGTAGAAGTGGAAATGCGAGCCGACCTGGATCGGCCGGTCGCCGGTATTGGCCACCGTCACGCTCACGGTGGCGCGGCCGACGTTGAGTGCGATCTCGCCGTCGGCGGGCATCAGTTCACCGGGGATCATGGCGGTCCTCCTCAGGCCACCAGCAGGCCGGCGCCGTACAGCGCCACGCCGGCTCCGGCTGCGCGCGCCAGCCAACCGGCGCGGCGGCGCAGCAGCGTGCCGGCGCCGAGGCCCAGCAGGTGCAGCGCCATGGTGGCCGCGGCAAACCCGCCCACGTAGGCCAGCACCGCCGGCAGCGCGCTGGCGCTGGCGGGCAATTCCGCCCCATGCGCATAGCCGTGGAACACGGCAAAGCCGCCCACCAGCAGCGTGCCGGCCCACGCCGGCAGACTCGCGCGCAGCGCCAGCAGCAGCCCGATCACCAGCAGCGAAGCCGCGATCATCGGCTCCACCGCGGGCAGCGCCATGCCGCCGAGCCCGAGCGCGGCGCCCACCAGCATCAAGCCCACGAAGGCCAGCGGCAGACGCAGCGTATCGGCGGCGGAGCGCGCCACCAGTGCGCTCCATACGCCCACCGCGGCCATCGCCAGCAGGTGGTCGGCCCCGGTGAACGGATGCGCCAGGCCGGCCCACAGGCTGGCGCCGACGGTGGCGGCATCGTGGCCGGGGTGCGCCAGCGCGGCGGTGGCGGCAACGGTCAGGGTGGCGCCAAGGGCAAGGCGCAGGCAGGCGATACGGGTCATGTCGGCTCTCGGTTGCATAAGTTGTTCGAAGCGTTGGTCGCGGCGAAGGCTCAGACGATGGGATGGTGCACGGTCACCAGCTTGGTGCCGTCGGGAAACGTCGCTTCCACCTGGATTTCCGGGATCATCTCGGCGATACCGTCCATCACGTCGTCGCGCGTCAGTACCGTAGTGCCTTCGTGCATCAACTCCGCCACGGTGCGGCCGTCGCGCGCGCCTTCCATGATGGCGGCGGTGATCAGCGCCACCGCTTCCGGGTAGTTCAGCTTCAGGCCGCGGGCCTTGCGCCGCTCGGCCAGCAGCGCGGCGGTGAAGATCAGCAGCTTGTCTTTCTCGCGCGGCGTCAGTTCCATCTCTCGTTCCTGTTTCGTGTTCGATTGCGTGCTGGCCGATTACGTCGCCCACAGCCGCAGCGGGCGCGCCGCGACGCCATGGATCGGCAGGCGCAGCGCCTGCCAGGCCTCGGTCATGACGTGGCGCACCGCTTCCATGTGCCGCCCCAGCACGCGCAGCAGCAGCATCGACTGGCCGTTGGCGGCGAGGCAGGTCACGCCGGCGCGCACCGCCGGCGTATAAGGCAGCCGCTCGGCCAGCGTTTCGGCAAGGTCTTGCGTGGCGCCTGCCCCAACGGCCCACAGCGTGCCCAGCACGTTCAGCCCGTCCAGCGCGGGCACCGCCTGGCGCAGTGGCGATGCCGCCTCGATCTGCGATTGTTCGATCCACAACGCACGCTCGCCGGCGCCGATGCGGGTATCCAGCCACAGCGCGCCGCGCGCCCACTGCTCGCCCGATGCTTGCCTGCCGAGCACCACGGCATCCCAGCCGATCGCGCTGCCGCCCGGCGCGACGTCAAGCACGGTGGATATCCGCGCGCGCGCGTCGTCGAAGACGATGTTCTCCTGCGGCAGCCAGTCCAGCCGCGCGCCCTCGCCCACCGCCAGCCGCACCCGCTGGGCCGCGTCGCGGCCGAGCGACTTGTACCACTTGGTGGCGCCCGGCGTGGCCAGCACCGCATGCGCGCCAGCCTCCACCGCCACGTCGATCTCCAGGCTGTCGCCGCCGGCCACGCCGGCCGGGGGATGCAGGATCACCGCGTGGCAGATGCCCCCTTCCGGGTACAGCGCCTTCTGCACCAGCAGCGGGCCGCGGTGCCGCCGCCCGGTCAGCACGGTGCGCTCGCCGCGCCGCGCAAAGCGCAGCTGCAGCGTGGCCTGCCAGGCCGCCGGCATGGCGAGGGACGAAGGGAAATCGGGGTGGCGCATCGCGGGCGAATGACCTGGCAAACTTGCGCGCGCCCTACACGGCGATCAGCTCGCGCACGCCGTCCTGCTCCATGCTGGCGCCGGCGCCGCGTGCCACCACTTCGCCGCGGCTCATCACCACATAGTGGTCGGCAAGGTGCCGCGCGAACTCGTAGTACTGCTCGACCAGCAGCACCGTCATGCCGAATTCGTCGACCAGCAGCCGCAACGCGCGGCCGATGTCCTGGATGATCGATGGCTGGATGCCCTCGGTCGGCTCGTCGAGGATCAGCAGCTGCGGTTCGCTCATCAGCGCCCGGCCGATCGCCAGTTGCTGCTGCTGCCCGCCGGACAAGTCGCCGCCGCGGCGCAGGCGCATGGTGCGCAGCACCGGAAACAACTGGTAGATGCGCTCCGGCACGCCCGCCGGCCGCGCGCGGCTGGCGGCGCCGATCAGCAGGTTCTCTTCGACCGTCAGCCGCGGGAAGATCTCGCGCCCCTGCGGCACATAGGCCAGTCCGGCGGCGACGCGCTCGTACGGCGCCTTCTTTTCCAGCGCCTTGCCGTCCCACTGGATGCTGCCGCTGCGCGTCGGCACCACGCCCATCAGGCATTTCAGCAGCGTGCTCTTGCCGACGCCGTTGCGGCCGAGCAGCGTGGTCAGCTTGCCCGCCGGCACCTCGAAGGAAACGTTGCGCAGGATATGGCTGCCGCCGTAGAACTGGTTCAGTGCGTTGACCTGCAGCATGCCTATCTCCCCAGGTAGGATTCGATCACGCGTTCGTCGCGCTTGACGCTGTCGAGCGTGCCTTCGGCCAGCACGCTGCCCTCGGCCAGCACCGTGACCTTGCCGGCGGCGCCCGCCAGCGCGGCGACGAACTCCATGTCGTGCTCCACCACCATCATCGAGCAGCTGCCGCGCAGGCCGTTGAGCAGGCTGGCGAGCTGCATGGTTTCTTCATCGGTCATGCCGGCCACGGGTTCGTCGAGCAGCAACAGCTGCGGCTGCTGCATCAGCAGCATGCCGATCTCCAGCCGCTGCTTCTGCCCGTGCGACAGCAGGCCCGCGGGCCGGTACGCCTCGTCCTCCAGGCCGGTCAGCGCGAGCGTCTCCTCGATGCGGCGATGCCCCTCGCCGGTCAGCCGCGCGCGCAGCGACGACCACCACCGCTTGTCGGCCTTCATCGCCAGTTCCAGGTTCTCCCACACCGCGTGCTGTTCGAACACGGTCGGCTTCTGGAACTTGCGGCCGATGCCGACCTGCGCGATGCGCGGCTCGGTCATGCGCATCAGGTCGATGGTCTGCCCGAGGAACACGCGCCCGCTGACATTGGCGTTGCGCGGCCCGGTCTTGCCGGTGATGACATCCATCATCGTGGTCTTGCCCGCGCCGTTGGGGCCGATCACGCAGCGCAGTTCGCCGTGGTCGATCGACAGGTTCAGCTGGTTGAGGGCGCGGAAGCCGTCGAACCGCACGGTGACGTCTTCCAGGTACAGGATCGGCCCGTGCGACACATCGATGGTGCCTGGCTCCAGCACACGGCCGAGCCCGGTGGCATCGCCGCTTTCGGCCTGGCCGTGTCCGAGTGCGGCGTTCATGCTTCACCTCCGGTGCGGCCCGCTACCGCGGGCGTGGAAACGGGTTCCGGCGCGGTCGGCGCCACTGCCGGCGTACGGCGCTCGCGCAGGCGCTTCCACAAGCCGGTCACGCCATCAGGCAGGTACAGCGTCACCAGCACGAACATCGCGCCCAGCAGGAACAGCCAGTATTCGGCGAAGTGCGCGGTGAACAGCGTCTTGGCGCCATTGACCAGGAACGCGCCGATCACCGGCCCGACCAGCGTGCCGCGCCCGCCCACGGCAACCCACACCGCCATTTCGATCGAGTTGCCGGGCGACATCTCGCCCGGGTTGATGATGCCGACCTGCGGCACGTACAGCGCGCCGGCGATGCCGCACAGCACCGCCGAGAAGGTCCACACGAACAGCTTGTAGCCGAGCGGGTTGTAGCCGGAGAACATCACGCGCATCTCGGCATCGCGCACCGCCGTGACCACGCGGCCGAGCTTGGACGTGACGATGTAGCGGCAGGCGATGAAGCCGGCCAGCAACGCCAGGAAGGTCAGCACGAACAACGCGGTGCGCGTCTGCGGCGCGGCGATGGCAAAGCCGGCGACGCGCTTGAAGTCGGTGAAGCCGTTGTTGCCGCCAAAGCCGGTCTCGTTGCGGAAGAACAGCAGCATCGCCGCATATGTCATCGCCTGCGTGATGATGGACAGGTACACGCCCTTGATGCGCGAGCGGAAGGCAAAGAAGCCGAACAGCCACGCCAGCACGCCCGGCACCAGCACCACCAGCAGCAGCGCATAGCCTAGGTGGTCGGTGCCGTGCCAGAACCACGGCAGTTCCTTCCAGTCGAGGAACACCATGAAGTCCGGCAGGTCGCTCTGGTACACGCCTTCGCGCCCGATCGAACGCATCAGGTACATGCCCATGGCATAGCCGCCCAGCGCGAAGAACAGGCCATGGCCGAGACTGAGGATGCCGCAGTAGCCCCACACCAGGTCGAGCGCGATCGCCGCCAGCGCAAAGCACATGATCTTGCCGACCAGCGTCAGCGCATACGCCGACAGGTGCAGCGGGTGGCCCTCCGGCACGAGCAGCGCGCACACCGGCACGCCGATGCCGACGATCACGGTCAGCGCCGCCAGCGCCATCCAGCCGCGCGGCGAGAACAGCGACTGGCGTTCCGGCACGGCCAGCCGGAACGGTGCGGCGGAAGAATCAGGTTGGTATCGCTGCATCATGCCTCCGCGCTGCGCCCCTTGAGCGCGAACAGTCCCTGCGGCCGCTTCTGGATAAACAGCACGATCAGCACCAGGACCAGGATCTTGGCCAGTACCGCGCCATAGAAGGGTTCGATGAACTTGTTGAGGATGCCCAGCCCGAAGGCGCCGACGATGGTGCCGGCCAGCTGCCCCACGCCGCCCAGCACCACCACCATGAACGAATCGATGATGTAGGCCTGGCCCAGGTCGGGACCGACATTGCCGATCTGCGACAGCGCGCAGCCGCCCAGCCCGGCAATGCCGGCGCCGAAGGCAAAGGCGTAGCTGTCGACCTTCCAGGTGCGCACGCCGACGCACGCGGCCATGGTCCGGTTCTGCGTGGTCGCGCGCACGAACAGCCCCAGCCGCGTGCGGTTGAGCACCGCCCACGCCACCGCCACCACCGCCAGCGCGAACAGGATGATGACCACGCGGTTGTACGGGATCACCAGCCCCGGCAGCCATTCGAAGCCGCCGCTCATCCAGGCGGGATTGGACACTTCGACGTTCTGCGCGCCGAACAGCGTGCGCACCGCCTGCATCAGCAGCAGGCTCACGCCGAAGGTGGCCAGCAGCGTTTCCAGCGGGCGCCCGTACAGGTGGCGCAGCACCAGCCGTTCCAGCACGAAGCCCACCACCGCGGCTGCCAGGAACGAAGCCGGCAGCGCCGTGGGCAGATACCAGTCCAGCGCGCCCGGCGCATGGGCGCGGAACAGCGACTGCACCACATAGGTGGCATAGGCGCCGATCATCAGGAATTCGCCGTGCGCCATGTTGATCACGCCGATCAGGCCATAGGTGATGGCCAGGCCAAGCGCGGCCAGCAGCAGCACGCTGCCCAGGCTCAGGCCGGCGAACAGGTTGCCGATCACTTCGGCGCGGCGCTGGTCGCCCTGCAGCGTGTCCAGCGCCTGCTGCGCGGCCAGCCGCACGCCGCCGTCGGGCTCGCGGTAGCGGCCGGCGCTGTCGCGTTCCACCAGCGGCGCCAGCTTCTGGCGGCTCTGCGGGTTGCTGTCGCGGCCCAGGATGCGGATGGCTTCGAGGCGCGCGTCGCGCGCGGCGGGCCCGGGCGTGGCGGCCAGCACCAGGTTGGCCCAGATCACGTCCAGGCTGGCGCGCAGGCCGGCATCGGCCTCGGTCTTGCGCGCGGCTTCGACCGCCGCCAGCGACGCGCTTTCCGGCTGGTCACGCAGGGTGGCCACCGCCTGGGCGCGCACGGCAATGTCCGGCGACTGCAGCAGCAGGCTGCTGGCGGCGCTGTCGACCAGTGCGCGCAGGCTGTTGTTCAGCGTCAGCGACTCGAGCTCGTCGGCCTTGACCGTGACCGGCTTGCCGGTGATCGCATCGACCAGCTTGTCGCCATCCTGGCGCACCATGCCGGCCGACGGCGCGTATTGCAGGGCGTCGTCCTGCAAGGCCTTCAAAATCGGTCCGGCCTCATCGGGCGATGCGTTGGCCAGCGCGGACAGCGCGGCGGTCTTGGCGTCGAAGTCGTCTTCGGCCAGCGGCTTCAGGTCGGCCTGCGTCAGCGCGGCGGCCCACGGTGCCGAGGCCAGCAGCAGCGCTGCCAGCAGGGCGCGCAGCCACGGCTTGGCGGAAAAGGATATCGAATGGCACATGAGGGCTGGCAAGTGACGATGGTGGATAACCAAGCTGGGGGTGCGCTCCCCTCTCCCGCAAGCGGGAGAGGGGAGAAAACCAGCGGTAGGCGACCGCTCCTTACATCACCTTGTCCGGCTTGCCTTCATTGCCCGCGATGAACGGGCTCCACGGCTGCGCGCGCACCGCCTTCGGCGTCTTCCACACCACCGCGAACTGGCCGTCGCCCTTGACCTCGCCGATCATCACCGGCTTGTACAGGTGGTGGTTCTCGCCCATGGTCAGGGTGAAGCCGTCCGGCGCCTTGAAGGTCTGGCCGTACATCGCGGCGCGCACCTTGTTGGTGTCGGTGCTGCCGGCCTTCTTCACCGCCTGCGCCCACATGTGGATGCCCACGTAGGTGGCTTCCATCGGGTCGTTGGTCACGCGCTTGTCGCCGCCGGGCAGGTTGTTGGCCTTGACCCAGGCGGCCCACTGCTTGCGGAAGGCGTCGTTCTCGGGGTTCTTGACCGACATGAAGTAGTTCCACGCGGCCAGGTGGCCCACCAGCGGCTTGGTGTCGATGCCGCGCAGTTCCTCTTCGCCGACCGAGAACGCCACCACCGGCACGTCCTTGGCCTTGAGCCCGGCGTTGCCCAGCTCCTTGTAGAACGGCACGTTGGAATCGCCGTTGATGGTGGAGATCACCGCGGTCTTGCCGCCCTGCGAGAACTTCTTGATATTGGCGACGATGGTCTGGTAGTCGCTGTGGCCGAACGGGGTGTAGACCTCTTCGATGTCCTTGTCGGCCACGCCCTTGCTCTTCAGGAAGGCGCGCAGGATCTTGTTGGTGGTGCGCGGGTAGACATAGTCGGTGCCGAGCAGGAAGAACCGTTTGGCGCCGCCGCCCTCCTTGCTCATCAGGTATTCCACCGCGGGAATGGCCTGCTGGTTGGGCGCCGCGCCGGTGTAGAAGACGTTCTTCGACATCTCCTCGCCTTCATACTGCACCGGGTAGAACAGCAGGGAGTTGAGCTCTTCGTAGACCGGCAGCACCGACTTGCGCGACACCGAGGTCCAGCAGCCGAAGGTCACCGCGACCTTGTCCTTGCTGACCAGCTGGCGCGCCTTCTCGGCGAACAGCGGCCAGTTGGAGGCCGGGTCCACCACCACCGGTTCCAGCTTGCGCCCGAGCACGCCGCCGCTCTTGTTGATCTCGTCGATGGTCATCAGCGCCACGTCCTTCAGCGACGTTTCGGAGATCGCCATGGTGCCGGACAGCGAATGCAGGATGCCGACCTTGATCGGCTCCTTTGACTGCGCCAGCGCCAGCGGGCTGGTACCGATCATCGCCGCGGCGGCTATCGCCGACAGCTTCAGCATGTCACGTCGTTGCATTTGCAGCTCCCGTTTGTGGTGTTGGTCAGGGACTACGCTCCCCGGGGTGATGCATCTGCAACTAGCGTGCCACGGCGATATCGCCCGCGCGGCGTGGCCACAGGCGGTGCGGGGGCCCAGGCACCGCCCGCCTGGCGCGTCCGCACCATCACCGTGCAGCGAATCAGCGCACTGCGACAGTGCGTGCCGGCCGGCGCGGCCGATCCCGGTGCATGGCGCACATTGCCGGAACCGGCTTGCGCCACCGTGGCGCCATTGGCAAGCGCCGGCGTGCCAGCGCACTCGCCGGCGTCGATTAAGCGGGCGCTTAAACCCGGATTCGAATGCATGTAAATCCGTACATTCAATGATTAAGGCCGGCGCGCCGCGGCACTACGGTGAAAGATGGCCGCGGTCCCGCCTGACGACCCGGCCGTGGCATTTCCCGGACCCACATAAAAGGAAGGAGAAACCATGCCGTACGCTGCCGACCCCCACGCATCCCCCGCCGAGCCGCAGCCGCAGCCGCGCGCCACCCCGTACTGGCGCCCGCGTCGCGGCAAGCTGGCCCTGGCGGCGCTGGCGCTGACCCTGGGCGCCTGCGGCGGCGGCGACGATCCCCCGCCTCCGCCCCCGCCACCGCCGGTCACGCCCACTGCCGGCTGCGAACTCGATGGCAGTACCGGCGGCCAGGCGGTAGTGCTGCCGGGCGACCCCAACGCGCCGGAGCAGGCGACCGGCTATGCGCCCAAGGTCACGGTCTACAGCAAGACCTATATGGCGGTGACCAACAACCCGGTCTCGACCAAGGCGGCGTGCGACGTGCTGAAGGCCGGCGGCACCGCGATCGACGCCGCGGTGGCGGCGCAGATGGTGCTGAACCTGGTCGAGCCGCAATCGTCCGGCATCGGCGGCGGTGCCTTCATCCTGCATTACGACGCGACGACCCGGCAGCTCACCGCCTACGACGGCCGCGAGACCGCGCCGGCCGCCGCAGACGAGAACTACCTGCGCTGGAAGTCCGCGGCCGACCCGACCACGCCCCTGCCCAATGCCCAGCGCAGCGGCCGCTCGATCGGCACCCCGGGCACGCTGCGCGTGCTCGAGCTGGCCCACCGCGACTACGGCAAGACTGCCTGGAAGGAACTGTTCGCGCCGGCGATCAAGCTGGCCACCGACGGTTTCGCGATCCCGCCGCGCATGGCCGCCGCGATCTCCGACAGCGCCACCGTCGCCAATATCAAGCGCGATCCGGAGATGGCTGCCTACTTCCTGAATCCCGACGGCACCCCGCGCGCGGTCAACACCGTGCTGCGCAACCCCGCGCTGGCGGCGGTCTTCAGCGCCGTCGCCGCGGACGGCGCCGACGCCTTCTACAAGAACGGGCCGATCGCGCAGGCCATCGTTGCCAAGATCCAGACCACCTACGACGGCAACACCACGCCGGGCGTTACCACGCTGGACGACCTGGCCAACTACCAGGCCAAGAAGCGCACGCCGGTGTGCACCACCTACCGCCAGTACGAGGTATGCGGCATGCCGCCGCCGTCGTCGGGCGGGATCGCGGTGGCGCAGATCCTGGGCATCGTCGAGAACTTCGACATGGCGGCGCACAAGCCCACGCTGGTCGACCAGAACGGCGGCCGGCCCAGCGTGCTGGGCGCCCACCTGATGGGCGAAGCCGGCCACCTGGCCTATGCCGACCGCAACAAGTACGTGGCCGACACCGACTTCATCCCGTTGCCCGGCGGCACCCCGGACACCATGCTGAACAAGCCCTACCTGAGCCAGCGCGCCAGCCTGATCAGCACCACCGGCTCGATGGTCACGCCGGTGGCGGCGGGCAACCTCGGCGACGTGCCGCTGGCGCCGTCGATGGTGGAGGAGCGCGGCACCACGCACCTGTCGCTGCATGACAAGTACGGCAACGTGGTGGCGATGACCACCACCATCGAGGCCGGCCTGGGCTCGTACCACATGACCAACGGCTTCCTGCTCAACAACGAGCTGACCGACTTCAATGCCGATCCGGCGCCGGGCGGCGTGCCGGTGGCCAACCGGCTGCAGCCGGGCAAGCGCCCGCGCAGCTCGATGGCGCCCACGGTTGTGTTCCAGCGCAACAGCGACGGCTCGCGCGGCGACTTCTACATGACCACCGGCTCGCCGGGCGGCGCCACCATCATCCAGTTCGTGGCCAAGACCCTGGTGGCGTCGCTGGACTGGGGGCTGGATGCCCAGCAGGCGGTGTCGATGATCGACTTCGGCGGCAATAACGCGAGCGCGGGCTCGCCCATGATCGTCGGCGGCGAGCATCCCAACGTCGACACCAGCACGCCGGCTGGCGGCCTGCCGGGCGACAACGACCCGCTGGTCAGGGGCCTGCGCAACCTGGGCCACACCGTCAATACGGCGGCGCAGTCCAGCGGGCTGAGCGCCATCATCCGCACCACCATCGGCGGCTCGGCGGTGCTGGTCGGCGGCGCCGACCCGCGGCGCGAGGGCGTGGTGCTGGGGGACACGTTCAAGCCCTGACGAAGCCGCGACCAAAGAAAAAGGGGCCCCGCGGGGCCCCTTTTTTTCGATGCCAGGACGCCGGTCCTTACATCACCATCATGTTGGCGTTCAGGTTGTGCATGATCCACAGCGAACCCGCCACCACGATCACCAGGATCAGCGCCGTGAACAGCAGCGCGATCACGTTGCTGCGCTGCTCGGACGACGAGTCCAGGTGCAGGAAATACTTCAGGTGCACGATCATCTGGACCACGGCCATGCCCAGGATGGTCCACAGGATGGTGCCCTTGTCCATGGTGCCGTCCATCACGATCTTGAACGGGATCACCGTCAGGATCACGGCGAGGATGAAGCCGATTGCGTAGCCCTTGAAGCTGGCGTGGCCGCCAGCCTGGCTGTCATGCGCGTGTGAGTCGTGGGCGCCGTGCGCCGCCGGTGCGTTGTGTTGTGCCATCACAGATGTCCCATCAGGTAGACCACGGTAAACACGCCGATCCAGACCACGTCCAGGAAGTGCCAGAACAGCGACAGGCACATCAGGCGCTTGCTCAGCGTCGGGGTGATGCCCTTCTTGCCCAGCTGCCACATCAGCACGATCATCCACAGCATGCCGCTGGCGACGTGCAGACCGTGGGTGCCGACCAGCGTGAAGAACGACGACAGGAACGCGCTGCGGCCGGGGCCCGCGCCTTCGGCGATCAGGTGGTGGAATTCGTTGATTTCCATCGCCATGAACGCCAGCCCCAGCAGGAAGGTGATGCCAAGCCAGGTCTGCACGTGCTTGAGGCTGCGGTTCTGCAGCGAGATCATCGCCATGCCGTACGTGATCGAGGAGAACAGCAGGATGAAGGTCTCCACCAGCACGTAGTTGAGCTCGAACAGCTCCTTCGCCGACGGGCCGCCTGCCAGTTCGCCGCGCAGCACGGCGAAGGCCGCGAACAGTCCGGCGAAGATGATGCAGTCGCTCATCAGGTAGATCCAGAAGCCATACACCGTATTGGCACTGGTATCGTGGTGCGCATGGTCATGGCCATGCGCGTCGGCTTTGGCCGGTGCGCCGGCCTGCGCGGGGATGCGGTCTAGGACTTGAGTCGACATGGTTCTCAGGCTTGCGAAGCAATGCGCTGCAGATGGCGCGTTTCGATCTGCTCGACCTCGGTGGCCGGCACGTAGTAGTCGATATGGTCGTCGTTGCTGCGGTGGATGAACGCCCACACCATGCCCACCAGGCCAACGATGGCCATCCACCAGATATGCCAGGTCAGGGCAAAGCCGAACACCAGGCTGAAGGCACCGATGATGAAGCCCGCGCCCGTGTTCTTGGGCATGTGGATCTTCTCGTAGCCTTCGGTCGGCAGGGTCTCGCCACGCGCCTTCATGTCGGCGAACGCGTCCAGGTCACGCACCACCGGGGTGTGCGCGAAGTTGTAGAACGGCGGCGGCGACGAGGTGGCCCACTCGAGCGTGCGGCCGCCCCACGGGTCGCCGGTCACGTCGGCCAGCTTCTTGCGGTCGCGGATCGACACCACGATCTGCAGCACCTGGAAGAAGATGCCCAGCGCGACGAACACCACGCCCACCACGGCCAGGTACAGCCACGGCGTCCAGGCCGGGTTGTCGGTATGGTTCAGGCGGCGGGTCATGCCCATCAGGCCCAGCACGTACAGCGGCATGAAGGCGAAGTAGAAGCCCACCAGCCAGCACCAGAACGAAGCCTTGCCCAGGCGCTCGTTCAGCTTGAAGCCGAACGCCTTCGGCCACCAGTAGGTGATGCCGGCCAGGTAGCCGAACAGCACGCCGCCGATGATCACGTTGTGGAAGTGGGCGATCAGGAACAGGCTGTTGTGCAGCACGAAGTCGGCCGCCGGCACGGCCATCAGCACGCCGGTCATGCCACCGATCACGAAGGTGATCATGAAGCCCAGCGTCCACAGCACCGGCGAGGTCATCTGCACGCGGCCGCGGTACATGGTGAACAGCCAGTTGAAGATCTTCACCCCGGTCGGGATGGAGATGATCATGGTGGTGATGCCGAAGAACGCGTTGACGTTGGCGCCCGAGCCCATCGTGAAGAAGTGGTGCAGCCACACGATGAACGACAGCACCATGATCGCGGCGGTCGCGTACACCATGCCCTTGTAGCCGAACAGCTTCTTGCCCGAGAACGTGGCGATGACTTCAGAGAAGATGCCGAACGCCGGCAGGATCAGGATGTACACCTCGGGGTGGCCCCAGATCCAGATCAGGTTCACGTACATCATGGCGTTGCCGCCACCGTCGTTCGTGAAGAAATGCATGCCGAGGTAGCGGTCCAGGCCCAGCAGCGCCAGGGTCACGGTCAGCACCGGGAAGGCGGCAACGATCAGCACGTTGGTGCACAGCGCGGTCCAGGTGAACACCGGCATGCGCATCAGCGTCATGCCAGGCGCGCGCATGCGCAGGATCGTCACCAGGAAGTTCACGCCGGTCAGCAAGGTGCCCAGGCCTGAGATCTGCAAGCTCCAGAGGTAATAGTCCACCCCTACGCCCGGGCTGTAGTCCAGCCCCGACAGCGGCGGGTAGGCCAGCCAGCCGGTCTTGGCGAATTCACCGACGCCCAGCGAGATGTTGACCAGCATGGCGCCCGCCACGAACAGCCAGAACGACAGCGTGTTCAGGAACGGGAAGGCCACGTCGCGCGCGCCGATCTGCAGCGGCACGACCAGGTTCATCAGGCCGGTCATCAGCGGCATGGCCACGAAGAAGATCATGATCACGCCATGGGCGGTGAAGATCTGGTCGTAGTGCTCGGGCGGCAGCACGCCGGTGGCGCCATTGGTGGCCAGCGCCAGCTGGGTGCGCATCATGACCGCGTCGGCAAAGCCGCGCAGCAGCATGATCAGCGCCACCAGGCAGTACATCACGCCGATCTTCTTGTGATCGACCGAGGTGAACCACTCGTTCCAGAGATAGCCCCACTTCTTGAAATAGGTGATCGCGCCCAGCAGCGCGGCACCGCCCAGGGCGACACCGGCCAGCACGACCATGATGATCGGCTCATGAAACGGAATCGCCGACAAACTCAACTTGCCAAACATCATTGCTCCCAGGATTACGCGCCCGCCGGCAGCGCAGCCGGCGTGGTCAAGGACAGCTGCTCTTCACCGAGGGTGTTGCGCGACGTGCAGATCGGGCCGCCCTTGAACCCGTCGGCGGCCAGTGCGGCGCCGCCGTGGCCCATGTACTTGTGCAGGATGTTGTGGAAGAGCTGGTCTTCCACCTTGCCGTAGTACGTGACCGGCTCCTTCTCGCTGGGTTGTGCCAGCGTCTTGTAGCCTTCGACGCCCAGTTCGGTCGACGAAGCGCGAACCTTGGCCACCCACTGGTCGAACTCGTAGTTCGACATGGCGTCGGCCTTGAACTTCATGCCCGAGAAGCCGCCGCCGCTGTAGTTGGCGGACACGCCGTCATACGAGCCGGCATGGTTGGCGATCAGGTGCAGCTTGGTCTCCATCCCCGCCATGGCGTACACCTGGCTGCCCAGTTGCGGGATGAAGAACGAATTCATGATCGAATCCGAGGTGATCTTGAAGTTCACCGGGGTGTCGACCGGGAACGCGATCTGGTTGACGGTGGCGATCTTCAGTTCCGGATAAATGAACAGCCACTTCCAGTTCAGCGCGACCACCTCGATGGTGACCGGCTTCTTGTTCGATTCCAGCGGCTTGTACGGGTCCAGGTCGTGCGAGGACTTCCAGGTGATGATGCCCAGCGCGATGATGATCAGGCACGGGATCAGCCACACCACCACTTCGATCGCGGTCGAGTGCGACCAGTCCGGCTCGTAGCGCGCCTTGGTATTGGACGCGCGGTACTTCCAGGCGAACACCAGCGTGAGCACGATCACCGGCACCACCACCAGCAGCATGAGCCAGGTGGCGATCAGGATGATGTTCTTGATGTCGACGCCGACCTGCCCTTTCGGGTCGAGCAGCGTCATGTTGCAGCCGGCCAGCAGGAGCAGGCCGAGGCAGGGCAGGAACCGCGTCCAACGCGGCAGTATGGGTTTCTTCATGTCACGACTGGTTTGGTTACACCGCGCTTTGGGCAAAAGCGTGGCTAAACCGCCTGATGCTCGCGCAAGAGGCGTGGGGCTATGGGAAAACCGGAAGGACGTGTCCTTAGCTGGCGTTGCGGTCGGGCGGCGGATCTAACGCCGGAGGACCATGCGGCCTTGCAACGCCATGAACACGGAAGGACAACTGACTGCGCGCGCTGCAGGCCCTGTGGGACCTTGCCGGCGCTGCGGCACCTGGTGGCCGAAACCGCGAACGGTCCCGGCTCAGTACAGCGGCCGGGTAGCGTTGGAATACGAGGCTTTTGCGCCTCCCGACGGACCTGCCGTCAGGGCAGGCGCGGTTTTCGGCCGGGGGGCGCAACACGTAAAACATCGTGGGCGCGACTGTACCGCAACGCAACATTGAGGGTAAACCCAACGCCACAGAACACACTGTTCATTAAAACGGACAATCTGCACATTGGTGCACCGCGTTGTCCTTGATCCACGTCAACACCACAAAAACGCAGGTAAATATGCAGAAAGCCGCGCTTCAGGCGGCTCTCCGGGATGCGACACTGCGCTGTGGCATATTGTCGCAGTGCCGCATGCGACGCCGCGGCTCAGCCGTAGCGGCGCGTGATGGACTCGGCGATGCACACCGGCCGCTCGCTGCCTTCGCGCTCCACGGTGACCTCCCAGGTGGATTGGGCGCCGACCAGTTCCGGCGACTTGGGCAGGGGGTCCAGGCGCTCGACCTTCAGCAGCTTGATGCGCGCGCGCAGCTTGCTGCCGACCGGCACCGGTGCGGTAAAGCGCACCCTGTTCAGCCCGTAGTTGACGCCGATCTTGGACGGCATGCTGAGCGCGTTGTGCATGAACCTGGGCAGCAGCGACAGCGTCAGGAAGCCGTGCGCGATCGGGCCGCCATAGGGCGATTCCTTTTTCGCGCGCTCCACGTCGATGTGGATCCACTGGTGGTCGCCGGTGGCCTCGGCAAACTGGTTGACCTGTTGCTGGGTTACCTCGATCCAGTCGCTGACCGCGACTTCCTGGCCCTGCAGCCCTTCCAGTTCTTCCAGCGTTGCGATGGTACGCATGTCGATCGTCTCCTCGTGACGGTTAAGTGTGGTTAGGCGGGCCGGCGGCCGTACATGCCCATGCCCTTGACGGTGCACACCAGCTCGCCGCGCTGGTTGGTGGCCTCCCACTGGGTATGGACCACGCCGCGGTCCGGCTTGGACTCCGACGGCCGGCTGTCCAGCACGTTCAGCACCACCGTCAGCGTGTCGCCGGCATAGACCGGCTTGAGCCAGCGGATCTCGTCGACGCCGGGCGAGCCCATGCTGGCCGACTTGCCGGTGGTGCTCAGCACCAGCAGGCGCATCATGATCGAGCACGTCATCCAGCCGCTCGAGATCAGCCCGCCGTAGATGCTGTTGGCGGCGGCTTCCTTGTCGATATGGAACGGCTGCGGATCGTACTGGCGCGCGAAGTTCAGGATCTCTTCCTCGGTGACGAGGTAGGAGCCCAGCTCGCGGCGGCTGCCGACTTCAAAATCCTCGAAATACAGCATGGGGTGTCTCCGTTGTGAATGCGGTTGACTTGTCCGCACGATGATCGCATGGCAGGCCGGCGCGCGCGTCCGTATTTGCCGAACCCGCCCCTAACAGCGCGCAAAGAAAAAAACCGCGCCTGGACTGCAGCGCGGTTTTGACTGGGCCGACGGGATCAGGCAGCTTCCTGGAACCCCGGCTGGGCGGCAAACCTGCCCAGGTGATGATCCACGTCGCCGAAGGTGGTGTTGATCATGGTCAGCCGCTTGAACATGTGCGCGGCCGGCAGTTCGTTGGTCACGCCCATGCCGCCGTGGATCTGCACCGCCTCCTGGCCCACCGTGCGGGCGGCCTGCCCCACGCGCGCCTTGGCGGCGGACACGTAGCGGCGGCGCTGTTCCGGCGTCGCCTCCTCGAAGCGCGCCGCGGCCAGCAGCGTGATCGAGCGCGACTGCTCGGCGTGGATGAACATCTCGACCATGCGGTGCTGCAGCGCCTGGAAGCGCGCGATCGGCTGGCCGAACTGCTGGCGCGTTTTGGCGTATTCCAGCGTCGCGGCGTTGAGCGTGTCCATCACGCCTACTGCCTCGGCGCACAGCAGCACTGCGGCGTAGTCGGCCACCTGCTCGACCAGCGCGAAGCCCTTGCCGGCTTCGCCCAGCAATTGCGCGGGCGCATCCTGGAAGGTGATATCGGCGGCGCGCAGGTTGTCGATGGTGCGGTAGTCCCGGATGCTGACGCCCGCGCCCTTCGCATCGACCAGGAACAGCGAGATGCCATCCTGGTCGGCCTCGGCGCCGCTGCTGCGCGCCGACACGACCAGCCGGTCGGCCTGGCCGCCGTGCACCACCACGGTCTTGCGGCCGTTGAGCTTGCCGTCGCGGGCGGTGACGCGCACGTGGTTCAGCTCATAGCGCGCCTGCGGCTCGTTGAACGCCACCGCCAGCTTCAGCTCGCCGCCCGCCACCTGCTCCAGCAGCGCGTCCTGGCCGCCGGCCAGGCCCAGCGCGTAGGCGCCCGCCACGGTCGCCAGGTAGGGCTCGACGATCAGGCCGCGGCCCAGTTCCTGCTGCACCACCATCATGTCCAGGGCCTTGCCGGCAAAGCCGCCCTGCGCTTCCGGCACCGGCAGCGCGGTCAGGCCCAGTTCGGCCAGCGCGCCCCATGCGGTCTCGCCGTAGCCGGCGGTGCTCTCATAGTACTTCTTGCGCTCTTCGAAACCGTAGTCCTTGTCGATGAAACGGCGCACGGCGTCGGCCAGCTGCTTCTGTTCGTCGCTGAGATTGAAGTTCATGATGCGTGTCTCCTCACAGCCCCAGAATCATCTGGCTGATGATGTTCTTCTGAATTTCGTTGGACCCGCCGTAGATGGAGGTCTTGCGATAGTTGAAGTAGTACGCGGCCAGCGGCGCGGCGTCGTCGTAGCCGGTCACGGCGTGCTCGGTCTCGCACTCCAGGTAGGCGGTGTCGAACGGCTGCGCGTACGGGCCGACGGCCTCGACCATCAGCTCGGTCAGCAACTGCTGGATCTCGGTGCCCTTGATCTTCAGCATCGAGGCCTCGGGGCCGGGGCCCTTGCCCGCGGCTTCGCTCGACACCACGCGCAGCACGGTGATCTCCAGTGCCATCAGCTCGATCTCGAGCGCGGCGACCTTGGCGCCGAACACCGGATCTTCCAGCAGCGGCTTGCCGTTCTTCTGCTGCTGGCGCGCCACGCGCTTCAGGAAGCCCAGCTCGCGCTTGGAATTGCCGACGCGGGCGATGCCGGTGCGCTCATGGCCGAGCAGGTACTTGGCGTAGGTCCAGCCCTTGTTTTCTTCGCCGACGCGGTTCTCGACCGGCACCTTGACGTTGTCGAAGAAGACTTCGTTCACCTCGTGCTCTTCGTCGAGCATGATGATCGGGCGCACGGTGATGCCCGGGGTCTTCATGTCGATCAGCAGGAACGAGATGCCCTCCTGCTTCTTGGCCTCGGGATCGGTGCGGACCAGGCAGAAGATCATGTCGGCGTGCTGGCCGAGCGTGGTCCAGGTCTTCTGGCCGTTGACGATGTAGTGCTTGCCGTCGGACGTCAGTTCCGCGCGGGTCTTCAGCGAGGCCAGGTCCGAACCCGAGCCCGGCTCCGAATAGCCCTGGCACCACCAGTCGGTGCAGTCCAGGATGCGCGGCAGGTAGTACGACTTCTGCTGCTCGTTGCCGTACTTCATGATCACCGGCGCGACCATGGCCACGCCGAACGGCAGCACGCCGGGCGCACCGACGCGGGCATTCTCCTCGTCCCAGATATGGCGCTGGGTGGCGTTCCAGCCGGTGCCGCCGTACTGCACCGGCCAGTGCGGCGCCGACCAGCCCTTGCCGGCGAGCAGCTTGTGCCAGCGCACCAGGTCATCGCGGTTCGGACGGCGGTGGTTGAGAATCTTGCTGCGGATGTCCGCCGGCAAGTTGGCTTCGAGCCAGCTACGCACTTCCTCGCGGAAGGCATCGTCGGACGCCGAGTAGTTGAGATCCATGCCCGTCTCCAGTGGTGCCGGCATGGCGCGGGCCGCCGGCGGTTTGTTCTGCCTGCGCGTCATGCGCCGACAGCAACGGGCACAGGACGCAATTCAGTGAGCCGTCTGCTTCAGCGCATCCGGCACCACGAGCGGAAAAGTCTCGATGCCCTCGTCGGCCAGCGCCTGCACCTCCTCCGGCGAGGCCGAACCGCGGATGCCGCGTTCCGGCGCCTCGTCATAGTGCATGCGCCTTGCCTCCTCGGCAAAGCGATCGCCAACGTCCTCGGTCTGCGCCAGCACCTGCTTCACTGCCTTCATATAGAGCGCTTGCAGTGTCACCGGTGCGGCAGCCGGCGGCGCCGGCCTGGCCTTGCCCTCGCGCGCGGTCGCGCCCGACAGGTTCAGGCGCGGCGCGCTGGGCAGCCGGGTCACGGCGTGGTCGCCACAGACCGGGCATTGGACGAGGTCACGCGAAATTTGCGACTGCGCCTCTTCCTCCGAGGCAAACCAGCCCTCGAAACGATGGTCATGCGCGCAGCGCAGGTCGAGCACCTTCATGATCTTTCCAGCCCGTCAAAAGCTATATTATCCGCGAATCCAAATTTTGTGAACGGTCGTGCTAAATTTTTTAGAACGACCGTTCGGAACTACGCTGCGGCGCCTCGCCGCGCCGGTCACCGTTGTGCCGAGCCGTACACCGGCATGGGCTGTTCGCCTGGCTGCCACGCACCAGAGATCACTTTTTCGAGCCAGAACGCCCCGATGATGGTCTTTACGTCGGTGATGCGGCCGCTGCGCACCCAGTCTATAACCTGGCCGGCAGGCGCGATGAAGGTTTCCAGGAATTCGCCGTCATCGAGTTGCGCCTCGCCATGCGTCAGGTCGCGCGCGAGCAGGATGTCGATGAACTCGGTCGAATACGAAATGACGGGATGGATGCGCGTCAGGTAGTCCCAGCGCGCGGCGCGATAGCCGGTTTCCTCCAGCAGTTCGCGTTCGCCGCAGCGCTGCGCGCCCTCTTCGGGGTCGAGCTTGCCCGCGGGAAATTCCAGCATCACCTCGCCCACCGGGTAGCGGAACTGGCGTTCCATCAGCACGCTGCCGTCATCGAACAGCGGGATCATCATGACCGCGCCGGGATGGACCACGTACTCGCGCCCGGTCTGCTTGCCGTCGGGCAGCCTGACGATGTCCTGCTTGAGGGTAAGGAACTTGCCGCGATGGACCGTGGCCGACGCCACGCACACCTCCTTCAGTGCGTCGTCGCTCTCGTGGTTCGCGGACAGGCCGGCGGGAAGTGGGGTGCCGCGTTGGATCTTGTCGGTCATGGACGCTCCGGATCAGGCAGGGCCCGGCGCCGACAAGACCGGCTTCAGGCCGTGCGGTGTTTGACGAGGTATTGCCAGGTGAAGCCCGGGAAGGCAAACACCAGCATCATGCAGGCGGTGATGGCGTAGAACTGCCAGCCCTGCGTAAAAGTGCCGCCGAGGTTGGCTTCCACCGCGAAGCCGGCGGCGCCCGCCACCCCGAACCAGACAATCAGTTCCAGCAGGCGCAGCCACAGCGGCTTGCGCGCCTGCCGCAGCGGGATCACCACGAACAGGCGCTGGTTCACGAACGGCAGGTTCGCACAGACCAGTGCCAGCAGGATGACAAACCAGCCGCTTGCGGAGGCGCTCATGTTGCGTGGCGGGTCAGGAGCCCAGGGTCGAGCGGATGGCCTGGTAGCACAGGTTCATCAGCGCGGCCGGGAACAGGCCCAGCAGGATCACCGCGGCGCCATTCACGCTCAGCATCGAGCGCAGGCCAAAGGTGGCTTCCAGTTGCTCTTCGCCGGCAGGGGCATCGAAGTACATCAGCTTGACGATGCGCAGGTAGTAGAACGCGCCGATCAGCGAGAACAGCACCGCCACCACCGCCAGCCAGGTCATGCCGGCCTTGACCACCGCGTCGAGCACGGCCAGCTTGGCATAGAAGCCCACCGTCGGCGGGATGCCCGCCAGCGAGAACATCATCACCAGCATCAGGAAGGCAAACCACGGGTTGCGGCGCGACATGCCCTTCAGGTCTTCCAGCGTCTCGGCCTCGAAGCCCTTGCTGGTGCGCAGCAGGATGATGCCGAAGGTGCCCAGCGTGGTCAGCAGGTAGGTCACCGAGTAGAACATGGCCGAGCTGTAGGCATCGGCGGCACCGTCGGCCTTGTTGGCGACCACGCCCGAGAGCAGGCCGAGCAGCACGAAGCCCATGTGCGAGATGGTCGAGTACGCCAGCATCCGCTTCAGGTTGCTCTGCACGATCGCGGTCAGGTTGCCGATCGCCAGCGAGATGATCGACAGCACCACCAGCATCATCTGCCAGTCGCTGGCCAGCGGCAGCAGGCCTTCCACCAGCACGCGGATGAACAGCGCGAACGCCGCCACCTTCGGGCCGCCGGCGATCAGCAGCGTCACCGCGGTCGGCGAGCCCTGGTAGATGTCCGGAATCCACATGTGGAACGGAGCGGCGCCCAGCTTGAACGACAGGCCGGCGACGATGAAGACCACGCCGAAGGCCAGCATGGTGGTGTTGATGCGGCCGGACTCGACCGCGCGGAACACCTCGCCCAGGTTCAGCGAACCGGTGGCGCCGTACATCATCGAGATGCCATACAGCAGGAAGCCCGAAGCCAGCGCGCCCAGCACGAAGTACTTCATGGCGGACTCGGAGGTCACGCGCGACTCGCGGCGCAGGGCCACCAGCGCGTACGACGACAGCGACAGCAGCTCCAGGCCCAGGTACAGGGTCAGGAAGTTGTTGCCGGTGATCATCACGATCTGGCCGCCCAGCGTGAACAGCGCCAGCATGTAGAACTCGCCGGCGAACATGTCGCGCTCGGCCAGGTAGCGGCGCGTATAGACCAGCGTGACGAACAGGCCGGCGGCGCAGAACGCCGACAGCACGTTGGCCATCGGGTCGATCACGACCAGGTTGGCGAACGCGTAGTGCGTCTCGCCGGCGGCGGCGTTCATGCCGAACCAGGCGGTCAGCACCAGCGTGGTCAGCAGCGACAGCGGATAGGCCACGCTCTGCTTGCCCTTGCCGCGGGCCAGGTCGATCCAGTTGATCGCGGCGATGGCGATCGCCAGGAAGATGATCGGCGCCACGGGGGCGAGTGTCGAGGACGGTTGCATGTTGATATCTCTCCCCGATTACAGCTTCGACTGCGCCGCGTGCTGCAGCAGGTTGACCACGGACGGGTGCATCACGTCGGTAAAGGGCTTCGGGTGCAGGCCCATGTACAGCGTCATGATGGCCAGCAGGCCGAGCATGACGAACTCACGCTTGTTCAGGTCGACCAGCTCGCGCACGTGCTGGTGCACGACGTCGCCGAAGATCACGCGCTTGACCATCCACAGCGAATAGGCAGCGCCGAAGATCAGGGCGGTAGCAGCCAGCAGGCCGATCCAGAAGTTGAACTTGACGGCACCCAGGATCACCATGAATTCACCGACGAAGCCCGAGGTGGCCGGCAGGCCGCAGTTGGCCATCGCGAAGAACACCGACAGCGCGGCGAACTTGGGCATGGTGTTGACCACGCCGCCGTAGTCGGCGATCTGGCGCGAGTGCACGCGGTCATACAGCACGCCGATGCAAAGGAACATGGCGCCCGAGATAAAGCCGTGCGAGATCATCTGGATGATGCCGCCTTCGACGCCGATGTCGCTGAAGATGAAGAAGCCCAGCGTGACGAAGCCCATGTGGGCGATCGACGAGTACGCCACCAGCTTCTTCATGTCGGCCTGCACCAGCGCCACCAGGCCGATGTAGATCACCGCGATCAGCGAGATCGTGATGATAAACGGGGCCAGGTAGTGGCTCGCGTCAGGCGCGATCGGCAGCGAGAAGCGCAGGAAGCCGTAGGCACCCAGCTTCAGCATGATGGCGGCCAGCACCACCGACCCGCCGGTCGGCGCTTCCACGTGGGCGTCGGGCAGCCAGGTATGCACCGGCCACATCGGCACCTTGACCGCAAAGGCGACGAAGAAGGCAATGAAGATCGCGATCTGCTCGTTCATCGACAACTTGGCCTGGTGCCACTGCAGGATGTCGAACGTGCCGGTCTTGTTGTACAGGTACAGCAGCGCGACCAGCGTCAGCAGCGAGCCCAGCAGCGTGTACAGGAAGAACTTGAAGGCCGCATACACACGGTTCGGACCGCCCCAGACGCCGATGATGATGTACATCGGGATCAGCGTGGCTTCGAAGAACACGTAGAACAGCATGCCGTCGAGCGCGCAGAACACGCCGACCATCAGGCCCGACAGGATCAGGAACGAGGCCATGTACTCGGCGACCCGCTCGGTGATCACTTCCCAGGCGGAGATCACCACGATCACCGTGATGAAGGCGGTCAGCACCACGAACCACATCGACAGGCCGTCGACGCCCAGCAGGTAGTGGATGTTGAAGCGTTCGATCCAGCTCGCCTTTTCGACGAACTGCATCGCCGCGGTGGCGCGGTCGAAGTTGAACACCAGCGGCAGCGTGACGACGAAGCTGGCGATCGAGCCGAACAGCGACATCCACCGCACGAAGCCGGGGCTGCGGTCCGAGCCGAAGGCGAGGATCAGCAGGCCGAAAAAGACAGGCAGCCAGATTGAGAAAGACAGAACCATTTCTATGTTTTCCTTACTTGGTGCCTATCACTTGGTGCCGATCACGCCCGTGATCGTCAGCGTCAGCAGCACCAGCATGCCGACGATCATCGCAAATGCGTAGTGGTAGATATAGCCCGACTGCAGGTAGCGGCTGGCCGAAGCAAACGATGCCACCACGCGCGCCGCGCCGTTGACGAACAGGCCGTCGATCAGGCTCTGGTCGCCGCCCTTCCACAGGCCGGTACCAAGCAGGCGTGCGCCGCGGGCGAATACGGCCTGGTTGATGGCGTCCATGTAGTACTTGTTGTCCAGCAGCTTGTACAGGCCCGAGAAGCGATTCGCGATGGCTTCGGGGATATCCGGGCGCTTCATGTAGAAGAACCAGGACAGCACCACGCCGGCGATGGCCAGCCACAGCACGGGCGTGGTCAGCGAGTGCTGCGCCATCGCCACCCAGCCGTGGAACGCTTCCTTCAGCTCGGCCATGGCGTGGTGGTTCTCGCCGACGAAGATCACTTCCTTGAAGGCGATGCCGTTCTTGAAGAAGTTGCCGAACAGCATCGGCTCGATCGCGATGGCGCCGATGATCACCGACGGGATCGCCAGCAGCACCAGCGGCAGCGTCACCACCCACGGCGACTCGTGCGGTTTCTCGCCGGCAGCCAGGCCATGGTGATGGTCGTGCGAGACTTCCTCGTCCTCGTGGTCGCCCTCATGGTGCTGGTGCGCATGGTTCTGGCCCCAGCGCTCCTTGCCGTGGAAGACCAGGAAGTACATGCGGAACGAGTAGAACGCGGTCACGAACACGCCGGCCAGCACGGCGAAGTAGGCAAAGCCCGAACCGGCGATGTGCGACTCGGCCACGGCCTCGATGATCGAGTCCTTGGAGTAGAAGCCTGCGAAGAACGGCGTGCCGATCAGCGCCAGCGAACCCACCAGCGAGGTGATCCAGGTGATCGGCATGTACTTGCGCAGGCCGCCCATGTTGCGGATGTCCTGGTCGTGGTGCATGCCGATGATGACCGAGCCCGCGCCCAGGAACAGCAGTGCCTTGAAGAAGGCGTGCGTCATCAGGTGGAACACCGCCACCGAGTAGGCCGAGGCGCCCAGCGCGACGGTCATGTAGCCCAGCTGCGACAGCGTCGAGTACGCGACCACGCGCTTGATGTCGTTCTGGATGATGCCCAGGAAGCCCATGAACAGCGCGGTGATGGCGCCAATCACCAGCACGAACGACAGCGCGGCGTCCGACAGCTCGAACAGCGGCGACATGCGCGCGACCATGAAGATGCCGGCCGTCACCATCGTTGCCGCGTGGATCAGTGCAGAAATCGGGGTCGGGCCTTCCATCGAATCAGGCAGCCAGACGTGCAGCGGGAACTGCGCCGACTTGCCCATCGCGCCGATGAACAGGCAGATGCACGCGACCGTGATCATCATCCAGTCGGTGCCCGGGAAAACCACGGTAGCCAGCTGGTCGCGCGCGGCGAATACTTCGGTGTAGTTCATGCTGCCGCTGTAGGCCAGCAGCAGGCCGATGCCCAGGATAAAGCCGAAGTCACCGACACGGTTGACCAGGAACGCCTTCAGGTTGGCGAAGATCGCGGTCGGGCGCGTGTACCAGAAGCCGATCAGCAGGTACGACACCAGGCCCACCGCTTCCCAGCCGAAGAACAGCTGCAGGAAGTTGTTGCTCATCACCAGCATCAGCATCGAGAAGGTGAACAGCGAGATGTAGGCAAAGAAGCGGTTGTAGCCGGGATCCCCGTCCATGTAGCCGACGGTGTAGATATGCACCATCAGCGAGACGAAGGTCACCACGACCATCATCATCGCGGTCAGCGAGTCGACCAGGAAGCCGACCTCCATCTTCAGGTCGCCGATGGCCATCCACTCGTACACGGTGCCGTTGTAGCCGGCGCCGTTCATCACGTCGAGCAGCACCATCACCGACAGCCCGAAGGAAATGGCCACGCCCAGGATGGTCGAGGTGTGGGCCACGATCCGGCCGCCGCGCGACTCCGAGGAAAACAGGCCAAAAAACTTGGTACCGAACAGGCCGGCGATCGCTGAGCCGGCTAGCGGCGCCAGCGCAATCGCGAGCAGCAGGTTGGGGTTGAGCGTGGTTGCCATAGGACGCTTAGTGGTGTGCGGTCGGAGAGTCTTGGTTATCTGCGTAGTACGGCACGGATCAGTACTTCAGGGTGTCCATGTCGTCCACGTTGATCGTATCCAGGTTGCGGAACAGCACCACCAGGATTGCCAGACCGATTGCCGACTCGGCGGCGGCCACCGTAAGGATGAAGAAAACGAAAACCTGACCAGCCAGGTCGCCCAGGTAATGCGAGAAGGCGACGAAGTTGATGTTCACCGCGAGCAGCATCAGTTCGATCGCCATCAGCAGCACGATCACGTTCTTGCGGTTCAGGAAGATGCCGACGATGCTGATCGCAAACAGGATCGCACCGAGCACGAGGAAGTGGGCGAGAGAGAGCACAGCGTTTCTCCGGGCTTTAGTTCTTATTGGCGGCAGCCGCGGCTTCCGTCTGCGGGTTCTGGGCTTCGGCCTGCATCGGCACCAGGCGCACGCGTTCGTCGCGGCGGGTACGCAGCTGCGCCGACACGTCCTGGGCCTTGGTGTCCTTGCGGCGGCGCAGGGTCAGCGCGACCGCGGCGATGATCGCCACCAGCAGGATGATGCCGGCCACTTCAAAGGCGTAGATGTAGTCGGTGTAGATCAGCTTGCCGAGCGCGGCGGTGTTCGAGTACCCCGGTTCCTGCGAACCGCTGGCCACCACCGGCGCGGTGGTGCCGATGAAGTTGCGCACCAGCACGATCGCCATCTCGGCGATGATCAGCGCACCCACGATCGAGGCCATCGGCACGTAGGTCCAGAAGTCGCGGCGCAGGTGCTCGATGTCGATATCGATCATCATCACCACGAACAGGAACAGCACCATCACCGCGCCGACATAGACCAGCACCAGCAGGATGGCGAGGAATTCCGCCTTGAGCAGCATCCAGATCGCGGCGGCCGTGAAGAACGACAGCACGAGGAACAGTGCGGAATGCACCGGGTTCTTCGCAGTGATGACTTTCAGTGCGGAGAGCACCAGCACCAGCGCAAAGACATAGAAGATGGTGGTCGTGAGTTCCATGGTTCCTATCGGATCCTCTCAGGGCCGTCCGGCACAGGCCTTCCCCTTCGGGTGGCCCGCTCCCGCGGCATCCTTGCTTTGGCCCCTCGCATTGAAGGGACCGTATTCAAATTCGGTGGCAGAAGCGGCCAGGTGAGTTACGGGTGGCCGCCCTGCCGTTTGGCGCGTGCGCCGGTCAGCGATACTTGGCGTCGGCAGCCTTGGCCGCCGCGATCTGCGGCTCGTAGCGGTCGCCCACTGCCAGCAGCATGTCCTTGGTGAAGTACAGGTCGCCGCGCTTCTCGCCGTGGTATTCCAGGATCTGCGTTTCTACGATGGCGTCGACCGGGCAGGCCTCTTCGCAGAAACCGCAGAAGATGCACTTGGTCAGGTCGATGTCGTAGCGGGTGGTACGGCGCGTGCCGTCGTTGCGCACGTCCGACTCGATGGTGATGGCCAGCGCCGGGCACACCGCCTCGCACAGCTTGCAGGCAATGCAGCGCTCTTCGCCATTCGGATAGCGGCGCAGCGCGTGCAGGCCACGGAAGCGCGGCGAGATCGGCGTTTTCTCTTCCGGGAACTGGACGGTGACCTTGCGCGCGAAGAGATAGCGGCCGGTCAGCGCCATGCCCTTGAAGAGTTCCTTCAGGAGCAGGCTGTTGAAGAAGTCCTTGATGGCGAGCAGCATGACGATTGCTTCCTAGTATTTCCGCGCGGTGCGCGCTGCCGCATTGCAGCGCCGCACCGTCGCTTGGCTGTTCAGTGCCAGATGTTCCACGGCGACTTGATCCAGATCGCCACGATGATCAGCCACACCACGGTCAGCGGAATGAACACCTTCCAGCCCAGGCGCATGATCTGGTCATAGCGGTAGCGCGGGAACGAGGCACGGATCCAGATAAAGACCGACAGCAGCAGGAAAACCTTGACCAGCAGCCAGAAGAAGCCGGGGACCGCGTTGGTGACCACGCTCGAGAACGGAGGCGCCCAGCCGCCCAGGAACATCAGCGCGGTCATGGCCGAGATGATGATCATGTTGATGTACTCGGCCAGGAAGAACAGCGCGAAGCCCATGCCCGAATATTCGATCATGTGGCCGGCCACGATTTCCGATTCGCCTTCCACCACGTCGAACGGGTGGCGGTTGGTTTCGGCCACGCCCGAGATGAAGTAGACGCCGAACATCGGCAGCAGCGGCAGCCAGTTCCACGACAGGATGTTGATGCCCATGTCGGCGAAGTAGCCCGTGTTCTGGCCGTTGACGATGGCCGACAGGTTCAGGCTGCCGGCAACCATCAGCACCGTCACCAGCGCAAAGCCCATGGCGATTTCATACGACACCATCTGTGCCGCGGCACGCATGGCGCCGATAAAGGCGTACTTGGAGTTCGAGGCCCAGCCGGCCAGGATCACGCCGTAGACGCCGACCGAGCTGATCGCCATCACGTACAGCAGGCCGGCGTTGACGTCTGCCATCACCACTTCGGCCTGGAACGGAATCACGGCCCAGACCGCAACGGCAGGCATCAGCACCATCAGCGGCGCGATCAGGTACATGCCGCGGCTGACCTGCGTCGGCATCATGACTTCCTTGAGCAGCAGCTTCAGCACGTCGGCGATCGGCTGCAGCAGGCCCAGCGGGCCGACGCGGTTCGGGCCCAGACGCACGTGCATCCAGCCGATCAGCTTGCGCTCCCACAGGATCAGGTAAGCCACGCACAGCAGCAGCGGCACCACGATCAGCACGGCGCGGATCAGGATCCACAGCGGCGTCCAGTACGCGCCCAGTACGCCCTGCCCTTGCGAGGTAATCCAGTCAATCATGTCTTCTTCTCGCTCTTGTTCTTACGCCGTGACGGCGGCGCCGGTGTTGGCCGGAGCCAGGTCGATGGCCTTCTCTACGGTGACCGTGCCGAACATGCCGCCCAGGCCGATGGCCGCCGGCGTTGCCGCCGGCACGCGCACGGTGTTGGCCGGCAGCGTGGCTTCGAGCACGGCCGGCAGCACCACGCTGCCCTGCCCTTGCGTGACGCGGACCGGGTCGCCCGACTGGATGCCCAAGCGGGCAAACAGCTCGGCCGGCAGCGCGATCTGCATGGCGCGGCGCGCGGCGGCGGTCAGCTGCAGCGAGTCGGCGCGGCGCACGATCGGGTCGGCGTGGTAGATCGGCACGTCGGCGATGCGTTCGATGCCGTTGGCGGCAGCGGCGGCAACGCGGATAGGCGCCTCGGTGGCGTTATCCAGCTGTCCCTCGACCGGGGCCGACAGCGCTTCGGCACGGACCGACTCGGCGGTTTCGTAGTCGAATCCGGCGACGTCCAGCAGGTTGCCCAGCACGCGCAGCACCTTCCAGCCCGGGCGCGACTCACCCAGTGCGCGAACCACGCCGTTGAAGCTCTGTGCCTTGCCTTCGCAGTTGACGAAGGTGCCCGAAGTTTCGGTGAACGGCGCTACCGGCAGGATCACGTCGGCGTACTGCATGGCAGCTTCCGAACGGAACGGCGACAGCACCACCACCGTGTTGGCCTGCGACAGCGCAGCCAGGGCCTTGCCCGGATCGGCGGTGTCGAATTCCGGCTCGGTGTTCAGCAGGATGTAGGCCTTGCGCGGCGTGTCCAGCATTGCCTGCGCGTTGGCGCCGCCTTGCTTCGGCAGCGCGCCGGCGATGTAGCCGCCGACGGTGTTGGCCGCTTCGGTCAGGAAGCCCAGCGTCGCGCCGGTCTCGGTGGCGATCCACTGTGCCAGCGCATGCAGCGCCGAGAACTGCGGATGACGCACCGCCTCGTTGCCGAGGAACACGGCACGGCGCTCGCCTTGCAGCAGCGCTTCTGCCGTCTTGGCGGCAACCTCGCCACCATCGAAGCCATCGGTGCCGGCCGGCGCGGCAATGCCCTTGGCGGCGGCCACGGCACGGGCCACGCCGGCGAGTGCGGCGGTCCAGCCGGACGGCGCCACGTCGATGCGGGTCGCGGGCATCAGCAGGTCTTCACCGCCAGCACCCAGCACGGCCACGCGGGCGCCCTTCTTGGTCGCCTGGCGCAGGCGCGAGGCCAGCAGCGGATGGTCCTTGCGCAGCGACGAGCCGATCACCAGCACGCGCTGCAGCGCGGTGACGTCGGCCACCGGCAGGCCCAGCCACGGCGCGCCCTTCAGCGCGCCCGAGAAGTCTGACTGGCGCAGGCGGAAGTCGACGTTGTCGCTGCCCAGGCCGCGCACCAGCTTGCCCAGCAGGAACAGTTCTTCCAGCGTGCTGTGCGGGCTGGCCAGCGCGGCGATCTGGTCGGCGCCATGCTCGCGCTTGATGCCGGCCAGGCCATTGGCCACGTATTCCAGCGCGGTCTGCCAGTTGGTTTCCATCCATTCGCCGCCTTGCTTGAGCAGCGGGCGGGTCAGGCGGTCGGCGCTGTTCAGGCCTTCATACGAGAAGCGGTCCTTGTCGGAGATCCAGCACTCGTTGATGTCTTCGTTTTCCAGCGGCAGCACGCGCATCACGCGCTGGTTCTTGGTCTGGACCACCAGGTTCGCGCCCAGGCCGTCGTGCGGCGACACCGACTTGCGGCGGGCCAGTTCCCAGGTCCGGGCCGAGTAGCGGAACGGCTTGCTGGTCAGCGCCCCGACCGGACACAGGTCGATCATGTTGCCCGACAGTTCCGAGTCGACGGTCTTGCCGACGAAGGTGGTGATTTCCGAGTGCTCGCCGCGGCCCAGCATGCCCAGCTCCATCACGCCGGCCACTTCCTGGCCGAAGCGCACGCAGCGGGTGCAATGGATGCAACGGGTCATCTCCTCCATGGAGATCAGCGGGCCCACGTTCTTGTGGAACACCACGCGCTTCTCTTCCTTGTAGCGCGACTCCGAGGCACCGTAGCCCACGGCCAGGTCCTGCAGCTGGCACTCGCCGCCCTGATCGCAGATCGGGCAATCCAGCGGGTGGTTGATCAGCAGGAATTCCATCACTGACTTCTGCGCCTTGACCGCCTTCTCCGAATTGGTGAAGACCTTCATGCCGGGGGTCACCGGCGTGGCGCAGGCAGGCAGCGCCTTCGGGGCCTTCTCGACCTCGACCAGGCACATGCGGCAGTTGGCCGCGATGGACAATTTGCGGTGGTAGCAGAAGTGCGGGATGTAGGTGCCCAGCTTGCGGGCCGCTTCCATCACCAGGCTGCCCTCAGCAACCTCAACCTTCTTGCCGTCGATCTCTAGTTCAACCATGTTCTGCCACGCTTAGATGTAGGCCGGAACCATGCACTGCTTGTGTTCGACGTGATATTCGAACTCTTTCCAGTAGTGCTTGAGCATGCCGCGGACCGGCATCGCCGCGGCATCGCCGAGCGCGCAGATGGTGCGGCCCATGATGTTTTCCGCGACGTTGTTGAGCAGGTCCAGGTCTTCCTGGCGCCCTTCTCCGTGTTCGATGCGATTGACCATGCGGTACAGCCAGCCGGTGCCTTCGCGGCACGGCGTGCACTGGCCGCACGATTCCTCAAAGTAGAAGTACGACAGGCGCAGCAGCGAGCGGACCATGCAGCGCGTCTCGTCCATCACGATCACCGCGCCCGAGCCCAGCATCGAGCCGGCCTTGGCGATCGAGTCGTAGTCCATGTCGGACGCCATCATCAGGTCGCCCGGCACCACCGGCGCGGACGAACCCCCCGGGATCACCGCCTTGATGCGCTTGCCACCGCGCATGCCGCCAGCCAGTTCCAGCAGCTTGGCGAACGGCGTGCCCAGCGGGATCTCGTAGTTGCCGGGGCGCTCGACGTCGCCCGAGATCGAGAAGATCTTGGTGCCGCCGTTGTTCGGCTTGCCCATCTTCAGATAGTTCTCGGGGCCGACGGCCAGCAGGAACGGCACCGCGGCGAAGGTCTCGGTGTTGTTGATGGTGGTCGGCTTGCCGTACAGGCCGAAGCTGGCCGGGAACGGCGGCTTGAAGCGCGGCTGGCCCTTCTTGCCTTCCAGCGATTCCAGCAGCGCGGTTTCCTCGCCGCAGATGTAGGCGCCGTAGCCGTGGTGGGCGTGCAGCTGGAAGCTGAAGCCCGAGCCCAGGATGTTGTCGCCCAGGAAGCCGGCCGCACGCGCCTCTTCGAGGGCTTCCTCGAAGATCTTGTACTCGTTCCAGATCTCGCCGTGGATGTAGTTGTAGCCCACGGTGATGCCCATCGCGTACGCGCCGATGGCCATGCCCTCGATCAGCGAATGCGGGTTGTAGCGAATGATGTCGCGGTCCTTGAACGTGCCGGGCTCGCCTTCATCGGTATTGCAGACCAGGTATTTCTGACCCGGGAACGTGCGCGGCATGAAGCTCCACTTCAGGCCGGTCGGGAAGCCCGCGCCGCCGCGGCCACGCAGGCCCGAGGCCTTGACGTCGGCGATCACCTGCTCGGGCGGGATCTTCTCGGTCAGGATGCGCTTCAGTTGCTGGTAGCCGCCACGCTTGACGTAGTCTTCCAGGTGCCAATTCTTGCCGTCCAGGCCGGCCAGGATCAGCGGCTGGATATGGCGGTCGTGCAGACTGGTCATGTTACTTGCCCCCCTTGGCCGCTTCGCTCTTGAGCTCGTCGACAAGCGCGTCGAGCTTGTCGTCGCTCATGAAGCTGCACATGCGGGTGTTGTTGACGATCATCACCGGCGCATCGCCGCAAGCGCCCATGCACTCGCCCTCTTTCAGGGTGAAGCAGCCGTCAGCGGTGGTCTCGTTGTAGTCGATCCCGAGCTTGCGCTTCAGGTACTCGCCAGCCCGCTCGCCGCCCGACAGGGCGCACGGCAGGTTGGTGCAGACGGCGAGCTTGAATTTGCCCACCGGCTTGGTGTCGTACATGTTGTAGAAGGTCGCCACCTCTTCCACCCACACGGGCGGCATCTCGAGGTAGCTGGCGACGAACTGCATGACTTCGGGGGAAACCCAGCCCACCTCGCCCTGTGCCACGGCAAGCGCCGCCATCACGGCCGACTGCTTCTGGTCGGCCGGATACTTCGCGATCGCGCGATCGATTTCCTTGAGAGCTTCTGCTGATAGCATGGTCATTGCAGTAAAACGGCGGAGGCAGCGCCACTGGGCGTCCATCCGCAGGTTTGCAGCCGTCGCTGCCGTTCCGCCGGCGGGCCTTAGGCCTTGCCGGTCCGCCGCGGGTCTTCCGGGCCGCTCCGCTCGGCAGAGCACCTCGGAAAGCGCCCGGATCGTCGTCCGGGCCGGCGGTCCGTGATTAGCGGTCGATCTCGCCGAAGACGATGTCTTGCGTGCCGATGATCGTTACCGCGTCAGCAATCATGTGTCCCTTGGCCATTTCGTCCAGCGCGGCCAGGTGCGGGAAGCCAGGCGCACGGATCTTCAGGCGGTACGGCTTGTTCGCGCCGTCCGAGATCGCGTAGATGCCAAACTCGCCCTTCGGGTGTTCCACCGCTGCATACGCTTCGCCTTCGGGCACGTGCATGCCTTCGGTGAACAGCTTGAAGTGGTGGATCAGTTCTTCCATGTTGGACTTCATGTCCACGCGCGAGGGCGGCGCCACCTTGTGGTTATCGGTGATCACCGGGCCCGGATTGCGGCGCAGCCATTCGATGCACTGCCTGATGATGCGGTTGGACTGGCGCATCTCTTCCACGCGCACCAGGTAACGCGCGTAGCAATCGCCGCCCACGCCCACCGGGATGTCGAAGTCCAGCTTGTCGTACACCTCGTACGGCTGCTTCTTGCGCAAGTCCCACTCGATGCCCGAGCCGCGCAGCATCGGGCCGGTAAAGCCCATCTGCAGCGCGCGTTCCGGACTGACCACGCCGATGTCCACCAGGCGCTGCTTCCAGATCCGATTGTCGGTCAGCAGCGTCTCGTACTCGTCGACGTACTTCGGGAAGCGGTTGGTGAAGTCCTCGATGAAGTCCAGCAGCGAGCCCGAACGCGCTTCGTTCATGGCCTTGATGGCACGCTCGTTGTGGATCTTCGAGGCGCGATATTGCGGCATCGTGTCAGGCAGGTCGCGGTAGACGCCGCCCGGACGATAGTAGGCTGCGTGCATGCGCGCGCCCGACACCGCCTCGTACATGTCGAACAGGTCTTCGCGCTCGCGGAAGGCGTACAGGAACACCGCCATCGCGCCCACGTCGAGAGCGTGCGCACCGATCCACATCAGGTGGTTCATGATGCGGGTGATCTCGTCGAACATCACGCGGATGTACTGCGCGCGGACCGGCACTTCGACGTCCAGCAGGCGCTCGATCGCCATCACGTAGGCGTGCTCGTTGACCATCATCGACACGTAGTCGAGACGGTCCATGTAGGGCACGCTCTGGATCCAGGACTTCTGTTCGGCCAGCTTCTCGGTGGCACGGTGCAGCAGGCCGATATGCGGGTCGGCGCGCTGGATGACTTCGCCGTCCAGTTCCAGCACCAGGCGCAGCACGCCGTGCGCGGCCGGATGCTGCGGGCCGAAGTTCAGGGTGTAATTCTTGATGTCTGCCATGGCGCGTTCTCAGTGCTCCAAACCGCCGTACTTGTCCTCGCGGATCACGCGCGGCGTGATTTCGCGCGGCTCGATCGTGACCGGCTGGTAGATGACCCGCTTCTGTTCGGGGTCGTAGCGCATCTCGACGTAGCCGGAGACCGGGAAATCCTTGCGGAACGGATGGCCGACGAAACCGTAGTCGGTCAGGATGCGGCGCAGGTCCGGATGGCCGTCAAACACGATGCCGTAGAAATCGAAGGCTTCGCGCTCGAACCAGTTCACCGAGTTCCACACGTCGATCAGGCTGGCCACCACCGGGAAATCATCTTCCGGAGCGAACACGCGCAGGCGCAGGCGCCAGTTGTGGGTAACCGACAGCAGATGCGAGACGGCGGCAAAGCGCGGGCCGTCCCAGGCGCCGTCGCCGAATTCGGAATAGTCGACGCCGCACAGGTCGATCAGCTGCTCGAAGCGCAGCGAGGGATCGTCGCGCAGGATTCGGGCGGCTTCCAGGTAGTCGCCGGCCTTGACGATCAGCGTCAGTTCGCCGGTCGCCTCGATCAGTTTCTGCACGCGCTTGCCGAGAGCCTTCTCGAGCGCGGCCTTCAGGATGTCGAGCTTCGCCATTTCAGCCCTTGCGCGCGATGGTGTTGGTACGCTTGATCTTGTTCTGCAGCTGGATCACGCCGTAGATCAGCGCCTCGGCCGTCGGCGGGCAGCCCGGCACGTAGATATCCACCGGCACGATACGGTCGCAGCCACGCACCACCGAGTACGAATAGTGGTAGTAGCCGCCACCGTTGGCGCACGAGCCCATCGAGATCACCCAGCGCGGTTCCGCCATCTGGTCGTAGACCTTGCGCAGCGCGGGGGCCATCTTGTTGCACAGCGTGCCGGCCACGATCATCACGTCCGACTGGCGCGGCGACGGGCGGAACACCACGCCGAAGCGGTCCAGGTCGTAGCGCGCGGCGCCGGCATGCATCATTTCCACGGCACAGCAGGCCAGGCCGAAGGTCATCGGCCACAGCGACCCGGTGCGGGTCCAATTGATCAGCTTGTCAGCGGTAGTCGTGACGAAGCCTTCGTTGAGAACGCCTTCGATTGCCATTTCACATCACTCCCAATCGAGCGCGCCCTTTTTCCAGATGTAGACGAAGCCCACGATGAATTCCAGCAGAAACACGCCCATGGCGATGAAACCCGGCCAGCCGATATCCCTCAGGGCAACACCCCACGGAAACAGGAAGGCGGTTTCGAGATCGAACAGGATAAACAGGATGGCGATGAGGTAGTAGCGCACGTCGAACTTCATGCGCGCGTCCTCGAACGCTTCGAAGCCGCACTCGTACGGAGACAGCTTCGCGGGATCGGGCTTGTTCGGACCGAGGATCCGACCGATCGACATCAGTGCCACGCCAAGCACGACACCGAAGATGATGAAGATGAGAACGGGGAAGTAGGCTTCGAGATTCAAGGTACGGCCAGCCTTATCTGGAATGTTGTCAACAGCACCAGCTGAAGCGGCGTCCTGTTGCCCACCCCAGGCGCTAAGCCATGAGAATCACGGCGCGCCGCCTTGCGGACTGCCGGAGCCCCATGCGCGGGTGCATTGCCCGGCCAGGGACTCCGATCAAGTTGTTTGGTGCCGACGGCGAGACTCGAACTCGCACAGCTTTCGCCACTACCCCCTCAAGATAGCGTGTCTACCAATTTCACCACGTCGGCTGGGGGAGAAACAATATTGCCTGGCGCCGGGTTTTGAGGCCCTTCAGGTCCGTTACAAAGGCTTTCGTCTTTGCGCGGAACCCATCGCTGGGGAATCGTTTCAAGCCTTGCATTCTAACCCAAATTTCTTGCTTTGTTCAACGCACAACTGCAAAAAAACTCAGGAATCCGCCGCAAGGCAAACGGATTATTTCGGTACAGCGGGGGCTGCGGGCGCAGAAGCGTCTGCAGCAGCAGCCGGGGCTGCGGCCGGGGCCGATGCGCCTGCCGTGGCGGGCGCCGAGGCCGGGGCGGCGCCCATCACACCCAGCGACGCAGCGGGCTTGTAGTTGCCCAGCAGCGTCAGCGCCAGCGTGCAGACGAAGAACAGCGTGGCCAGCACGGCGGTGGTGCGCGACAGGAAGTTTGCCGAGCCGGTGGCGCCGAACAGGCTGCCGGAGGCGCCCGAGCCGAAGGCCGCGCCCACATCGGCGCCCTTGCCATGCTGGATCAGCACCAGGCCGATTACGCCCAGCGCCGACAACACCTGCAGCACCACCAACAAAGTCTTGAAGATTGCCATTTGATTTAAATAAGCTTACTTGCCTGATCGGTCGATCGGAACGGCCGGCATTCAGGCGTTGCCGATCGCGAGAAAATCTTCCGACTTGAGCGAGGCGCCGCCGATCAGGCCCCCGTCGATATCGGTCATCGAAAACAGTTCGGCCGCATTGTCGGGCTTGACGCTGCCGCCGTACAAGATTGCCATGCGCCCGGCCACGCCCGCATCGCGCGCGGCAACCTGGCCGCGCAGGAAGGCATGCACCGCCTGCGCCTGCGCGCTGGTGGCGGTCTTGCCGGTGCCGATGGCCCACACCGGCTCATAGGCCAGCACCACGCGGCCCAGCTGTTCCACAGTCAGCGCTTCGAGCACCGCCTGCAGCTGCCGGCCGACCACGGCCTCGGTCTCGCCCGCTTCGCGCTGTGCCAGGGTCTCGCCCACGCAAACCACCGGGACGATGCCGAACTCGAGCGCCCGCAGCGCCTTGGCCGCGACGGCCTGGTCGGTCTCGCCATGGTAGGTGCGGCGCTCGGAGTGACCCACCAGCACGTAGCTGCAACCGAACTCGCCCAGCATGGACGCCGCCACTTCGCCGGTGAAGGCGCCGCGCGCCTCCGCCGACACGTCCTGTGCACCCCAGGCCACCTTGGAGCCATTCAGCAACGCCTGGCATTGTGCAAGATAGGGGAACGGCGCGCAGACCGCCAGCGTCGCGCCGGTCACACCAGCGCCAGCCTGGATGGCTTCCAGCAGTGCCGCGTTGGCAGCCAGGCTGCCGTGCATCTTCCAATTGCCGATGACGAGCTTTTGTCTCACGAGGTGCCCCTCCCAAATCAAACCCGCTATTGTAGCGTGTGGCAGGGGCATGGCGCTACGCCCGCCGATTTACCAGGTCAGCACGATCTTGCCGATATGTTCGCTCGACTCCATCAGGCGGTGCGCGTCGGCGGCTTGCGCGGCCGGGAACACCTGGTGGATCACCGGCTTGATCTTGCCGCCGGCCAGCAGCGGCCACACCTGCTCGTGCAGTGCCGCGGCGATCTTGCCCTTGAACGACGCCGGGCGCGGACGCAGCGTCGAGCCAGTCACGGTGATGCGCCGGCGCAAGATGTCGCCCAGCGGAATCTCGGCCTTGGCGCCGCCCAGCAGCGCGATGATGACGATGCGGCCGTCGTCGGCAATGCACTTGAGCTCGCGCGCCAGGTAGGGGCCGGCAACCATGTCGAGGATCACGTCGACGCCCTTGCCGCCGGTCAGCGCGGCCACCTCGGCAACAAAGTCCTGGGTCTTGTAGTTGATGGCGCGATCGGCGCCGAGGTCTTCGCAGGCCTTGCACTTTTCGTCGGTGCCGGCGGTGACGAATACCTTGAAGCCCAGCGCCTTGGCGATCTGGATCGCGGTGGTGCCGATGCCGCTGGAGCCGCCCTGGATCAGCAGCGTTTCATCCTTGCCGCGCGGACCCTGGCCCAGGTAGCCGCGATCGAACACATTGCTCCACACCGTGAAGAAGGTTTCCGGCAGCGCCGCAGCCTCGATGTCGCTCAGGCCATCCGGGGCCGGCAAGACCTGCGCCAGCGGCGCGGTGCACAGCTGTGCGTAGCCGCCGCCCTGCACCAGCGCGCAGACGCGGTCGCCCACCTTGAGGCCGAAGCGGTTGTCGGCATGCGCGAGGTCGCCGCCGACCACCACGCCCGCCACTTCCAGGCCGGGCAGGTCCGAGGCACCCGGCGGCACCGGATAGTTGCCGGTGCGCTGGAATACATCCGGGCGATTCACGCCGGCGGCCGCCACGCGGATCAGCACCTCGCCCGCGGCGGGCACCGGATCGGGCCGCTCGGTCAGCTGGAGGACTTCGGGGGCACCGTATTCGCGGATCTCGATGGCTTGCATGCTGCTTTGCTCCTTGTCATTTGCTCGGTGTGAGCCTTGGCTCGATGGGTTGCCGCAGTGTAAACAAAAAAACGGCCGGGCATCGCCCGGCCGTTTTTGCGCGCCGCCGCCTTCCGGCAGCGCCGCCGGGACACGCTGTCCCGCTTATTGCTGCTGCTCCGAGCCACCGGCCGGTGCCGCCGGGGCAGCGCCTTCGCCAGCGTTGATCGGGCTGATGCTGCCACCCTCTTCCGCCAGCGCGGCCTTCAGCGACAGGCGCAGGCGGCCCTTCTCGTCGGCCTGGATCAGCTTGACGCGGACCTGCTGGCCTTCCTTCAGCCAGTCCTTGATGTCCTTCACACGCTCGTTGACGATTTCCGAGATGTGCAGCAGGCCATCCTTGCCCGGCAGGATGTTGACGATGGCGCCGAAGTCCAGCAGCTTCAGCACGGTGCCGGCGTAGATCTTGCCCACTTCGGCTTCCGCGGTGATGCCCTCGATGCGGCGCTTGGCTTCGGCCATGCCTTCGGTCGAGGTCGAGGCGATGGTGATGGTGCCGTCTTCCTGGATGTCGATGGTGGTGCCGGTTTCCTTGGTCAGCGCCTGGATGGTCGAGCCGCCCTTGCCGATTACTTCGCGGATCTTGTCCGGATGGATCTTCATGGTGATCATGCGCGGGGCGTGCGCCGACAGCTCGGTGCGGGCGTGGCCCATGGCTTCCTGCATGTTCGACAGGATATGCAGGCGGCCTTCCTTGGCCTGCGCCAGCGCGACCTGCATGATCTCCTTGGTGATGCCCTGGACCTTGATGTCCATCTGCAGCGCGGTGATGCCGTTGTCGGTACCCGCCACCTTGAAGTCCATGTCGCCCAGATGATCTTCATCGCCCAGGATGTCGGTCAGCACGGCAAACTTGTTGCCTTCCAGGATCAGGCCCATGGCCACGCCGGCCACGTGCGCCTTGACCGGAACGCCGGCGTCCATCAGCGCCAGGCAGCCGCCGCAGACCGAAGCCATCGACGACGAACCATTGGATTCGGTGATTTCCGACACCAGGCGGATGGTGTACGCGAACTCATCGTCCTTCGGCAGCACCGGGATCAGTGCGCGCTTGGCCAGGCGGCCATGGCCGATTTCGCGGCGCTTGGGGCTGCCCACGCGGCCGGTTTCACCGGTGGCGAACGGGGGCATGTTGTAGTGGAGCATGAAGCGGTCGCGGTACTCGCCGGCGAGCGCGTCGATGATCTGCTCGTCGCTCTTGGTGCCCAGCGTGGCCACCACCAGCGCCTGGGTCTCGCCGCGGGTGAACAGCGCCGAGCCGTGCGCGCGCGGCAGCACCGACGAACGGATCTCGATCGGGCGCACGGTGCGGGTGTCGCGGCCGTCGATGCGCGGCTCGCCGTTCAGGATCTGGCCGCGCACGATCTTGGCTTCCAGGTCGAACATGATGTTGCCGACTTCCACCTTGTCGGCTTCGACGCCGGCCTCGGCCAGCGCGGCGGCCACGTTGGCCGACACTTCCTTCAGCTTCTGGCTGCGGGCCGACTTCTGGCGCAGCTGGTAGGCTTCCTGCAGCAGCGGCAGCGCGACTTCGGTGACCTTGGCGATCAGCGGCTCGTTCTTGGCCGCCGGGGCCCAGTCCCACTCGGGCTTGCCGCCTTCGCGCACCAGTTCATGGATGGCGTTGATGGCGGTCTGCATCTGCTCGTGGCCATAGACCACGGCGCCCAGCATCACGTCTTCGGACAGCTGGTTGGCTTCCGATTCGACCATCAGCACGGCGCGCTCGGTACCGGCGACCACCAGGTCCAGGTCCGAGGTGGCGATCTGCGAGCGGGTCGGGTTCAGCAGGTACTGGCCATCCTTGTAGCCCACGCGCGCGGCGCCCACCGGGCCGCTGAACGGGATGCCCGACACGGCCAGCGCAGCCGACGCGCCGATCAGCGCGGGGATGTCGGCCGGCACTTCCGGGTTCAGCGACACCACGTGCACCACCACCTGCACTTCGTTGTAGAAGCCTTCGGGGAACAGCGGACGCAGCGGACGATCGATCAGGCGCGAGGTCAGGGTCTCGTTTTCCGACGGACGGCCTTCACGCTTGAAGAAGCCGCCGGGGATCTTGCCGGCGGCGTAGGTCTTCTCGATGTAGTCAACGGTCAGCGGGAAGAAGTCCTGGCCCGGCTTCGGGTTCTTGGCGGCGACCACGGTCGCCAGCACCACGGTGTCTTCCACATCGACCAGCACGGCACCGCCGGCCTGGCGGGCGATTTCGCCGGTTTCCATGCGGACCGTGTGCTGGCCCCACTGGAATTCCTTGACGACCTTGTTGAACATGGACATATGCATTCCTTGACTTGCGTGCTGGCCGCGCGATCTACGCAATGACACGCGCGCGGCCGGCGACGCCTGCGTTCTCAGCCGCAGGCAAACTGCCGGGTTGCCGGTCGCGGTCGCAGGGAAGTGCTATGCCATTCCAGCGCGGCACCAGCGTTGCCGATGCCGTGCTGGAATGACACAAAGCCCTGTTTCCTTGCCCGATCCGGGTGTTGGATAAAAAGAACAACTTACTCCGTTGCGCGGCTTGCCGCAACGGCGCCCGCGCCATCGACATGGCCGGACGGCGTGAAGCGAAAATCACTCCATTCACAGCCTGCACTCCGGCGGCACGGATTTGCCCCGCCAGAAATGCAAAATGCCTGCTCAGCAATGCTGAAGCAGGCATCGAGGCCTCACGCGAAACCGTGCAAACCCTGGAATCGCGCTGCCATCGGACGCAACCTTACTTGCGCAGACCCAGCTTTTCGATCAGGGCGCGGTAACGGTCGGCGTCGTTGGACTTGAGGTAGTCCAGCAGGCGGCGACGGCGGCTCACCATGCGCAGCAGGCCGCGGCGGCTGTGGTGGTCCTTCATGTTGGCCTTGAAGTGCGGGGTCAGTTCGTTGATGCGGGTGGTCAGCAGGGCCACTTGCACTTCGGGGCTGCCAGTGTCGTTGGCGCCACGGGCGAACTGCTTGATGACTTCGGACTTGTTGATATCGGCGACTGCCATGATGATTTCCTTTCACTTGCGAACGCTACAGCGCGGGATGCGCCGCATGCGTCGTGCCATGCATTTGACTGGCTGCTGCCGCCACCGGACCGGGGCCAGGTAACGACAGCCGCGGATTATAGCCGAAAAGCCGGCGCAGGAGTACCCGGCGCCCCGCCGCTCACGGCCGCTCCATCCTGCAGGTGGTCGGCAGCGTGGTCTGCGCGGCCTTGAGCTTGCGCACGGTGCGGAAGCCATAGCCCGAGCCCTCGTTGTCGAAGCGCACCGCTCCGCCCTGGCGCTCCATCACCGACACGTACAGCGGCTGCAGCACCTGGTGGTCGTCGGCCCGCACCGTGGCCTCGTGGAAGTCGTTGACGTAGCGCATGTGCTCGAGCGCGCGCGCCACCTTGACCGCGTCGGTGGAGCCGGCCTGCGTGATCGCGCGCGCCAGCATCTCGACCATCATCTGCATGCGCAGGTGGACGTAGTCGTCCTTCGGTTCCGGATAGCGCGCGCGGAATTCCTGGTAGAACGCGTCGGACGCCGCCCCGCCCACGTTGGGATGCCACTCCGCCACCGCCAGCACGCGCCCCACCCCGGCATCGCCCATGGCCGCCGGCGCGCCCAGTCCGTTGCCGTAGAAGGTATAGAACTTGGCCCGCAGCCCGCCCTCGCGCGCGGCCTTGACCATCAGCGTCAGGTCGTTGCCCCAGTTGCCGGTAATGACGGCGTCCGCGCCGCTGGCCTTGATCTTGGCGATATAGGGCGCGAAGTCCTTGATCTTGCCGATCGGGTGGAACTCGTCGCCGACGATCTGGATATCGGGCCGGCGCGCCGCCAGCATCTCGCGCGCCGAACGCGCCACCTGGTGGCCGAAGCTGTAGTCCTGGTCGATCAGGTACACGCGGCGCACCGCCTGGTCCTGGCGGATGACCTCGGTCAGCGCCTGCATGCGCATGTCGGCGCTGGCATCGAAGCGAAAATGCCAGAAACTGCAGTTCTCGTTGGTCAGGCTGGGATCGACCGCCGAATAGTTCAGGAACAGCACGCGCGCGTCGGGCTGGCGCGCGTTATGGCGGTTGATGGCCGACACCAGCGCCCCCGCCACCGCCGAGCTGTTGCCCTGCAGCACGAACGGGATGCGCTTGTCGGTCAGCGCGCGCAGCTGGATCAGGCTTTCATCGACATTGCCCTTGCTGTCGAAGGTGACCAACTCGAGCGGCCGCGCACCTTCGGCCGTTTTGACGCCGCCGCGCGCGTTGATGCGCTCGATCGCCAGGCGCAGGTTGCGCGCCACCGCTTCGCCGGCATTTGCGAACGGGCCGGACAGTCCATCGATCATCCCCAGCCGGATCGGCTCCTGCGCCGAGGCGCCCGCCGCTGCCGCCAGCAACAACCCGCCCAGCCATCCCCGCCACCGCGCCGCAACCGTCATTCGTCTCTCCTGGAAAGCGCAGGATAGTAAGGCAGCGTCCGGTTGCGGGCAAATACCGGCGCGGACCGCACCCACACCGCCAGTTCCATGGTGAACCGGCCGCGTTATCGGCTGATCCGCACAAAAGCAGCGCCGAACGCACACACTGGGCGCCGCCGCACTACACTGGCGGTATCCACACCCCATACATCGATCGAGGTCCAGCCATGCATTCCATCATCGCCAAGGGTGGGCGCCGTCTCGTGCTGGCGCTGGGCGTCGCCATGCTGTCGGCCTGTGCCACGCTGATGCCGGTGCAGGAAGGCAGCCGGCTGGTGGGCCAGCCCCAGGCCGCGGTGCAGGCCATGTTCGGGCCGCCCACCGATGTGTTCCCGCTGCGCGACGGCACCACGCGCTGGATCTACTCGAAGCAGCCGATGGGCCAGTATGCCTACGGCGCCGACTTCGACCGCAACGGCAACCTGACCGTGTTCCGCAACATGCTGTCGACGCCCGAGCTGTACAAGGCGCAGGTCAACACCTGGACCAAGCGCGACGTGGCCGAGCACTTTGGCGTGACGCGGCTGCCGGTCAGCTACTACCCGCGCATGCGCAACGAGGTCTGGTCCTACCGCTTCCTCCACGAAGACGTCTGGCCGTCGCTGTTCCACTTCTATTTCGACGATGCCGGCGTGCTGCGCCGGACCCAGATCACGCCCGATCCGCTCTACGACCCCGACGAGCGCCGCTTTTTCTGATGCGCACGCGGGGTAGCCCGCTGCGTGCCCATGAAAAAGCCCGCCATCCCCGGGTCGGGAATGGCGGGCCTGGTCCGTACGTTCAGGCCGGGTAGGCCTTCCGCCGTCTGCGCAGGAGTCAGGGTCAGATCTGCGGGTTGATCTTCTGCACGGCCTTGTCGTGCAGCTTGTTCAGTGCGGCCAGGTAGGCCTTGGCCGAGGCCGCGACGATATCCGGGTCGGTACCCACGCCGTTGACGATGCGGCCGGCCTTGGACAGGCGCACCGTGACTTCGCCCTGGGCCTCGGTGCCGCCGGTGATGGCGTTCACCGAATACAGCACCATCTCGGCGCCGCTGGCCACGCGCGATTCGATCGCATGCAGGGTGGCGTCGACCGGGCCGTTGCCCTCGCCTTCTCCGCTCTGCTCCTGGCCGTCCATGCTGAACACCACGCGCGCATGCGGACGCTCGCCGGTCTCGGAGCGCTGCGACAGCGAGATAAAGCGGAAGTGTTCGTTGGCGTCATGCTGGGCCTCGTTCGAGACGATGGCGACGATGTCCTCGTCGAAGATCTCGGCCTTCTGGTCGGCCAGCTCCTTGAAACGCGTGAAGGCGGCATTGACCTCGCTCTCGCTGTCGAGCTCGATGCCCAGTTCCTGCAGGCGCTGCTTGAAGGCATTGCGGCCCGACAGCTTGCCCAGCACGATCTTGTTGGCGGTCCAGCCCACGTCTTCGGCGCGCATGATCTCGTAGGTGTCGCGCGCCTTGAGCACGCCGTCCTGGTGGATGCCCGAGGCATGCGCGAAGGCGTTGGCGCCGACCACGGCCTTGTTCGGCTGCACCGCGAAGCCGGTGATCTGCGACACCAGCTTGGACGCCGGCACGATCTGCGTGGTGTCGATGCCGAGGTCCAGGTTGAAGTAGTCGCGGCGCGTCTTCACCGCCATCACCACTTCTTCCAGGCTAGTGTTGCCGGCGCGCTCGCCGAGGCCGTTGATGGTGCATTCGATCTGGCGCGCGCCGGCCATCTTGACCGCCGCCAGCGAATTGGCCACGGCCATGCCGAGGTCGTTATGGCAGTGCACCGACCACACCGCCTTGTCCGAGTTGGGAATGCGCTCGCGCACCGAGCGGATCAGCTCGGCATAGCCTTCCGGCACGGCGTAGCCCACCGTATCGGGCAGGTTGATGGTGGTGGCGCCCTCGGCGATCACGCCTTCGAGCACGCGGCAAAGGAAATCCATGTCCGAGCGGCTGCCGTCTTCCGGCGAGAACTCGATATCGTCGGTGAACTGGCGCGCAAAGCGCACCGCCAGGCGCGCCTGCTCGTACACCTGGTCCGGCGTCATGCGCAGCTTCTTCTCCATGTGCAGCGCGGAGGTGGCGATGAAGGTGTGGATACGGAACGAGTTGGCCGGCTTCAGCGCCTCGGCGGCACGGGCGATGTCCTTGTCGTTGGCGCGGGCCAGCGAGCAGATGGTGGAGTCCTTGACCACCTGCGCGATCGAGCGGATCGCCTCGAAGTCGCCGTTGGAGCTCGCGGCGAAACCGGCCTCGATCACATCGACCTTCAGGCGTTCCAGCTGGCGCGCGATGCGGATCTTTTCCTCGCGCGTCATCGATGCGCCGGGCGACTGCTCGCCGTCACGCAAGGTGGTGTCGAAAATGATGAGTTTGTCAGACATGGTGTGGAGCTCCTGATTGCTTATGGTGTGCTGTCCCCGGCATGCTGCGTCTGGGGCTTTACCGCCTGTTCCGCGCTCCACGGCTGTGGAATGCAAAACGCCCCGGCGTGCATGGAGCAGGCCGGGGCGTTGGAAAATTCCTTGCGGATTCCGCGCTAAGGGGTAAGTCCGTCCTTAGCGCGCGCGCGTCCCGACCTGATGGCCTAGTAGGCCACCTAGGGTGGTGCGGGCGATTAGGACTTGGCGCGAAATCATGGCAGCGACTATAGCCGACTTGGCGCGCGCGCGCAACACAGGGTTTTGCCGCACGCGCCGCCGGCGACGGCTTCAGCCCTTGGGCGGGATGCGCAGCTTCTGGCCCGGATAGATCTTGTCCGGGTGGCTCAGCATCGGCTTGTTGGCCTCGAAGATCTTGTTGTACTCGGCGCCGTTGCCGTAGGCGGCCTGCGCGATCGCCCACAGCGTGTCGCCCTTGACCACGGTATGCCATTGCGACTCGGCCGACTCGACGTTGACCGACATCTTGTCCTCGACCTTGTCGACGCCCTCGACATTGCCGGCGCACAGGATGATCTTCTCGCGCGTGGCCTGGTCGGGCGCCACGCCGAACACCGTGACGAGACCCTGCGAGCCGTCGACCTGCACCATCAGCCCGGTCGCGTCCAGCCCCATCTTCCTGATATAGGCCTCGATCGCGTCGCCCGCGGCGCGATTGGCGGCGTCGACCTTCTCCGCCGATGCATCCGCCGCGGCCGCTGCCTGCGCGGCCTTGGCCTCGCCGGTGCCGAACAGCTTTTCTCCCGCTTCCTTGATGAAGTCGAACATGCCCATGACATCCTCCTGACGGTGGGTGGAAAACACTGCAGAGTGCCACGCCCGGATGGCCGCGGCATGAAAACAATTGTGAATCCCGCAAAGCATGAAGGGCGCCTGAGCGCCCTTCTGCGATTTATTCCCGCGGCTTCTTCTCGATCGCCGGCTTGCCATGCATGGCCCGCCAGGCCCACAGCACATAGCCCGAAATCGCGTAGGCCACGAACAGCCCGAACAGCGCCACCGGCGGATCGGTCGAGACCACCACGAACAGCACCAGGACCAGCACCATCATGCCGAACGGCACGCGGTAGCGCACGTCGAGGGCCTTGCCGCTGTAGAACGGCGCGTTGGACACCATCGACAGCCCCGCGTACAGCGTGATGCCGAACGCCACCCACGGCATCCACAGCTCCTTGACCGGCAGCTTGTTGTCGATCACCAGCCAGACGAAGCCGGCCACCAGCGCCGCCGCGGCCGGGCTCGGCAAACCTTGGAAGAAGCGCTTGTCGATGACGCCGATATTGGCATTGAAACGCGCCAGGCGCAGTGCCGCACAGGTGCAGTAGACAAAGGCTGCTATCCAGCCCCACTTGCCCAGGTCATGCAGGATCCATTCGTACATCACCAGCGCCGGCGCGACGCCGAACGAGGTCATGTCCGAGAGCGAGTCATACTGCTCGCCGAACGCGCTTTGCGTATTGGTGATGCGCGCCACGCGCCCGTCCATGCCATCGAGTACCATGGCCGCGAAGATGGCGATGGCGGCAGCGTCGAAGCGCATGTTCATCGCCTGCACGATGGCGAAGAAGCCGGCGAACAGCGCCGCCGTGGTGAAGGCGTTGGGCAGCAGGTAGATGCCGCGCCGGCGCGGGCGCTGGTAGGCGATATCGTGGTCGTCGACGGCTTCGTCGTCGAAGTCGTCGTCGGCGCCGCGCAGCTGGTTGTGGCGGAACGGCCGCAGGTGGGTCACGTTGCCGCTGCCGCTGCGCTTGTTACGTCGATGGAAGGCAACCATCACTGTCCTCCGGTCAGGCCGCCGCTCACTGCACGTCGAGTTCGGCAAGGATGGTCGACGAGGCCGACACCTTCTCGCCGATGGTCACGCGCGGGCGTGCGTCGAGCGGCAGGTACACGTCGACGCGCGAGCCGAAGCGGATAAAGCCGTAGCGCTGGCCGCGCGAGAGGTTGTCGCCGGCCTTGGTGTAGCACAGGATGCGGCGCGCCACCAGGCCCGCCACCTGCACCAGCGTCACCAGCTGGCCGTCGGCCGCGCGCCGGATCAGCACCGCGTTGCGTTCATTTTCGGTCGAGGCCTTGTCGAGGTCGGCATTGACGAACTTGCCGGGAAAGTACTCGACCTTCTCCACCGCGCCGTCGACCGAGACGCGGTTCGAGTGCACGTTGAAGACGTTCATGAAGACGCTGATCTTCAGCGCCTCGCGCTTGGCGTACGGGTCCATGGCCTTTTCGACCACGACGATGCGGCCGTCGGCCGGGGCCAGCACGGCGTTGGGCTGCGACGGGATCGGACGCGGCGGGTCGCGGAAGAACTGCAGCACGAACACCGTGATGATCCACAGCGGCAGCGCCCACCAGAAGCCCGCGCTGGCATGTACCAGCAGCGAGATGACAAAGGCGCCGGCCAGGAATGGCCAGCCTTCACGGGCGATCAGCGGATGAGGATAGTTCATGCAGTACGTGTTTCGGTGGATACAGGCCAGAGCAAGGCGGCCTGGCCGCGGCACGCACGTGCCGCGCCCCCTGCCGGCCGCCGCGGGGAGCAGCATCCGGCACGCCTTGCCCGAAAAGTTCGACAAGGATAACAAAAAGCCGTTCAGGTCCCGGCAATCCCCTTCCGATGATAGAAGGGCAAGGCACGGAACGCTGAACGGCTTCGGCCCGCCGCCGTGCGGCGCGGGCCATCAGGCAGCGCTGGCGATCAGTTCTTCGACTGGTCGACCATCTTGTTCTTGGCGATCCACGGCATCATCGCGCGCAGCTTCTCGCCCACCACTTCGATTTCGTGCTCGGCGTTCAGGCGGCGGCGCGAGATCAGCGTCGGCGCGCCGGCCTTGTTCTCCAGCAGGAAGCTCTTGGCGTATTCGCCGGTCTGGATGTCCTTCAGGCACTGCTTCATCGCCTTCTTGGTCTCCTCGGTCACCACGCGCGGACCGGTGACGTATTCACCATATTCGGCGTTGTTGGAGATCGAGTAGTTCATGTTGGCGATGCCGCCTTCGTAGATCAGGTCGACGATCAGCTTCAGTTCGTGCAGGCACTCGAAGTAGGCCATTTCCGGCGCGTAGCCGGCTTCCACCAGGGTCTCGAAGCCAGCCTTGATCAGCTCGACGGTGCCGCCGCACAGCACGGCCTGCTCGCCGAACAGGTCGGTTTCGGTTTCTTCGCGGAAGTTGGTCTCGATGATGCCGGCACGGCCGCCGCCGTTGGCGGTGGCGTACGACAGCGCGATGTCACGGGCGGCGCCGGACTTGTTCTGGTGCACGGCGATCAGGTGCGGCACGCCGCCGCCTTGCGTGTACGTGGCGCGCACGGTGTGGCCCGGGGCCTTCGGCGCGATCATGATCACGTCCAGGTCGGCGCGCGGGATCACGGCACCGTAGTGCACGTTGAAGCCATGGGCGAAGGCCAGCGCGGCGCCTTCCTTGATGTTGTCGTGCACTTCATTCTTGTACACGTCGGCGATCTGCTCGTCCGGCAGCAGGATCATGACCACGTCGGCGTTCTTGACGGCCTCGGCCACTTCCTTGACCTGCAGGCCGGCGTTGGCGGCCTTGTTCCACGACGCGCCGCTCTTGCGCAGGCCGACGGTCACGTTGACGCCGGAATCCTTCAGGTTCAGCGCGTGGGCATGGCCCTGCGAGCCGTAGCCGATGATGGTGACGTTCTTGCCCTTGATCAGCGAGAGGTCGGCGTCCTTGTCGTAAAACACTTTCATGATAAATCCTTCAATCTCTGTCTTTTATATGAGGGGGGCGGCATCCTCGCGCGCATTGTGTGCGCACGGATCGCGCCGCCCGGGGATACTGCTTGAACCTGTGCGGTCGGCGCCGGATCAGACCTTCAGGATGCGCTCGCCGCGGCCGATGCCCGAGCCGCCGGTGCGGACGGTCTCGAGGATGGCGGTACGGTCGATCGCGTCCAGGAACGCATCGAGCTTGACGCCGTTGCCGGTCAGCTCGATGGTGTAGGTCTTCTCGGTAACATCGATGATGCGGCCGCGGAAGATGTCGGCGGTGCGCTTCATTTCCTCGCGCTCCTTGCCGACCGCGCGCACCTTGACGAGCATCAGCTCGCGCTCGATGTGCGCGCCTTCGGTCAGGTCGACCACCTTGACCACTTCGACCAGGCGGTTCAGGTGCTTGGTGATCTGCTCGATCACGTCATCCGAACCAGTGGTGACGATGGTCATGCGCGACAGCGAGGAGTCCTCGGTCGGCGCCACGGTCAGCGTCTCGATGTTGTAGCCGCGGGCCGAGAACAGGCCCACCACGCGCGACAGCGCACCAGCTTCGTTTTCCAGCAGGACCGAAATGATGTGTCGCATTTACAGGTCCTCCGCGCCGAGCAGCATTTCGGAAATGCCCTTGCCGGCCTGGACCATCGGCCAGACGTTTTCGGTGGGATCGGTCTGGAAGTCCAGGAACACGGTACGGTCCTTCAGGCGGAACGCCTCGCGCAGCGCCGGCTCGACGTCGGAGCTCTTTTCGACGCGCATGCCGACGTGGCCATAGGCCTCGGCCAGCTTGACGAAATCAGGCAGCGCATCCATGTAGGAATGCGAGTAGCGGTTGTCGTACTCGATCTCCTGCCACTGGCGCACCATGCCGAGGTAGCCGTTGTTGAGCGAGCAGATCTTCACCGGGGTGTCGTACTGCAGGCAGGTCGACAGTTCCTGGATGCACATCTGGATCGAGCCTTCACCGGTGATGGTGACGACTTCCTTCTCCGGGAACGCCTTCTTGATGCCCATCGCGTACGGCAGGCCCACGCCCATCGTGCCCAGGCCGCCGGAGTTGATCCAGCGGCGCGGCTCGTTGAACTTGTAGAACTGCGCCGCCCACATCTGGTGCTGGCCGACATCGGAGCAGATGAAGGCGTCGCCGTGGGTCAGTTCCCAGATCTTTTCCACCACGTATTGCGGCTTGATGATCTCGGAGCTGCGGTCGTACTTCAGGCAGTCGACCGAGCGCCATTGCTCGATCTGCTCCCACCACCTGGCGAGCGCCTCGCGCTTGGGCTTGACGTCGCTGGCCTTGATCTGGGCGATCAGTTCCTGCAGCACGTCCTTGACGTTGCCGACGATGGGGATATCGACCTTGACGCGTTTGGAAATCGACGACGGATCGATGTCGATATGGATGATCTTGCGCGCCTGCGAGGTGAAGTGCGAAGGATTGCCGATCACGCGGTCGTCGAAGCGGGCCCCGATGGCGATCAGCACGTCGCAGTTCTGCATGGCCATGTTGGCTTCATACGTGCCGTGCATGCCGAGCATGCCGACGAACTGCTTGTGGGTGCCGGGGAACGCGCCCAGGCCCATCAGCGTGTTGGTCACCGGGTGGCCGGTCAGCGCCGCGAGCTGGCGCAGCTCGTCACTGGCATTGGCCAGCACCACGCCGCCACCGCTGTAGATGTACGGGCGCTCGGCGTTCTGCAGCAGCGCCACGGCCTTGCGGATCTGGCCCGAGTGGCCCTTGTTGACCGGGTTGTACGAGCGCATGTCGATCGACTTGGGGTACTCGTACTTGCAGGCATTGCGCGAGACATCCTTGGGGATGTCGACCACCACCGGGCCGGGACGGCCGGTCGAGGCAATGAAGAACGCCTTCTTGATGGTCGCGGCGAGGTCGCGCACGTCCTTCACCAGGAAGTTGTGCTTGACGATCGGGCGGGTGATGCCGACGGTGTCGCACTCCTGGAAGGCGTCCTGGCCGATGGCGTGGGTCGGCACGTTGCCGGTGATCACCACCATCGGGATCGAGTCGAGGTACGCGGTGGCGATGCCGGTGACGGCATTGGTCACGCCGGGACCCGAGGTCACCAGGGCGACGCCCACCTTGCCGGTTGCGCGTGCGTAGCCGTCCGCGGCATGGACCGCGGCCTGCTCGTGGCGCACCAGGATGTGCTCGAACTTGGTTTGCTTGTGGAGCTCGTCGTAGATATACAGCACTGCGCCGCCGGGGTAGCCCCAGACGTACTCGACGCCTTCTTCGGCAAGTGCGTGAACGAGGATTTCCGCCCCGATCATTTCGGGTGCGGCAGATGAATTGCTATCGGCGTGGGAGAATTCCGCGCTGGGCATGTTCATTTCAGTCCTTTGCAATTTTCGGCAAAAAATTGTTTGGATGCTCTCTGCCGAACTTGTGGCTCGGGTTCAAGCGGTGCGCGTCTGCATGGAAGACCGCCTCATAAGCGGCCGGATGAGACAACCACTGATGTCGTGTGAACCGTCGATGATACTGCAATGCACCAGCGCGGTCTACGGTTGTTTACGCCGCCGGCATCGGCAAGTTCCCCGGATTTGCAAAAACTTTTGACCAGCGCCATGTCTGGCCCGCCATACAAAACGGTACAGCGCGGCGAAATTTTGCTAGCATCCCAGCACATTGGGGCGCCGCGCGCCCCCGGCAGCACATTCACCAGAACCGGGCACTTGGTCCCGGCGCAACAAGCCCCAACCGCCTGAATGGCCACCGACCAGGAACTGTCCGCCTTTCTTGCCAGCGTCGAGCGGCGCGCCTTCAAGCAGGCCGTATTCGCCGTCCGCGACGACGAGGCGGCGCTGGACATCGTCCAGGACGCCATGATCAAGCTGGCCGAAAAATATGGCGACAAGAGCGCCGCGGAACTCGCACCGTTGTTCCAGCGCATCCTGCAGAACACCATCCATGACTGGTTCCGGCGCCAGAAGGTGCGCAATACCTGGGTCTCGCTGTTTTCCAGCCTGCGCGACGACCGCGACGGCGGCGACGACAGCGACCTGCTGGAGACGCTCGAGGCGCAGGTCGGCTCGGAATCGGCCGAAAGCAGCGCCGACAAGGTCGAGCGCGCCCAGGTCATGCACATCATCGAGCAGGAGATCCAGCGCCTGCCCACGCGTCAACGCCAGGCATTCCTGATGCGTTACTGGGAAGATATGGACGTCGCCGAAACCGCGGCCGTGATGGGCTGTTCCGAAGGCAGCGTCAAGACGCACTGTTCCCGTGCCACGCATACACTTGCGCAGGCCCTGCGCGCACGGGGGGTCCGACTATGAGCAGAAACGACAAAGAAATCCGCGAGCGCCGGTTTGCGCATGAGGTTCGCGCGGCACTCGACGCCGGCGCCGACGCCTTGCCGGCCGACATTTCCGAACGGCTCGCCGCCGCGCGCCGGATGGCGGTCGCCCGCAAAAAGGCCGAGGCGCCCGTGCTGGTGCCGCAGCTTGCCATGCCGGGCGCGCACGCGCCGCTGTTCGACGACGACGCCTCGCCGCTGCATCGCGCCGGCGCCTGGCTGCGCCGGCTGGGGCTGGTCTGGACGCTGGTCGCGCTGGGCGCCGGCCTGGTGGGCATCTACCACTGGCAGGAGCAGAAGCGCATCGAGGAACTGGCCGATATCGACGCCGCCATGCTGCTCGACGACCTGCCGCCCACGGCCTATGCCGACGAGGGCTTCCACGTGTTCCTGAAGCACGGGCAATAGCATGGCGCCCCCGCTTCCCCGCCCCGACGCCCTGCGCCGCCGGCTGGCCGCCCTGCTGGCCGGCGCCGGCGCGGCCGCGTGTTGGGGGCTGCTTCCCGCGCCGGCCCAGGCACAGGGCGCTTCCGCGGCAGTCGGAGCCACCGCCCCCCACCCGGCCCAGCCGGTCGGCGCCAAGCCCGCCTGGGCCGACCTGAGCCCCGTCAACCAGCGCATCCTGGCGCCGCTGCAGCCGCTGTGGGACAGCCTGCCGGAGCTGAACCGCCACAAGTGGCTGCGCATCGCCGCGCGCTATCCGAAATATTCGCCGGCCGAGCAGGCCCGGCTGCAGGCGCGCATGGCGGAGTGGGTCAGGATGACTCCGCAGCAACGCCGGCTGGCGCGCGAAAACTACCAGATCACCCGCTCGCTGCCGACCGAGAAGAAGGCCGAGGCCTGGGACAAGTACCAGCAGTTGCCTGAAGAGCAGAAGAAGAAGCTGGCCGCCGCCGACCACGTGCCGCGCCGCCCCGGCGCCGTCAGCGCGCTGCCCAGCGGCAAGCGCCTGCCCAGCGACACCAGCCGCCAGCTGCGCCATGAACACAAGGCGGGGGCGGGCCACGCTGCCCACCCGGCCAGCGAGGGTGCGGCGCTGCCCGCAGCCGCGGCAACTGCCGTGGCCGCGGCGTCCGCCCCCGCCGCTGCCACTCCGGCAACGCCCGCAAGCGCCGCGCTTCCCGCGGCCAGCGCGCCGGCCACCGCGGCAGTCCAGGCCACCACCGAAGCGACGGCCGCGGCGTCCGACGCGACCGTGCGCCAGTAATTCGCAGGCCATTTGGCATAATGGCCGTTTGAGGCCGGCCAGCGCACGCGGGCCAGCTTCGCCAGGCCCGCACCGGCACCCGCATGCCGCGCGCCAGCGCCCTGTTCAGACCGCCACCGATGCCCGCTGCCACCCTCGACCCCGTCCCCCCCGCCGCGTCCGCGCCGGCCGCTCCGCCGCTGCGCCGCCGCATCGCCTGCATGCTTTATGAAGGCGCGCTGCTGTTCGGCGTGCTGAGCGCCTCGACCGCCGCCTACCTGCTGGTACGGCCGCTGCTGCAGAAGCTGGGCGCGGACGGGCCGCTGGTGATCCAGCTGTGGAGCTTCCTGGTGATGGGGCTGTATTTCACCTGGTTCTGGCAGCGCAACGGCCAGACCCTGGCGATGCAGACCTGGCGCATGCGCGTCGAAAACGCCGCCGGGTCGCCGCCGCGCTGGCCGCAGGCGGCGCTGCGCTACGTGCTGGCGTGGCTGTGGCTGCCGCCGTCGGCTGCCGTCGGCCATCTGCTCGGGCTGGTCAAGGGCCCGTTCGTCGGCGTGCTGTGCGCCGGCCTGCTGGTCTGGATCCTGCTGGCCTGGCTGGATCCGCGCCGCCAGTTCCTGCACGACCGCCTGGCCGGCACGCGCCTGACCGACCTGCGCACCAGGCCATGAGCCTCGGCGCCGCCGGCATCCGCCGCGTCGCCGTGACCGCGCAGGCGGCCGCGGCGCTGGGCATTGCCGCGGCGCTGGTTCGCACCGCCGCCTGGCCGTGGCCCGGTGCGCTCGCCGCCGGCGCGGGGCTGATCCTGGGCGGCTTCGCCTCCGGCATTGCCATCGCCTTCGCGCTGAGCGGGCGCGGCCTGTGGGTCGCACGCGGCGACCACCCGCCCGCGCCGCCCGCCGAACTTGCCGCCACCCGCCGGCCGCTGCGGCCGGCGGAGGCGTTGCGCTGCTACGCAACCGAATGCCTGGCGGTGCTGCGCATGTTCGACTGGCTGCAGCCCTTCCGCGCACGCGCACCGTTTGCGCCGGCCGATCCTGCCCGGCCCGGCCGCGATGCCCCGCCGGTGCTGCTGGTCCACGGCTACGCCTGCGGCCAGGCGATCTGGCTCGACATGCAGCCGGCGCTGGCCGCCGCCGGCTACCGCTGCCATGGGATCGACCTGGAACCCGTGTTCGGCGACATCGACGACTACGCACGCGCGCTGCTGGCCGCGATGCGGCGCATCCGCGCCGAAAGCGGGCGCGCGCCGCTGCTGCTTTGCCACAGCATGGGCGGGCTGGCCGCGCGCGCCGCGCTGCAACTGGCCGGCGACGAGGATCTCTGCGCCGGCATCGTGACGCTGGGCAGCCCGCACCACGGCAGCGCGCTGGCGCGCTTTGGCGGCGGCCACAATGCGCGCCAGATGCGCTGCGGCAGCCCCTGGCTGCGCGCGCTCGCGGCCGCCGAAACGCCGCGCCTGCGCGCGCGCATGATCTCGATCTTCAGCTGGCATGATTCGATCGCGGGCCCGCCCTGCACCGGCTGGCTCGACGGCGCCGGCCATATCCCGCTGTCCGGCATCGGCCATGTGTCGCTGCTGCGCCATCCCGCCGCCGTGCGTGCCGTGCTCGACGCACTGGCCGAGCTGTCCGCGCGCGGCCGCTGAGCCGGCCGCGAGTCGGCCCATGCAGCGGCTGTCCCGCAGCCGCAACGATTCACATGTCAGTCATGTTTTCGTCACCGTCGCGTCATTGCTGAATGGCTGAATGCAGCCATCGCCGCAACCGGGACTGGCATGGTGCAAGCAATCCGATCTGCCCGCGGGTATCTGTCGAAGGCCTCGCAACTGGCGCCATGGCTGCGCCGCAGCGCTGACAGCGGCCCCGCCGCGCCGGTGAGCGCCTTCATGGCACCGGCACTCGATGGCGCCGCGCTGGCGCCGCCGCGCGAAGCGCAGGAAACCTATCCCCCCGAGCCGCACCCGATCCAGCGCTACCGCGCCATCTGGCTGTCGGACATCCACCTGGGGACGCCCGGCTGCCAGGCCGACTACCTGCTGGATTTCCTCAAGCACAACGAATCCGACCAGCTCTACCTGGTCGGCGACATCATCGACGGCTGGCAGCTGCGCCGCGGCTGGTACTGGCCGCAAAGCCACAACGACGTGGTGCAGAAGCTGCTGCGCAAGGCGCGCAAGGGCACCGAGGTGATCTACGTGCCCGGCAACCACGACGAGGCCGCGCGCCAGTTCGACGGCATGGCCTTCGGCGACATCACCGTGCGCGAGGAGGCGATCCACGTGACCGCCACCGGGCGCCGCCTGTGGGTGGTGCACGGCGACCTGTTCGACGGCGTGGTGCAGCACGCGCGCTGGCTGGCCTACCTGGGCGATTCGCTCTACACCATGATCCTGGCGCTCAACCGGCACTTCAACCGGCTGCGCGCGCGCCTGGGCTTTCCGTACTGGTCGCTGTCGCAGTACCTGAAGCACCAGGTCAAGAACGCAGTCAACTACATCGGCGCGTTCGAAAGCGCGATGGTCGACGAGGCGCGCCGCCGCGGCTGCGACGGCGTGGTCTGCGGCCATATCCACAAGGCCGAGATCCGCGAGGTCAACGGCCAGCTCTACTGCAACGACGGCGACTGGGTCGAAAGCCTGTCGGCACTGGTCGAAACCCTCGAAGGCGAACTGAAGATCGTCTACTGGACCAGGCTGCTCGACGCGCCCGCGCCCGCCATGCGCCGCCGGCGCCGCGCTGCCGTGGCCGGCTGAGCCGCGCCGGTAACGTTTTTTCCGCGTGGCGCTATCTGCCCGGCGCCCTCCGCACTGCTCTTCCACCGCGCCCAAGGAGGCTGCATGAAGATCCTGATCGTCACCGATGCCTGGGAACCGCAGGTCAATGGCGTGGTGCGCACGCTCAAGTCGACGCGCCGCGAACTGGAGGCGATGGGCCACACGGTCGACATGATCACGCCGCAGGAATTCCGCACGGTGCCCTGCCCGACCTACCCCGAGATCCGGCTGTCGCTGCTGCCGGGCGCGCGCGTGCGGCGGCGCATCGAGGCCTTCGGCCCCGACGCGCTGCACATCGCCACCGAAGGCCCGCTCGGGCTGGCGGCGCGCAGCCACGCGCTGCGCCGCAAGCTGCCCTTCACCACCGCCTACCACACGCGCTTTCCGGAATATGTGCAGGCCCGCTTCGGCATTCCGCTGGCGTGGACCTACCGTTTCCTCGGCTGGTTCCATGGCCCCGCCCAGGCGGTGATGGCGCCGACGCCGGTGGTGCTGGACGACCTGCGGCGCTACCGCATTACCAACGCCGTGCTGTGGACGCGCGGCGTGGACCTCGACGTGTTCACGCCGCAGCGCGCCAATGTGCTCAACACCGCCCACCCGATCTTCCTGTACGTGGGCCGCGTGGCGGTGGAGAAGAACGTCGAGGCCTTCCTGGCGCTGGACCTGCCCGGCTCCAAATGGGTGGTCGGCGACGGCCCGGCGCTGCCGGCGCTGCGCGCGCGCTATCCCGGCGCCAACTATCTGGGCGTGCTGAGCCAGCCCGAGCTGGCGCGGGTGTATGCTTCCGCTGACGTGTTCGTGTTCCCGAGCCGCACCGACACCTTCGGGCTGGTGCTGCTGGAAGCGCTGGCCAGCGGCTTGCCGGTGGCCGCGTATCCGGTCACCGGCCCGATCGACGTGCTCGGCGACAGCCCCGCCGGCGTGATGCACGAAGACCTGCGCGAGGCCTGCCTGGAAGCGCTGCGCATCGACCGCGCCACGGCCCGGGCCCACGCCGAGCGTTTCTCGTGGCGCGCCGCGTCCGAGCAGTTCCTGGCCCACCTGCGGCCGTTCGCCGCCGCCAGGCCAGGCCGGGGCGGCGCAGCGGCCCAACCCGCCACAGCCCAGCCTTCCGCCCCGCAAACCCATGCCGAAACCGCATCCGGAACTGCCGTCCGACCCGCCAATGCAGAGGCCGCCGCCCGCCATGCAGAGCGCTGACTACTCCGTCGACCAGAATCCGCACAAGGGCAACCGGGGCCTGGCGCGTGCCTGGCATGCCGCCATCAATTCGCTGTCGGGGCTGCGCTATGCGGTGCTGGAGGAGAGCGCGTTCCGCCAGGAGCTGACCCTGGTGGTGTTGCTGACGCCGTGCGCCTTCCTGGTGCCGGTGACGGCGGTCGAGCGCATCCTGCTGCTGGGCACGCTGCTGGTAGTGCTGATTGTCGAACTGCTCAACTCCAGCGTCGAGGCCGCGGTCGACCGCATCTCGCTGGAGCGGCACAGCCTGTCCAAGCGCGCGAAGGACTTCGGCAGCGCCGCGGTGATGCTGGCGCTGGTGCTGTGCGGCGGCACCTGGATCACCATTGCCGGACCGCACGTGCTGCGGTGGGTGCAGGCGCTGGCGGGCTGAGCCGGCCCGCGGGGGACCGAGGGGCACAGAATGGGCAAGGCAGGCCGATTGCTTATAATCGCAACCCTGCCCCCGACTTACCGATCGCACCGATCGCCCGGACGCCCATGGAACCGAAACCGCAAACCGGCCCCCGACGCACCAGGGACCGCATCCTCGACGTCTCGCTGCGCCTGTTCAACGAAGTCGGCGAGCCCAACGTCACCACCACCACGATCGCGGAAGCGATGGAGATCAGCCCCGGCAATCTCTACTACCACTTCCGCAACAAGGACGACATCATCAACTCGATCTTCGTGCGCTTCGAGCAGGAGATGGAGCGCCGCCTGAAGATGCCGGACGACCACAAGGCCACGCTCGACGAAAGCTGGGGCTACCTGCAGTACATGTCCGAGTTCCTGTGGAACTACCGCTTCCTGTACCGCGACATCAACGACCTGCTGGCGCGCAACCGGATGCTGGAGACCAACTTCAAGCGCATCGTCGAGCAGAAGCAGCGTTTTGCGCACGAGATCTGCCGCCAGTTCATCGAGGACGGCGAGATGGAAGCCACGCCCGATCAGGTCGAGGCCATCTGCACCAACATGGTGGTGGTCGCCACCTACTGGCTGTCGTTCCAGTTCGTGCAGCATCCGCGCCAGTACAACGACCCCGAGCAGATCCGCGGCTACCTGCACGGCTCGAGCTACCACATCTTCTCGATCCTGGCCCCGTATCTGCGCGGCCGGGCACGGGAGGCATTCGACCAGCTGGCGCGCGACTACGCGGCAGCCAAGGCCGCCGCCGGCGCGGCAAAGGAAGCCAAGTGAAATCCGTCTGCGTGTATTGCGGGTCCAGCCCCGGCAACCGTCTCGAATACGCCGAGGGCGCGCGCCTGCTCGGCCGCACCCTGGCCGAAGGCGGCCTGACGCTGGTGTACGGCGGCGGCAAGGTGGGCCTGATGGGCATCGTCGCCGATGCCGTGCTGGAACATGGCGGCAGGGCCGTCGGCATCATCCCGGAAGCGCTGATGCAGAAGGAAGTCGGCCACCGCGGCCTGACCGAGCTGCACGTGGTGCGCAACATGCACGAACGCAAGCAGATGATGGCCGACCGCGCCGATGCCTTTGTCGCCATGCCCGGCGGCGTGGGCACCTTCGAGGAACTGTTCGAAACCTTCACCTGGCTGCAGCTGGGCTACCACGCCAAGCCGGTGGGCCTGCTGAACCTGGCCGGGTTCTACGACGGCATGCTGGGCTTCCTGTCGCACGCGGTGCGCGAAGGCTTCCTGAAGCAGGTACACGCCGACCTGCTGCACGTCGGCGACACGCCCGCGGGCCTGCTGGCGCAACTGGCCGCCGCGCCGCGCGTGCGCGTCGACAAGTGGCAGGAGGCGCGCGACAAGACCTGAGTGCGCCCCGCCGGGCCGGGCCTCCCGGCCCGGCTCAGAACGACGAGCCCGGCTGCTGCAGGAACGCCTGTTCCTCGGCCGTGAGAGGCCGGCCCAGTAACGCGTTGCGATGCGGGAAGCGGCCAAAGCGCGCGATGATCGCGCGATGCTTGTCGGCCCATTCCACCACGTCGACCGCGCCACCGCTGGCATCGCGCAGCTGCGTCATCAGCCGCACCGCCTCGTCCTGGTCTTCCAGCGCCTCGGAATGCTCGAACGGCATGTAGCAGAACATGCGGTGATAGTCGGTGGGCAGCGCGCGGTCCATGCCGGAGGCGACGATGCGCCGGGCCAGTGCCAGCGCCAGCGCATCGGTGCCGAAGCTGCGCGGATCGTTGCGGAACATGTTGCGCGGGAACTGGTCCAGCAGCACCACGCGCGCGCACGCGCCCTCGGGCGTCACCGACCAGTCGTCAGGCGCCCCGTCGCAGGCGACCTGCCAGTCGGACAGGAAGTTTGCCCGAATCTGCGCGTCGAACGCATCCGACTTGGTGAACCATTGCGGCCGCGCGGTATTCCAGGCGGCCGAGCCGGGGCGGTCGAACCAGAAATCCAGCACACGCAGGGCGTCTTCAGGCAGTTGGGCTGTCATCGGCAGGGGAAACCTCTCGGTGTAGAAACGGGAGCCTTGGCGCCCTAGCGCGCCACGTTGCGCATCCAGTCGGCAGTCTGGAAGAAGGCCTGCATCAGGCGCAGCTGCAGGTCTTCGGACAGGCCGATGTCCTGCATCGCCAGCGCCATGCAGCGCATCCACTGGTCGCGCTCGCTGACGCCGATCTCGAACGGCATATGGCGCGCGCGCAGGCGCGGATGGCCGAAGCGCTCGATAAAGTGGTTGGGGCCGCCCAGCCAGCCGCACAGGAACCAGAACAGCTTGTCGCGCGAGCCGTCGAGCGACGGCGGGTGCAGCGCGCGCAGCCCCGCGAACTGCGGCTCCAGGTCCATCAGGTCGTAGAAGCGGTCGACCAGTTCGCGCACGCGCGCCTCGCCGCCCACCAGTTCAAAGGCAGTGACCTCGGCATTGCCGGGCTTGTCGTCGGATTCAGTACTCATCACACACTCGGTCTGCGGCGGCAGCGGCACGCGGGCTCAGGCATCGCGCAAGGTCGCCAGCGCAGGCTGGCGCAGCACTTCGCGCAAGCCCAGCCAGCCGCCGGCAAAAGCGCACAGCATGCCAGAAACCACGCCGACCGGCACGATCCACGCATTGAAGCGGTAAGGGAAGTCGAACACGAACTGCGACAGCCCCCAGCCCACCGCGATCGCGCCGAGGCTGGCCAGCAGGCCGGCGAGGCCGCCCACCACCAGGAACTCGGCATATTGCGTCTGCCGCACCAGCGCCGCGGAAGCGCCCAGCGCCTTGAGCAGGCCCGCGTCGCGCATGCGCTCGTCGCGCGCGCCGGACAACGCCGCGTACAGCACCGTCACCCCGGCGGCCAGCGTGAACACGAACAGGAACTCCACCGCCGCGATCACCTGGTCCAGGATGTCCTGGATCTGGCGCAGGATCATGTCGGTGTTGACCACGGTGATATTGGGAAAGGCGGCGATCAGCCGGTTGCCCAGCGCGGCGCTCGCGGTCGGCAGGTGGAATGAGGTGATGTAGGTCTCGGGCATGCCCTGCATCGCCCGCGGCGGCAGGATCACGAAGAAATTGACCCGCATCGAGCCCCAGTCGAGCTTGCGCAGCGAGGTCACGCGCGCCTGCACGGGCTGCCCGGCCACGTCGAAGCGCAGCGTGTCGCCCAGCCGGATCCCCAGGGTCTTGGCGATGCCCTCTTCCACCGACGCGCCCGCCTCCGCACCGTCGGACCCGTTCGACCAGCGGCCGGCGATGACGCGGTTGCCCTCCGGCAGCGCGTCGGTATAGGACAGGTTGAATTCGCGCTCGACCAGGTTGCGCGCGCGCCCGTCCTCGAAGCTGTCGCCGCGGATGGTGCGCTCGCCGATATGGGTCAGGCGCCCGCGTACCATCGGATAAAGCAGGTCGGTGATGCCGGCGCCGGCCAGCATCTGGCGCAGCGGCTCGCGCTGGTCCGGCTGGATATTGATGATGAAGCGGTTGGGCGCGTCGGCCGGCGTGGCCTGGCGCCACGAATCGACCAGGTCGTTGCGGGTCATGCCGAGCAGCAGCAGCGCCATCAGCCCGACCGCCAGCGCCACGGTCTGCAGCACCGTGACCGCGCGGCGGCGCTCCAGCACCGCCAGCGCGAAGCGCCATCCCACCGCCGCGCGCCCGCGCAGGCGGCCCCGCAGCAGCCGCGACAGCAGCGTCAGCAGGCCCAGCGCCAGCACGCCGAACACCACGCCTGCGGCGACAAAGCCGCCGGCGGTGGTCAGCCCCAGCCGCAGGTCGCGCGCCGCCACCAGCAGCAGCGCGACAAAGGCGCCCAGCCCCAGCGCATAGGCCACCCAGGCCGACACCGGCGGCAGCCCGATATCGCGCCGCAGCACCCGCAGCGGCGCCACCCGCGTCAGCGCCAGCAGCGGCGGCAGCGCAAACCCGGCCAGCAGCACCAGGCCCGCCAGCACGCCCACCAGCGCAGGCAGCAGCGACGGCTGCGGCAGCGACACCTTGAGCAGCCCGCCCAGCGACAGCAGCAGCCCATAGTGCGCCAGGTAGCCGAGCAGCACGCCGGCCAGCGCGCCGGCCGCGCCGACCAGCAGGAATTCCAGTCCGAAGGCCCGCAGGATCTGCCCGCGCGACAGCCCCAGGCACTTGTAGACCGCGCAGGCATCGGTGTGGCGCTGCATATAGCGGCGTGCCGACATGGCGATCGCCACCGCCGCGATCATCGACGACAGCACCGCCACCAGCGACAGGAAGCGCTCGGCGCGGTCCAGCGTGGCGCGCATCTGGGGCTGGCCGGATTCCAGCGACTCGACCCGCGTGTTGCGCAGCTTGCGGCGTTCGATCTCGTCCTGCGCCCATTTCTGGAAGGCCGCGCCGGCGGCGTCGGGACCGGCCACCAGCAGCCGGTAGGTCACGCGGCTGCCCCAGCCGATCAGCCCGGTGCTGTCCAGGTCAGCCAGCGGCATCAGCACGCGCGGCGCGAAGTTCATGAAGCCAGTGCCGCGGTCGAGTTCCTGCGTGATGATGCGGTCGATGCGGAAGCTGCGGCTGCCCAGCTGCAACGTGTCGCCCACGGCAACCCCCAGGGCGCCCAGCAGCGCCTCGTCGACCCATACGGTGCCCGGCGCGGGAATGCCTTCGGCGGGCGCATCCGGCGCCCCCGCCGCGCTGGCCACCTTGAGCTTGCCGCGCAGCGGGTAACCGTCGGTCACTGCCTTGAGCGCGGCCAGCTGGCTGGGGGCGTCGCCGCCGGCCGGCGCCTTGCCGTTGGCGGTAGCCATGCTCGGGAAGGTGACGGTCTGGGCCACGGCCAGCCCCGCCGCTTGCGCACGCCGCGCGAAGGCGGCATCGAAGGGCTGGTCGGCGACCAGCAGCACGTCGGACGCGATCATCTGGCGCGCGTCGCGCTCCAGGCCCAGCCGCATGCGGTCGGCCATGAAGCCCACGCTGGTCAGCGCGGCCACGGCCAGCACCAGCGCAAACAGCAGCAGGTAGAGCTCGCCCGCCAGCCAGTCGCGCCGGGCCATGCGCAGCGCCTGGCGCCAAGCGGAAAATTTGCCGCCGGTGGCGGCGTGCAGTCCGGCGGGTTGGGCGGCAGTGGCCGGGACGTCGATGGCGGACTCGGAGGGCATCGGTTGGTTGGTTCTTGGTTGCTGGCGCCGGTGCGCCTCGGGTCAGTCGGGTAATGCAAAAAAGCTGGCAGGAACGGCCGCGCCGCTAGCGCGGCGCGTCATGCCGGGCTCCGCCGCGCAGGCTGGCATGAAGGCGGCGCACCCCGCGCCACAACTTCGGCAGCAGCCACACCGAGCCCAGCAGGAACACCGCCAGCAGGACCAGGAACAGCACCGGCACGAAGAAGGCCAGCAGGAGGCTGCCGGTGGCGGTCAGGTCCTCAGTGAATGAGGCCGTCCAGTTGGAAAACGGTTCCGGCGAGACGTTGATCAGCGCGCGCGTGCCGGCCTTGACGGCATGCGCGGTGCCGGCCAGCGTGCCGCCGACCAGGCCCGCCGCCACCACCCATTGCGGATCCAGCTGGCCGAACGCGGCGGCGGCCAGGATCGCCCCGGCGGGAATGCGGATGAAGGTATGGATGCCGTCCCAGACGGTGTCGAAGGCCGGCACCTTGTCGGCGACGAACTCGGCCACGGCCAGCACCGCGGCCACGCCGATCACCCACCAGGACTCCAGCGGCTGCAGCCCCGGCGGCAGTTCCAGCCAGCCCAGCCGCGCCAGCACCCCGGCGGCCAGCACGGCCAGATACAGGCGAAATCCGCTGGCCCAGGACATGCCCGCGGCCAGCGCGGCGGTTTCCAGCATGGCGCTCCTTGCAAGGGTCCGGCGCGGGCCGGCGCAGAGACCGGCGCGCCCTGGCAGGGAGTGTAATACGGACCGGCCCGACCGGTCGGGGATCGGCCCGGCCTTGGCTCAGCTGCCTTCCTTGCCGTCCGGGCCAAACCACGGCAGAGCCTCCTGCGGGGTCAGGATCCCCGCCGGCTCGGCCATGGTATAGCCGGGCAGCGCCTCGATGCGCCGGGCAAAGACCGGATCGGCCAGCAAGGCCAGCAGCGCGGCCATCCAGGCGGCGGTCTGGTCGTTCTTGCGCAGCGCCAGGTAATAGGCCTCGCGCGTCAGCGGCACGAACGCCAGACCGTGGGCCTCGGCGTTCATGCGCAGCCCGAAACCCGCCTGGGCGCGGCCGCTGTGCACCGCTTCCGCCACTTTTTCATTGCTGAACTCGGTCTCGTCGTAGCCGTTGACCAGATCGGGATACAGGCCCTCGGCCGCCAGCAGCTGGTCGAACAGCATGCGCGTGCCCGAGCTGCGCTGCCGGTTGACGAAACGCGCCTGGCTGCGCGCCAGGCCGCGCAGGTCGTGCACCTCGCGCGCCAGCCCGGGCGCCAGGATCAGGCCCTGCTCGCGCCACGCCAGCCGCAGCAGCCGCACGGCGCCGGGCCGCAGCCACTTGCGCAGGGTCACATGCGCCACCGAGCCCGCGGTCTGCACCGGCGAAACATAGAACCCGGCCAGCTCCGACTGGCGCTCCTGCAGGCAGATCAGCCCTTCCACGCTGCCGCAGAACACCGTGTCGAGCTGCAGCGGACTGCCGGCAGTGCCCAGCGCGGCGGCCAGCACTTCCACCGCCGGGTCATGGCTGCCGGTGAAATGTAGGCACGACTGCGGCTGCTGGGCGTCGTCCAGGTCGGCGATGAACTCCGCCATGGCGCGCTGCACCGCCGGCTCGATCGACTCGCGCAGGCGCAGCTCGGCGCGCAGCAGGCGCTCGCCGAAGCGCGTCAGCGAGGCGCCGCGCCCGCGCTCCATATCCAGCATGCTGCGGCCGAGCATCTCTTCCCACGACCGCATCACGCCCCAGGCGTGGCGGTACGACAGCCCGATCTCGCGCGCGGCACGGTGCAGCGATCCGGTTTCGCGCACCGCCTTGAGCAGCTGGAACACCTTGGCATTGGCGCGCGGATTGTCGTCGGAGGCGATCACCGGAAACAGGTCGAAGCGGAAGGTCATAGGTTCCCCGCTACATATTTACTTGTCGATCTCGGCTGGATCACAATGAATACCCCATTCTTATGTTGTTTTGCCGAATTCTCCCTGAGATCCGAAGGCAAAATCAATTATGTCTGCAATAACATAATAACGAGGAGTCGCCGATGCCCCGCCGTGCCCAACCCTTGCGCCACCGCGCGCGCCACGTCGCCGTGCCGCTGCTGTGCCTCGGCCTGCTGTCGGCCGCGCAGGCCGGCGAGATCAAGCTCGCCACCACCACCAGCACCGAGAACTCTGGTCTGCTGAAGCACCTGCTGCCGCGTTTCGAGCAGAAATCAGGCGTCACGGTGAAAGTCATCGCCGTCGGCTCCGGCAAGGCCATGAAGATGGGCGAGATGGGCGATGTCGACGTGCTGCTGGTGCACGCGCGCAAGATGGAGGATGCCTTCGTCGCCGCCGGCTACGGCGTCAACCGGCGCGATGTCATGTACAACGATTTCATCGTGGTCGGGCCGGCCAGCGACCCGGCTGGCGTCAAGGGCGGCAAGGACGTGCTGGCCGGCTTCCGCAAGCTTGCCGCCAGCGGCAGCAAGTTCATCTCGCGCGGCGACAATTCCGGCACCGACGTGATGGAAAAGGGCTACTGGAAGCAGCTGGGCATCGAGCCCAAGGGCCAGCCGTGGTACGTCAACGCCGGCCTGGGCATGGGCGAGGTCCTGACCATGGCCGCGCAGATGCCGGCCTATACGCTGTCGGACCGCGCCACCTATGGCGCGTATCGCGCCAAGACCGGGCTGGCGATCGCCATCGAGGGCGATCCGAAGATGTTCAACCCGTACGGGATCATCGCGGTCAACCCGGCCAGGCATCCGGGCATCAATTACAAGGATGCGATGAAGCTGGTGGAGTGGATCACGTCAAAGGAAGGACAGGACGCGATCGCGGGGTACAAGGTGGAGGGGGAACAGCTGTTCTTCCCCACCGCCCACGCAAGGTAGCGCCGCGACCGCGCTCGTCCCGACTCAGCCCGCCTCGGCCTCCAGCCGCGGCAATTGCGGCAGATCCGCCGCCACCTCCGCAATCATCCGCCGGATCCACATCACATCCGGCGCCGCATGGCAGCGCTCGTGCCACAGCTGGTAGAAGCGCATGCGCGGGAACGACACCGGGGACGGCACCATGCGGATCGGCAGGTACTGCGCGTAGTGCGCGGCAAACTGCCGGCCGGTGGTGAAGACCATGTCGGTCTTCATCAGCACATAGGGCACCAGCCCGAAGTACGGCAGCGTGACCTGGATATTGCGCTTGTAGCCCTGCTCGGCGAGCGCCTGGTCGATCATGCTGCGCTGCATCGACGCGTAGGGCGCCGGCGCCAGGTGGGGCATCTCCAGGTAGTGCTTGAGCGTCAGCCCCTTGCGCGCCAGCGGGTGCTGCGCGCCTAGCATGCAGACCACCTCGTCGTCGAACAGCGGCGAGATATGCAGGTGCTCCGGCGGCGACAGCCAGTTGCCGACCACGATATCCAGCTGTCCCTGCTCGAGGTCGTCGAGGAAGTCCGACGACGACGTCATCGGGTGCACGAACAGCTTGGCGCCCGGCGCCAGCCGGCGCACGCGCTCGACGATATTGGGCAGGAAGAAGGCGTCCAGGTAGTCGGGCGCGCCGAGGTGGAAGGTACGCGTGGTGGTGGCCGGGTCGAACTGCTGCGGCGGCCGCGCGATGCGGTCCATCGCCGCCAGGCTCTGCTCGGCCAGCGCCAGCAGCTCGCGGCCGCGCTCGGTCGGCACCATGCCGTTTTTGCCCCGCACCAGAATGGCGTCGCCGGTGATCTCGCGCAGCCGCTTCAGGGTATTGCTGATGGCTGGCTGCGACTGGCCCAGACGCACGGCGGTGCGGGTCACGCTCTGCTCGGTGAGCAGGGTGTGGAGCACCCGCAGCAAATAAGTATCGAGATGGTCGCGTCCGTGCATGGCGATGGCGGCCCGCCGGCGGAGCCGGATGGGTGGCGTGGGGGATGGGAACGGCGCATAGTGTATGACAGGCACCCCACAAACGGTCAAATCACCCTCCCTCGGGGGGCTGCCGCCTGGTGCGGCGGCGCACCGTCCGAGGTGCCCGCTGATGGGGCATATCACCTGGGCCGAATATTGCTGGAAAGGCCCGGGTGCTATGTTTCCGCCATCACCAAGAGAGAGAAGACCATGGAGACGCAAACCATCCGCTTTTTCCATCGCGGCCAGGTCAAGGAAGTATCCGAAGCCCCCATTACCCGCACCGTGCTGCAGTACCTGCGCGAGGACGCGCGCTGCACCGGCACCAAGGAAGGCTGCGCCGAAGGCGACTGCGGCGCCTGCACTGTCGTGATCGGCGAGCTGCAGGACGGCGGCGACGTCGAATTCAAGGCCGTCAACGCCTGCATCCAGTTCCTGCCCACGCTCGACGGCAAGGCCCTGATCACGGTCGAGGACCTGCGCCAGGCCGACGGCAACCTGCACCCGGTGCAGGAAGCCATGGTCGAATGCCACGGCTCGCAGTGCGGCTTCTGCACTCCCGGCTTCGTGATGTCGCTGTGGGCGCTGTACCAGCAGCACACGCCGGGCGGCGCGGCCCCGTCGCGCCAGACCATCTGCGACACGCTGACCGGCAACTTGTGCCGCTGCACCGGCTACCGCCCGATCATCGACGCCGGTGAGCGCATGATGGCCCTGCCCGCCCCCACCGCGGACAAGCTCAACCCGAAGCAGATCGCCGACACCCTGCGCAACCTCAAGCGCGGCGAGACCTTCCGCTACCGCGCCCAGGGCCAGGAGTTCTTTGCCCCGCGCACCGCGGCCGAGTTCGGCGCGATCAAGGCAGCGCAGCCCGATATCCGCATCCTGGCCGGCAGCACCGACGTGGGCCTGTGGGTCACCAAGCAGTTCCGCGAGCTGGGCAACCTGCTCTACGTGGGCCAGGTGGAAGACCTGAACCGGATCGAACAACGCGACGGCATGATCGAGATCGGCGCGGCGGTGACGCTGGAAAAGGCCTACGCGGCACTGAACGCCGCGCATCCCGAGCTCGAAGAACTGTGGAAGCGCTTCGCCTCGCTGCCGATCCGCAATGCCGGCACGCTGGGCGGCAATATCGCCAACGGCTCGCCCATCGGCGACTCGATGCCGGCGCTGATCGCGCTGGGCGCGGAAGTGGTGCTGCAGCACGGCGAGACGCGCCGCGCGCTGCCGCTGGAAGACCTGTACCTGGCGTACCAGAAGACGGCGATGCAGCCGGGCGAGTTCGTCGCTGCGCTGCGCGTGCCGGTGGCCGGCCCGCAGCACTTCCGCACCTACAAGCTGTCCAAACGCTTTGACGAGGACATTTCCGCCGTGTGCGCCGCGTTCGGCATCACCGTGCAGGACGGCATCGTCACGCAGGCCCGCGTCGCCTTCGGCGGCATGGCGGCGACGCCCAAGCGTGCCGCCGCGACCGAGGCGGCGCTGACCGGCCAGCCGTGGAACGAAGCCAGCGCGCGCGCCGGCATGGCCGCGCTGGCGCAGGACTACACGCCGCTGTCTGACATGCGCGCGACCGCTTCGTACCGCAGCCGCGGTGCCGCCAACCTGCTGTACCGGTTCTGGCTCGAAACCAGCGCCAACGCGCTGCCCGCCGCAGCCGTCAATGTCCGCGCGCTTGGCGCCGGCGCCCCCGAAACCGCCACGGCCTGAGCCAGAGAGAACAAGGAAAGCATCGGCATGAACAAGCAAACCGAACCCTTCCTGCTCGACGCCGCCGCCGAACAGGTTCCGCAGGTCGGCATCTCGCGTCCGCACGAATCCGCCCACCTGCACGTGGCCGGCACCGCGACCTACACCGACGATATCCCCGAGCTGGCCGGCACGCTGCACGCCGCGCTCGGCATGAGCACGCGCGCGCACGCGCGCATCAAGTCGGTCTCGCTCGACAAGGTACGCGCCGCGCCGGGCGTGGTCGACGTGCTGACGGTGGACGACATCCCCGGCACCAATGACTGCGGCCCGATCATCCATGACGACCCGATCCTGGCGCGCGGCGTGGTGCAGTTCGTCGGCCAGCCGGTCTTTATCGTAGTGGCGACCTCGCATGACGCGGCCCGTCGCGCCGCCCGCCTCGGCGTGATCGACTACGAAGACCTGCCGCCGGTGCTGTCGCCGCAGGCCGCGCACGAGGCCGGCAGCTATGTGCTGCCGCCGATGCACCTGACACGTGGCGAACCGGCCGCGCGCATTGCCGGCGCGGCCCACCAGGACAGCGGCACGATCCACCTGGGCGGCCAGGAGCAGTTCTATCTCGAAGGCCAGATCTCGTACGCGGCCCCACGCGAGAACGACAGCATGCAAGTGTGGTGCTCGACCCAGCACCCCACCGAAATGCAACACGCCGTGTGCCATATGCTGGGCTGGCAGGCGCACCAGGTGCTGGTGGAATGCCGCCGCATGGGCGGCGGCTTCGGCGGCAAGGAATCGCAGTCGGCGCTGTTCGCCTGCTGCGCCGCGCTGGCGGCCTGGAAGCTGATGTGCCCGGTCAAGCTGCGCCCGGACCGCGACGACGACATGATGATCACCGGCAAGCGCCATGACTTCGTGTTCGACTACAGCGTCGGCCACGACGACGACGGCCATATCGAAGGCGTCAAGGTCGAGATGGTGTCGCGCGCCGGCTTCTCGGCCGACCTGTCGGGCCCGGTGATGACCCGCGCAATCTGCCACTTCGACAACGCCTACTGGCTGCCGAACGTGCAGATCGACGGCTACTGCGGCAAGACCAACACGCAGAGCAACACCGCCTTCCGCGGCTTCGGCGGCCCGCAGGGCGCGTTCGCGGTCGAGTACATCCTGGACAATATCGCCCGCACGGTCGGCAAGGATTCGCTCGACGTGCGCCGCGCCAACTTCTACGGCAAGACCGAGAACAACGTCACGCCCTACGGCCAGACCGTGGAAGACAACGTCATCCACGAGCTGATCGACGAACTGGTGGCCAGCAGCGAATACCGCGCCCGCCGCGAGGCCACGCGCGCGTTCAACGCCACCAGCCCGGTGCTGAAGAAGGGCATCGCCATCACCCCGGTGAAGTTCGGCATCTCGTTCAACGTGGCCCACTTCAACCAGGCCGGCGCGCTGGTGCACGTCTACAACGACGGCTCGGTGCTGGTCAACCATGGCGGCACCGAAATGGGCCAGGGCCTGAACACCAAGGTGGCGATGGTGGTGGCGCACGAACTGGGCATCCGCATGGAACGGGTGCGCGTGACCGCGACCGACACCAGCAAGGTGGCCAATACCTCGGCCACCGCGGCATCGACCGGCGCCGACCTGAACGGCAAGGCCGCACAGGACGCCGCGCGCCAGATCCGCGAGCGCCTGACCGCGTTTGCCGCGCGCAAGGCCGGCGTGGAGCCGTCCGAAGTGCGCTTCAACGACGACCTGGTCAGCGCCGGCGAGCTGCGCCTGTCGTTCGGCGAGCTGGCGCGCGAAGCCTACGTGGCGCGCGTGCAGCTGTGGTCCGACGGCTTCTACACCACGCCCAAGCTGCACTGGGACCAGAAGACGCTGCAGGGCCGCCCGTTCTACTACTTCGCCTACGGCGCCGCATGCTCCGAGGTCCTGGTGGACACGCTCACCGGCGAATGGAAACTGCTGCGCGCCGACGCGCTGCACGACGCCGGCCGCTCGCTGAACCCGGCGATCGATATCGGCCAGGTCGAAGGCGCCTTCATCCAGGGCATGGGCTGGCTGACCACCGAGGAACTGTGGTGGAACAAGGACGGCAAGCTGATGACGCACGCCCCGTCCACGTACAAGATCCCGACGGTCAACGACTGCCCCGAGGAATTCAACGTGCGCCTGTTCCAGAACCGCAACGTCGAGGACAGCATCCACCGCTCCAAGGCGGTGGGCGAGCCGCCGCTGCTGCTGCCGTTCTCGGTGTTCTTCGCGATCCGCGACGCCGTGGCCGCGCTGGGCGATTACCGCATCAACCCGCCGCTGAAGGCGCCGGCCACCAGCGAGGCGATCCTCGATGCCGTCGATGCCGTGCGTGCTGCGGCGGCGCAAGTGGCTGCGCAGGCAGCCTGAACGGTGGCAAGGAAGCGCGCGCCTGCGGAGGCCCCGGACTTTCCCCCCTCGACTGCGTTGACAGGCGAGGGGCCGGCGGAAGAAGCAGGCGCGCGCCACCACTGACACAAGCCATACCACGCATCACCACAAGGCCCCCGACCATGCAGGACGCACCGCTCAAACCCTTCCGCTTCGCCGACGCCGCCCGCATGGTGCGTGCCGGCGTGCCGGTGGCGATGGTCACCATCGTCGAGGTCAAGGGCTCGGCGCCGCGCGAGGCCGGCATCCGCATGCTGGTGAGCGCCGACGACCTGGTCGGCACCATCGGCGGCGGCCATCTGGAATGGCGCGGCATGGATATCGCCCGCGACATGCTGGTGCGCGGCGAGCCGCGCCGGATCGAACGCATTCCGCTGGGCCCGGCGCTGGGGCAGTGCTGCGGCGGCGTGGTGCAGCTTGCCTTCGAAGTGCTGGGCCAGGCCGACCTGGCCTGGCTCGATGCGGTCGAGCGCAATTTCGCCGCGCAGCGCGCGCTGCAGCGGCAGGTGCCGGCCCGCGGCGCGGTGACCTTTTGCGACAGCCGCGCGGTGCTCGCCGGCGTGGAGCTGCAAGCGGACGGCAGCTGGACCGACACGCTGGTGCCCGACACCATGCACGTGGTGCTGTTCGGCGCCGGCCATGTCGGCCATGCACTGGTCAAGGTGCTGGCCACGCTGCCGTGCCGCGTGCACTGGGTCGACGAGCGCGACACGCTGTTCCCCGGCGGCCTGCCCGACAACGTCGAGGCCGAGGCCAGCGACACGCCCGAGGCGGTGGTGGCGCAGGCGCCGGCGGGCAGCTACTTCCTGGTCATGACGCACAGCCACGCGCTGGACCAGACCCTGTGCGAGGAAATCCTCAAGCGCACCGATTTCGCCTACTTCGGCCTGATCGGCTCCAAGACCAAGCGCGCGCGCTTTGAACACCGCATGGCCGAGCACGGCATCGACCCGGCCAGGTTTGCGGAAATGACATGCCCCATGGGGGTTCCCGGGATCACCGACAAGGCTCCGGCTATGATTGCGGTTGCCATCGTCGCCCAGCTGCTCCAGGTCCGCGAACAGCGCCTTGCCGCGCTGCGTGCGGGCCGCACGGAGGCGGTGCATCCCTGAACCCGTGCCGCCGGTGCTGCCGGCCGGCACAGAAAAGCCCAGAAACGAGGCCCCCATGACCATCGATGCCGCGCTCGCGGAACAGATCCGCCGCACCCCCAAGGCCGAACTGCATGTGCATATCGAAGGCACGCTTGAGCCGGAACTGATCTTCCGGCTGGCGCAGCGCAACCAGGTGGCGCTGCCCTACCCCAGCGTCGACGCGCTGCGCGCCGCCTATGCCTTCACCGACCTGCAGTCGTTCCTGGACATCTACTACGCCGGCGCCAGCGTGCTGCTGACCGAGGAAGATTTCTTCGACATGACCATGGACTACGTCAAGCGCGCCGTCGCCGACAACGTCCGCCACGCCGAGATCTTCTTCGATCCGCAGACCCATACCGCGCGCGGCGTGCCGATCGGCGTGGTGATCGACGGCATTGCCGATGCCCTGGCGCAGGCCCGCACCGAGTACGACTTCTCGAGCAGCCTGATCCTGTGCTTCCTGCGCCATCTGTCGGAGGAAGACGCATTCGCCACGCTGGAGGCGGCGCTGCCGTATCGCGACCGCTTCGTCGGCGTCGGGCTCGACTCGTCGGAAAAAGGCAACCCGCCCGAGAAATTCGCGCGCGTGTTCGCCCGGGCGCGCGAGCTCGGCCTGCACCTGGTGGCGCACGCGGGCGAGGAAGGTCCGGCGCAATACGTGACCGATGCGCTCGACATCCTCAAGGCCGAGCGCATCGACCACGGCGTGCGCGCCATCGACGATGCCGCGCTGGTCGAGCGCCTGGCGCGCGAGCGCGTGGCGCTGACGGTGTGCCCGCTGTCGAACGTCAAGCTCAAGGTCTACCCCGACCTGCGCGACCACCCGCTCAAGCGCATGCTGGACGCGGGCGTGGCGATCACCCTGCATTCGGACGACCCGGCCTACTTCGGCGGCTATATGAATGCGAACTGGGAAGCCACCTTCGACGCACTGCCACTGGACGCGGCCGACGCGCACAAGCTGGCCCGCAACAGTTTTGAAGCGGCCTTCCTGCCTGCCATGCAGAAGGCCGAGTTCCTGGCGGAAGTCGACCACTTCTGGTCCGCTCCGCCCAAGTCCCCGCCCGCGACGGCCCCGGCGGCCTGAGCACGGCGCATGCCAATAGCCCGGCCTGCTGCTTGCACCGTGTGGTGCCGCGCGGGCCGGCCACGAGAGACAAACCATGACGACCCACCCCACCACTGACTCCCGTACCCGCGCCATTCGCGGCCGCGTGCTGCATTTCCTGCGCGACCCGCAATTCCATGAAGACGCGTATCAGTATTGGGACGACGGGGTGCTGATCGTCACCGACGGGCGCATCGCCGCCGCCGGCGACTACTCGCAACTGGCCGCGCGCATCCCGACCGGCGCCGAGGTCATCGACCACCGCGGCAAGCTGATCGTGCCGGGCTTTATCGACACCCACGTGCACTACCCGCAGACCGACATGATCGCGTCGCCGTCGCCGGGCCTGCTGCACTGGCTCGACACCTACACCTTCCCCGAAGAGCGCCGCTTCGCCGATCCCGACTACGCGCGCGGCGTGGCCGGTTTCTTTACCGAGGAACTGCTGCGCAACGGCACCACCAGCGCGGTGGTCTGGAGCACGGTGCACAAGGCCTCGGCCGACGCCCTCTTCGCCGAAAGCGAGGCGCGCAACCTGCGCATGGTCACCGGCAAGGTGATGATGGACCGCAACTGCCCCGAATTCCTGCGCGACACCGCCGAAAGCGGCGCCCGGGATTCCGCCGACCTGCTGTCGCGTTGGCATAACAAGGGCCGGCTGTCGTACGCGATCACGCCGCGCTTCGCGCCGACCTCGACCGAGGCGCAGCTGGCCGCCTGCGGCGAACTCGCGCGCGCCTATCCGGACGCGTTTATCCAGACCCACGTGGCGGAGAACCGTGACGAGGTCAAATGGGTGGCCGAGCTGTTCCCGGACGCGCGCAGCTACCTGGACGTCTACGACCGCTATGGCCTGCTGCGTCCCGGCGCGATGTACGGCCATGCCATCTACCTGGACCAGGACGACCGCCGCCGGCTGGCCGACAGCGGCGCCGCGGTGGCGCACTGCCCGACTTCCAACCTGTTCCTTGGCAGCGGCTTCTATGACTTCCACCAGTCCGATGCCAACCGCCTGAACGTGACGCTGGCCACCGACGTCGGGGGCGGCACCTCGTTCTCGATGTTCCGCACCATGAACGCTGCGCACAAGGTGGCACGCATGGGCGGCTACTACCTGACCGCGCTGCGCATGTTCTACCTCGCCACCCGCGCCGCGGCCGAGGCGCTGGGCTGGACCGGCCGCGTCGGCAGCTTCAGCGAGGGCTGCGAGGCCGACTTCATCGTGCTCGACCCCAAGGCCACGCCGCTGATCGCACGCCGCAGCAACCGCTCGGAAACGCTGGAAGAGGAGCTGTTTGCCTTCGCCATGCTGGGCGACGACCGCGCGATCGACAGCGTCTACGTGATGGGCGAGGTGGCCAGCGTCCCGGCAGCCTGATCCGCCACACGGCAGCATCCCGTTGCCCGCCGCGCCCGCGGCGGGCCCGCCCTTTACCGCTTCCGCCGTCCCACCGGCTTGACGACCGTCAAGACTGTCTTCGACAAAGCCTTCTAACCTTGCGGTTCCGCCGCGGCCACTCTGCCTTGCCGCGCACCAATACCGATCGACCGCAATCAGAAGGTTCTGCATGACCGCATATCAATCCGCTCAATCCGTCGAGCCCGCCCCCGAGCACGCCCAGGCGCATCCCGGCGCGCGCGCCCATGCCCCGCACCCGGCTCCGCTGCCTGAACCGATCGCGCCGGACGCGCCGCTGCCATCGCGCAAGATCATCCGCGGCTGGCTGATCCCGCTGGGCCAGCGCAGCACGCCGCGCGCACTGATGCTGTTCGCCTTCGATTACCTGCTGTTCGGCGCCGTGCTGGCCGGCGTGGTAGTGGCGCCGCACTGGGCCGCCAAGCTGGCGCTGGGCGTGCTGGCCGGCCTGGTGATCGCGCGCCTGTTTATCATCGGCCACGATGCCTGCCACCAGAGCCTGACTCCGCGCCGCGGGCTGAACAAGTGGCTGGGCCGGCTGACCTTCCTGCCGTCGCTGACGCCGTACAGCCTGTGGGAAGTCGGCCATAACGTGGTCCATCACGGCTACACCAACCTGAAGGGCTTCGACTTCGTCTGGGCGCCGTATTCGCTCGACGAATTCAACGCGCTGCCGCGCTGGCGCCGCGTGATGGAGCGCATCTACCGCACCGGCTTCGGTCCGGGCCTGTATTACCTGGTCGAGATCTGGTGGTGCAAGCTGTTCTTCCCCAGCAAGCGCCAGATGGCCACGCGCCGGTCGATCTTCACCGGCGACTGCGTGCTCGTGGCGGCGTTCGGGCTGGCCTGGATCGGCGCGCTGGTCGGCCTGGCGCTGGCCACGCAGCAGTCCGTCTGGATGCTGGTCGGCGCCGGCTTCGTGCTGCCCTTCCTGGTGTGGAACGTAACCGTCGGCTTCGTGCTGTACGTGCACCATACCCACACCAGCGTCGCCTGGTACGACACCAAGGCGATGTGGGCCAGGGCCCAGCCGTTTGTCTCGACCACCGTGCACCTGCGCTTTCGCCATGGCATCGGCGCGGCGCTGCACCACATCATGGAACACACCGCGCACCACGTCGACATGAGCGTGCCGCTGTACCGCCTCAAGCGCGCGCAGGCGCTGCTGGAGCATGCGCTGCCGGGCCGCATCATCATCGAGAACTTCTCGTGGCGCTGGTATTTCGACACGGCGCGCCGCTGCAAGCTCTATGACTTCAAGGCGCTGTGCTGGACCGATTTCCGCGGCCGCCAGACCAGCGAGAACGCGCCGGTACCGGCCTGATCGCCTTGCCGGCCGCGACGGCGGTGGACGATCCACCGCCGTCGCGGTTATAATCGCCGCTTCCATTGGGGAGTAGCCGCCCTGCTCTCACCGCGCCGCGCAATGCGGACTCCGGGGGACAGGGGCGTACGTCAACAGACTTGACCGCTTGCGGTTATGGCGTGCGCAGCTCCGGACCCGCCTGGCCAAACCGGCCCAGGCAGCGTCCATGCCTGGCGAGACCGATGACCATCCCTTTCTGGCCGGGCCGGGAAAGGGTTGCGTCATTGGCATCTCGCGATGCATTGCGGCCCGGTTACCCCACAAGACCAATATGGAAGCCTTCCTCGTCTCCACAGGCATCGTCGCTCTCGCAGAAATGGGCGACAAGACGCAATTGCTGTCGCTGGTGCTGGCCGCGCGCTACCGCAAGCCGGTGCCCATCATCCTCGGCATCCTGATCGCCACCCTGTTCAACCACGGCTTCGCCGGCGCGCTCGGCGGCTGGATCACGCACGTGGTGGGCGAAAGCCTGCTGCGCTGGATCCTCGGCCTGGGCTTTATCGCGATGGCCGCATGGATGCTGATCCCCGACAAGTTCGACGACGCCGAGCAGGCCAAACCGGTCAAGGGCTTCATTGGCATCCTCGGCACCACCCTCGTCGCCTTCTTCTTTGCCGAGATGGGTGACAAGACCCAGATCGCCACGGTGGCTCTGGCGGCGCGCTTCAGCGATGCCGTGCTGGCGGTGGTCATGGGGACGACCTTCGGCATGATGGTCGCCAATGCGCCGGCTGTGTTGCTGGGAGACAGGTTTGCCAACAAGATGCCGATCGGCCTGGTGCACAAGGTTGCCGCCGGCATCTTCCTGGTGCTGGGCGTGCTGGCGTTGCTGAATATCGGCGGATAAGCGCAAGGCAAAAAAAACGGGGCACAAGGCCCCGTTCAAACCCTCGCCGGTCCGGTACTGACGGTTGCCAACCGCTCAACCCTCCGGACCGTCGATCACCGATGCTCGGATTTCGCAGGCTGGCTCTGCACGAGCCAGCCCCGATGCTTCTCAGTTCAGGACACGTTAATTCGTAGTCTTGGCACCGCCTTCGAACCACTGCCCCAGCAGCGCGCGCTCGTCGTCGGTGATCTGCGTCACGTTGCCCAGCGGCATCGCCTTCTGCTGCACCGCCTGCTGGTAGATCAGCTGGGCGTGGGCCTTGATGTCCTCGGGCGTCTCGAGCTTGATGCCCTTGGCCGCGGTCGGCATCATCTTCGGCTGCTCGGCGTGGCATTGCACGCAGCGCGCGTTCATCACTTCCTGCACCTTGGCGAAGCTGACCGCCGCGGCGGCCTCGCCATCGGCCTTGGCCACGGCCGGGCGCGGCTGCGGCGCGATCATCACGGCGACAACTCCCAGCGCGGCGACGCCGGCGGCAGGCCACAGCACGTTGATCTTGCCCTTGTGCTTCAGGATGAAGAACTGGCGGATCAGCACGCCCGACAGCATGATCAGGATCAGCACCACCCAGTTGTACTTGTGGGCGTAGGTCATGCTGTAGTGGTTCGACAGCATCGCGAACAGCACCGGCAGCGTGAAATACGTGTTGTGCACGCTGCGCTGCTTGCCGCGCTTGCCGTGGATCGGGTCCACCGGCTGGCCGGCCTTCAGTGCCGCCACCACCTTGCGCTGGCCCGGGATGATCCACGCCAGCACGTTCGCGCTCATGATCGTCGCGACCATCGCGCCGGTCAGCAGGAACGCCGCGCGGCCCGAGAAGACATGGCATGCGACGTAAGCGGCTGCCGCGATGTAGATCGCCACCAGGATGCCGACCAGGCGGTCGTTCTTGTTGAACAGGCGGCAGATGCTGTCATAGACGATCCAGCCGATCAGCAAGTACGACACCGCAAAGCCGACCGCCGCGCCGGGCGACATGTCGAACACGTTCTTGTCGATCAGGAACGTGCTGGCGTTGAACAGGTACAGCACCACCAGCAGCGCAAAGCCGCTCATCCAGGTGGAATACGACTCCCAGTAGAACCAGTGCAGGTTCTCCGGCAACTGCTTGGGCGCGGTCAGGTACTTCTGCGGGTTGTAGAAGCCGCCGCCGTGCACCGCCCACAGCTCGCCGTCGACACCCTTCTCCTTCAGGTCCGGCGCGGTGGGCTTGGTCAGGCTGTTGTCCAGCCACACGAAATAGAACGAAGAGCCGATCCATGCGATGGCGGTGATGACGTGCACCCACCGCAGCAGCATATTGGCCCAGTCGAGGATATAGCCTTCCATGTCTTGTCTCCTGTTTCCCTATGCCACCGCGTCAGCTGCCGCGGTAGGTCGAGTACGACCAGGGCGAAACCAGGAGGGGCACGTGATAGTGCGCGTTGACATCGGCAATGCCGAAGCGCAGCGGCACCACGTCCAGGAAGGCCGGCTCGGGCAGCTTCACGCCCTGGGCGCGGAAATAATCGCCGGCGGCGAATTCCAGCTCGTACACGCCCGCGGCGAGATCGGCGCCCTCCAGCAGGGGCTGGTCGCAGCGGCCGTCGTGGTTGGTGACCACGGTCTTGAGGGTTTCGCGACGATTGTCGACAATTTTATGGAGAGTAATCGACATGCCCTGCCCGGGCGTGCCCGCAGCGGTGTCGAGAACATGGGTGGTCAAGCGTCCCATCGTATTTGTCCTTTTGCGATTGGGTTGTGAGGGGCGCCGCTGCCTTCACTAGCACCATGTGTGGGAATGGTGCCCGCTCGGTACGTCTGGTAACGCATCCCGGCGCTGGGTTGGTGCGTGGCGACAATGCGCCTGCACTTCCCCGTTGGCAATTCAGGGATTTCCCTGAGTTGTCGAAAACCTGAGTTGGTTTTGTTGACAATATTGAGGCCGCAACCAAATAATTGTCAACAATTTTTGGATCACCGTACCCTGATACGCAGGATTTACGGTGCCATGCCTGACCTGCCGGTGCCACGATGTCCAAGAGCCTGAAGCTGATTGCCGCCAACGCCGAATCCAAGGCCCAAGCCGAGGCCGGCGAGCCGACCGAGATCCCGGGCAAGCCCGCCAAGCCTGCGCGCAAGGGCTCGGTCGAGGAGCGCATGTACCACGAGATCTACGACGCGATCATGGAGCACCGGCTGCCGCCGCGCACCAAGCTCACCGAGCATTCGCTTTGCGAGATCTATGCCACCGCGCGCCACACCGTGCGCAAGGTGCTGTCGCACCTGGCGGCCGACGGCATGGTCGACCTGGAGCCCAACCGCGGCGCCTTTATCGCCAGCCCGTCGACCGACGAGGCGCACGACATGTTCGAGCTGCGCCAGATGCTGGAGCGCGCGGTGCTGGAAAAGCTGGCCGCCATGCCTGACGTCAAGGCCGTGATCGCGCCGCTGCGGCAGATGGTGGCCAACGAGCGGCAGGCCTTCCTGACGCACGACCGTCCCAAGTGGATCCGCCTGTCCGCCGAATTCCACACCGCGCTGGCGGAACTGTCGGGCAATGCACTGCTGGTCAACATGATGCGCCGCCTGGTGTCGCGCACCACGCTGATGATTGCCAGCGTGGAAGCGCCGGGCAACAACGCCTGCTCCTTCGACGAGCACGAAGAAATCCTCGACGCCCTGGAACAGGGCAACGCCGCACTGGCCCAGTCGCGCATGGCGCACCACCTCGGCGCCTGCGCCGACCGCGTGCAGCCGGACGAACCGGGCAGCTTCGATCTTCGCAGCGTGCTGGGCCGCTCCACCTAGCACGGTGTTCCCGTCACGCCCCCGCAAGAAGAAGGCAGCAGGCCCGTCGTCAGTACCGCGCCCAGGCAGTGCAAACGAGAGCGCGGCGACGGCAGGCCCATAACAACACCGACCAAACTGCCGGCACGGACGTGGCGTTCCCATCAAACCAAAGGAGAGGAGACGCACCAATGAATTCCGCAAGCACCACGGTCCCGACGGACCTCACCAACGAGCGTTTGCCTTCCGGGCGCCTGCTCGCGCTCGGGTTGCAGCACGTTCTGGTGATGTACGCCGGCACGGTTGCCGTGCCACTGATCGTGGGTGGCGCGCTCAAGCTGCCCAAGGACCAGCTGGCCTTCCTGATCAACGCCGACCTGTTCGCCGCCGGCCTGGCCACGCTGATCCAGGCCATCGGCTTCTGGAAGTTCGGCATCCGCCTGCCGGTGATGATGGGCGTGACCTTCGCCTCGGTGGCACCCATGATCGCCATCGGCACCGACCCCAATGTCGGCCTGCTCGGCATCTACGGCGCGGTGATCGCATCCGGGATCTTCGGCATCCTGATCTCGCCGATGATGGGGCGCATGCTGGGATTGTTCCCGCCGGTGGTGACCGGCACCGTGATCACGCTGATCGGCGTGTCGCTGATGCGCGTGGCCATCAACTGGTCGGCCGGTGGCCAGCCCACCACGCGCGCCGTCATCGACGGCGTCGTCAAGGAAGTGCCCAACCTGGCCTACGGCGACCTCACCAGCCTCGGCATCGCCGGCCTGACGCTGGTCATCATCCTGATGCTGACCAAATACGGCCGCGGCCTGGTCGCCAACTGCGCGGTGCTGCTCGGCATCATCATCGGCACGCTGGTGGCGATGGGCATGGGCAAGGTGTCGTTCGACGGCCTCGATGAAGCCAGCTTCGTCGCCGTCATCACGCCGCTGCATTTCGGCATGCCGACCTTCGAAGTGACCGCGATCCTGTCGATGTGCATCGTCATGCTGATCACGCTGGTGGAGTCGACCGGCATGTTCCTGGCGTTGTCGGACATCACCGGCAAGAAGCTGAGCAACGAGGACCTGACCCGCGGCCTGCGCGCCGACGGCCTGGGCACGGTGATCGGCGGCATCTTCAACACCTTCCCCTACACCTCGTTCTCGCAGAACGTGGGCCTGGTGACGGTGACCGGCGTGCGCTCGCGCTACGTCGCGGCAGCGGGCGGCATCATCCTGATCGCCTTCGGCCTGTTTCCCAAGATGGCCCACGTGGTGGCCTCGGTGCCGCAGTTCGTGCTGGGCGGCGCCGGCATCGTGATGTTCGGCATGGTCGCCGCCACCGGCATCCGCATCCTGGGTTCGTGCGATTTCAACCGCAACCGCCACAACCTGTTCATCGTCGCCATCTCGATCGGCTTCGGCATGATCCCGACGCTGGCGCCGACGTTCTTCCAGTACCTGCCCAAGTGGACCGACCCGTTCACGCACAGCGGCATCGTGCTCGGCACCATCGTGGCGGTGGCGCTGAACCTGTTCTACAACGGCATCCAGTCGCGCGAAGAGGCCATGCGCAACGCCGCGGCCAATTCGCACGGCACCGAGTAATCGAAGTACCGGCAAGGCTGGGCCGGCCCGCAGGGATCCGGCCCCGAAGCAGTACCGGCGCCGCCGCCGGCACCACTGGCATGCTCATTGCATGACGGTCGGCGCCTGCGGCGGGACGGCGGTGCCGGGTGGTTTCCTGAAGCAAGCAACGACACATGACAAACGATAACTATCCACGCGATCTCATCGGTTACGGCGCCCGCCCGCCGCACGCCCGCTGGCCGGGCGGCGCGCGCGTCGCGCTGCAGTTCGTGCTCAACTACGAAGAAGGCGGCGAAAACTGCGTGCTGCACGGCGACGCCGCTTCCGAGCAGTTCCTCTCCGAGATCGTCGGCGCCGCGGCCTACCCCGAGCGCCACATGAGCATGGAGGGCATCTACGAATACGGCTCGCGCGCCGGCGTCTGGCGCATCCTGCGCGAGTTCGAAAAGCGCGGCCTGCCGCTGACCATCTTCGGCGTGTCGATGGCGCTGCAGCGCCATCCCGAACTGACCCGCGCCTTCGTCGAGCTGGGCCACGAGATCGCCTGCCACGGCTGGCGCTGGATCCACTACCAGAACATCGACGAAGCCACCGAGCGCGAGCACATGCGCATCGGCATGCAGATCATCAAGGACCTGACCGGCGCGCTGCCGCTGGGCTGGTACACCGGCCGCGACAGCCCCAACACGCGCCGCCTCGTCGTTGAGCACGGCGGTTTCCTGTACGACTCGGATTACTACGGCGACGACCTGCCGTTCTGGACCGAGGTCGAAGTCAGCGGCGGCGAGAAGAAGCCGCACCTGGTGGTGCCGTACACGCTGGATTCGAACGACATGCGCTTCGCCACGCCGCAGGGCTTCAATACCGGCGAGCAGTTCTTCCAGTACCTCAAGGATGCGTTCGACGTGCTGTATGAAGAAGGCGATCCCGCGGGACAGGACAGCCCCAAGATGCTGTCGGTCGGCATGCACTGCCGCCTGCTCGGCCGCCCGGGCCGCTTCCGCGCGCTGCAGCGCTTCCTCGATTACGTGCAGGGACACGACAAGGTGTGGATCTGCCGCCGTGTCGATATCGCCCGGCACTGGGC